>NZ_JBFTZV010000001.1:0-566181 GCF_056406615.1 Arthrobacter sp. P1_B3 | reverse complement strand
CCCCATCCTAACGAGGAAACAACCCAACTAGCTCGCAGCGGGGGCCGTTTTGAGCGCACAAAACGGCCCCATCTGCGACTCAGTTGGGTGGGCTAGGGGCGCTCGGGGAACTTGCCTTCGTCTGCGATGCGTTTGTTCAGCTCGGCGAGGAACTCGTCCTCGTCGAAGTCCAGCCCCACCTCCGTGCCCCGCCAGCTGGAGAGGTGGATGGCGTTGGCCAGGCGGACACCCTTGATGCCGTCCGAACCCGGGGCCAGCAGCGGTGTGCCGTCCAGGATGTTGGCGGCGAAGTTCGCCAGGACACCGGAGTGCTGCGCCCCCCAGGCGGACTCGAACTCGATGACCTCGGTGGTGTAGTACTCCTCGGGATTCAGCTCGCCCATGAAGAGCTTGCGGACATCGTCCAGGCCCATGCCGTCGCTGAGTTCACGCTCGGGCTTCGTCAGGCGGGTAACGGTGGCGGTCTTGCTGTTTTCGACCACGATCTTGCCCTGGTCGCCCAGGATCTCGAAGCGGTCGGTCCCCACGAGGTCGTGCGTCGCGGTGACGAAGACGCCCGTGGCGCCGTTGCCGTAGTCCACCACGGCGGTGACTTCGTCTTCCACGGCGATGTCGCGGCGGAAGCCGTAGGCAACCTTGGAGTAGACGGACTTCGGTACGCCGCAGATCCACTGCCACAGGTCCAGCTGGTGCGGTGCCTGGTTGACCAGCACGCCGCCGCCCTCGCCGCCCCAGGTGGCGCGCCATTCGCTGGAGTTGTAGTAACCCTGCGGGCGCCACCAGTTGGTGATGATCCAGTTGGTGCGGCGGATGCTGCCGATCTCGCCGTTGTCGACGATCTCCTTGAGCTTCTGGTAGAGCGGGTTGTTGCGCTGGTTGAACATGATGGCGAAGGACAGCTCGGGCTTGCTGGCAGCGAACTCGTTGAGCTCCTGGACCTGCTTGGTGTACACGCCGGCCGGCTTCTCCACGAGGGCGTGGATGTTGCGCTTGAGGGTCTCGATGCCCATCTCCGGGTGCAGGAAGTGCGGCACGCAGGTGACGACGGCGTCGACGTCGCCGCTTTCCAGCATGGCGATGTAGTCCTCGTAGAAGGGTGCGTCGGGGTACCGGGAGGCGGCCAGTTCCTGCTTCGCGGGGTCGGTGTCGCAGATGGCGCCGATCACCATGTTCGGGACCAGCCCGTCGGTGATGAACTGGGCATAGGCGCCGCCCTGCTGGCCCAGGCCGATGATGCCAAGGCGTACTTTCTTACTCATGTGGTGATTCTCCCTGTCTAGAAAAGGTTCGAGTGGCCCATGGCCACGAGGTTGGTGTAGGAGGTCTGCAGCGCGTCCCACACCGTGCGCCCGTAAAGTTCGTCCTGCTCCACGAGCAGGTACCGGGCGCCGGCGGCCTGGGCGGCGGGGATGATGGCGGGGAAGTCCAGGTTGCCTTCGCCCACCTCGGCGAACTGGACCACGTCCTTGAACTCGGTCATGAAGCCCTTGAAGTCCCCGGTTTCCAGCAGCCCGAAGGCGCTCTCGGGGAGCTGGCCGATCCGGTAGTCCTTCAGGTGAACCATGGCAGTGCTGCCGGCGTACTTTTCCAGGGTACGGACGGGGTCGAGGCCACCGCGCTGTACCCAGTGGACATCGATTTCCATGCCCATGGCCGGGGAGTTCTCGGCAATGATGTCCAGCATGTACTTGCCGTCAAACTTCGCGAACTCGATGTGGTGGTTGTGGTAGTACAGGCCCAGGCCCTGCTCCTGTAGGCGTTCGGCATATTCGTTGGCCTGTTTGGCGAAGTCAATGACCGCGCCGATCGACTTCATCGCCGGGAACGGCAGCATGCCGATCCGCAGCAGCGTCGTGTCCAGGCGCTTCGCGTCCTCCACGATCTTGTCGAAGTGGTCCTTCAGCGAATCTCCGGGGCGGCCCTTGGGGGTCTCCATGGCCACGGACAAAGCTGCAATGTCCATGCCCAGTTCGCTGCGGGAACGGTCCAGTTCGGCGACGTTCTCCGGGGTCATCGGGATCTGGGAGATCTCGACGGCGTTGTAACCGATCGCACTGACCTTGCGGAGCGTCTCGAACGCCCCCACTTCGGCGAAGCTGTCTCGCAGCATCATCGCTTGTACGCCAATTTTGGCCACTGTATTCCTCCGTGGTGTTCCGGACCCGCAAGGGCCCTCGTTGCCGGTTGGGTGCTGCCGCCAGATTCTGGCGACGACGCCGGCCTGTTCTATCTGACGCCGCAGGTGTCCTCAGGCGAGGACGCCCGCTTGTTCGTGCTGCATCCGCTGCGATTCGAGCAGCCGATGCCGGTCCGCCCGGCGCTGTTCCTGCCGGTCCGGATCGGGTACTGGGGACGCCAGCAGGAGCCGCTGCGTGTAGGGGTGTTCAGGGTCGCGGGTAACGATATCGGCCGGGCCTTGCTCGACGATCTCCCCGTGGTACATCACAGCGACGCGGTGGCTGATGTGCCTGACGACGTCGAGGTCGTGGGAGACGAAGAGGTAGGAAACGCCGGTGTCCTTCTGGATCTGCAGGAACAGGTCCAGTACGCGGGCCTGGGTGGAAAGGTCCAACGCGCTGACCGGCTCGTCGCAGACGATCAGCTTGGGCGAGAGGGCAAGGGCGCGGGCGATCGCCACGCGCTGGCGCTGCCCGCCACTGAATTCGCGCGGCAACCGGTTGATGGCGTCAGAGGGCAGGCCCACCTGGTCCAGCAGTTCCTTCACACGCTTTTTGGCCGCCGCGGCTTCCATGCCCTGCACGCCCAGTGGCTCGGCGAGGATGTCACCGATCTCCAGTGCGGGGTTCAGCGAGGTGTACGGATCCTGGAAAACCACCTGCAGGTCCCGGCTCAGGACCCGCCGGTCCTTGCGGGTGGCGTGACTGATGTCCTTGCCGTCGAAGCTGATCTTCCCGCCGGTCACCGGTGCCAGCCCCAGGATGGCGCGGCCCAGGGTGGTCTTGCCGGAACCGGACTCCCCCACCAGGCCGAGGGTTTCGCCGCGGCCGATGGTGATGTTGATGTCCGTCAGGGCTCGGAAGGGCTTTGCCCGGAACTTCTTGCTGGGGTACTCCACCACCAGCTGGTCCACGGTGAGCAGCGGCGCGCTTTTGGTGGTGCTCATGCGACTGGCTCCTTTTGCAAGGGGGATACGAGCGTGGACATGGGTTCCTTGCCTTCAAGCATCGACGCCAAAAGTGTCTGTGTGTAGGGTTCTTGCGGATTGCGGAGGATGTCGCGGACGGGTCCTTCCTCCACGAGCCGGCCGTTCTGCATGACGGCCACACGGTCGCAGAGGTCCGCCACCACCCCGAAGTTGTGGGTCACCAGGATGACGCCGATGTTCAGGCGCTGCTGGAGCTCCCGCAGCAGGTCCAGCACGTCCGCCTGCACGGTGACGTCCAAGGCCGTGGTGGGCTCGTCGGCGATCACCAGGGCCGGCTCGCAGCTGATGGCTCCGGCGATCAGCACCCGCTGGGCCATGCCGCCGGAGACTTCGTGCGGGTAGGCGTTGAAGGTCCGTTCCGGGTTGACGATTCCGACGTCGGTGAGCAGTTTCAGCGCCCGTTTCCTGGCCTCGGCTTTGGATATTCCGAGGACACGCACCATGGGTGTGACCAGCTGGTAGCCGATGGTGAAGGCGGGATCCAGGTTGCTCATGGGCTCCTGCGGAATGTAGGAAATCCGCTTGCCGCGCAGTTTGGACAGGCGCTCCTGGCTGACGCGTTCCTCGCCCGGGGCCACGGTGTAGCTGCCGTCGAACTGGATGGAGCCGCCCACAATGCGGGCGTTATCCGGCAGCAGCCCAAGGATGGAGAAGGCGGTCTGGGACTTGCCCGAGCCGGATTCGCCTACGATGCCCAGGATCTCGCCGCGGTCCACGTGGAAGGAGACGTCGTCAACAACCTTCTTGATGGAACCGTCCGCCTGGGGATAGCCGACGCCGAGATTGGTCACCTTCACGAGGTGGTGCTCCGTTCCGGGGTCGACGGCGGGCACGGACTTCCGTGACGGGCGCACGGCGGCGGGCGCCGCCGTCGGGCGCCGGCCGGTGACCGGGTCGGTGCCCGGGGTCCTGGTGCGGCGATGCTTGATCTTTTCGCCGTCTTCGAGGGCGTCGCGGATGGCGTTGCCCAGCAGGACCAGGCCGCCGATGGTCAGCGCCATGGCAAACGCAGGCCAGAAAAGCAGCGTCGGCGTGAGGTAGACGTTCTTGAATCCCTCGCTGAGCATCACACCCCAGGTTGCCTTGGCCGGATCCCCCAGTCCAAGGAACTCGAGCCCGGACTGGATCGCAATGGCCACACCGGCAATCGCCGCCGTCTGGATAATGATCGGGGCCCGCACTACGGAAAAGATGTGGCGGGTGATGATCCTCAGGTCTGAGAGCCCGGACACCCGGGCTGCATCCACGTAGAGCTCGTTGCGGACCGACTGCACCGCTGACCGCGTCAGGCGGAAGTAGGACGGGCTGATCAGGACGCCGAACGCGATCATGGCAATCCACACCGAGGGGCCGAAGGCCGCGCGGATGGTCAGCAGCACAATCAGGCCCGGAAGGCTCATGAGGATGCTGACAATCCAGTTGGAAACGGCCTCGAATTTGCCGGCGTAGTAGCCCGCGATCAGGCCGGCGGGAAGACCGATCCCGATGGCGACGGCGGCGCAAAGCAGCGCGGAGAGGAGCGTTAGCTGCGCGCCGAACAGCAGCCGGCTCCAGACGTCGCGCCCGGAGCTGTCCGTACCCAGGAGGTTTACAGAGTCGGGGCTGGCCAGGGTTTTGGAGATGTTGGCGAAATTCTCGTCGAACGGGGCCAGAACATCCGCGAACAAAGCCAGCAGTGCCATCCCCAGCAGGATGACGAGGGCGATGATGCCGAGAGGATTCTTGAAGAGCCGTTTGAGAACCGTGGAACGGACTACGGTGCCGGTCTGGCCGGTCGCGCCGGGAACGGGCGTCAGGGCTGTGGTTTCGACGGACTCGGTCACGAGGCACGCACCTTCGGGTTGAGCCAGCCGTTGAGGAGGTCAACGATGAGGTTGACCAAAATAACAACGGCGACGGTGTACATGACGACGCCCATCACCACTGGCTGATCGCTCTGGCCGGTGGCAGCAACGGCGAGCGGGCCCATGCCGGGAAGGGCAAAGATCTGCTCGATGATGACCACTCCGCCCAGCATGCCGATCAGTTGCAGGCTGAGCACAGTGAGTCCGGCTGGAGCAGCGCTGCGCAGGACATGCCTGAACAGGACCTCGCGCTCACCTATCCCGCGGCTGCGCAAGGTGCGAACGTAATCGCGTTCGAGCTGCTTGATGACGGCACTGCGGATCTGTTGCGCACCGCCGGTGACTCCGTTTATCAGCAGGGCGATCACCGGAAGCGTCAGGGACAGCACCCAAGCGGACGCAGGTTCGCCCGGGGAAATGGTGCTGGTGGCGGGGAATATGCCCAGCTGGATGGCGAGGATGGTCACCAGGATGATGCCGATGACGAAGCCTGGAATGGAGTCGCCGACAATGGCGCCGATCTGAACCACCCGGTCCACCCAGCCGCGCTTCACCGCGGCGGCAACGCCGATCAGGGTAGCGATGATGGCGATGAGGATCATGGCCGCGAACACCATTGTCATGGTGACGGGGATGCGGGTAGCGAGAGAGCTGGCCACTGGTTCAGAAGTGAACCAGGATGTGCCCAGGTTTCCGCCCAGGGCGTCCGTGAGCCAGCTGAAGTAGCGCGCGGCGATGGGCTGATCCAGCCCCAGCTCCGCTTCCTTTACGGCCAGTTGCTCCGGTGTTGCCTGGTCTCCCAGGATGTTCCGGGCAATGCTGCCGCTCGATATGTAAAGCAGGAAAAAAGTAAGGACCGAGACGGCGAACAGGACCACTAGGCCGCTGCCGAGGCGTTTGAGGATGAATCTGGTCATTGCTGGCTCCATTGAACTGGCATGGTGTGGCTGCTGGATCCGGCAGCCCGCCGCTTGTGGTGGTCGGGCTGCCGGACCTGCGCCGGTTTTAAGTGGTTACCTGGCCCGTACTACTTGGCGGGTGAGTAGTTGTAGATCGAGGGAACGGCCATCTGGATCTGCGGCGTGACGTCGATCTTGGCGTTGTGGTAGTACATCTGGTTCACACGGAACAGCGGTGCGAACCATGCCTGCTCCACCACGTACTTGTTGACTTCCTGGGCCAGCTTGCCAGCATCCTTGCCGCCGTTCTGGACGGCATCGATCTTGGCCTGGAGTTCGGGTGTGGTGGTCTTGAAGGGGTTGTAGAGCGCCTTGGTGGAGATGATCTGGTTGATGGCCACCCACGGCTCACCCTGGAAGAGTGAGAAGTACATGCTGGTGAACTTCTGGGCTGCGACATCGGTGGTGTAGGTGTTCGTGATGGCGGAGCCCACTTCGAGGGTGACCCCGACGTCAGCCAACTGCTGCTTGATCACTGCCAGCTGCGTTTCAAACCCGGGTACGCTCGGGACCTGGAGTACCAGTCCGGCCTCGTAGCCTGCTTCTTTCAACAGTGCTTTGGCCTTGGCCGGATCGTACGGGTACTTGTTTTCGAGCTCCTCAACCCAGGCGCCGCTGGCCTTGCCGAAGGGCTGGGACGTCGGGGTGCCTTGACCCAGCATGACCTGGTCCAGGATCGTCTTGCGGTCAAACGCGTAGTTGATGGCCTGGCGGACGCGGACGTCCTTCAGTCCGGGGTTCTTGGCGCCGTCGCGGTCGAATAGAGTCAGGCCCTGCCAGTCCACCTCGGTCGCTGCCAGTTTCATCTTTGCGCCCTCTGCCTGCTTGCCGGTCTTGGGATCCAGCAGCGTGGCGTCCACCTGTCCGGAAACCAGGGCATTGGTCCTGGCAGTCAGGTCAACGAGGATCTTGAAGGTGACCTTCTCGAACTTCTGAACGTCCTTATTCCAGTAATCCTTGCGGGCAGTGAACACCGACTGCGAGTCTTTGACGGTGGCGGCTTTGTCCATGACATACGGGCCGCTGCCCACGGGCTCGGTCTTGATGCCTTCAGTGCCCAGCGCCTTGGGGCTGCCCATCAGGCCCGCGGCCTGGCTGAGGTAGAACTCCAGCGAGGGATCGGGCGCCGTCAGGTCGAGCTCGATGGTGTCAGCATCCACCACTCTGACCCCTGAGACCGCGGTGAGCTGGGCCATCTGCGGGCCATTCGCCTTCTTGAAGTGATCCAGGTTCGCCTTGGCCGCGTCGGCGTCGAACTTGGCCCCGTCGCTGAAGGTCACGTCAGTCCGGAGATCAACGGTGAGCTTGGTGTTGGCGTCGTTGTACTTCCACGCCGTGGCCAGCATGGGGCTGAGCTTGCCGTCCGGTTCCCGCAGCAGCAAGGAATCGTATGCTGCCTGGTACGGCTGCAGGAAGTGTCCTACGTGCGCCTGGGCCGGGTCCCAGGAACGGATTTCCTGTACTGCACCCAATGTCAGCGTGGTTGTTTTGGCGCCGGCAGCGTTGTTGGCGCCCGAGGCGCCGCCGCCACAGGCGGTGAGCGCGAGGGACGCGCTGAGGATGAGGGCAGCAGCTGCTGCCTTGAGACCGAACTTCATTGTTGGCTCCTTTGGATCGCTTGACGAGGTCCGTTTCACGGGACGTTTGCGGCGGCTCTGTGGCCTGGGCCACAGAGCCGCTTGTGGGTTCAGCGTACGTTGGGTTGCCACATCTGGCAACCGGTTGTCATCACCTTTTTGAATTATTGCGGAACGGGGGTGGTTGGGCCGCACGACGGCGCGCCGGAAGCGCGCACGCACTGATGCGGGGGCGCCCCGGCGGGCACAGTTGGGCAGCCGCGTAGTTGGGGCAGTGGTGTAGCTGGGCAGCCGCGTGGCGCACAAGAAGTCCGCACGCGGGCTGGGAACGCCGCGGGGAGGCGTCCGGTTAGGACACCTTTTCCTCAGAGCCGGGATAGGACTGCCGGTAAAGTTCCTTCACGATCCGCAGCGACTTCGCCCCCTCGGMGGCGTCAATCCAGAACGGGCCCGGCTGCGCCAGTCCGGCATAGAAATCTGCGATCAGCAGGGCATGCGAAACACCCCAGTAGGAACGCCCGCCCGAGCCGACGGCGCGCTCACGCACCACCTCGCTGCGCCCGTCGTCGTAAGTGACCGTAAGGTCCCCGCGCAGGCTCAGCATTGCCGTCTCGGTACTGATGTCCAAGGTGACCGGTGCGTTGAGGGTGTTGGCGAGGGTGGCGTAGAAGACGCTGCGCGCGCCGTTGCTGTGGAGCGCGGCAAACTCCGCCGTGTCCTCTACCTCGATGGCTTCTGCGAGCGCATGGGTCGAGGCGCTGCCGGCGAGCGCGACGACGTCGCCCACCAGCCACTGCAGCAGGTCAACGGTGTGGATGGCCTGGTTCATCATCAGGCCCCCGCCGCCCTCGCTCCAGCTTCCGCGCCAGGGCCGGCTGAGGTAGTAATCAGGTTGCCGGTGCCACATGACCGTGGCCGAGGCTCCCAGCACCTTGCCCAGTTCGCCGGAGTCCAGCAGCCGGCGCATTGCCTGCACCGGGGCGTTGTAGCGGTTTTGGAAACACAGCCCAATTTTCGCCGTGCTTTCAGCAGCAGCGGCCAGCAGCCTTTCACCCTCGGCCAAGGTGTGCGCCAGGGGCTTTTCCAGCACCACGTGGACGCCGCGGCGCAGACATTCGATGGCGATCGCTGCATGCTCGTGATGCGGGGTGGTGATGTGCACGACGTCCGGGTCGGCCGCCTCGAGCATGTCGCGGTAGTCCTCGAAGCCGGGGACCCCGTGAGCCTCCTGCGCCGCGGCGCGGCGCGCCGGATCCGTGTCACAGACCGCCACCAATTCGGCGTCGGCCATTCCTGCAAGTGCTTCAAAGTGAACGATCGACACGTCGCCGCAGCCGATGATTGCCGCCTTTGGCATCCGGAGCTCCCTACTTCTTTAGTGGTGGCTTCTTCAGTGGTGGTGCATTCCTGCTATACGGGTTCGATTAGACGAGTTGGATCTGGTTCTTGGCGGCCAGCGCGGCGAAGGCGCGCGCCGCGGTGCCAAAGGCCACCGGGCCCGAGAAGCCACCCAGTTCGTGGGCGCTGGCCAGATGGGGTTCCAGCGAGGCGAAGCCGGCGTACCCGTCCGCCTTGAGGGCGGCGATGGTGGCGTCGAGCTCGCCATCGCCCTCGCCGGAGGGCACCACTTCCCCGGTGGCGGCGAGCGCGTCCTTGACCTGGAAGTACTCCAGGTAGGGGCGCAGCATGGCGTAGCCCTCGGTGTAGGGCTTGACGCCCACCTGGACGAAGTTGGCGTTGTCCCACGCGATCCGGAGTGCGGTTGAGTTTACGGACTCCATGATGTCCAGCACGCGCTGCGGCGTATCGCCGTAGATGCCCTTTTCATTCTCATGCAGGAGCACGACTCCGGATTCCGCGGCGAGCGCCGCGAGGGCGCCCATGCGGACCAGGACGTCCTCGCGGATATCTTCAGCGCTGCGGCCCTCGGCCCGGTAGAAGGAGAAGATGCGAACGTACTTTGTCTCCAGCCCCTTGGCCACCGAAATGATCTGGCGGAGCCGATCCAGTTCATGCTCCACCGGCAGGCTCACGTCCACCTTGCCGATGGGGCTGGCCACAGCCGAGACCTTGAGGCCCTTCTCATCGAAGATTTCCTTCAGCCGGGCAACCTGTTCGGGCTCAAGCTCGGAGACATTGGTGCCCCAGGCGCTGCGCACCTCGATGTGGCTTGCGCCCAGTGCCAGCAGCACGGCCGCCTGAACTGCCGGGTCCGGATCTATTTCGTCGCCGAAGCCTGAAAGCGACCAGACTGCGGTTGATGTGTTGCTCACGCGGATCTCCTGGGTTTCGCGGCCGCCGCGGGCAGCTTCCGGCTCCAGCGCGGTGACGCAGTTCACAAATGGTGTACACCCAGTTTAGTCAGTGCCGCAATCAAATGACAACCGATTGCCAATTGTTGGGAATCTGTGACATTCTTTGCTGACCGGTTCTGTGGCGGCAGTCACAGGGCCGCCCTTCCGACCCGGCCGTACGGCCCGGCCACCACGTTCAGAGAGGAGCGCCGTGGCGACGACGCAACCAGCAGCAGTGGACCGTCCGGCCACCATCCATGACATTGCCGCTCTCTGCGGCGTGGCGGCCTCCACCGTTTCCCGGGCGCTCTCCACCCCGGACCGCGTCAACATCAGGACGCGGCAGCGGATCGAGGCGGCCGCGGCCCAGCTGCACTACACCCCCAACAGCCAGGCGAAGGCGCTGAGTTCCGGCCGCACGGGCGCAGTGGGAGTCCTGGTTCCGGATATCACCAACCCGTTCTACTTCGACCTCATCAGGGGCACACAGCTCCAGCTCAAGGCGGCCGGGTACACCCAACTGCTGGTGGATACGGAGGAATCCGACGAGGTGGAGGCCAGCACCGTGGAGCAGTTGCGCAAGAGCGCTGACGGCATCATCGTTGCCGCATCCCGGCTCAGCGACGAAGCCCTGCTGGACGCGGCGGCGAAGATGCCCCTGGTCACCATCAACCGTGACGTGCCCGGCGTTCCCGCGGTCCTGATCGACACACCGGCCGCCACCAGCCAGGCGCTGGACCACTTGATCTCGCTGGGACACACCCGCGTGGCCTATGTGGCTGGCCCGCCGACGTCGCAGTCCAGCGAACGGCGGTGGACTGCGCTGTCCGAGGCAGCCGAGGAGCGCGGCGTGGAGGTGCGCCGGCTGGGTCCCTTCGCCCCCAAGACGCAGTCTGGCGCAGCAGCCGCGGACGCCGCCGTACACAGTGGAGTCACCGCCTGCATTGCGTTCAACGACCTCATCGCGATCGGCATGCTCCAGCGCCTTCGCGAACGCGGCATCCGCGTCCCCGAGGACATGAGCATTGTGGGCTGCGACGACATCTTTGGCGCCGACTTCTGCAACCCGCCGCTGTCCACCATGGCCTCCCCAATCGAACAGGCCGGCCGCGTGGCGGTCTCCATGCTGCTGGCCCAGCTGAACCCGCTCGCCGGCGGCGGCACCCGAAGCCGGTCCGTGATGCCCACCCACCTCACGGTCCGCGGCTCCACCGGACCGGCGCGGCAGGCGTCGTGATGGCGTACGCGGTTTCCGCTGCGCAACCTGGCGGGCGCGGCGCAAAATACCCTGCGCTACGGGTATCTCCGCAGCGCCAGTGGTGGTGCGCAGCGCAGGGTATGGTGCGCAGCGCCAACGGTTTTCCGCAGCGCCAACGGTGGTGCGCAGCGCCAGTGGTGGTGCGCAGCGCCCAGCTGACAGTCACAGTTGAGCGTTGTTGACAGCGCTGGCTAGGCTGAGGGTCATGCGTGAACTCCAGGCGAAGATCATCGAAGAAATGGGCGTGCAGCCCCGGATCGACCCTGCCGGGGAGGTGCGCAAACGCGTGGCGTTCCTCAAGGAATACCTGACGGCCACCCACACCAAGGGCTTCGTCCTGGGCATCTCGGGCGGCCTGGACTCCTCCCTGGCCGGCCGGCTGGCCCAGCTGGCGGTCGAGGAGCTCGAGGCAGAGGGCACCGAGGCGAATTTCGTGGCCGTCCGGCTCCCCTACGGCGTCCAGCACGACGAGGACGACGCCCAGGCTGCCCTGGACTTCGTGCGCGCCAAGACCGAATGGATGTTCAACATCTCGGCCGCGGTGGACGGCTTCGAGGACGAATTCCAGAAGACGGTGGGCACGGAGATTTCCGATTTCCACAAGGGCAACACCAAGGCCCGGACCCGGATGATTGCCCAGTACGCCCTGGCCGGCGAGCACAACTATCTGGTGATCGGCACGGACCACGGCGCCGAATCCGTCACCGGGTTCTTCACCAAGTTTGGCGACGGCGGCGCGGACATCCTGCCGCTGTTCGGCCTCAACAAGCGCCAGAACCGCGCGCTGCTGGCCGAACTCGGGGCGCCGGCCCGGATCTGGGAAAAGATCCCGACGGCGGACCTCCTGGACGGCAAGCCCGGCCGCACCGACGAGGACGAGCTCGGCCTGGGCTACGACACGATCGATGACTACCTCGAGGGCCGCGACGTACCGGATGCCGCGGCCGAACGGATCGAGGCAATGTATCTGCGGACCCGCCACAAGCGCACGGTCCCGGTGACGATTTTCGATACGTGGTGGAAATAGCCTGAGCCCCGCTGAGGTTCCAGTTACGGGATCAGCACGAGCTTGCCCCGGACATGGCCTGCGCGGCTGATGCCCAGCGCCCGGGCCGCATCGGTGAGGGGAATCCGCTCCTGGATGCTGAAGCGGAGCTTTCCATCGGCGGACAGCCGGGCCGTCTCCGCTACCCGTCCGTCCAGCAGCCTGACCGGCGCAATTCCGGCAGCGTTGGCCTCTTTGCCAGGCACAGTGGTCACCGCGGCGCCGTGGCCGCCGAGCAACTGGACCGTCGCTGTCGTAGTCTCCTCGCCGCCATAGGTGTCCACGACGGCGGTGATGGTGCCCAGGGAGCGGACGCGTTCCACGAGCCCTTCGCTATAGGCCACGGGCTCGGCGCCGAGGCCGCGCAAATAGTCATGATTCTGCTCTGACGCGGTGCCAATGACCCGGGCGCCGAGGTGCCGCGCGATCTGGACTGCCGCCGAGCCGACCCCGCCCGCTGCGCCGTGGATGAGGACCGTGTCCCCCACGCCAATGCCAAGCTGGACCAGCGCCGAATACGCTGCGCCGCCGGCTATCGCGACGCACGCCGCCTGCTCAAAATCGATGCCCGCGGGCTTTGCCGTCAGCTGGCTGGCCGGAAGATTGGCCACGGCGCGGTAGCCTCCGGAAACGCCATTCCAGATGACCTCGTCGCCCACCTCGAACCCGGTCACGCCGGGGCCGACGGCGGTCACCGTTCCTGCCGCCTCACAGCCGGGAACTGCGGGGAAGTCCAGGGGAAGGTACCGATCCAGGTAGCCGGCAACGACTTTCCAGTCCACCGGATTGACGGCGGCGGCGCGGATTCCCACCTGGACCTCGCTCTCCCCCGGATCCGGCAGTTCCTCCTCGCCCACAGTGACGAGGTCCGGGCTGCCATAGTGATCGAAAGAGATCTTTATGTTTTTCATGAGGCTGCGCTCCTTCGGCTCGACGCGATTGTGAGCTGTGCTGCCAGCTTCTGGCACAACCGGCGCCTGCGCAAGAGCCTCGAGACCAGGTGAACCGTCCGAGGTAGCCTGAGCCGAACCGGGGCACTTCGAACCCTGGGTGGACCGTTTCGGTCTCAATTGCCGGCGTGTCCGCGTCAAAGTGCCCCACGATGGCCGGGCGGCGGCCAGGCACCGGGCGGCGATCGAGCGGCGGGCGGCGCCGTCGAGATTCAGGCCCTTGGCGAGGGTCAGGCGCCTGGCTAACCCTGCAGCAGCGTCGAGATGCGGTGGGCCTCGTCCATGAGCAGCCGCCCCAGCTGCGGGCGCCGGTCTTCCCGGAAGCGTGGCTCGATGCCGGTGAGGGACAGTGCCCAGGCGGGGCGGCCCCGCTGGTTGAAGACCGCCGCGCCCATCCCCCAACTGCCTTCCAGGACCAGCCCCGGGTTGACCGAATAACCGGCCTGCCGCGTCGCTTCGAGGTTTTCCCTGACGCGCGCTTCGGTGTGCGCAGCCGCAAAACTGCCGGCGTGCGCTGCCCAGTTTGCGAGCAGTTCCTCCTGCTCTTCTGGCGGCAGGAAAGCCATGATGGCGGTGCCGGCGGAGGCAACCCCGAGCGGAAACCGCACGCCTTCATGCAGCACGAAGGAACGGACCGGGAAGCTGCCTTCCTCCCGGAGCAGGCACACCGTTTCGTTGCCGCGGCGGATGGAGAAGAACGCACTCTCGCCGGTCTCTTCGGCCAGGCGCCGGAGGCTCGGCCTCGCAATGTCCTCCAGGGGGAAACGCGCCGAGGCCACGGACCCCAGCAGCAGGATCTCCGGGCCCAGGACCCAGTTGCCGCTGCCCGGATCCTGGTCCAGCAGGCCCTCGGCCGCCAGGGAGCTGAGCAGACGGTGCACCGTGGGGCGCGTCAGCCCCGAGTCACGCACCAGCTCCACCAGCGGGGAGCCTTCCGGCTTCTGGCCCACGATCCTCAGCAGGGCCGCGACCCGGCTCACCACCTGGGCGCCCTGCACGGGGACGGAGTTCATCATTTTCCTCGCGATTCCTCGGAATTTAATCCACATTGTGGACACCTATCAGCCTACCGTCCACACTGTAAAAATGCACCAGCCCAAGCGGAAATTCGGCGTTGACAGTGCTCCACGCCACACCATAGGCTCCTTCTTCAGACGAATAGTCCACAAAGTGGATCACGGCGGCGGGCTCCGGGCCCCGGCCGCAGGTGGCTCAAAAGCTCAATGAGGAGATGCAATGTCAAAGGTGAAATCCGGGGCAGCGGCCGCTTTGCTGGACGTGCTGCGGGACGGCATGACGCTCGCCGTCGGCGGTTTCGGCCTCAGCGGGATCCCCGCTGACCTGATCGAGGCAGTGCGGGACTCCGGGGTGAGGAACCTGACGGTGGTCTCCAACAACATGGGCGTGGACGGCAAGGGCCTCGGCATACTGATCGAAGGCGGCCAGGTCCGCAAAGTCATCGCGTCCTACGTCGGGGAAAACAAGCTCTTCGCCGAGCAGTACCTCGCCGGCAAGCTGGAGGTGGAGTTCACCCCGCAGGGCACCCTCGCCGAGCGGCTGCGCGCCGGCGGCGCCGGCATCCCGGCCTTCTACACGAAGACCGGTGTTGGCACCCTGGTCGCCGAAGGCAAGCCGCTGGCGGAGTTCGACGGCGAGACTTTCGTCCTGGAACGCGCCATCAAGGCCGACGTCGCGCTGGTCCACGCCCACACCGCCGACACCGACGGCAACCTGATCTACCGCTACACCGCCCAGAACTTCAATCCGGTGGTGGCTACGGCCGGCGCAGTGACGGTCGCCGAAGCCGAAGTGATCGTCGAGCCCGGCCAGCTGGACCCGAACCACATCATCACCCCCGGCGTCTTCGTCCAGCGCCTGGTCCAGGCCAGCGGCCGCGTCAAGGACATCGAACAGCGCACCGTCCGCCCCCGCCGCGATGCGGAAGCAGAAGCGGCGCAAGCGGCATCCGCCGTCACCGTCTAATCCGGCCTGCGCGCCGCCCACCCACACCTTTTCAGGAGAATCACCATGGCTTGGACCCGAGATGAAATGGCCGCCATCGCGGCCGAAGAACTGAACGACGGCGACTACGTCAACCTTGGCATCGGCATCCCCACGCTGGTGGCCAACAACCTGCCCGACGGCGTCCGCGTTGTCCTGCAGAGCGAGAACGGGCTGCTCGGCATGGGCCCGTTCCCCTACGAGGGCGAGGAAGACGCCGACCTCATCAACGCCGGCAAGCAGACCGTGACCGTTCTGCCTGGCGGCAGCATCTTCGACTCCGCGACGTCCTTCGGCATGATCCGCGGCGGCCACGTCAAGGTCGCGATCCTCGGCGCCATGCAGGTCTCCGGCGCCGGCGACCTCGCCAACTGGACCATCCCCGGCAAGATGGTCAAGGGCATGGGAGGCGCCATGGACCTCGTGGCCGGCACCCCGCGCGTCGTGGTCCTGACGGAGCACAACGCCAAGGACGGCACCGCCAAGATAGTCAGGGAATGCACGCTGCCGCTCACCGGGCTCAGCTGCGTGGACCGCATCATCAGCGACCTCGCGGTCTTCGACCTGGTGAAGGACGAACAGGAAACAGGCGCCGGCCGGCAGCTGACGCTGACCCGGCTGGCCCCCGGCGTCACCGTGGAGGAGATCCGCGCAAAGACCGAGGCAGAGTTCGGCGTCGGCCCGGAGCTCGAAGGAACCCTTGAGATCGAAGAAACAGTGGAGGTGGCAGGCGCATGAGCCTGAAAGACCAGTTCGGCAAGGATGTCCTGCTCATCGGCTGGGGCCACAGCCGCTTCGGCAAGCTGACCGACGACACCCTCGAGTCCCTGATCGTGCAGGTCGCCACCGAGGCGATCGGCAACGCCAGGATCGAGGCCGGCCAGATCGATGAGATCTACCTCGGCCAGTTCAACTCCGGCATGATGCCGCTGGCCTTCCCGTCCTCGCTCGCGTTACAGGTCTCGGACCAGCTGGCCAACGTGCCCTCCACGCGGGTCGAGAACGCCTGCGCCTCCGGCTCGGCCGCGTTCCAGCAGGGCACCAAGTCCCTGCTGGCCGGCACCGCGAAGACCGTCCTGGTGATCGGTGCCGAAAAGATGACGCAGGCCGGGGCCGACGTCGTGGGCGCGGCCCTGCTCGGTGCGGACTACGACATGGCCGGCAAGGCCTCCACCACTGGGTTCACGGGGCTCTTCGCCGAGGTCGCGCAGCACTACGGGAAGCGCTACGGCTCTGGCAGCCTCGGCGACGTCCTGGGCACCATCGCGGCGAAGAACCACCGCAACGGCGTCGACAACCCCTACGCCCAGCTCCGCAAGGACCTCGGCGAGGAGTTCTGCCGCACCGTCTCGGACAAGAACCCGATGGTGGCAGATCCGCTGCGCCGCACCGACTGCTCCCCCGTGTCCGACGGCGCCGCCGCCGTCGTCCTCAGCGTCGCGCCGACCGGGGGCGTCACCGCCCCGGTCCGGCTCGCCGGCTTCGGCCAGGCGAACGACTTCTTCCCGGCCGAGCGCCGGGACCCGACCGAATTCGCCGCCACGCGGGCTTCCTGGCAGCGTGCCCTGGGGATGGCCGGCGTCGGGCTGGAGGAGCTCGACTTCGCGGAAGTCCACGACTGCTTCACCATCGCCGAACTGCTGATGTACGAGGCCATGGGACTGACCGAACGCGGCCAGGGGGCCCGGGCGCTCGAGGAAGGCTGGGTCTTCAAGGACGGCAAGCTGCCGGTCAACGTCTCCGGCGGGCTCAAGGCCAAGGGCCACCCCGTCGGCGCCACCGGCGTCTCCCAGCACGTCATCGCCGCCATGCAGCTCACCGGGACGGCCGGCGCCATGCAGCTGGCCAACCCGCGCCGGGCCGCGGTGCAGAACATGGGCGGCGTGGGCATCGCCAACTACGTCAGCGTGCTCGAAGCCGTCTAGCCGGGGACGGACACCAAGGCGCCGCCGAACCTCCCCACCTTTGACCGCCTTGACCGGCGCGTTCCGGGCCGCCGCGCGGCCACCGGCGGCAAAGGTGGGGAAATTCCGCACCGTCACCGCGGCTGGTCCCGCTCCCGGATCAGCTTCGCGATGGCGCCGAAGCCCAGGCGTTCCGCGTTCTCCAGGGCTGTGCGGCCCTGGGGGTCACGGATGCCGGAGTCTGCGCCGGCTTCGAGGAGCTGGCGCACCACCTCCTGCTGCCGTGGCCCGCCATTGTTGAGCAGGACGGCTTCCTGCATGGCCGTCCAGCCCAGGCTGTTGACGTGGTTCACGGGCACGCCCGCAGCGATCAGGATCTTTACGGTGTCCACGTGCCCGTGTTCGCTGGCGGGAATCAGCGCCGTTCCGCCGAAGCGGTTGGTGCTCCGCACGTCCGCACCGGCGGCCAAGGTCAGCTGGAGCACCTCGTTGAAACCCTCTGCACCTGCGTAGAGGAACGCCGAGTCCTGGAGGGCGTCCTTGGCGTTGACGTTGCCCCCGGCCCGGATTAGCTCCGCTACAGCGCCGGCATCGTTGGCTTTCGCGGCCCGGATCAGCCTCTGGTCGAGGTCAGCCTGCGCCTCAGGGGACAAGGCGGGACCGGTGGACGGCGTTGCCGCGGCCGTTGGTGGACTTGCCGACGGCGCTGCCGCGACCGTTGGAGGACTTGCCGACGGCGCTGCCGCCACCGTTGGAGGACTTGCCGGCGGCGTTGCCGCGACCGTTGGAGGACTTGCCGACGGCGCTGCCGCGAACGGGCCGGGATCCCAAGCCTGTTGGCAGGATGCCAGGCAGGCAGCCAGGACTGTTGTTGCGATGACCGCCACGGATACCTGCCGTGCCCGCCGCCATGCCCTGCACCGCTGCATGAACCCAGCGCCTACTTCGAGGCCCCGGCAGCGATGGCCTCGGCGCCGGCAGTTGCGCACCCTTCGTCCAGCATGCCATCCGGGGCGCCGCCCACGCCGATCCCGGCCACGGAGACCCCGTTGACCTTGAGCGGGACTCCGCCGGCCAGGAAGAGGGTGCCGGGGAGGTCCGCGATGCTGGGTCCGTTGCCGTTAATGCGCTTGGCAAGTTCGCTGGTGGGCGTGCCGAAGGCGGCAGCCGTATAGGCCTTCTGCTGCGCCGCTTCAATGGTGTGCTCGGCAGCATTGTCGCCGCGGAGCAAGGCCTGCACTGTCCCGAACCTGTCCACCAGGGCCACCGTGACGAACGGCAGCTTGTCCACCTGGCACTTGGCCAGAGCGGCCTTGACCGCGTCAGCGGAGGCGCCGACGCTGATCCGGTTCTGGGCAACCACGGTTTCGGGAACCGGCTGGATGTCGACGGCGGGAACAGCGGCGGGAGCGGCGGCCGCCGGAGGAGCGCCGGCTGGGGTGCCGGCGTTGGCTGCAGCCGTCAGCCCGCCCGCCAGGAGCAGTGCTCCGACGGCAGCGGAAGCGGCGATTTTCTTGGACATCTTCACGAGTACTCCTTGGAATCAGGTTCTGGGGACTGCCCGGATTCGTGCCCCGGGCCTCGAATCCATGCTTCCGTTTAGGACCTGGCAGGGCATCGGGCGTTAGTCTGCCGCAACCTCCCCCATCGGGCTGGGCGTATCAGCCAAAAGGCTGAGAGACCAGTAACGGCGCTGGTCATAGCATGGTGGGTAGCACTCCTCCACCGGAACCGGACCCCATGCCCTCCCCTTCACCAGCCCTCCCCACGCCGGGCCCCTCCACCGTCCCGCACAACACCGCTGCCGGAAGCGGCCCGCTGGGCCGGATTGACGCCGTCGTCCATCTTGGTTTTGCCGTCCTGCTTGTGGCGTCGGCGGTCCGCTACGTGATGCGGCACAGCCCGGCGGACAACCTGTGGGTGCTGGCCCTGGCCGCGGCGGTGTGTTCGCTGTACGCCGTGATCGCCGTACTCGCGCAGCGGCGCCGGCCGTGGGCGGTGTGGATGTTCGTCCTGGTGGCGCTTTGGGCGGTGCTGGTGATCGCGGCGCCAAGCTTCGCGTGGTGCTCGTTCGCGCTGTTCTTCTTGTGCCGGACCGCCTTCAGCGGCCCCGTGGCGTACCTCGCGGGAGGCGCGACGGCGGCAGCCACCGCCGTGGGGCTGTACCGGCTCAGCGGCGGCAGCGATATTGCCATGCTCCTGGGGCCGCTGGCCGTCGGCGTCATGCTGACGCTGATCTACGACCGCATCGAGCACGACGCCACCGAACAGCGCCGGCTGCACGCCGAGGTGTCGCTGGCGCAGGGCCGGCTGGCGGCCAGCGAGCGCAGGGCCGGCACGGTCGAGGAGCGTGAGAGAGTGTCCCGCGAAATCCACGACACCGTGACGCAGGGCCTGGCAAGCAGCCTCCTCCTTTTGGAAGCCGCGAACAGGTCATGGCCCAGCCCGGCGGCGCGCGCGGACGTCCAAAACGTCAGCGGAATGCTGCGCCGGAACCTGGCGGACACCCGCAGCCTGGTCCACGAGCTCGCCTCCCCCGGGCTGGACACGGCACCGCTGCCGGATGCCCTGCTTCAGGCGGCGTCCCAGTACGTCCCAGGCGTGCGTCTGCTGGTCACGGGCGAGCCGCGCCCAGTCCCCGCGGATGTCCGGCACGCGCTGCTTCGCGTGGTCCAGAGCGCTGCGGCCAACATCAAACTCCACGCAGCGGCGGCCAGCGCCACGGTGACGCTGGGCTTCCTGCCCGGCGCCG
The DNA here is from genome assembly GCF_056406615.1 of Arthrobacter sp. P1_B3. NCBI lineage: Bacteria > Bacillati > Actinomycetota > Actinomycetes > Micrococcales > Micrococcaceae > Arthrobacter > Arthrobacter sp. P1_B3. The sequence goes on along the minus strand of NZ_JBFTZV010000001.1, from coordinate 546,431 downwards.
TCACGCTGGATGTTTACGACGACGGCGCCGGCTTCGACCCGCAGTCGCTGGCACCGCCGTCGGACGCGGGAGGTTACGGGCTCCGGGCCATGCGCCAGCGGGTGGAACGGCTGGGCGGCGTATTCTCGGTGGAAAGCACCCCCGGCGAAGGAACCATTGTGGCCGCGCAACTGCCAACTGCGGAGGAACAGTGAATCCGATTACCGTCCTGCTGGTGGACGACCATCTGGTGGTGCGCAGCGGGCTCAGGGCACTGCTGGGAACGCAGCCCGATATACAGGTCGTGGCCGAGGCGGCCTCCGGCGAGGAGGCGCTGGTCCAGATGGAGCAGCTCGGTCCCGCCGTGGTGGTGATGGACCTCGCCATGGGGCCCGGCATGGACGGCATCGAGGCCATCAAGCAGCTGCGCCGCCGCAACAGCAGGCAGGCCGTCCTGGTGTTCACCACCTACGATTCGGACGCTGACATTGTCCGCGCCGTTGACGCCGGCGCCATGGGCTACCTGCTCAAGGACGCCGCGCCAGAGGAGATCTTCGCCGCGATCCGGGGGGCGGTCCAAGGCAAGAGCGTGATGAGCGCCCCGGTGGCGTCACGGCTGTTCCAGCAGCTGCGGAACCCGGACGAAATCCTGACGCCACGCGAAGCCGAGCTGCTGAGCCTGCTGATCGAAGGCCTCAGCAACCGTGAGCTGGGCCAGCGGCTGTTCATCTCCGAGGCCACCGTGAAAACGCACCTGGCGCACATCTATGCCAAGCTCGGAGTGGAAACCCGGGCCGCGGCGATCGCCACCGCGATCCGCCGCGAGGGCATGCGGTAGCGGCCGCCCTCCGCCCGGGACGCAGGCCACGGTTCGAAACGGCCAGCCGCGCAGGGACGACTAAACTCGGTCCAAGCCCACCCACCACCATGCGAGGAGCCCCCATGCGCGCCACCATCATCCACGGTCCCGGCGACATCCGAGTCGAAGACCGCGACTACCCCACCCTCCAGCGGCCCACCGACGTCATCGTGAAGGTCACCGCCTCCTGCGTCTGCGGCTCGGATCTGTGGCCCTACCGCGGGGTCAAGCCCACCCACAAGCCGTCCGCAATCGGACACGAGTTCATCGGGACGGTGGAAAGCATCGGCGAGGACGTCAAGGACCTTGCCGTGGGCGACCTCGTGATCGCACCCTTCGTGGTCAGCTGCGGCGAGTGCCCCCAGTGCCTCAACGGCGTCACGGTCGCTTGCGACCGCCTCGCCGGCTGGGGCGGCAAAGATGACGCCGGTCACGGGATCGACGGCGGCCAGGGCCAGGCTGTCCGCGTGCCGCTCGCCGAGTCCACACTGGTCAAGGTCCCGGGCGTCACCGATCCCGACGATGCCCTCCGCGCCAGCCTGCTCACGCTCTCTGACGTCATGGCCACCGGCCACCACGCGGCCCTCGCCGCCAAGGCCGGGCCCGGCCGGACGGTCGTCGTGGTCGGCGACGGCGCCGTCGGCCTCTGCGGCGTGCTGGCCGCCAAGCGCCTCGGCGCGGAGCGGATCATCGCCATGTCACGGCACGCCGACCGGCAGGCGATCGCCCGCGAATTCGGGGCCACGGACATCGTCGCCGAACGCGGGGACGACGGTGTCGCCAAGGTCCGCGAACTGCTCGGCGGCGTTCTGGCCGACTCGGTGCTGGAGTGTGTGGGGACCAAGGAATCCATGGAACAGGCGCTGCACAGCGTCCGCCCGGGCGGCGCCCTCGGCTTTGTGGGCGTCCCCACCGGCGGGGCCGAAGCCCCGCTGCGCTTCCTGTTCGACACCAACATCTCGATCGGCGGCGGCATGGCCCCGGCCCGGACGTACATTCCGGAACTGCTGGCCGACGTGCTGGACGGCACCATCAATCCGGGCCGGGTGTTCGACTCGGTCATGCCGCTCGAGGAGGCGCCCGAGGCCTACCGCGCCATGGACGAACGGCGCGCCATCAAGGTCCTGCTGACCCCGTAGCAGGACCCACGACGGCGGCGGCGCCGGAGGCCGCGCGACTGCTTGCCCCCGCCCTTGCACGGGCAGGGGCGAGGGTCTAGCGTGAAGCGCATCAGCATCCGCCGCCGTCGAGGAGCCGTCATGGCCAGGTTTGTGCAGATCATCGAGTTCCAGTCGTCCCGCATCGAGGAGATCGAACAACTCGGCCGCCCGTCAAGAACCGAGGGGTCCACGGCCCCGACCTTCCGCCGCATCATGGCCACCGCCGACCGCGACCGCCCCGGCACCTACCTCACGATCGTTGAATTCGACTCCTACGAGTCCGCCATGGAGAACTCCAACCGGCCCGAGACCTCCGAATTCGCCGCGAAGATGGCCGCCCTGTGCGACGGTCCGCCGGTCTTCCGCAACCTGGATCTCATGTGGGAGGACACCGGCGAGGCCGACGCCGGCCAGTAGGCCTGCAGCAACACTTGGCAGGGGTGCCGCACCGGGCGCAGGACCGGGAACCGGCCACGGCTTCAAGCCGCGGCCTGGATACGCGGCTTGAATACGCGGACAGGACGTGGGAGCAGGAAAATGGGTTCTGCAGAGGGCAGGGCGCCGGAAAGCTTCGTCGTGGATCTCAGTGCATTGGGCTCCACTCCCCTGCAACTCGTCGGCGGCAAGGCCGTGAACCTCGGCAAGCTCACCGCGGCCGGGTTCCCTGTGCCGCGCGGCTTCTGCCTCACCACGGCCGCCTACCGGAAGGCCGCCCCGGCCGAACTGGACGCACTGGCGGCCCGCCTGGACGCCGCGCAGCCCGGATCCCCGAACGACGGCGAACCGAACGACGGCGAACCGAACGACGGCCAGCCGGGCCACGCCGTCTCGGACCACAACGGACCTGACCTGGGCGAGCTGGCGAGGCAGGCGCGGGAAATGATCGTGACCGCGCCGATTCCCGCCGACGTCGATGCCGCCCTCCGCGCCGCGTATGCCGCGCTCGGCAGCGGCGCCGCCGTGGCGGTACGGTCCTCCGCCACCGCCGAGGACCTGCCCTTCGCCAGCTTCGCCGGACAACAGGATTCCTTCCTCAACATTTCCGGAGCCGATGCCGTGGTCGAGTCCGCCCGCCGCTGCTGGGCCTCACTCTGGACCGAACGGGCCGTGGCCTACCGCTGCGCCAACGCGATCAGCCACCGCGACGTCGGGCTCGCCGTCGTCGTCCAGGACGTCGTCGCTGCCGCCACCGCCGGCGTGCTGTTCACCGCCAATCCGGTGACCGGCACCCGGACCGAAACGGTCATCGATGCGAGCGCCGGGCCCGGCCAGGCGGTGGTCTCCGGCAGCGTGAACCCGGACCATTTCGTCGTGGATACGGCCACCGGACGCATCCTGCTCCGCTCCCCGGAAAGGACCGCGGCCAGGCGGCGGCCGAGCCTGGACGACGCCCGGATCCGCGAACTCACGGCGCTGGGCGATACCGTCCAGCGGCTCTTCGGCGCACCCCAGGATATGGAATGGGTGATTGACGCCGCCGGCAAGATCTGGGTGACCCAGTCGCGGCCGATCACCACGTTGTACCCGCTGCCGGACCCGGCCGCTCCCGAACCCCTTGGCACAGAGTCGGCGGCCTCGGCTGAAACCCGTGTGTACCTGTGCGGCACGCTGCTCCAGGGCCTGACCCGGCCGCTCACCCCGATGGGGCTCTCGGTGCTGGGCTCCATGAGGAACCGAAATGGGCCGTGGCAGTACGTAAACCCAGGGCTGCGCATGTACATAGACATGACGCCCCTGGTTCACAACAAATACGGCCGCCGCTACCTGCTGCGAATGCTCCCGCTGGCGGACGGGAGGTCCGGCGCGGTTTTCCCGGCGCTCCTGGATGACCCGCGGTTCGGCGTGCGCCCACGGCCGTCCCGGCGAACCCGTCCGGCCGTACCGGGCGCGCCGGTCCCGCGGAAGCCCGGGAAGGTCGGCGCTGCAGCGAACACTGCGGCACGTATGGCCAACCTGGGCATGACGGTCCGGCTGATTCCAGCCATGCTGCGGGCCGCGGTACGGCCCGCCGCCGAACTGCGCAGCGCCTTCGACTACGGAAATCGCCTCGAAGCGGAGCTCGTACTGCCGGAACCGGCAACCACCTTTGGCCGGCTCGATCACGCCCAGCGCATCCTGGATAACACCGTGGACGGGTTGATCCAGGCGACGCTGCCCGGACCGTCCGTTGGCTACCTCCTGCTGGCGGGTGCCCGGAGGCTGCTGCGCGGCATCGCGGAACCGCGGGAACTCGAGGCGGTGTTGCGGGGGCTGCCCAACAACGTCACCACTGAGATGGACCTTGAGCTCTGGCAACTGGCCGTCTCCATCGGCGCGAATGACGCATCCCGTGAGGTTTTCCTGGCCCACGCTCCGAAGGAACTGGCTGCCAGCTACGCGGCCGGCGCGCTGCCCGCGGTGGCGCAGACCGGCGTGCACGGGTTCCTGGACCGCTACGGCCACCGCGCCGTAGCGGAGATAGACCTTGGCATGCCGCGGTGGTCGGAGAAGCCGGACCATATCTTCGGAATGATCTCGAACTACCTCCACGTTGAGGACCCCGAACAGGCCCCGGACCGGCAGTTCGCCCGCGCTGAGGAACATGCCGAGGCCAGGATCCGCGACCTTGTGGAACGGACCAGGGCCCGCAGCCGGTTCCGGGCGCATCAGGTCGAGTTCTGCCTGCGCCGGACCCGGCAGTTGTCGGGGCTGCGCGAACTGCCCAAGTTCTACATCGTCCTCGCGCTCGCGGAAATGCGCCGCCAGCTCAAAGAGGTCGGTACCGAACTGGCCCGGACCGGTTCGGTTGCCGCCGCGGACGATGTGTATTTCCTCGAATTCGACGAGGTCCGGGTGGGCTTGCGGGGGGCCGACCTCAAGGGCATCGTCGCGGACCGCCGCCGGCTCTACGACGTCGAACTGCGCAGGCGCCGGATTCCCCGGCTGCTGCTCTCCGACGGCACGGACGTGGAGGCCGCCGTGATGGCCAAGTCCCCCGCCTCCGGCGCCCTCGCCGGGACACCGGCGTCGGCCGGTACCGCCACCGGAACGGTCCGGGTCATCCTGGATCCGGTGGGCGCCCACCTGGAGCCCGGGGAAATCCTCGTGGCACCTTCCACCGACCCTGGGTGGACACCCCTGTTCATGACCGCCGGCGCCCTGGTGATGGAGATGGGCGGGGTGATCTCGCACGGCGCAGTGGTGGCCCGCGAATACGGCATCCCGGCCGTGGTGGGCGTGCCGGACGCTACCACCCGGCTCCGGACCGGCCAGAGGGTGACCGTGGACGGATCCGCGGGAACGGTGCGCCAGGTGGATGCCCCGCGCTCCCCCGCGAAAGCCGCCGGCAGCCTGGCCGGCTAAGCAGATGAAGGGGCTATGTTAGGTCTATGGTGTCTGTCGGCCGCAACGCAGAGGGCACACCATTTCCCGAGCCCGAGGGCTTCGGTTCGGGACTGGTGGACGATGCCGCCCGCCGGGACGCCGCGTTGCCCGACTTCGACTGGGCCGAACTCCCGAAAGGCGTGGTGCGCGGTGAGTTCGCGGCGCCCAGCGGCACGCTGGCGACCATCTCCACCGGAGATCCCGGGAACCCGCGGGTCGTGCTCATCCCGGGTGCAACCGGCTCCAAGGAAGACTTCATCCTCATGCTGCCCGAGCTCGCAGGGGCCGGCTATTTCGTCCTCAGCTGCGACATCGCCGGGCAGTATGAATCCGCCCCGGCCGGGCCGGAAAACCTCGTTCCGCCCCGGCGCCGCTACGATTACGAACTCTTCCGCGACGACCTCCTCGCCATGCTGGATGCCGAAGAAGGCGCGGTGCACGTCGTGGGATACTCCTTCGCGGCGATCGTAGTCCAACTGGCCTTCGCCCACCGGCCAGAGAAATTCCGCAGCCTGACCTTGATCAGCTGCCCGCCCGAGCCGGGTCAGAGTTTCCGCGGCCTGCGCCTGGCCGGCTGGTTCAGTCGCTGGGTCAGCAGCAGGGTCGGCACAGCGTTGATGATTTGGGGTATCCGCAGGAACGTTGCCCGTGTGGCGCCCAAACGGCTGCGGTTCGTGAAGAGCCGGTTCGCGTTTACGCGCCGCGCCTCCGTCATTGACATCATCGGCCTCATGAAGCACACACCGGATCTGCGGCGTGTCCTGGCCGCCGCGACGCTTCCGAAGCTTGTCGCCGTCGGCGAACACGACCTCTGGCCGCTGGCGCTGCACCGCAACTTCGCGCAGTCGATCGGGGCGCGAATTGCGGTCTACCGCGGCGGCCACAGCCCCAGCGAAACCTCGCCGTACCAGATAAGCCGGGACCTGATTGAGCTCTTCGACGCCTCCGTCTCCGCATGACTGAAGCAAGCGGCCGAGACGAAGACCGTCGCTAGACCCTTGCACCGCGGCCCGTCGCACCGTACGTTGGGGACAGCGGACGAATGTCTCCGCAGCCGTTGGCCGCAGGGCCGCCGGAGATCAGCAGCATTTCAGAAGGATAAAGGCATGGCTACAGGCACAGTTAAATGGTTCAACGCCGAAAAGGGTTTTGGCTTCATTGCCCCGGATGACGGGTCGGCCGACGTTTTCGCCCACTACTCGGCAATCGCCACCAGCGGCTACCGCTCGCTGGACGAGAACCAGAAGGTTGAATTCGACGTCACGCAGGGCCCGAAAGGCCCGCAGGCTGAGAACATCCGCCCGCTCTAAGTACGTTGGAATTGCCCCGGCCGCCTGGCCGGGACACTTCCCCGAAGACCACAACGCCCCTCCGGAGGACTCCTCCGGAGGGGCGTTTGTGTTCGCCGGCCCCTGCTGCCGGGCGCACTGCTCAAGGGGCCCGGCTCCACGGGCGCCCGGCTCAAGGGCCCGGTGTCAGCCGACGTGGACCCAGGGACGCTTTGTGACGTCCGGCTCGGCCTCGCGCAGCACTTCACGGGTGACCGGCGCGATTTCGCCTTCGCCGAACGCCAGGAACCGCAGGAGGTTGGTGAACGGGTTTCCCTCCGTCCATCGGAAGTAGATGTGCGGCATCAGCCCGGTGACATCGCGGATGTGCAGCAGCACGGAGGCGATCGTGTTCGGTACAACAGGCCCGTGGACCTCCAGGATCTGGTACCCATGCCGGATCACCCCGCGGACCTCGAGCGCGGTCTCAAAGTCCGACGAGTCGTCCACCACGACTTCGAGGAATATCGCCTGGTAGTCCACCGGGAGGTGGCTGACCTCAATGGCGGACGTGAGCTTGTCCCGGTACGCCTCGGCGCTCAGCCGCAGGGGTTCGTGGGCAATGATCGCGATGGGGCCCGATTCATTGGCGGCCAGGAATTCCAGGGCAGGGGTGTCCATCCGCACGTGAGTGGCGTGGAGCTCGAAGGAGCGCCGGAGGCGGGAGAGCAGGGAGATCACGATGATCCCGACGATGAAGAGCGCCGCGATCCGAATGCCTTCGGGCCGTTCGAAGATGTTGGCCACCGTGGTGTAGATAAACACGACGGCGATGACGCCGAAGCCGATACTGCGCTTACGCTGCCGCCGGCTGCGCGCGGACAACGTCACGGCAATCGCCGCCGATGTCATCAGGACCAGGACGCCGGTGGCGTAGGCGCCGCCCTGGGCGTCGACGTCGGCGTCGAACAGCCAGGTGATCAGGAACCCCACGAGCGTGAACACCAGGACCAGCGGCCGGACCGCGCGGGCCCATTCCGGAGCCATGCCGTACCGGGGCAGATAGCGCGGCACGAGGTTCAGGAGCCCGGCCATGGCCGAGGCGCCGGCAAACCACAGGATGGCAATGGTACTGATGTCGTAGACGGTGCCGAATCCGTCGCCCAGGTATTGGTGGGCGAGGTAAGCCAGGGCACGCCCGTTCGCCTGCCCGCCCGGCTGGAATTCCTGCGCCGGGATCAGCACCACCGTGGTGAAGCTGGTCGTGATGAGGAAGGCACTCATGATGAGGGCCGCCGTCGTCAGCAGTCGGCGGGCCCCCTTGATCCGGCCCTCAGGGTTCTCCTCGGTGTCCGTGGCGTGACCGCGGATCTGCGGCATGACGGCGACCCCGGTCTCGAACCCGGAGAGTCCCAGGGCCAGCTTCGGGAAGACCAGCAGCGCGATGCCCACCACCATCAGCGGGCTCCCGTGCTGGGTGGTCAGGGCCAGCCACCAGTTGTCCACGGCCACCGGGTGGCTGATGACCTCGAAGATCGTTGTTATGACCACGATCACGTTCAGTCCGAGGTAAATACCCACGAGGACGACGGCGACGCCGATCGCCTCCTTGAAGCCGCGCAGGAACACCGCGGCGAGCAGGGCCAGGAAGACGAGCGTGACCGCGACGTTCTGGCCTTGCATCCAGTCGGGGGCGAAGGGGTTTTCGATGGCGTGAGCGGTCGCGTCGGCGGCGGAGAGCGTCATGGTGATCATGAAGTCTGTGGCGGCGAAGCCGAGCAGCACCAGGACGAGCAGTTTCCCGCCCCAGCGCGGCAACAGCCGCTCCAGCATGGCGATGGACCCTTCACCGCGCGGACTTTCGCCAGCGACACGTCGGTACACCGGCAATGCGCCCAGCAGGGTGACGGCGACGAGGACCAGGGTGGCCAGCGGCGAAATCACGCCGGCCGCGAGCGCGGCAATGGCGGGCTGGTAGCCCAGGGTGGAAAAGTAATCCACGCCGGTCAGGCACATGACCTGCCACCACGTGTGTTTCTTCAGGTGGCTGTCGCTCACGGCCCCGGGCCCTTGGTGGATTCCCTTGGCGTCCTGGAGGCCGAACAGCAGCCAGTTCCTGAAGTGCTCCCCTGCGCCCGGCCGGGGCGCCGAAGGATCTGCCGGGGGCCGACTGAGCGTGGTCATGATGTCCTTTCTACGCGGCGCACCGCGCCGCTTCCGTCCGCGACAGTACCAGCCCCGGCAGCCGCCGCTACCGCCAGGCGAACAATCCTGACGGTTCCTTAACGCGGGCAAGGTATAGCCCACCGCGAAGGCGAAGTGTTCTCCGCCTTCGCGGCCCCCGCCTCATCGATCTCACCCGCGTTGCCTTCGTCAAGGCCTACGACGTCCAGCGGCGGCGTTGGGGACTCGGACCCGGAACGCGTCCGGCACCCTGCGCGACTAGCTGTCTGGACTCTGAATCGTGCGCGCATCCGCGCGATCCTGCGGGGTTGTCCCGCGTCCGGATACAGTGGACCCGCCGGCGCCTTGGCTGTGGGATCGGCCAGGGCTGCATGCAGGAGCGAGGGACAGACATCATGACCATGATCGACAACGCCGTCTACGTTGACGGTCTGCGGACGGACAACCCCAAGAATCTGGATGAAACGTATGAGGTCATGCGGGCACGCGGGGGGATGGCGTGGATCGGGCTGTACCGTCCGGGCCTGGATGAACTGACATCGGTTGCGAACGAGTTCAGCCTGCACGAGCTTGCCGTTGAGGATGCCCTCCACGGTCACCAGCGGGCCAAACTTGAACGCTACGGGGACACGCTGTTCACCGTGCTGCGCCCGGCACGGTATCTGGACGATGTAGAGAAGGTTGAGTTCGGCGAGCTGCACGTCTTTGTCGGTCCGGACTTCGTGGTCACGGTCCGACATGCGGAGTCCCCTAACCTGGCCAAGGTCCGCCGCCGGATGGAGGCCGCCCCGGAGCTGCTGGCGCTGGGCCCGCAGGCCGTGCTGTACGCAATCCTGGACGAAGTCGCGGACCAGTATGAACCCGTCGTCGCCGGCCTGGAAAACGACATCGACGAGATCGAGGACGAGCTGTTCAGCGCCGGCCCGGACGTGGCCCGCCGGATCTACGAGCTCTCCCGGGAAGTCATCGAGTTCCAGCGCGCCACGCACCCGATTCGGCCCATGCTGGAGGCCCTTGAACGCGGTGCGGAGAAATACCATCTTGATCTGGAGCTGCAGCGCAGGCTGAGGGACGTCCATGACCACGTCATCCGCGTCGTGGAACGCGTCGATGCTTTCCGTGTTCTGCTTCAGAGCGCGCTGACCGTCCACGCAACGCTGGTGGCCCAGCAGCAGAACGAGGAGATGCAGCGTCTCTCTGAATTGAGCCTGGCCCAGAACGAGGAGATGCGGCACCTCTCCGAAGCGGGCCTGAGCCAAAACGAGGAAGTCAAGAAGATCTCTGCTTGGGCCGCCATCCTCTTCGCTCCCACCCTCGTGGGAACCGTATACGGGATGAACTTCGACGTCATGCCCGAACTGGCCTGGTCGATGGGTTACCCGTTCGCGCTCGGCCTCATGCTCGCCATGGGTGTCGTCCTGTACCTTTCGTTCAAGCACCGCAAGTGGCTCTGAACTGCCAGGCGAGATCCCGGCAACTGTCATCGGACGTGCTCCGACCCGGCACCCCGGGCCTTCAGGTGCCGGAAGACCGCTGGTGCTGCACCGGGCGGGTGATAAGCGTCGGGCATTGAACATCCATGAGGACATCCCGGGCAACCGAACCCACCAGGACGTCCAGGCCACCGCGGCCTTTGCATCCAATGACGAGGAGCACGGCATGCGCGCCGGCCCTGACCAGGGCCGGCGCCGGGTACCTGCCGCTCTCCAGCACCGGGTTAACCCGCAATCCGGGATGGTCCTGGGCCAAACTGGCGACGGCTTCAGCCAGAACCGGGCAGGTATCCGTGGCCATTCCGTCGGCTCCGGAGCCTGCTGGCCCGCCGCCGGGTTCTTCCTGACCGTTGCAGACATGGACCACCATCAGGTCCTGGCCAAGGCGGAGCGCCTCCGCGGCGGCCCATTCCACCGCGACGGCCGCGTCCGCGGACCCGTCGGTGCCGACGACAACACCGGACCGGTCTTCGTCGCCGGCCGCGGGCACGACCGCCACCACGCAGTTGCTGATGGCGGCCGTCTGAAAACTGACCGACCCGAAGCCCTCACCGTGCCTGTCCGGGCGCCTGTCGGTTCCTACCACGACCATGTCCGAATCCCCAGAGAGCCGCCGAAGGGTCCTGGCTGTCTCTCCTGTCCCGAGAGTCGTGCTGACCGGGACCGCGGGGTCCAGCGCCGACACCCGCTGGGCTTCCGCAGCCAGCAGCTCAGCGGCCCGGTTCATGGCCTCCTGATACCGGTCGGCGTGCCGGAAGGACCACGGACCAGGAACGACACGCACCAGATTCAGGGGTACATGAAACTGGGCGGCCCGCCTGGCCGCCCACTCCAATGCGGCGTGACCGGCCTTGGAATTATCGACACCAACCACGATCCGGCTGTGCACGATTCCATGCCCTTCGGGGAACTTGCCAGTACATCCAATATCCCGGCGTTGTCCTCGCGCAGCCTAGGGCCGGAAGGCCCCCCGGCACGGGTCCAGGGGATCGCAAACAGCCGCGATGACGGCTTTCAAAAGCAGGTGCCGCTGCGATGAACGGCACGCCGGCAGCTGAGGCTAATTCAGCTTAGATCCAGCTGCGCTTTCTGAAGATCCGATACAGGATGGTGCTGACGGCGATCATCGAAGCGACCGAAAGCGGATAACCGTACTCCCAGTGCAGCTCGGGCATGTTCTCGAAGTTCATGCCGTACACAGTGCCCACGAGGGTCGGGGCGAACAGTATGGCGGCCCAGGCGGAGATCTTCTTCACCTCTTCGTTCTGGGCGTTGCTGGACTCCGCGAGGTGTTTCATTTCCTCATTCTGGCTCTGTGCGACGAGGGTCGCGTTGACAGTAAGGATGTCCCTGAGCATGAACCGGAAGCCGTCGATGCGTTCGTTGACCTGGGCTGTGTGGTCGGCGACGTCGCGCAAGTATTGCTGCAGGTCGTCGGCGATCCCGTATTTCGTGAAGCCGCCGGCTAGGGCCTCAAGGATGCGCGTCAGCGGGTGGGTCGAGCGTTGGAATTCGATCACTTCGCGGGAGAGCTCGTAGATGCGCCGGGACACGGCGGGGTCGCCGCCGAAGACTTCGGTTTCGATTTCGTCGATATCGTTCTCCAGGCCCGAGACCACAGGGGCGTAGTCGTCCACGACGGCATCCAGGATCGCGTAGAGCACAGCCTCCGGGCCCAGCCGCAGCAAAGTTGCGTCGTGCTCGAGGCGCCGGCGGACCTGCACCAGATCCGGCGACCCGCCGTGGCGCACGGTGATGATGAAGTTCGGGCCAACGAAGACGTGGAGTTCGCTGAATTCGATCTCTTCGCGCGAATCCAGATAGCGGGCTGCCCGCAGGACCACAAAGAGGGTGTCGCCGTAGCGTTCGAGCTTGGATCGCTGATGGGCCACGACGGCGTCTTCCACGGCGAGTTCATGCAGGTCGAATTCGGCGGCCAGAGACTGCAGCTCAGAAGCCTCCGGCCGGACGAGACCGATCCACGCCATGGATCCCTCGAAGCGGCCCAGTTCCTGGAACGTCTCCTGCAGCGTCATCGGCGAGGACACCCGCCTGCCGTCCAGATAGATGCCGCTGTCGACAAGGCTGGGCCGGCCCGCGGCTGCCAGGTCCCGGGTCCCGGCAGAGGCCGCAGCGGGGACTCCGATGTCCGGGCGGGGGCGGGAAGCGAGCTTGTACAGGCGCGTGGAAATGCGGCGAGCATTCATGGTGGCGGTCCAGACGTAGGAAGTGCAGGGTGAGATGGCCAAGATGGCCTCTCCCGCCGTGGGCTACGTTCGGATGACGTGTGGAACCCGGGACACGGGGTTCAGGCGGGAGAGGAGATGTCCCCGGCGCCGGTACTTGGAGGCTCGGTGTACACGCGACACGTCCTCTCCCTCAGGTGAAACCCTACAAAATCCTGCCCATTACATCACGGCCGGTCCCGGCCGGACAAAAAATCCCCAGGCGGCAAGTCAGAGCCACCTGCGGCGCTTGAACATCGCACACAGCACGATGCCCCGAGTACCGCAGCAAATTCTTGCTAAGGCTGGCGCGCCTCATTCTCAGACGACTTCCACCAGTCTGATCGTCTCGTTGGTTCGTTCCAGCTCTTGGGACCAATAGCCGGGATCCTTGGCCATCTGCCGGTATTCATGTGCGAAGTCCCGGAAGAGCTCGCTCAGTAAGGTGTCATCGCCTTCCACCACTTGGCGGACAGCCTCGATGTTGAGAGGAACATTCAAAAGCCGTTCGGCAGGGACGACGACTTGGTGAATGTCGTCCTGGAACCGGAGCCGAAACGAGTATTCGATGGCCAATTTCATTGGGTTGCGCCAGCCTTTCGGTCGAGTTCGGTGGAGAACGAAGCGTACCGGGGAGACATTGTAGATCTGCGCCTAATGTAGCGGGGACCAAACCGTCGAGGTAGACCGCTCGGAATCACCGCAGGAGATGATCGCCGGGCCCCGGAAGCTCGCCTGCACGGGAAAAGGGGGCCGCTCGCCAACTCGATGACATGCTGCTGCCTCGGGTCGACGCCCAACGGATTCCCATGCGAGCCCATCTCCGGGCGGCTGCATCTGGGGCGCATTAAGATAGCGCAAATTTGTGGCCTCCCGCCATATGGAAAGCGTTAGGGCCTGTTCCGGTGACGCTCCGCCGGTGCTGTCATGAAACAAGGAACGCTGCAGCCACCGTGGCCGCAATCCGATCCCCAGCAGGAGTCAACCAGCATGCACACCACGTCCCGGCGGATACAGGACACATCCGGTCTTCCCGCCGGAGCCGGTCCCACCCGGGATTTCGTCGCCGTCGATGACAGCGGGGAGTTTTCGTATCACCGGTCGGAACAGGATTTTATGGGGGCCTTTGAATACATCGAAGAAGCTGCGTGCATCATCGACCGCAGCGGCAGTGCCTACCGCCTGGCCTTGGATCCGAATCGTCACCTGATCCTCGGGCGCTCCCATGGCCCAGTGGAATTCCAGTGGCTCCGCCACGCCTGGATGGACGCGCAAAGCGCGCACCCGGAAGGGCACCGGCTCCGCCGCTTCTACCCCGCTACCCGTTACGAAGTGGTCTCGGACCTGTTCGAAACCCTCGCCCTGGAAAGCGGGACAGCACCGGCCGCGGGCGCCTGGTCTCTGGACATCGACGGCTTTGCATCACGCCCGTCCAACATTGAAGAAATCGACCGCCTGCTCGCACGTCAGGACCGGCTGGAGCATGCCCGTGTGAAGGACCCCTTCGGACACATCTACCGGCCCGCAAGACACCGTAAACACCGGTACCTGCCGGCTGCCGGATCCATCCTCTACGTCGAAATCCCCGCCACCGCCGCAGCTCACTGAGACCGATCCTCCGCCGCCGGAATCAATTCGGCCCGGCACCGCCTGCGCTTCCCGCACCCGTTAGGTGCGCTTTTCGCGCCCGTTAAGGTGCGCTTTTCGCGCCCGTTAAGACAGCGTCAAGATCCGCCCTCAAGGCGTTAAGAAAGCATCAGGACCGGGTTTTTTCCCTTTGCGAAGGCGTTGACTTTCAGTAGCCCCGCAAACGGGGCGCAGATGAAAGGAACCCTGCAATGGCCGACCTGGCTGTTATCGGAATCCTCATGGTTGCCATGGGGTTCGTTATGTGGATCGGCCACGTCTTGGCCGGGATGGTCGGCGGTGCCGATGACCGGCCGGAGGGTGGCAAGTGAGCGCCGACGCGATCATGTGGCTCGTCCTGCTGATTGCCGGATTGTGCCTCTTCGGCTACTTGCTGGCCGTCCTGATTCATCCGGAAAAGTGGTGAGCGGATCATGACCTTCAACTCTGCATCTTTTGTTGTCCAGGTGGTGGCGCTGCTCATTGTTCTGGCAGCCCTGCACAAGCCTCTGGGCGTCTACCTGGCCCGGGTTTTCGAGGGCACGACGTCCAGCCGGCCCGAGCGTCTGTTCTACCGGCTGGCCGGGGTCGATGCCGACACCGAGCAGACCTGGTCCGTCTACCTTCGCAGCGTCCTGGCGTTCTCGGCCGTGTCCATTCTGGCGGTGTTCGGCCTCCAGCGGCTGCAGGGCGTCCTGCCGGGCAGCGGTTCCCTGCCCGGCGTGGACCCTTGGGTGGCCATGAATACGGCCATTTCCTTTGTGACCAACACGAACTGGCAGACGTACGTCCCGGAGACCACGGTAGGCATCTTCGTGCAGATGACGCTGCTGGCGGTGCAGAACTTCCTCTCCGCCGCCGTCGGGATCGTCGTCGTCGTCGCGCTCATCCGCGGCATCGCCCGCACGAGGACGCAGCGGCTGGGCAACTTCTGGGTGGACCTGGCCCGGACGTCGTTCCGGGTCCTACTGCCGCTCGCGTTCGTCGCGGCCGTGCTGATGGTCCTCGGCGGAGTGGTGCAGAACTTTTGGTTCACCGAGGTCACGAACCAGGCCACCGGCGTTTCGCAGCTCATCCCGGGTGGCCCGGTCGCGTCCCAGGAAGCCATCAAGATCCTCGGCACCAACGGCGGCGGCTACTTCAACGCCAACTCTGCCCACCCGTTCGAAAACCCCAACGCCCTGATCAGCTTTTTCGAGGTGTTTCTCCTCCTGCTCATCCCCTCCGCGCTGCCCTACGCTTACGGCAGGATGGTGGGCGACCAGAAGCAGGGCTACACGGTAGCCGCCGTGATGGGCACGCTGTGGCTGGCTTCGATTTCGCTGATGGGCTGGGCCGTGGCGTCCGGTCAGGGAACCGCGACGGCGGCCGCCGGCGGCCTGGGCGAGGGTTTTGAGCAGCGCTTCGGCCCTGTGCCGAGCGCGATCTTCGCCACGTCCACCACGCTGACCTCCACCGGCGCCGTCAATGTCGCCCACGATTCCCTGCCGCCGCTGGCCGGCGGAGTGGCCATGGTGAACATGATGCTCGGCGAGGTCGCCCCCGGCGGAACCGGTTCCGGGCTCTACGGCCTGCTGATCCTCTCTATCATCTCCGTCTTCATTGCCGGGCTGATGGTCGGGCGCACCCCGGAGTACCTGGGCAAGAAGATCGGGCCGACGGAAATGAAGCTCGCCGCCATGTACATCCTGGTCACCCCGACCCTGGTGCTGGCCCTGTCCGGCATCACCGTGCTGCTGCCGGACATCATGGCCAATGCGCCGGCCACCGGTCCACACCAGTTCAGTGAAGTGCTCTACGCTTTCACCTCCGGGGCCAACAACAACGGCTCCGCGTTCGGCGGCATCACCACCTCGGGCCCCTTCCTGTCGGTCATGCTGGGCCTGGGCATGCTGCTGGGCCGCTTCCTACCGATCGTCTTGGTGATCGCCCTGGCCGGTTCCCTCGCCCGTCAGGGCAAGATTCCGGCCTCCGCCGGCACCGTCCCCACCCACGGCCCGCTGTTTGGCTCGCTGCTGCTGGGCGTGACAGTGATCATGACCGCCCTGAGCTACTTCCCGGCCCTTGCCCTGGGCCCCCTCGCAGAAGGACTTCTCAAATGACCCGGTCTCACACGGCATTAGCCACGGACACCGACGCCCAGACCTACGCCGACGGCAACCCCCTTGGCACTCCGGGCGAACATAAGCACCACACCAAGGCCCCGGCAAAACTCACGCTCGCGTCCGTCGTCGCCGCCCTGCCACTTGCGGTCCGGAAACTCTCGCCGCGGCAGATGATCCATTCCCCTGTCATGTTCACCGTGCTGGTGGGGGCCGCCCTGTGTACGGCGATCTCGGTGTACCGGCCGTCGGTGTTCGGCATCGCCGTGACGGTCTGGCTGTGGCTCACGGTCCTCTTCGGCACTTTGTCCGAATCCATCGCCGAGGGCCGGGGCAAAGCCCAGGCGGACAGCCTCCGCGCCAGCCGCAAGGGCGTCCAGGCCCGGCTCCGGCAGCCAGACGGCTCCACCAAGGACGTCCCCGGCACGGAGCTGCGTCTCAATGACGTGGTGATCTGCGAGGCCGGGGACGTCATCCCCTCGGACGGCGAAATCATCGAAGGCCTGGCGAGCGTCGACGAATCGACCATCACCGGCGAATCAGCCCCGGTGATCCGCGAATCCGGCGGTGACCGGTCCTCCGTCACCGGCGGTACGAGGGTGCTCTCGGATCGGATTGTCATCCGCATCACGGCCGAGCCGGGACAGACGTTCATCGACCGGATGATCAAGCTGGTCGAGGGCGCCGTGCGGCAGAAGACCCCCAACGAGATCGCCCTCCACGTGCTCCTGGTGTCACTGACCATCGTGTTCCTGGCCGTCACCATGTCGCTGGCACCGTTCGCAGCCCTCGCCGGCGCCACGCCTTCCCCGATCGTGCTGGTCGCCCTGCTGGTCTGCCTGATCCCCACGACGATCGGGGCGCTGGTCCCGGCGATCGGCATCGCCGGCATGGACCGCCTGGTCCAGCACAACGTGCTGGCCACCTCCGGCCGTGCCGTGGAGACCGCCGGGGACATCACCACACTGTTGTTGGACAAGACCGGAACCATCACGTATGGCAACCGCCGCGCTGTTAATTTCTTCCCCGCCAACCAGGTGGAGCGGACCCGGATGATCGAAGCGGCCCGGGTCTGCAGCCTGGCCGACGAAACCCCCGAGGGACGCTCCATCCTGGACCTCGCCGCGGACAAGGGCGTGACCGGGTCCGATCTGACCACACTCGAACGCACCTCCGGCAAGTTTGCCGTGGTCCCCTTCAGCGCCGGCACCCGCATGAGCGGGCTGGACCTTGACGGGCTGCAGATCCGAAAAGGGGCTGCCTCCACGGTGGCGGCATTCGTTGCCGAATTCGGCGGGCACACTCCGGCGGAGGTCGACCACCGGGTACAGGAAATCTCGGCCCAGGGCGGCACGCCCCTGCTGGTCGCCCAGGTGGACAAGGACGGCCGGGCGGACATCCTGGGAACCATCCACCTCGCCGACGTCGTCAAGCCCGGCATGCACGCCCGCTTCGCCGAACTGCGGCAAATGGGCATCCGGACCGTCATGATCACCGGCGACAACCCGATCACTGCCAAGGCGATCGCCGCCGAGGCCGGCGTCGATGATTTCCTGGCGGAAGCAACCCCGGAAGACAAGCTCGCGGTCATCAAGAAGGAACAGGCCGCAGGCCGGCTCGTGGCCATGACCGGTGACGGCACCAACGACGCCCCGGCCCTGGCCGCGGCAGACGTCGGCGTCGCCATGAACTCCGGCACCCCGGCCGCGAAGGACGCTGCCAACATGGTGGACCTCGACTCCGACCCCACCAAACTCATCAACATCGTCGGCATCGGCAAGCAGCTGCTCATCACCCGCGGCGCCCTGACCACCTTCTCGGTCGCCAACGACGTCGCCAAGTACTTCGCGATCGTCCCGGCGCTTTTCACCGCCGCATTCCCGGGGCTCGGACTGCTGAACATCATGGGCCTGGCCACCCCGTCTTCGGCCATCCTGTCCGCGGTGATCTTCAATGCCCTGATCATCATCGCCCTGGTGCCGCTGGCGCTCCGCGGCGTCAAATACCGTGCCGTCTCCGCCAACCAGGCGCTGGCCCGGAACCTGCTGATCTACGGGCTCGGCGGCCTGATCGCACCATTCATCGGCATCAAAATCATCGACCTCATGATTTCGCTCATCCCCGGAATCGGCTAGGAACATCCCCATGAACATCCTCACCGGCTACCTCCGTCAGCTGGGCACCGCCCTGCGGTTCCTCCTCTTCGCCACGCTGGTCCTCGGCGTGGCCTACCCCCTGGCAGTCTTTGGCACCGGGCAACTGATCGCCCCGTACCAGGCCAACGGCTCCATCCTCAAAGACAGCTCCGGGGCCCCGGCCGCGTCCGCCCTGATCGCCCAGGCCGCGGCCGACGATTCCGGCGCCCAGGACCCGCGCTGGTTCCACGCCCGGCCCTCGGCCGTGAAGTGGGACCCGGCATCGTCCTCGGCCACCAACCTGGGGCCCAACGACCCGAAACTGCTCGACGCGGTCGCCGCCAACCGGTCCGCCGTCGCCGCGGCTGAAGGCGTGGATGCGGCAGCGGTTCCGGCCGACGCCGTGACGGCCAGCGGTTCCGGGCTGGACCCGGACGTTTCACCCGAGTACGCCAAACTGCAGCTTGCGCGGGTGGCGGCAGCGAACGGCCTGAGCACCGACGCCGTCGCCGCCATGGTGGAGCAGTACACGAGCAGTGGGGTAGTCGCGTTTCTCGGCCAGCCATCGGTCAACGTGACTGCCCTCAACCTCGCCGTGGCGGCGGCCGCACGGCCGTCGCAGCCGGCTCAAACCAAGTGAGAGAATGACGGCATGGCACGTGGAACGCTGCGGATCTTCCTGGGGGCCGCGCCGGGGGTGGGCAAGACCTACGAGATGCTTGAAGAAGCCCACCGGCTCGGCGAACGCGGCGAGGACGTCGTGGTCGCGTTCGCCATGGACCACGGACGCAGCGAGACGCGGGCGCTCCTGGCGGGACTTGAGGTCATCCCGCCCCAGCGCCTGCCCTACCGGGGCACGGAGTTCGAGGAAATGGACCTTGACGCCGTCCTGGTGCGGGCCCCGGGGACCGCGGTCGTGGACGAATACGCCCACTCCAACGTTCCGGGCAGCCGCAACGAGAAACGCTGGCAGGACGTCGATGCGCTCCTTGATGCCGGCATCAACGTCCTCTCCACCGTCAACGTCCAGCATCTGGCGTCCCTGGGCGACGTCGTCAGCGCCATCACCGACGTCCATCAGGCGGAGACGGTGCCCGACGACGTCGTCCGGAAGGCGGACCAGATCCACCTGGTGGACATCTCCCCCGAGCTGCTCCGCCAGCGCCTGAGCGACGGCAAGATCTACGCTGCCGAAAAGATCGACGCCGCCCTCTCGAACTATTTCCGCCTGGGCAACCTCACGGCACTGCGTGAACTGGCATTGCTGTGGCTGGCCGACCGGGTGGACGAGGGCCTGGCCAAGTACCGGGCCGAACAGGGCATCGATGCCAGCTGGCCGGCCCGGGAACGCATCGTCGTCGGGCTGACCGGCAGCCCCGAAGGGGAAGTCCTGATCCGCCGCGGGGCCAGGATCCTCAACCGCGTCAACGGCGGGGACCTGCTGGCGGTCCACGTCCGGTCCGCCGATGGCCTCGCCGAGGAGTCGCCCCACGCGCTGGAAGCCCAGCGCCGCCTGATCCTGGACCTTGGCGGCAGCTACCACATCGTGACCGGCGAGGATCCGGCCGCCGCCCTCCTGGACTTCGCCCGCAGCGTCAACGCCACCCAGATCGTCGTCGGCATCTCCCGGCACAAAAAGCTCGCCGGCCTGATCGGAAACCTGCTCGGCGGTGGGGTTGGCACCCGGGTGGTCCGCGATTCCGGGGACATCGACGTCCACATGGTCTCCCATCCCCTGGGCGGCCGCGGCGCCGGGCCGCGCCAGCACCGGGACCTTGGCCGCGTCCGGGTCGCCGTCGGGTTCGCCCTCGCTGTGCTGCTCCCCATGGTCCTGCAGCTCCTGCTTTCGCTCCTGAACCCGGAGCGGAATGTCGCTGCGGCCATGCTGGTGCAGCTCACCGGCTCGGTGGCGGTGGCGCTGATCGGCGGGTTGTGGCCGGCCATCCTGGCCGCACTGTGGAGCAGCCTCCTGGTGAACTACTTTTCGACCCCGCCGCTGGGCACGCTCACCATCAGTGATCCGCAGAACTTCCTGGCCCTGCTGGTGTTTGTAGGCGTCTCGGCCGCCGTTGCCGTTGTGGTCGACCTATCGGCCCGCCGTTCCAAGGAGGCCGCGCGGGCCCGCGCCGAAGCCACGACGCTGGGGGACCTGACGCGCAGTGCCGCCGGCTCGGAGGACACGGTTCAGGCATTGCTGGAACAAGCCCTGAGCGTCTTCCAGGTGCGTGGTGCTGCCGTTTTCAGCCTTGGCTACGGCCCCGCGGACGGCGACAGCGGCGCAGGACCCGACCGGCGATGGCAACTTCAGGCCGCCGTGGGAGAAATTCCAGCCCTGTCCGCCGGCGCGCCAAGGAACGATGGCACCGGCGACAACGTGGAAGAAATCGACGCCGTCACACGCCTCGTGTTGTTCGGACGGATCTTGCCGGCAAGCGACCGGCGCCTTCTGGGGGCGTTCGGAGTTCATCTGGCGGCACAGCTGGAACGCCAGCAACTGGTCGCCAGCCGGCGGGAGATGCTCCGCTTGGCCGAGAGCAACACGATGCGCACCTCCATCCTCCGCGCTGTCTCGCACGACCTGCGCACCCCTCTGGCCGGGATCAAGCTTGCCGTCGGCGGACTGCGGCACGACGACGTCCATTACACCCAGGCAGAGGAGCAGGAACTGCTGGCAACGATAGAGGAGTGCTCGGACAGGCTGGACGCGCTGGTGGGCAATCTGCTGGACATGTCCCGGATCACCTCGGATGCCGTCAATCCCCTGCTCAAACCCGTGCGGTGGTACGAGGTCATCCCGGGTTCCCTGAGCGCCGTCCCCGCGGGGCGGGTGCGAGTGGACCTGCCTCCCAACATGCCCGAGATCGACGCCGACCCTGGAATGCTGGAACGAGTGATTGCGAACATCGTCGAGAACGCCGTGAAATACGCCCCCGATTCGGATATCGTCCTGGTCGGGGCGGCCGGCGGGCTCAGCCCGGCGACTCTCGGAGGGCGCCCTGCCGGCGAGCTCCGGGTCATCGATCACGGCCGGGGAATCCCGGCGGAGAGGGTCATGGAAATGTTCCGGCCATTCCAGCGTCTCGACGACGCCCCGCAAACCACAGGAATCGGACTCGGGCTTGCGGTGGCGAAAGGGTTCACGGATGCCATGGGTGGCAGCCTGAGCGCCGAAGCGACACCGGGCGGAGGGCTGACGATGATTATCCGGCTTCCATTGTCCACGGGGACCCCGTATGACGGACACCGCGCCCAGGCCCCGTTCGAGCCCCGGTCGCTGGTGGCGCGCCGCGCTCATGCGATGCCCCTTTCGTCCGGACCGGACGCAACATGACGGCGGTCCTCGTCGTCGACGACGACCCGCATCTGCTCAGGGCCCTCCGGATCACACTCCAGGCCCACGGCTACGCCGTCACCACCGCCGTAGACGGGACCTCAGCGCTGCTGGCGGCCACCCAGAACCCGCTCTCACTCATCATTCTGGACCTCGGCCTGCCTGACATTGACGGGACCAGCGTCCTCAAAGAGCTGCGCGGCTTCAGCAGCGTGCCGGTCTTGGTGCTGTCCGCCCGGCACGGCTCCGAGGACAAAGTTGAGGCGCTCGACGCCGGCGCGGACGACTACATCACCAAACCGTTCGGCCTGGACGAGCTCCTCGCCCGGCTCCGCGCCCTCCGGCGCCGCAGCGTCGAACCGGACGAATCGCTGGTCGTGACCGAGGCTTTCACCATTGACCTGGGCAAGCACCGGGTTACCCGGGACGGCGAGGACATCCGGCTGACCCCGACTGAATGGAAAATCCTGGAGGAACTGGTCCGGAATCCGGAAAAACTCATCACACAGCAGCAGTTGCTCGCCAGAGTCTGGGGTCCGGCGTACGCCAAGGAGACCAACTACCTCCGGGTCTACATGGCCCAGCTGCGGCGCAAACTGGAGCCGGACACGGCCAACCCCCGCCACCTGCTCACCGAAGCCGGCATCGGCTACCGGTTCATGCCCTGATGGTTTTCCGATGCCGGGCCGGCAATGGATACTGGGGCAATGACTAATCGCAGCCCGCTCAACAGGGACGATGCCGGCCCGTCGGCGCTGCCGGAGATCCCGGCGCAGCTGCGGGCAGTCCTCAACGGGATCCCGGCCATGGTGGGTTACTGGGACATGGGTCTCCGCAGCCGCTTGGCCAACGATGCCTACTGCGAGTGGTTCGGGATCAAGCCGCAGCAGTTGAACGGCATGCACGTCCGGGACGTGCTCGGTGACGTGGCCTTCGAAGCGACCCGGCCGATCATCGAACTGGTGCTCGCCGGAGAGGCGCAACACTTTGACCGGACCCTCGTGAATGCCGCGGGCGAGTCACGTTACACCGAGGTCACGTACACTCCCGATACCCGCGACGGCGCGGTGCAGGGCTTCTTTGTCGTGGTCACCGACATCACGGAGCGGGTGCTGGCCGACCGGCGCCGGCAACGGGACATGGACCGGTACCGCGCCTTGGCGCGCAGCGTCCCCGGCGTCTTCGTGCTCCTCTTCGACGCCGAGCTACGCTACCTGATCGCCGAAGGCCAGGAACTGGAGACCTTCGGCTACCGCACGGAAGAGCTCGAAGGCCGGCGCATCCAGGACGTACTCAGGGGCAATCTCGCCAGCGAGCTCGAACCGCGCTACCGCGCAGCCCTCGCCGGCCGCGAGGTCTCCTGGAGCCGGCAGATCGGCCACCGCACCTACCGGCTCAAGGCCGGACCGGTCTACTCCGACGAAGACGGCGCGGCCGGTATGGTGGTGGCCGTTGACGTCACTGAGCGCTTGCAGCAGCAGCAGGTATGGGAGGCCTTGCACGAGATAGCGACCGCCGTCGCCCGCAACGCCGCCCCTGCAGACATTTCCGAGCGGGTCGCCTCCATTGTCCGCGAGCTGTTCAACGTGGACTCCGCCGCCGTGGTCCGTTTCACGGGCCCGTCCTCGGCGGAAATTGTCGCCATGGCCCCGAGCCTCCCGCCGACGCTGAGCCGCCGGCACATCTTCGCCCCGACAGACGAGTCCGCCACCGTCCGGGTGGCCGTGACCGGCAAGCCGGCCCTCGTTGTGTACGGGCCGGAGGGCGGGCCGGCGGCAGAGCAGATGCGCGCCGGCGGGTTCCAGTCCGCGGCGGCAGCGCCGGTCCGCGTCCGGGGAAGCCTCTGGGGCGTGGTGAGCCTGACCTCGAAGTCCCGCACAGGTGTCACGGAAGCCATGATGGAGCGGCTGGCCCAGTTCGCGGAACTCGTCGAGATCGCGATCGGCAACACGGAGGCATGGACCGATCTGGAGCTCCAGGCGACAACCGACGCCCTCAGCGGCCTGCCCAATCGGCGGGCGCTGGAACAGCACCTCGACGAACAGGTGGCGCTGGCCGGGAGACGTGGGACCAGACTCAGTGCCGTCGTCCTGGATATCGACCACTTCAAGAGAGTCAACGACACCCATGGTCACTTGATGGGCGACGTCGTCCTCGCGGAGGTCGCGGCCAGGCTCCGGTCGGTCGCCCGCGCCAACGAGATCGTGGCCCGCTTCGGCGGTGAGGAGTTCGTGTGGCTGCTCCCGGAGACTGACGGCGCCGAGGCCCTGTTCGCGGCCGAACGGGCCCGCGAGGCCATCGCCTGCGAGCCGTTCGGGGAAGTCGGTTTCCTGACGATCTCCGCCGGAGTCTGCGAGCAGGGCGACGCCACGGCCGGTTCCCTCCTGGATTGCGCGGACCGGGCCCTGTACGAGGCCAAGAACGCCGGCCGCAACCGCACGTCCCGGTACGGTCACGCCAGCCCGGCGGGCCGGACCGCTTCGGCCGGCCAGGCTCGGAACGGCCAGGCGCGGGACGGCACGGACACGCGCGGGGCCTAGACGAAGGCGGACTTCCCCGTCACGGCCCGGGCCACGATCAGCGAATTGATTTCGTAGCTGCCCTCATAGGTATAGAGGATTTCGGCGTCGCCGAAGAGCTTGCCCATCTCATAGTCGCTGCTGATGCCGTTGCCGCCCATGAGGGACCGGCCCATCGCCACCGAGGCACGCGCCAGCCGCGTCGTGGTCGATTTGGCCATCGCGGCCTGGACCATCTCGAGCTTGCCGTCTTCCTGGATCCGCGCCAGCTGGGCCATCAGGGCCAGGGAGGCCGTCGCGTTGCCCAGGATCTCGGCGAGCTGCTGCTGGATGAGCTGAAAGCGGGCCAGTTCCTTGCCGAACTGGCGGCGCTGCAGCGAATAGGCGCGTGCGACGTCGAACGCGGCCAGCTGGATGCCGGCGCCCTGCCAGCCCACCCAGGCCCGTGAATCCCGCAGGAGCTCATTGGCCTTGGAAAAGTCGGTGGCGCCGGGAAGGAGGTTGGCCGCCGGGATGCGGACCTCGTCGAGGACAATGTCGGCGTTCTGCATGATGCGCAGGCCGATCTTGTTGGCGATCTTCGTGGCGGTGTAGCCGGCACGGTCCGTCTCCACGATGAAGCCCTTGATGTGCTGGTCAGCAACGTCCCGGGCCCACACAAGGGCGAAGTCCGCGATGGTGCCGGCGCCGATCCATCGCTTGGCGCCGTTGAGGACCCATTCGCCTCCGTCCAGCCGCGCGGTGGTTTCCAGGCCACCGGCGATGTCCGAGCCGTGGTCCGGCTCCGTCAGGGCGAACGCTCCGAGCTGGGTGAACGCGGTGAGGCCGGGGAGCCAGCGTGCCTTCTGTTCCTCCGAGCCCAGCTCATCGATCATGCCGACAATCAGCTCGTTGTGGATGCCTACGAGCGCCGAGAGGGAGACGTCGGCGCGGGCCACCTCGACGTACATGAGCCCCTTGAAGAGCTTGGACGTGCCGTCCGTTTGCAGCCCGCCCAGACCGTATTTGCCGAGTTCCGCGAGCAGGCCGAAGGGGAACTCCTCGCGGTTCCAGTAGTCGATCGACGCGGCCCGGATCCGGGACTGCAGGAACTCCCGGACCTCCTGGTAGCGGAGCTGTTCGTCCGGCGGCAGCAGGTCCACGATGTACATCAGGTCGGCGTCGGGGAACGGTGGCTGCGCAACTGCTGCTGCGGCGCCTGTCTCCGCCGTGTTTGATTCCGTGTTTGTTTCGGCTGGCGCCGGCTGTCCGCTGGCACGTCCTTGTGGCTGCACGGGCACGTATCCCTTCCTCATGCGCGCCGCCTGCAGAGCAGCGCCGCTCTTCCAAACCCTTGGATGTCCTAGTATATTGCACAGTGATGGGGATCACTAGGCAGGCACCGTGCCGGACCGGCGGGATCCCAGGCAACGGCGCCAAGCCCGGAACGGCAGCGCCAGAGTACTTCGAAAGGTGCACCATGACCGTGACTGAGGAATTCCGGGCCGCGCGGGACCGGCTGCTGGCCCTGCGCGGGGACTACGACGGCGCCCGCAGCGAATTCCAGTGGCCGCGCTTCGAGGAATTCAACTTCGCACTGGACTGGTTCGACCAGCTCGCGGCAGACCCGGCCAGGGCGGACAAACCGGCGCTGGTGATCGTCGAACAGGACGGGTCCGCGACCCGGCGCAGTTTCGCGGACCTCTCCCGGCGCTCGTCCCAGGTGGCCAACTGGCTGCGCGCGCAGGGCGTGCGGCGCGGGGACCGGATGATCATCATGCTCGGCAACCAGGTGGAGCTCTGGGAACTTATGCTCGCCGGCATCAAGCTGGGCATCGTCATGATCCCCACCACCACCCTGATGGGACCCGCCGACCTGCAGGACCGGGTGGAGCGCGGCGGCGCATCCTGGGCCGCCGTCGGCAGTGCCAACATCGCCAAGTTCGCCGACGTCGCCGGTGACTACGCGCTGATCGAAATCGGTGGCAGCCCCGCGAGTACCTCCGCAGCCCCAGACAATGTCCGGCAGTACGCCGACGCTGCCGCCGCCGGAGTGGACTTCACCCCGGACGCCCCCACCCTTGCCGACGAGACCCTCCTGCTGTACTTCACATCCGGCACCACGTCCAAGGCCAAACTCGTCGAACACACGCACACCTCCTACCCGGTGGGACACCTGTCCACGATGTTCTGGATCGGGATGGAACCGGGCGACGTGCACCTCAACGTGGCCTCGCCGGGCTGGGCCAAGCACGCCTGGTCCAATGTGTTCACCCCGTGGATCGCCGAGGCGTGCGTGTTCATCTACAACTACGAACGCTTCGACGCCAAGGCCCTCATGGAACAGATGGACCGCGAATCCGTGACCAGCTTCTGCGCCCCGCCGACGGTCTGGCGGATGCTGATCCAGGCCGATCTCACCCGGCTGTTGAACCCGCCCACCAAGGTGGTGTCCGCCGGCGAACCGCTCAACGCCGAGGTGATCGACCAGGTCCACCGTGCCTGGGGCCAGAGAATCCGGGACGGCTTCGGCCAGACCGAATCGACGGTGCAGATCGCGAACACCCCGGGCCAGCCAATCAAGATCGGCGCCATGGGAAAGCCGCTGCCGGGCTACGACGTCGTGCTCGTGGACCCCGCTACGGGTGCGGAGGCCGACGACGGCGAGCTCTGCCTGCGCCTCGACCCCCGCCCCGTGGGGCTCATGAAGGCGTACTACGGCGACCCGGACAAGACGGCGGAGGCTTTCCGCGACGGTTATTACCACACGGGGGACATGGCGAGCCGGGACGAACGGGGCATCATCACGTATGTGGGCCGCGGCGACGACGTCTTCAAGTCCTCCGACTACCGGCTGTCCCCCTTCGAACTGGAGAGCGTGCTGATTGAGCACCCGGCGGTGGCGGAGGCCGCCGTCGTCCCCTCTCCCGACCCGCTCAAGCTGTCGGTGCCGAAGGCGTTTGTGGTCCTGGCGGCCGGGCACCAGCCCGGCCCGGAGCTGGCCGAGGATATCCTGCGGTACTGCCGGGACCACCTGGCCCCGTTCAAGCGGATCCGCCGGCTGGAGTTTGCCGAACTCCCCAAAACGATCTCGGGCAAGATCCGCCGGGTGGAGCTGCGGCACAGCGAGGAGCTGCGCCACGGCGGCGGGCCTGTTCCCGAAGGCTTCGGCGTCGAGTACTCCGACTCCGATTTTCCCGGGCTCAAGAGTCAGGGGTGAGCGTGGGAACACCGCTGCCGCGAGATCCGATCGCCGACGCCCGGCTGAACTGGGAGCGCCACGGCTGGTCCGACGTCGCCGCCCCGATGGCCGCGATCACCGCCATCATGCGGACCCAGCAGATCCTGCTGGGCCGGATCGAGGCCGTTCTCAAGCCGTACGGACTCACGTTTGCCCGGTACGAGCTGCTGGCCTTGCTCAGCTTCGCCCGCAGCGGGGCGCTGCCCATGAACAAGGCGAGCGCGCTGCTGCAGGTCCACCCCACATCGGTCACCAACGCCGTGGACCGGCTCCAGGACGCCGGGCTGGTGATGCGCTCACCGCATCCCACGGACGGCCGCACCACCTTGATCGAGCTCACCCCCGACGGGCGCGCCCTGGCCAAACGGGCGACGGCGGTGCTGAACTCCGAGGTCTTCGGCCAATCGGGTTTCGGGGACCAGGACGTGGACCAGCTGATCCGGATCCTGGGCACGTTCCGCCGGAACGCCGGGGATTTCAGCGGCTGACTGGCCGTCTTGCCCGACACATTCCTAGACGGCCTGTGGTGTCGGCGGAGCATATTTGAGATGGCGGTAGGCCGTCGGGCTGAGGCCGAAACGGCGTTTGAAGGCCGCGCTCAGCGCAAACGGGCCCCCGTACCCGACCTGGCCGGCGACCTGGGCGGTGGTGAGGTTCGGGTCCGCGAGCAGCTCGCTGGCGAGCAGCATCCGCCAGTTCGTCAGGTAGGTCATCGGCGGCTCGCCGACGACATCGCGGAAGCGGCTGGCCAGCGTGGCGCGGGAGACGTGCAGGCGGGCGGCGAAGGTCTCGAGCGTCCAGGCTTCGGCGGGGGAATCGTGCATAAGCTCCAGCATCTGGGCCACCAGGGAATCCGTGCCTGCCGCCAGCCAGCCGGTGGCCCGCCCGGGATGCTCGGCCGCCCAGGCGCGCACGGCGTGGACCAGCAGCACATCCAGCATCCGGTCGACCACGCTTCCTTGTGCCGGGGCGTTCGTGGTGATCTCGCCGCCGAGGAACCGCGCCAAGGCTGCATCAACGCCGCCGGCGGGGATGATGGCGACACGGGGCAGCACGGCTGTTACCGCGGAACCGATTTCCGCCTCGGTGGTGTAGGTGCCGACGAGCACGACCGTTTCCCCTGCCGACGCATTGCCCCAGGTGCGAACGCCGTGGCTCATGCTGAGGTGGACAGTCTCGCCGGAAGACGTGGTGCATTCCTGACCGGGATGAATGATGATGGTCGCCGCCCGTCCGGGGTCGTCGGCCAGAAGATAGGGGTCAGGCCCGCGGACGACGGCGATGTCACCGGATTCGAGGAGGACCCGCTCGTTGTCCGCGGCACCCGGATCGACGCCGCTGGAGCAGGCGCGGCGGACTCCTGGCGGACGTTCGAGCGGGCCTGGAACCGGGCCAACACCGTGCGATGCGCATTGTCGATCGCTGGCGCGGCAGCCCTGGCCGCTTCGCTGGCCCGGTGATGCCGCGGCTTCCCGGGCAGGTTCACGGCAGGCCCGCCTGGTGGAAATCCTCAGCGGGGCGCGTCGGGGTGGATGCTCCGGGTCTCGCCGCGTTCATGCGGGGGCCGGAGCCAGCCGGGACGGTGGACCTTTGGCAGCACTTTGGTCACCGCCAGGGCCGCGTACATGACCGTATTGATGGCAACAAACGTCGCCAGGATGGCGAACCACTCCGAGTTCAGGAGCGCTTGCGGGAAGAGAACGCCCGTGGGGACGGGCACGCCGGTGAGGCTCATGCGGACTCCTTGACGGCCTCGGCGGCGTTGGTGCGGGTGACGTGTTTCCAGTTCGCGGTCCGGCCCAGCGAAATGTCGATGATGCCCTTGATGTAGACGACGTTCAGGAACATGTCGAAAAAGAGTTCGGGGAAGAGAGTGAGGGCCAAAATCCTGGCCCGCCAGCCGCCCTTCCAGACGGTGGCGACGCGTTCGATCATGAACACCCCGCCAAGTCCCAGCCAGAACGGGAACCAGATCCACACGTCCAGGGAGAACATCATGAGGAAGATCAGCAGCAGGTAGGCGCTGAGGGCAATCACGCCATAACCGATGCCGAGCTGCTGCACCCAGTAGCGCATCGTCTGGGACGTGACCCCGTACGCGCCAATGTTCTCCAGCGCTCCCCGCTGCCATCGCAGCCGCTGCGCCCACAGCGTGGACCAAGTGGGCATGAGTTCGGTAACCACGGTGCATGCCGTCGGTGAAATCATCAGGGCGCCAAGCGACTTGAGCGCTATGGTCAGTTCGTTGTCCTCAGTCAGCGCCGCGGTATCGTACACGTCGCCCTTCGTCCCGGGAAGCGAATCGCCCCGCTGCTCGGCGATGGTGCGCAGGGCGACCGGGCGAAAAAGCGACGCGGTCCCGGTCAGGACGAAAACCCTCCCCCGCCGGCGCTTGATTTCCCGGCCGTAGCGGAGGTACTCGTTGCGCTGGAACTGGCCGAGTACGCCGTGGCCTTCCTCCCCGTAGAACAGGCCGCCCACCGCCATCAGGGCGCGGTCGTCCACGAAGCGGTTCACGGCCGCGCCGAGGAAGCCGTCATCGAGCTGGGTGTCGGCGTCCATCACCATCATTAGGTCGTTGGCACCGAGCCTGGGAAGGATTTGCTTGAGCACCTGGTTCAGGGCGCCGGCCTTCTTTTTCGTGTTGTCGACCGACTCATAGAGCTCGACGCCGGCGTCGCGGGCGATCTCCACGGTGCTGTCGGTGCAATTGTCCGCCACCACGATGATTCGTTCGGGGCTGTGGGACTGTGCCCGCAGGGAGGCGATCGTGGAGGGCAGTGAGACTTCCTCGTTGTGGGCCGGGATGAGCACGGTGACGGTAACAGGGCCCGCATAGACTCCGCGGGTGGCTCCCATCACGATCTTCGGTGCCAGCGGAGCGATCCGAACGTTCGCCGACCGCCGCGACCGGGTGGTGATCCGGCGCTCCAGCAGGGCGACGCCGGCGGCCAGCAGCACGGCGAGCGCGACCGCCGCGCCCAGGATCCGGGCTCCGGGCGCGTTCGTGCTGTAGAGCACGTTCCACACCCCCAGGATGAACCCGTGCGGCTCCCCTTCGGCTTGTGCGCGTCCCCCCGCGGCGACGGCGGCCCACAGGATCGCCGCCGCGGTGCCGGCGATTACTGCGATGACCAGACCTACAGTCCGGTGAAGTTGTCCTCTGCCCACCGTTGGGATAGTAGCAGGGAATCATTGGCACCACCTGTCACATGAGAATCACCCGCCCCGCCTTGATGGGTGCCTATTTTGCCCGGAATCTGACGGGAGTATCGTGGTTCGGAGCCGGACGGTGCCGTCCGGCCAGGCAGCAATTAGTGCTCACAGAGCGTCGATTGGCGATCGCCTAGGAGGGGCCATGACTTCGCCCAGCATCCCCATACCGCAGCCTCCCACGAAGCCGGTGGTCGGCAATTTGGCCGACATCGACTCCAGCAAGGGAATCCTGGGAATAGTCGAGGTGGCCGAGCGGTACGGCCCCATTGTCCGCATCCAGTTCTTCAACCGCAGCATCATCGCCATCTCGTCCCAGCAGCTCGTCAACGAAGTCTGCGACGAGTCCCGGTTCGGCAAGGTACTGGGCGTTTCCCTGCGGCAGGTGCGGGATTTCATCGGCGACGGACTGTTCACCGCACGAACAGAAGAACCAAACTGGCAAAAAGCGCACCGGATCCTGATGCCGGCGTTCGGGCCGGCGGCGCTGAAGCGGATGTTCAACGGCATGGACGACATCGCCGAGCAGTTGCTGCTGAAGTGGGAGCGACTCGGCCCCGCGGCCCGGATCGATGTACCGGACAACACCACCCGGCTGACCCTGGACACCATTGCCCTGTGCTCGTTCAGCTACCGTTTCAACAGCCTCTACCGGGAAGACATGCATCCCTTCGTCGGGGCCATGGTCCGCGGCCTGGTCGAATCCGGGGACCGGGCGCGCAGGCTCCCGGTCCAGAACAAGATCATGCTGCGCAAACGCCACCAGCTCGAGGAAGACCATGCCCTGATGTTCGAGGTCGCCGACCAGATGATCAGCGACCGGCGGCGCAACCCCAGCCCGGCTGGCAGCGAGGACATCCTGGACACCATGCTCAATGCGGCGGACCCGGTGACCGGCGAGCGGTTGAGCGAGGAAAACGTCCGCTACCAGATGGTTACCTTCCTGGTGGCCGGGCATGAGACCACCAGCGGCCTGCTGTCCTTTGCGCTCTACGAACTGCTGCGCCATCCGGATGTCCTGGCCAAGGCTCGCGCCCAGGTGGACGAGGTCCTCGGCACCGAGAGCGCCCGGTTCGAGCACCTGCCCCGGCTGGGGTACCTGGACCAGATCCTCAAGGAGACGCTCCGGCTGTGGCCCACCGCCCCGGCCTTCAACGTCGCCCCGTTTGAGGACACCACGCTTGGCGGCCGCTACGAGGTCCCGGCAGGCCAGCCCATTATGGTCCTGATCCCGCAGCTGCACCGGGACAAGGCGGCCTGGGGCGAGGACGCCGGGATCTTCGATCCGGACCGATTCTCACCTGTTCGGGCCGCAGAAATCCCTGCCAATGCCTGGAAGCCCTTCGGCAACGGGCAGCGCTCCTGCATCGGCCGGGGATTTGCCCTGCAGGAGGCCATGCTGTTCCTGGCCAAGCTCCTGCAGCGCTTCGAGGTCACGGCGGCGGACCCGGGCTATGAACTTCAGATCAAGCACACGCTGACGATGAAGCCTGAGGGGCTGTTCATCCACGTGCGCAGGCGGGACGTCACGATCGCAGCCGGACCCCCGGCCGCCGTCCAACAAGCCGCGCAGGCTGAAGCGGCCGCGGCGGCCGCCGCGCCCAACGGCGTCCCGATTCGTGTGCTCTACGGTTCCAACGCAGGCACGTCCAAGGACTTCGCCCAGCGCATCGCCAACGACGCCGGACGGCGCGGCTACAGCCCCACCATCGGTCCGCTCGACGAGGCGGCCGGCGGGCTGCCGACGGGGGGCCTCGTCACCGTCGTAACGTCCTCCTACGAGGGCCAGCCGCCGGACAACGCCCGAAAGTTCGTGGCCTGGACCGAAGGCCTGCAGCCGGGCAGCCTCGCCGGGGTGCGGTACACGGTCTTCGGCAACGGCAACAAGGACTGGGCGCGAACGTACCAGGAGGTGCCCAAGGCCATCGACGCCCGGTTCGAGGCTGCCGGCGCGACACGGATCTATGACCGCGGCGAAGCCAACGCCCGCGGCGACTTCTTCGGCGATTTTGACGAGTGGTACGCGGGGTTCTGGCCCGCGGTGGACGCCGCCCTGGGGCAGAGGACCAGCCCGCCGACCGCGCAGCCCCAGCTGGAACTCCAGTTCATCGGCAACGTCCGGGATCCGCTGCTGCGCCAGAACGGGCTGGCACTCGGTACCGTCGTCGCGAACCGGGAACTGGTCGATCTGGCCAAGCCCGGCGCCCGGTCCAAGCGGCATGTCGAGATCGCACTGCCCGAGGGAATGAGCTACCGGACCGGGGACTACCTGGCCGTGCTGCCGCTGAACCCCAGCGCCCTCGTGCAGCGCGCACTGGCCCATTTCAACCTCGACTACGACTCGCACGTCCAGCTGAGCATGGAGCGCGGGGACACTTTCCTGCCCACCAGTGCGCCTGTGGCCGTGGGCGAACTGTTGAGCAGCTACGTGGAACTCGCGGTCCCCGCCACCCGCACCCAGCTCGAGGACCTGGCTGATGTCGCGGCGGATCCTGCCCACCGCGCCGAACTCGAGGCCCTGGCCCAGGACCGGGGGCGGTACGCGGCCGAGATTCTCGACAAGCGGGTCTCCCTCCTGGATCTGCTGGAGACGTATCCGTCATGCCAGCTCTCGTTCACCTCGTTCCTGCAACTGCTGACTCAGCTGACCCCCCGGCGGTACTCCATCTCCTCGTCCCCGCTCTGGAGCCCCGACCACGCGACCCTGACCTTCGCCGTCATCGAGGCTCCGGCGTGGTCGGGCCGCGGCGTCTTCGAAGGCGCCTCTTCCACCTACCTCGCCCAGGCCAGGCCCGGGTCAAGGGTGGCGGTTACTGTCCGGCCCTCGAACGCGGCATTCCACCCGCCACCGTCCCTGGAAGTCCCGCTCATCATGGTCTGTGCAGGGACCGGGCTGGCACCCTTCCGCGGATTCGTCCAGGACCGGGCGCTGCGGGCCGAAGCCGAGGACACGACGCCGGCGCCTGCCCTGCTGTTCTTCGGCTGCCGGGCCCCGGACACCGACTTCCTCTACCGCGCGGAACTTGCGTCGTGGGCCGAGCAGGCCAACCTCGATCTGCGGCCGGTCTTTTCCACCGCCCCCGAAGACGGCCTGAAATATGTCCAGGACCGGCTTTGGGCAGACCGGGCCGACGTCGTCGAGCTGGTCCGGCAGGGCGCCACGGTCTACGTCTGCGGCGACGGCAAGAACATGGCGCCGCAGGTCCGGGACACGTGCGCCCTCATCTACCAGGAAGCGACAGGTGCCTCCAAGGAGGAGGCCGAGGCGTGGATGGATGAAGTTGAACGCACGCATGGCAGGTACGTGGCCGACATCTTCACGTGATGCCGACGTACCGGCTTTTGGCGCCGCCGCGCCCTCGCCGGCAGCTAACTAGCGGTGGTTGAACTCCGGCTGCCGCTTCTCCGTGAAGGCTGCCATACCTTCCTTCTGGTCCTCGGTGGCGAACAGCGAGTGGAACACGCGCCGTTCAAACAGCACGCCCTGGGCAAGCCCGGTCTCAAACGCCGCGTTCACTGCTTCCTTGGCCACCATCGCCACGGGCTTGGATTTGGAGGCGATCACCTCGGCAGCCTTCAGCGCTTCCTCGACGACGTCCACGGCCGGGACCACACGGGACACCAGGCCCGCGCGTTCGGCCTCCTCGGCGTCCATGAAACGGCCGGTCAGGATCATGTCCATCGCCTTGGACTTGCCCACAGCGCGGGTCAGGCGCTGTGAGCCGCCCATGCCGGGGAGCACGCCGAGGTTGATCTCCGGCTGGCCGAACTTGGCATTGTCCCCGGCGATGATGAAATCGCACATCATCGCCAGCTCGCAGCCCCCGCCCAGCGCGAAGCCGGACACGGCTGCCACGACGGGTATGCGGAGCCGGGTGAAGTCCTCCCAGCCGCGGAACCAGTCCGCCGCGTACATGTCCATGTAGCCCTTGGACTGCATTTCCTTGATGTCCGCGCCGGCGGCGAAGGCCTTCGCGGAACCGGTAACCACCACGGCACCGACCGCCGGGTCCGCGTCCATCCCGGTGACGGCCTTCACCAGCTCGTCCATCGTTGCCTTGTTCAGGGCGTTGAGGGCGTCAGGCCGGTTGAGCGTCACGAGGCCCACGCGGCCGCGGCGCTCCACCAGGATGTTCGCGTACTGTTCCGTCATGAGTGGTCCCCTTCGGTGGTGCTCGTCTGGTGCTGGTTCTGGTTCTGTTTCTGCGTGTGGCTTCGGTCCGGGACTAATCCCCGGCCGTGCCGGCTTCTGATTTGTCCCGGATGTCGGTGATGATGCCGGAGAAGTCCCGGCCGGCACCGCCTTCCGCGGCAAAGGTATCGTAAATTTCGGCGGCGAGCGGGCCGAGACGGGCCGCGACGCCGGTGCTCTGGAGCGCGTTCAGGGCCAGGTTGAGGTCCTTGGCCATGAGCGCCCCGGCGAAGCCGGGCTGGTAGTCCCGGTTGGCGGGGCTCGTCGGGACCGGTCCGGGCACGGGGCAATTGGTGGTCAGCGCCCAGCACTGTCCCGAGGCGGCGGAGGCGACGTCGAACAGTGCCTGGTGGGTCAGCCCGAGTTTCTCGCCAAGCACAAAGGCCTCGCTGACAGCGATCATCGAGACGCCCAGGATCATGTTGTTGCAGATCTTGGCCGCCTGGCCGGCACCGTGCGCGCCGCAGTGGACCACGCGCTTGCCCATGACTTCCAGCTGAGGTTTGACGGCTTCGAAGTCCTCGGGGAGGGCACCGACCATGAACGTGAGCGTGCCGGCCTCTGCCCCCACCACGCCTCCGGATACGGGGGCGTCGACGGCACGGTGTCCGGCCGCGACCGCGAGTTCGGCGGCCTCGCGGGCCTCGTCCACGTTGATCGTGGAACAGTCCAGGAACATGGTGTCCGGGGCGGCCAGTTCAAGCAGGCCGGGCGCACGGCCGGTCCCGCGGTAGGCATCGAGGAGGTGCTTGCCGCTGGGCAGCATGGTCAGCACGACGGCGGCGCCCGCCGCCGCCTCGGCTGCCGTCCCGGCGGTTGGAATGCCGTGCTCCCGTGCGGCGTCCAGGGCCGCCGGCACCACGTCGAAGCCGGTCACCCGATAGCCGGCCTTGACCAGGTTGACGGCCATCGGGCCGCCCATGTGCCCCAAGCCCAGGAAGGCGATGGTGCCGGTAACAGAGGCTCCTGCTTCAGACATTGTTCTTCTCCATGTTCTTCTCCTTCGGAGAAAGCGTCAGTTCGCGCCCGCCCAGCGGGGCGAAGTAGGCCGCGACGTCCGCTTCGGTGACCTCCGCGAGAGTGGCGGGCTTCCAGCGGGGATTGCGGTCCTTGTCCACCACCTGGGCGCGGATCCCTTCGCGGAAGTCCGGCCCGGCGAGGAAGCGCAGGCCCACGCGGTACTCCTGCTCCAGTGCCTGCTCCAGGCCCAGTCCGCGGACGCGGCGCAGGGACTCCAGTGCCACTTTCACCGCCGTCGGCGACTTGGCCTCGATAGTGTCCGCGGCGCCAGCGGCCTCCCCGCCCACCGTGCGCAGCCGGCGCAGGATCTCCTCGGCGTCGTCGCTGGAGTAGCAGGCGTCAATCCAATCCTGCTGTCCGGCGAGGACTGACTGCGGAGCCGGTTCGGCGAACCGGGCGACGGCGGCTTCCACCGCCTCGGTCTCGAGTGCCACCGCCAGTTCAGCCAGGGCGGCGGAGGGCACAAAGCAGTCGGCGAGACCCAGGAACAGCGCGTCCGCGCCGCTCAGGTGGGCGCCGGCCAGGGCCGCATGCGTGCCGGCCTCCCCCGGCGAGCCGGAGAGCAGCAGCGTGCCGCCGACGTCGGGCACGAACCCGATCGTCGTTTCGGGCATTCCAGTGCGCGTGCGTTCGGTGACGATCCGCACGGAGCCGTGAGCCGAGATCCCCACGCCGCCACCCAGGACCAGCCCGTCCATGAACACCACGTACGGCTTGGGGTATTCAGAAATGAGCAGGTTCAGCCGGTACTCGTCGGCCCAGAAGTCCGCGGTGGCGTCCCCGCCGTCGAGCATGTCCCGGTAGATGGCGACGATGTCGCCGCCGGCGCAGAGGCCCCGGTCGCCGGCGCCGCGGACCAGCACCGCGGCGATCGCGTCGTCGTCGGCCCAGAGCGTGAGCTGTTCCAGCATCGCGGCGGCCATCGCGGCCGTCAGGGCGTTGACGGCCGCGGGCCGGTTGAGGGTCACGA
Organism: Arthrobacter sp. P1_B3; assembly: GCF_056406615.1. Lineage (NCBI taxonomy): Bacteria > Bacillati > Actinomycetota > Actinomycetes > Micrococcales > Micrococcaceae > Arthrobacter > Arthrobacter sp. P1_B3. The sequence goes on along the minus strand of NZ_JBFTZV010000001.1, from coordinate 509,572 downwards.
CGCCCAGACGGCCGCGCCGTTCAAACAGGACTTCCTCGCTCAAGGCCTCGCCGGCCGCTTCCTGCGCAGCCTCCGCCCCCATCAGCTGCCTTCCGGCATGACGAAGCTGGCGCCCTGGCGGATGCCGGATGGCCAGCGGCTGGTGACCGTCTTGGTCTTCGTGTAGAAGCGGAAGGCGTCGGCCCCGTGCTGGTTGAGGTCGCCGAATCCGGAGGCCTTCCAGCCGCCGAAGGTGTAGTACGCGATCGGCACGGGGATGGGGACGTTGATGCCCACCATGCCCACCTGGACCCGGCTGGCGAAGTCGCGGGCGGCGTCGCCGTCGCGGGTGAAGATGGCCACGCCGTTGCCGAACTCGTGTTCGCTGCAGAGCCGGAGGGCTTCGTCGTAATCTTCGGCGCGGAGCACGCTGAGGACCGGGCCGAAGATCTCCTCTTTGTAGATCTTCATGTCCTTCGTGACATTGTCGAACAGCGTGGGACCGACCCAGAAGCCGCCGTCATAGCCTTCCACCTTCAGGCCGCGGCCGTCGGTCACGAGGCTGGCTCCTTCCTCGACGCCGGAGGCGATGTAGCCTTCGATCCGCTCCTTCGCGGAGGCCGCCACAACCGGGCCGAAGTCGGAATCCTTGGCCAGGCTGTGGCCGACCTTGAGGCCGGCGATCCGCGCCTGCAGCTTCTCCACGAGGACATCCGCGGTCTTCCGGCCGACCGGAACGGCTACCGAGATCGCCATGCAGCGCTCGCCAGCGGAGCCGAAGCCGGCCCCAATCAGGGCGTCCGCTGCCATGTCCATGTCCGCGTCGGGCATGATCACCATGTGGTTCTTGGCGCCGCCGAAGCACTGGGCGCGCTTGCCGTTCGCTGCGGCGGTGGCGTAGATGTACTGGGCAATGGGTGTGGAGCCGACGAACCCGATGGCCTGAACCCGGGGATCCTCCAGCAGCGCATCCACGGCCTCCTTGTCCCCGTTGACCACGTTGAAGACGCCGTCGGGGAGGCCCGCCTCGGTGAAGAGCTCGGCCAGGCGCAGCGGCACGGAGGGGTCACGCTCGGAGGGCTTGAGGATGAAGGCGTTGCCGGCGGCCAGCGCCGGCCCGGACTTCCAGAGCGGAATCATGGCCGGGAAGTTGAACGGCGTGATGCCGGCAACGACGCCGAGGGGCTGGCGCATCGAGTGCACGTCGACGCCGGTTCCGGCGTTGTCCGAGAACTCGCCCTTGAGCAGATGCGGGGCACCGGCGGAAAACTCGACCACTTCGATGCCGCGCTGGATGTCACCCTTGGCATCGAGGAAGGTCTTGCCGTGCTCGGAGGACAGCAGGGTCGCGAGCTCGTCCATGTGCTCGTTGACCAGGTCCACGAACTTGAGCAGGATCCGGCCGCGGCGCTGCGGGTTCATCGCGGCCCATTCCACCTGCCCCTTTTCCGCGCTGGCAATCACATTGCGCACTTCCTCTGCGCTGGCCAGCGGCAGCCGGGCCTGGACCTCGCCGGTGCAGGGATCAAACACATCGCTGAACCGGCCGGAGGTGCCGTCCACCCGCTGCCCGTCAATGTAATGGGATAGTTCTCGAACCATGACCGAATGCTCCTTTGCATGTGACCTAGATCATCTCTGCAGCCGAATATACTCGGACTTCCTACTAATTTCCAGAGGACAGAATCCGCTGGCGGCTTCGTCCGGGGGCCAAGTTCGGTAAGTTAGGGACTGTGAAGATAGCTACCTGGAATGTGAATTCGCTCCGCGCCCGCGCCGACCGCGTGGAGGCCTGGCTTCAGCGCACGGACTGTGACGTCCTGGCCATCCAGGAAACCAAGTGCAAGGACGAGAACTTCCCCTGGGAGCTCTTCGAGAGCATGGGCTACGAGGTGGCACACTTCGGCCTGAGCCAGTGGAACGGCGTCGCGATCGCCTCCCGCGTGGGACTGGACGACGTCGAACGCACCTTCCTGGACCAGCCTGTGTTCGGCAAGAACGGCAAGGACGCCGTGCAGGAGGCCCGCGCCATCGGCGCCACGTGCGGCGGTGTCCGGGTCTGGAGCCTCTACGTCCCCAACGGCCGCGCCCTCGACGACGAACACATGCCCTACAAACTCAACTGGCTGGACATCCTGAAAACCCACGCGGGCACCTGGGTAAAGGAGGACCCCGAGGCGCAGATTGCGCTGATGGGCGATTTCAATATCGCACCCCAGGATGACGACGTCTGGGACATCGACTACTTCCGCGCCGAGCGCCTCACGCACGTCAGCGAGCCCGAGCGGGCCGCCTTCCACGCCTTTGAGGAGGCCGGCTTCCAGGATGTGGTCCGCCCGCACACCCCGGGACCTGGCGTCTACACCTATTGGGATTACACGCAGCTCCGCTTCCCGAAAAAGGAAGGAATGCGGATCGACTTCATTCTTGCCTCCCCGGCCCTGGCGGCACGGGTCACCGGTGCGATGATCGACCGCGAAGAGCGCAAGGGCAAGGGCGCCTCAGACCACGCCCCGGTGCTTGCGGAACTGGCGGACTAATGGCTGCCGCCCAGGAAGCGTCGTGATCCAATGACGGGGAACATTTACCATGGACAGGCCGGACTGCCGTTCTCTTCCGCGCTCCGGATCTATGAGCCCCTCGAGGCGTTCCCCGAGAAGCAGCAGGAAACCCTGCGGGCCGCCGGCGCCGGGCAGGCGTCCCGCGCTGCTGTGGAGAACGCCGAGCTCCTGGCGTCCCTCGGCCGCATCACCCGGTCCGACGGGGACCCGTTTCCCACCGGCCGGACCGACCTCGTCCGCGTTGTCCCGGCCCCGGCACGGCGGGCGCCGTCCGGCGCAGCGCACAACGACGCCGAGTCCGGTCCCGGGACTTCCGCCGCACCCCAGGCCGACCGGCTGCTGTACTGCCCCAGCCAGATGGTCCTCCGCGCCGGGCTGGCCGCCAATGCCCTGATGGAAGGCATCCACGGGCCCCTGGCCCAGCTCCTGATCCCGGAAGAACAGCGGGACAAGCACCAGGAACGCATTGATGAGGTGCGGGCCCACGATGGCCTGAGCCGGGTCCATACCCGGGCGTCCACGTGGGGCATTCCCTTCAGCTGGTTCTGCCTCTTCCAGGAATCGGATCCGACCGACGTCGTCGAATCCGAGGGCCACATCGTGACGGTCCGCATCCGTGCGGGCATCGGCAAGGCACTGGAGCGCGTGAGCTACGCGGTGGCGCACCTGGCCCTCGCCGCACCTGATCTCGACATGCTCGAGGACCTGACCCAGCTCACGGAATGGCTTGAGCTCTTCCACCCGGATTCGGCCGTGGAACTCGACTACGGCGGAGTGGCCGACAAGGTCTATCCGGACGATTCGCCCCTGGACGTGCGCCTCGGCATCGAGTGCCTGGCGGAGGGCGACATGACCGGCGCCGCCGCGGCCTACCGCCGGCTGGCCTCACGCTGGGTGCCGATCCGCCAGCTGGCCCGCGCTTCCTAGGCCTCACCGGCCCGCAACCCCCTGCGGCGGGCGCGGGACAGCTGACACAGCTGATCCGCCGAACACCGTCGCTAGCGGAGCCGAGCGGACTTAGGCAGCGGCGGCGCCGTCGTGGTCCGCACAATCAGCCGGTGCGGCGCCACGGCGGACTGAACGGCCCCGGCAATTCCGTCGAGCTCGTCCAGCAGCATCTTGGTGCCGAGTTCGGCTTGCAGGTCCGGCCGCTGCCCGACCGTGGTGAGCCCCATGGCCTCGGCGAAGTCGTGGTCATCGATGCCGATGACCGACAAATCCTCCGGGACGCGCACACCGGCCTTGCTCGCCTCGAAGATGACGCCCATGGCCATCTCATCCGAGGCGCAGAAGATTGCTGTGGGCTTGGACCCGTCGGCGGCCCAGAGACGCCGGAACGCCTCCTGGCCGCTGCGAACGGTGAAGTCCCCCCACACGTCCCATTCGGCCCGGGCGGGCAGCCGGGCCTCGCGCATGATGTCGTGGAAGGCCTGGATCCGGACCCTGGGGACGTCGAAGTTGAGGTCGGTTTCGTCATCGCCGTGCAGGAGCGCGATGTCGGTGTGGCCCAGCCCGATCAGGTGGCGGACTGCGGTCGCGGCCGCGGCGTAGTCGTCAATGCCAATGTAGGGACACTCCTCGACATGGCCGCCCACCACCACCAGCGGAATATCGATCTTCTGGAGATGCTCGATTTCCTCGTGGGTGAGCGCCATACAGAGGACCAGCAGTGCGTCGATCTGCTTGTAGACCATGGTCTTGCTGAAGAGCCGCTCACGGTTGCTGCCGTGGCCGCCGAGGTTGAAGAGGGAAAGGTTGTACTGACGGGAGTGCAGTTCCCGGTCGGCGCCCTCGATGGCCTTGGAGAAGAACCAGCGGCTGACGAACGGTGCCAGCACCCCAATGGTCTTGGTCCGGCCCGTCGCCAGGCCCGACGCCGAGGACGAGGCGACGTAGCCCAGGGATTCGGCAATGCCGAGGATCTTCTCCCGCGTTGCCGGGGAAACGCGGGGCAAACCGCGGACGGCCCGGGATACGGTGGCCGTGGATACGCCGGCAGCGGCGGCAACATCCTCAATGCTGACGCCGGAGTGGCCGCCGCGCTGCGCCCTTTCTGTCCGTGCCACTTGTGTCCCCTTGTTGACGGTCCGCGGAAGCCGGTCGGCTGCCCGCAGACGTGTTGCACCCGCCTCGCCGCGGCGGATAAATAGTCCTGGCCCCTGGGCTGCCTAGGCGCGCCGGCTGGCGGTCCGGCGCGGCAAGCGCCGGCGCAGCCGGATCATGCCGTAGAGGGCCAGCAGCATGGCGAGCAGACCCAGGGCCCAGAAGAGGGCCGGCTGGGCGGTCACCTCCATCCAGACGGTGACCACCAGCAGCACTACGGCCCAGAAGCCCAGGAACCCGATAATGATGTCGAAGTCCTCGCCGGAACGCACCTTTCGACGCGTCGCCGGCACGTGGCCCTGGTTCTGCTCGTCAGTCATGGCGCCGCAGTCACTTAACCGCGCCGGCGGTGAGGCCCGCAACGATCTTACGCTGGAACACGAGCACCAGGATGACCAAGGGAATGGTCACAATGGTGCCTGCAGCCATGATCGCGGTGTACGGAATCTGGTTCGGCTGCGCACCGGCGAAGCTGGCAATGGCCACAGTGACCGGCTGCGTTGCGTCGGACGAGAGCTGGCTGGCGATCAGGAATTCATTCCACGAGGAGATGAACGCCAGGATGGCCGTCGTGAAGATGGCCGGGGCGGCCAGCGGCATGATCACCTTCCGGAACGCCTGTCCCTGCGTGCAGCCGTCCACGCGCGCCGATTCCTCGAGCTCCCACGGCATCTCCCGGAAGAAGGACGTCATGGTGTAGACCGTCAGCGGCAACACGAACGAAATGTTCGGGATGATCAGGGCCTGGTAGGTGCCCATCCAGCCGATGTTCGTGAACAGCTGGAACAGCGGCGTGATGAGGGCGACGCCCGGGAACATGGAAGCCCCCAGGATGAAGCCCAGCACGAGGTACTTGAACTTGAAGTTCAGGCGGGCCAGGGCATAGGCGGCAAACACGCCAATCACCAGCGAAACCAGGGTGACCACGGTGCCGATGAACAAGCTGTTGAGCAGCGCCTGGCCGAAGTGGTTGCCGAAGGACGTATCGAATGCCGTCCTGAAGTTGTCCAGCGTCACGTGGGTCGGCAGGATCGAAGTGTCGTAGGTGTAGCCGACGTCGCGGAACGCCGTCACCACCATCCAGTAAGCCGGAGCGAGGCACCAGAAGAGGATCACGACCGCACTGATGTAGGTGCGTCCCTGAGCCCACTTCTCGCGGTTCTGCGCGACCTTCCGCCCCCGGTCCTGCTCTGCGCGTAGTTCGGTCGCGGCGGTCATTTCTTCCCCTTACCTGCGCCGGTCTGCTGCTCCACCACGTTCGCTCCAAGGAAGCGTACGAAGATGAAAGCCACCAGAAAGATGATGATGAATGTGATGGTGGACAAAGCCGCCGCCGCGTTGAAGCCCTGCCTGATCTGGTTGATCACCAGGATGGACAGCGTGGTGGTGTTGTTCGCTCCGCCCGTCAGGATGTACGGGAGGTCGAACATGCGCAGTGCGTCCAGGGTGCGGAACAAGATGGCCACCATGAGCGCCGGCTTCACCAGCGGCAGGGTGATCATGCGGAACCGCTGCCAGGCTGAGGCGCCGTCGACCTTGGCCGCCTCGTACACTTCCGCGGGAATCATCTGCAGGCCGGCAAGAATCAACAGCGCCATGAACGGCGTGGTCTTCCAGACGTCCGCGATGATCACGGCCCACCTGGCAGGCCATTCGCTGCCGGTCCACAGGACGGTGGTGTTGAAGAGTTTGTTGCCGATGCCTTCGAAGGCGAAGATGAACAGCCACAGCTTGGCCGTAACGGCGGTGGGGATGGCCCACGGCACCAGGACGGCTGCACGGACCAGGCTGCGGCCCTTGAAGGCCCGTGCCATGATGACGGCCATCCAAAAGCCGAGCACTGTCTCCAGGGCCACCGTGACGATGGTGAAGAAGAAGGTGGTGCCGGTGGCGGACCAGAACTGCGCGCCGAGGGTTCCCGGCGGGCAGTCTACGGTCCCGCCGTCCGGAGCCGGGCATTGCTGGAAGATCCAGTTGTAGTAGTTCGAGAAGCCGGCCGGGCCGCCCTCGACGAAGAGCCCCGTGGCGGGGTCCAGACCGGCATCCTTCTGGAATGACATCACAATGGCGGTGATGATCGGGTACACGATCACTACTGACAATGCGAGGATGGTCGGCGCCAGGAGCCAGGCTGCCCAGCGCCCCTGCGTCGCGATGCGGTTGTCCTCCCCAACACCCTTGGGTGCGTGGTGGATCGGTGCCCCGCCCGACGCCGGTGCCTTGACCGACGTCGGGCCTACTTCAGTTGCCATGATGGACCTACTGTCCCGCGCTAGCGGACTCGATGGACTTCTGCATGTCAGACAGGGCCGCGTCTACGGTCTTCTCGCCCTTGATGGCCGAGTACGCGTTTTCCTGGATGGCCTTGGTGACGGCCGGGTAGAACGGGGTGACGGGACGCGGCACGGCGTTCTCGATCGAGGTCTTCAGCACCGGCAGGTACGGCAGCTTGGCGACGAGCTCCTGGTCATCGTAGAGCTTGCCGAGCACCGGGGCGAGCGAACCCTGGGTGGCGAAGAACTTCTGGGTTTCTTCCGTGGTGAGGAACTTCAGGAAGTCCACTGCGGTGGCCTTGTTCTTCGAGTAGACGCTGATCGCGGCGCTGTGGCCGCCCAGGGACGAGGCGCCCGGGCCTTCCTTGCCGGGGAGGGCGGTCATGCCCAGGACGTCCTTGACCTTGGAGGATCCTTCGGTGGTGGCCAGGTTGTAGACGTAGGGCCAGTTGCGCAGGAACAGCAGCTTGCCGTCCTGGAACGCCTGGCGGCTTTCCTCTTCCTGGAAGGTGATGGCTTCCTTCGGGATCTCGCCATCTGCGTAGGCCTTGGTCAGGTTGGCCATGCCAGCCTTTGCTTCCGCGGTGAGCAGGTTGGGCTTGCCATTCTCGTCCAGCACGGCTCCGCCGGCGGAGTTAATCGCCTCGGAGGCGTTGACGGTCAGTCCCTCGTACTTCTTGAACTGGCCGGAGTAGCAGCCGATGTTGTTGGTCTTGGCGATGGAGCACATGCCCATCATCTCGTCCCAGGTTTTCGGGGGCGTGGGGACCAGGTCCTTGCGGTAGTACAGGATGCCGCCGTCGGAAGATTCCGGTGCCGCGTACAGCGTGCCTTTGTAGGAGGCGGCCTCGACGGTCGGCTTCAGCATGGCCGAGGTATCCAGCGCCATCTTGTCCTTGAGCGGCTGCAGCCAGCCCTTGGCGGCAAATTCGGCGGTCCAGACGACGTCGACGCTCGCAACGTCGTAGCCGGGGTCCTTGGCCTGGAAGTGCTGGACGAGGTCGTCGTGCTGCTGGTCCGCCTGGTCGGTCTGCTCCTTGAAGGTGACCTTCTCGTTCGGGTGGGCAGCGTTCCACTTCTCGATCAACGGGCGGACCACGTTGCTGTTGTCCTTGCCCTGGACGTAAGTGATGGGGCCGCGTCCATCCAGGCCCTGCGAGGCGGCGTCGCTGCCGCTGGTAGTGCCGCCACCTCCGCCGCCACACGCCGAAAGGGTGATGGCCAAAATGCCTGCCGTGGCGGCGGGAAGTAGGAAATTGCGGGTTTTCATACTGGAGTGCTCCTCGCTGAGTACCGGTGAAAAACGGCCGTACTGATGGTGTGCCGACCATCACAGTAATCAACACGTCATGCAGAATGCAAGCGTTTACATGAAACCTTTATGCAAAGGAGATTCCGTGGCCCCGTCGGGGAGCCGCCTCAGCGGACCCGCTCGGCACGGCCAAACCGCGACCGTGCCCCGGATCCGATGTGGATCAGGACGGGGGTGCGCTTGCCGATCACGGCGTCGAGCGCCTCTACCAATGAAGAAACCTCGGCGGCAAGCGCCTGCGGGGCGACGCCCTGTCGGGGCTCCACCCGGATCTTGAGGGCCGGCTCCCCCTTGATCTCGTAGGCGGTTACCGAGACTCCGGTCAGGTCGGGCCGATCCGCAAGGGCCGCGCGGATCGTCTGCTCCGCCACGCCGCCGCCGATTCCGACGTTGCCCGGCACGTCGCCCGGGTCCTCCTCGGCCACGATCAGGCTGGTCCGGCCCTTGCCCTGCTGGGCAATCCAGGCGACCATCAGGCCAAGCACCACCACCAGCACAAAGCAGATGACGAGCCACAGCCAGCTCTCCTGGCGGCGGGGGAACTGCGTCCGTTCGAACAAATCGAGCCAGAAGTTCAGGACGCCGCCCGCCCAGTCATGCCACCACACGCCGACGGCGGGGACGCTCGCCAGCAGCACCACAAGCACGCCAATGGCTAGAAGCTTGATGCCAAGGATGCCGATCAGGATGCGGTTCAGGACCCTGGGAGTGTTGTTCATGCCCCCACCACCCCTGCCGTGGAGACCTGGATCCGCACTTCCGGCATGGGCCAGGGGCCCATTTCCTGCAGCTCACGCCGCACAGCGTCCAGGACGGCGTCCGGGCGCAGCGGCACACCGGAGGTCGGCCGGACGTTGACCATGACCCGGTTCCGCGACACGACCACCATCACCTGTTCCTGAGTCACGTTGGCGGCCAGCCGGGCTCGGCGCGCCAGGGCCGCGGCGATCACCTCATCGTCAACCACGACGGCGGCCCGGCGGTCCGGGAGCAGGTGGCGCGCCCGCCGTCCGGGCAGCACGGCGTTGAGGAAGAAAAACAATCCGGCTATGGCGATCACGACGCCTATGACGAGCAGTAGAAGCGGGCCGATTCCGGCCGGGAGCGCGACCACCCGCTCGGCCGCGGTCTGCGGATCCACGAGCCACGGCGGCTGCCCGACCGCACGGACCGCAGTTTCAAGCAGCGCGTAACCGCACACCGCCATGACCAGGGCGGCGGCCAGCACGGAGACGACGGCCCGCGATGAGTGCGTCTCCCGTTTCAGAATCCGGTCCATGCCCGCGGCACCGGAGCCCAGGGGTTCGCTCCCCGCCACCGCATCTGCGTCGTGCGGGCCGGAGCCGATACCGGTGTTCTGGGTGTCCTGGCTCAACGCACCCGACCTCCCCCGCGCACGGTGGCCCCGCTGATGCGGATGTCCACCCGGCTCAGCTGCGCGCCGGTCAGTTCGGTCACGCGTCGCAGGATCTGGGCTTTGGCGGCGACGGCACGCTCCCAGATGGAACCGCCGAAGCCGGCGACGCGGCCGGGATCCCGGAGAACCACCCTGAGATTCGGGACCGCGACGGGCATGACGAGCGAGAGCGCGAGCAGCCCGTCATCGTCCGACCACTCGGCGCGCACATCGTGCGCCGGCACACCGAGGGCCTCACCCGCGGCGGCCCTCGCCACACTCGTCAGGGCCTGTGTGCTGATGCGGTTATGCCCGGCCATTGCGGCGCCGCGGATCGGCGTTTCAGCCGTCATGTTCATGAGGAGGAACGCCGGCCCGTGAGGGCGTCAAACACGCTGCGCAGGTCCAGCTTCCCGTCTGCGGCCCGGCCCAGGAGAGCGCCGATGCCCATGAAGAACAGGGCACCGAGGAAGCCCCAGACGCCGAACTGGAAGGACATGAAAGCCACAAAGGCCCCCATGGCGATTCCCACTACCGTCAGACTCATTGGATTGCCTCCCTGACCGGACGGGCCTCGGCGGACGGGGCCGGTTTGGCCGGGCCGGGCACATAAACGTCATTGATCTCGATATTTACCTCGATCACCTCGAGCCCCACCAGTTCCTCGACGGCGGAGTAGACGGCGGTGCGGATCTGGTCCGCGAGGGCATGCAAGGGGGTACCATACACCGCGACGAGATCGATGTCCACGGCCACCTGGGTTTCGCCGACTTCCACGCGGACGCCCGCTGCGTGATCGGCGCTGCCGACGGCGTCGCGGATCGCACCCAGGGCGCGTGACGGCCCTGATCCCAACGAGTAGACCCCTGGTACCGATCGGGCGGCGATGCCCGCGACCTTGGCGATTGCGGCTTCCGATATGACCGTGCGGCCGGTGCCCGCCGGCACGGACAGACCTGCACCGGGCAGCCCGGCAACGGGACCCGAAACGGGCTGACCGGCAACGGGCTGACCGGCCGCGGGACCGGCAACGGGTTGAGAATTCTGGTATTCCATAACGCACTCCCCCTTCTCTTTGACACAACCCTAGTCCCTGCCTTGGGCCGCGCGGGGGAATCTTGCCGCGCCCGTTCCCACGGCCGGCGCAGGTGCGGGCCGTGGGAACCGGCGAAGTGCATCGCGGAGCAGGACCGGCGTCCGCTTGTCAGCTGCGGGACGTCAGCCGGGAGTCGATGCGGGCGGTGGCCTGATCTGACTCCCTACTTGCAGTTGGTGGCGATCCAGGTTGTTACGGGTGCCATGGCGGCCTGGAGCTTGCCGCTGGAGAAGACGGTCTGGTCGGTGACGCCCGCGACGGCCACTTCCTTGAGGTTGGCGAAATCGGCCTTCAGGCTGTCAGGAACGCGCTCGGCCGTCTCGGCCAGGTCGGCTTTGAACTGTTCCAGCTCCGCCGTCTTGCCTTGGGCGGCCGAGAGGGGAAGGAGCGTGGCGCCGGTGGCCTGCTCCGAGATCTTGGTGCAGGCCTCGCCGGCGCTGGCGAAACCGCCGAACGGCCCGGAGGTCTTGCTGGGGCTCGGCGTGCCTGAGGCTGAAGCAGTGGACGGGCCCGCGGCGGACGACGGCGCGCTGCCGGCCTGGGGTGCCGAGCAGCCGGCGAGGGCGAGGGCTGCGAGGAGGGTGGCGGCGGTGAGAGGACGGGCAATATTCTTCGAAATCACGTTGCAGAATCACTTTTCGGTTGAGATTGCGCCGCCTGCCCGGACCGGGCTTCCGACGGCCTTGGTGTTCTTTCCCCAGCGTGCGAGTCTAGTCCGGCCAGCGGCCCGGCCCCCAACCGGTCGCCGCCGTCGGCCCCCGTCGATGCGGCCGTCCGTCTCCCTGTCGATTGCTCCGTAACTGCCCTTTTGACCCTTCAGAAGGGCCGTTACGGAGCGATCGATGGTGTTAAAGAAGAAAAGCACCAGTTCTCAATGAACTGATGCTTCCCAGTGGTGGCTCCGACCGGCGTCGATCCGGTGACCTTTCGATTTTCAGTCGAACGCTGAATGGGCTTACATCCCAACGGCAGCAAGGACGCCTCTCTGGCTACCAGAGGTTTACCAGAGGAGGGCTCTCGGACTTCGTCATTTGGTCAGCGAATCCAGCCCGGCCGCAGCCTTGAAGAAGTCGTCATCGAACAGTGCGCCGTAGGTGTTGATCGTCGTCGTACCGTCCTTGTGACCGGCAATACGCTGCACATGCTTGACGTTCTTGGTCACGGACAGATACAGGCTGACGGCGGTGTGCCTCAGGTCATGGAACACCGGCGGCCGGAAGTCCATGTCCCCAAATTCGAGCACGATACCGGCGGACCGAAGCAGCAAATCGCGCCTGGTGGTTTGTAGCGGAAACGGTCGTATTTGAAGCGGCCGGAACCCGGTTTACTTGAACTGAGGACAGATGGTCGGCTTGCGGTTTTGTCAGTCCGGAAAGATGACAGGCCCCTGGCTTCTCGATTGTCCGTGCGGGCAATCGAGAGGCCAGGGGCCTCGTTTGCGGCTCAGGTGACTAGACCTTCCGGCTGGCCCGGTGGCGGAGGTGCTGGACGGCGCTGAGAGCGAGGGCGGCGGCCAGGACCAGGTAGAGAGTGATGGTGATGGGGCTGTCGATCAGGATGCCCAGGTTGCCCTCGGAGACTGCCAGTGCACGGCGGAGTTCAGTCTCGGCCATCGGGCCGAGGATCACTGCGATCAGAACGGGTGCCAGCGGGATGTTGTAGCGGCGCATCAGGAATCCGACGAGCCCTATGGCGATCAGCAGCCACAGATCAAGCACTGCGGAGCTCACCGCGTATACGCCGAGCATGGAGAAGACGGTGATGCCGGCGTAGAGGTAGTGCTTGGGGATGCTGAGCAGCTTTGCCCAGACGGAGGCGAACGGGATGTTGATCATCACGAGGATGACCAGGCCGATGAACAGTGAGGCCAGCAGGGCCCAGACCAGGTCACCGCTTCGTTCGAAGAGCAGCGGGCCTGGCTGCATGCCGTATTGCTGGAATGCTGCGAGCATGATTGCGGCCGTGGCCGACGTTGGCAACCCCAGTGCGAGCAGGGCGCCCATGGCGGTGCCGGCCGTTGCGTTGGCTGCGGCTTCCGGGGCTGCGAGGCCGTGGATAGAGCCGGTGGTGCCGAAATCCGGATCGTTCCGGCGCTTGGCCAGTTGTTTTTCGGTTCCGTAGGCCAGGAATGTGGGGACTTCTGCGCCGCCGGCGGGGATCAGCCCGAAGGGGGCGCCGAAGGCGGTGCCGCGCAGCCAGGCCGGGAGGGCCTTTTTGAAGTCTGCGAGGTTCAGCCTCGCCCGGCCTTTGGTTTCGATTCGCGTGGCGATCGGGTCGCGGTGGATGCGGGATGCGATGTGGAAGACCTCGCCGAGAGCCAGGAGCCCGACGGTGATGACGATGACGGAGATTCCGTCGAAGAGCTGGGGCATGCCCAGGGTGAAGCGGGCGGTGCCGCTGGGGCCATCAATGCCGACCAGCGCCAGGGCGAGGCCGATTCCGAGGGCTGCGATGCCGCGGATCACGGATTCGGACACGACGGCGGAGATGGCGAGGAAGGCGAACACTGCCAGGGCAAAGTACTCGGCCGGGCCGAAGACCGTGGCCATTTTGACCAGTGTGGGGGCGAAGAAGACCACCAGGGTGGTGGCGATTAGGCCGCCGATGAAGGCTCCGATGGCGCAGGTGGCAAGCGCTTTGGCCGCCTGTCCGCTTTTGGCCATCCGGTGTCCCTCGAACGTGGACGCGATGGCCGAGGAGTGGCCGGGGGTGTTGAGCAGGATTCCTGAGGTGGAGTCGCCGAAGAGGCCGCCGAAGTAGATGCCGGCGAACATGATGAATGCCGCGGTCGGTTCCAGTGAAAAAGTCACCGGGAGCAGCAGCGCCACGGCCATGGCGGAGCCGAGCCCCGGCAGGACGCCGACGGCGGTGCCGAGGAGTGCGCCGATTAGCACCCAGAGGAGGTTGATGGGGGTCAGGGCGCTGGCGAAGCCACCCATGAGGAGTTCGAGTTGTTCCATTAGAGGATCCCTCCTATGAAGCCGGAAGGCAGGCTGAGGCCCAGCCCGGCGCCGAAGGCCAGTTGAATGATTGAGGAGAAGAGCAGGCCCACGCCGATGTCGAAGAATCGTCGGTGGCTGCCGAGGGCGTAGGCAACAACCCAGAACAGCATCGTCGCGCTGATGATCCAGCCCAGCGGTTCCAGCAGCGCGACGAAGGCCACGACCCCGGCCAGCATCAGGCCGACCGTCCGCCAGTCCGAGTACGTCTTCCAGGTTTTGGCTGGGGTTTTGGATGGCGCATCGTCAAACGCTTCGGCTTCTTCCTTCCCCAGGTGACCGAGGTCGTGCAGCATGTCCGCCGAGAACTGTCCGTGTCCGGGGTGAATGGAATTGTCAGGGATCTGCGGTGAGCGGAGGATCTGGATGGCCAGCAGGGTCGCCACCAGATACAGCAGGATGCACACGATGATGGGGAAGAACTGCGGTCCGGGGGCCGATTTGCCCTGCACATGCATGGTCACGGTGCCGATGGTGAGGAGGATGGCCACTGCATAAAGCACGGCGACGACAACGAATTCGCTGCGGCCTGTCCCAAAGCGGCGCTTCGGTTTACCGTGCGGCTCCAGGGCGGATCCTGCTTCTGGCTGGTTCTGGGTGATGCTCATAGGCCGAGGTCCTTTACGATTTCTTGGGCCGTTGCAACTTCGTTGTTGATGAACTGTTCGAATTCTTCGCCCGTCGTGAAGGTGTCCGTCCAGTCGTTGCGCTTCAGCGCTTCCTGCCAGTGGTCGGTGCTGCGCATCTCGGTGACGATCTTGATGAACTCCGCTTTCGCCTCATCTGTGATGCCTGGCGCGGCCACAAATCCTCGCCAGTTGGACATCGCCGCGTCTACGCCCTGCTCCTTGAACGTGGGAACGTCTACGCCTTCCAGCCGCTCTTCCGAAGAGATGGCCAGGGCGCGCAGTGTTCCGGCCTCGATCTGGTCGCTGACTTCGTTGTAGCCGGACATGCCGGCGGACGTGGTGTGGGACAGGAGCGAGGTCAGGGCCTCACCGCCGCCGGAGTAGGCGATGTAGTTCACTTCCTGAGGATCGATGCCGACCGTTTTGGCGACCATGGCGCTCAGAAGATGGTCGATCGAGCCCAGGGATCCGCCGCCGATTGAGGTTCCGCCGGGGTTTTGCTTCCATGCGGCCAGGAAATCGTCGAGGGTCTTGAACTCAGAGTCAGCCGGGACCACCAGCGCCGCGTAGTCATCGGCCAGCCGGGCGATGGGAACAACGTCAGCCATGGACTCCGGGTTGTCTCCGAGTTCGATGGCCCCCACCATCACACCACCGGTCGCCAGGAGGGCGTCTTCGCGCCCGGGCATCTGGACAAACTGGCTCAGGCCGATGGTCCCGCCGGCTCCGGGCACGTTGACCACCTGAGCGTTATTGACCACGCCGCCGCTCTTGAGCGCCTGCTGCCCTTCACGGGCAAATCCGTCCCAGCCGCCACCAGGTGCTGCCGGGGCGATCAGGGTGAGCTTGTTCCGGGCCGTGCTCGTTCCACCGGCCGTGCCGGCATTGATGAACGCCAGCGTGGCCACGACGGCCACGACCAGGCCGAACACGGCATTGCGTAGGGGATTTTTCATGGTTCTCGTTCCGTAACGACGTTGTTGGGCGGTGCGAAAGTACTCTGCTGGGGCCTTGGCCTCAGCCGCATCCCGGTGATCCACGACTCTCAGAGCACTCAGGGATACTGTTGTACACAATGAAATACAGTTATACCTGTGATGGCAGTCACGGGCAAGTTTTGATCTGCAATATCGATCTTGCGCCATATGCATACGTTTGTATACAGTTGGATTCATCAACCAGTGAAAGGACAGCCAATGTCGATCGGTAATGGAGCCGGACCGCGGATTACGGACAGCGTTGACGTGATTGTGGTGGGCGGCGGGAACGCCGGTTTTACGGCGGCGCACGCTGCAGCGGAGCGCGGGCGGCGCGTTGTACTGCTGGAAAAAGGCGAAAAGGACATGGCAGGCGGCAACAGCTTCTACACCGCCGGCGCCACCCGGATAGTGCATAACGGTCTGGATGATTTGCAGGGCCTGGTGGAACCGGATGAGCGGCACGGCCGCACAGTTGTTCCCCCCTACAGCGCTGAAGAATATGCAGCGGACCTGGAAAAGGTCACCGAGGGCCGGAACGACCCCGCACTGACGGAGGTCCTGATCGCGGAGAGCCAGTCGACCCTCCGGTGGCTCAACAGCCTGGGTCTGAAGTACCGCCTGATGTACGAGCGTCAGGCCTATGAGCGCGCCGACGGGTCCTACCATTTCTGGGGCGGCCTGCATGTGGGGAACGTGGGCGGCGGTGAGGGCCTGATCGAGGACCACACCAGGGCTGCCGCAGAGCTCGGCATCGATGTCCGCTACGGCCACGCGGCACAAAGCCTCGTCGTCGAAAACGGCCGCGTTGCCGGCGTCGTAGTCAAAACCGCCGAAGGCGAACTGCGCCTGACGGCAGAGTCCGTCATCCTCACCGCCGGCGGCTTCGAGTCCGACCCCCAGTGGCGCCAGGAGCACTTGGGCGAAGGCTGGGAAAACGCCAAGGTCCGCGGAACCCCGTACAACACCGGTGACATGATTGCCGCGGCCCTGGCGATCGGCGCGACCAAGGGCGGCGACTGGGGCACCTGCCACAGTGTCCAGTGGGATGCCTTCACGGCCACCAACGAGAGCAACCGCGAGCTCACCAACCGGCTGACCCGGCAAAGCTACCCGTTCGGCATCATCGTAAACACCGACGGCAAACGATTCCTGGACGAAGGCGCGGACTTCAGGAACTACACCTACGCCAAATACGGCAAGGAAATCCTCAAGCAGCCCGGATCAGTGGCCTACCAGATCTTCGACGCAACCCTGCGACCGATGCTGCGCAGCGAGGAATACGACATGCCCAGCATCTCCGTCGAGATCGCGGACACCATCGAGGACCTGGCCGCCAAAATCGGCCTGAACCCAGAGAGCCTGTCCAAGACCATCACGGACTTCAACAACTCGATCGACCGCTCCGTCCCGTTCGACCCCACCATCAAGGACGGCCGGAAGGCCACCACCCAACCGGTCAAAAGCAACTGGGCCGCCCCCATCGAAACCGGACCGTTCTACGCCTACGGCGTCACGTGCGGGATTACGTTCACGTTCGGTGGCATCAAGTCCGACACCCACGGCCGCGTCCTGGACGCAGACGGAAAGCACATCGACGGCCTCTTCGTGGCCGGCGAAATGCTCGGTGGACTCTTCAGCACCAACTACCCCGGCGGCACCGGACTTGCTGCAGGCTGCGTCTTCGGACGGCGCGCAGGCGTTCTGGCGTAAAGTTCCTTTCGAACAAGCACTCTGCGATGACCACTCCAACGCCTCAAGGACCAGCCACGTGACGGACACAGCAACTCCACGTATTGATGGAGAGAGCATCTTCCAGACCCTGCGCAGCGAAATCCTGTCCGGAGTCCATCAGCCTGGCACCGCCGTTCGGGAAACATCGCTTGCCACGCGTTTCGGCGTCTCCCGGACACCTGTCCGGGAGGCGCTCTCGCGCCTGCAGCAGGAACGGCTCCTCGAGCGCGTGGCCAGGGGCCTCCAGGTTCCCCAAGTGGACCCCCAGCAGGTCATCCAAATCTATGACATGCGGATTCTCCTCGAAGAGGAGGCCGCGCGCCAGGCAGCCCGTGCCAGGCAGTTCCCCGACCTGATGCGGCTTGAGGCGTTGCTGCAGCGGGACCGGGAACTTCAAGAACCGGATGACCACACCAGGATCACCACCAACCTGGAGTTCCACGCCGCCGTGTGGAACTGTGCCCACAACCCGGTCCTCCAGGACCTGCTGGATAGGTTGTCAACTCACCTCATCCACGCACCGCGTTCCACACTCTCCACCGCTAACCGCTGGGAGGCGGCACTGGACGAGCACGAGGCCCTGATACACGCCATCGAGCAGCAGGACGCCGATGAAGCGGGAAAGATCGCCCGGCAACACATGGAAACAGCCCGTACCCTGCGCCTGCAGCTTCTTCGAGAGACAGCACTGCAACACCCACTGACCGGTTCCCGCCGCTAAAGCAAGCCACCGACACCTGCACGCGCCGGGCCGTCAAGCCCGCGCGACGCGTCTCGTCGAACGTTTAGCCCGCCAGACAGCGCGCAGAATCCGCGTCATCAGGGCCAGAGACTCCACCGACCGCCGGATCCAATTCCGGCATGCGTGAACCCTAATCCTGCATGCCACCGCAACAGGCAACCCGAAAGACGGGGCGGGATAGAGCCAACGCGAAGGAGGCAGGGTGGCTGGAATGCCACCCTGCCACCTCCAACTCACATCCGCCGCAACCGGCTACCCAAGGACAAGAGCTTGACAACCTACCCACACGCGCCCGGGCCAAAGCAGGAAACACCCCAAAAACCGGAACCCATCAGCAACTGGTACAAACTCTCACGATACGACTACGTGGAAATCTACCGTCAGGGCGAGATCACCGCACAAGGAAATATAGACATGCTTGCCCTCGACGGCAGCGTTCTGTGGCTTCACCAGGACGAAGGAAAAGGCCGACTCATGTTCCTGCAAGATGAAGGCCTGCGAGTCTACAAACGGCCGCATGCCGGCCATACCGCCAAACCCCCAGCGAAGAATCGCGTCCGAAACGATCTCGCCACTCTCTATAACTGCCAAACCGAGCTGTGAAAAAACCGCCATCCCCATCGAACAGTCACACCTGCCGCAGTAAACCAGCCCTGCAAAGGAGAAGTGGCGTCCGGCCCCCGGTTCTCACAAATAGTTCTCGAAACAGGTCGATGTACCAAGGGGATACCAGAGGTCCGTCCCAGAATTTGGCTGATTCCGGCTGACACAGGCTGAATCCTGGGCTTCACGCAGCAACGAAAAAACCCCGCCGCTCCCGTGTAAACACTGGGAACTGCGGGGTTCTAGCTGGTGGCTCCGACCGGCGTCGATCCGGTGACCTTTCGATTTTCAGTCGAACGCTCTACCAACTGAGCTACAGAGCCTAGGTGACATGTCACCTTGATGGCCGGAATTTTTTCCGGCAATCAGAGCGACCCTGACGGGACTTGAACCCGCGACCTCCGCCGTGACAGGGCGGCGCGCTAACCAACTGCGCTACAGGGCCTTGCTTGTTTATTGCTTGTACTGCATGTTTTCTGCTGTCTGCGGTATCGCTACCGCAAATTTTCAAGGCCTTTAGCCTACCAGACTTTTCCATCCGGTTTGACCAGTTCCTTGCGTACCCCCAACGGGATTCGAACCCGTGCCGCCGCCGTGAAAGGGCGGTGTCCTAGGCCGCTAGACGATGGGGGCCAGGACGCCATCCGGTTGAACTTGTCGGGGCAAAAATTAAGGGCCGAAGCCTGTCGTTTTTGTCCTTTCGGGTTCCTCCGAACTGGACTATAAAACTATAAGGGCAGACCCCCTGATTATCCAAAATCGGTCCATCCGCCGGTGCAAGTTGGGCGCAAGGTGGGTGCAAGATGGACGGATGGATGCCGTTGATGCCCTCAATGAGATTGCGTTCTGGCTGGAACGCGAGCTCGCCCCCACCTTCAAGATTCAGGCGTTCCGAAAGGCAGCTGGGATTGTCGGCGCCTTGGAGCCGGACGAGGTCGCGGCGCGGGCACGCAGCGGCAGGCTGAAGAGCATGAAGGGGATCGGGGACAGAACCTTCGAAGTCATCAGGCAGGCGGTCGACGGCGGCGTACCCGACTACCTTGAGGGCCTGCGGCAACGCGGGCAGCAGCCGCTCGCGACCGGCGGCGCAGAACTGAGCTCCGCCCTCCGGGGCGACCTGCACAGCCACAGCGACTGGTCCGACGGCGGGTCCCCGATCGGACTCATGGCTGACGCCGCCCGGACGTTGGGCCGGGAGTACCTCGCCTTGACGGACCACTCCCCTAGCCTCAAGATCGCCAACGGCCTGAGCGCGGAACGCCTTCGGGAGCAGCTCGACGTTGTTGCGGACATCAACGGGGACGGCGGGGACTTCAGCCTTCTGGCCGGGATCGAGGTGGACATCCTGGAGGACGGCACCCTGGACCAGTCCCCGGACCTGCTGGACCAGCTGGACATCGTGGTGGCGAGCGTCCACTCAAAGCTCCGCTCCGACCGGCGCACCATGACCGAGAGGATGCTGGGCGCCATCAACGATCCGCACACGAACGTCCTCGGCCACTGCACCGGGCGGCTGTTGCAGGGATCGAGGGGAACCCGACCGCAGTCCGAATTCGACGCCGAGCGCGTATTCGCGGCCTGCGCCGAGAATAACGTGGCCGTCGAAATCAATTCCCGTCCCGAACGGCAGGATCCGCCGGACGAGCTGATCCGACTGGCCCTGGACGCCGGCTGCCTCTTCAGTATCGACAGTGACGCCCACGCGCCGGGCCAGCTGGATTTCCTGCAGTACGGCGCCGAGCGCGCGGCCTCGAACGGCGTGCCCGCCGAGCGGATCGTCACCACCTGGCCGCTGGATCGGCTGCTGGAGTGGTCCGGGCGCGGAAAGTAGCGGCCGCACCCATGCCTTAGGTCTCGCCCCAGCCCGGTACCGGCCGTGGGTTTGGCCCTAGCCCCGGCACTAGCCCCGGGACGGTTCCGGACCCTCGGGCCGCCACGGCGTGAGCCTGGGCAGCCAGCGCGGGACGTTACGGCGATACTCTTCGTAGGCCGCACCGAACTTCCGGGTCAGTACCGGCTCCTCGTACAGCCGGACGAAGGCCACAACCGGGACGGCGCCGATGCCCAGGGCCACGAAGAGCTTCGGCGCGCCTAGCAGGAGTCCCTGCCCGGCGACGGCCGCCGCGACGGAGACATACATCGGATTCCGCACGTATCGGTAGAGCCCACCAACCACCAGCTTCTTGGGAGGGGCAAATGGCGCGGGGGTCCCGATGCCCTCCACGGCGAAATGCACAAAAGAGTTCGCGATCACCGCCGCGCCCGCACCGATCAGCAGGGCGCCGGTGATCTGCGCAGGCACCCCGCCGGGGACCGGGGAGGCCACTTCCCAGCGGGTCAGAAGCCACGGCACCAGGCCGGCGGCCGTTGCGGGGGCAACCGCGAAGACGGCCGTACCGATGGCTGCGCGCTTCCTTTCGCCGGCCGACACTGGGGATGCTGTCATACCAGCAATCGTGACCCCGCCACATTGAGCGGACAAGGGCCTACCGACCCCAGACCTGAGGGCCGGCTCCGGACCGGCATGGGTTTTCCACTCCTTGCGCGGTGCTCAGGAACGGGAGGCAGACGCGGTGCTCAGGCGAGCAGCAGCACGGCAAGGGTGATCATCACGACGGCGATTCCGGCGTCGAGCACCCGCCAGGCCGCCCGGCGCCGGAAGAGCGACGTCAGGAAACGCGCCCCCGCGCCGAGGGCGGTGAACCAGGCAATGCTCCCCAGGCCGGCCCCGGCGGCGAACCACCAGCGCCCGGCTTCGCCTTGAGCGGCGGCGAGGGACCCGAGCAGCAACACCGTATCCAAATAGACGTGCGGGTTCAGCCACGTGAAGGCCAGGCAGGTGCCCAGCACGGCGGCCCGGCCACCGGCCGGCTTGTCGCCGGGATTCTCCAGTTGCGACCCCCGGACCGCGCGCCGGGCCGCGAGCGCCCCGTAGACGAGGAGGAACGCGGCCCCGACCCACCGGATCACCACGATGGCAGCGGGCGCCCGGTCCAGGAGGACACCGATGCCCGCGACGCCCAGCAGGATCAGCACGAGGTCCGAAACCGCGCAGACTGCCACCACCATGACGACGTGGGAGCGCTGGATGCCCTGGCGGAGGACAAATGCGTTCTGCGCGCCGATGGCAACGATGAGGGACAGTCCGGCGGAGAGGCCGGAAAACAGTGGAAGGATCACCATTCCACGGTAGGGGTCCGCCGAAGATGAAGCCAGTTAAAGATTCTGCTGATACATAAGATGGTCTAATGATGGAAATTTCCCCCGAGCAGGCCCGGACGCTGGCCGCAATCCTCACGTACGGGAGCTTCGACGCCGCCGCAGCCCATCTGTCCGTGACGCCTTCGGCCGTCAGCCAGCGTGTACGGGCCCTCGAGGCCGCCGTCGGCCGGCCCGTCCTGACCCGAGCGCGGCCGCCCGGGCTTACCGAGTCCGGCGAGGCCGTAGTGCGGTTCGCCCGGCAGCTGGAACTGCTCTCCGCGGACCTGGCCGAGGAACTGCAGCCTGAGCAGCCCCGCGCAGGAACGCGCCTGACGCTGGTGATCAACAGCGATTCCTTGCACACCTGGGCGTTGGCCGGCCTCGCGGCGGCCAGTGAAAACGTCCAGCTGGAGATCCTGCGCGAAGACCAGGAGCACTCGTTGGACCTGCTGCGCGCCGGCGCCGCCGCCGCCGCCATCACTGAGACAGCCAAGCCCGTGCCCGGCTGCTCGTCCAGCAAGCTGGGCATCATGCGCTATTTTCCGGTGTGCGCTCCGGACTTCACCCGCCGCTGGTTTGGGGCAGGGGTGAGCGCCGCGACGGTGGCCGCGGCTCCCGTTGTGGTCTTCGACCGCAGGGACGATCTGCAGGACCGCTGGCTGCGCCGGCTCAGCCACGCACCCCTTCAGCCGCCGCGCCACTACGTGCCGGCCGCCCAGGAGTTTGGCGATGCCATCCGCTGGGGCATGGGCTGGGGCATGATGCCCGAGATCGAAATTGGCGAAGATCTGGAGACCGGCAGGCTCGAGACGCTCTCCCCCCGCGCGCACGTGGACGTCGCCCTCTACTGGCAGCAGTGGCGGCGCGGCTCGGCGGCGCTGACCGACGTCGCGGACGCCGTCCGGGCGGCGGCGCGCGTGCTCCGCTGAGGCCGTCCGGCACCTTGGCGGCCGGCCGTCCGGCAGGTTGGCAGGATCTCGGCTAGACGTGACCGATTCCCGCCAGTCCTGACCGTGCTGTAGCGGCTAGATTGGCAGAATGGCTACAACCTCCGCATCCGGCCCCACTCCGTCCGCACGCCCCCACGAAGGGTCTGCGAACGTTGCCCCCGCACCCGCCCCGCAACCCGCACCAACCCGTCCCGGACAGCCGGCCACGATCAGCAGGCTCGGTATCGCCGCCGTCGTCGTCACCGTGGTCCTGTGGGCGTCGGCATTCGTGGGCATCCGGGCCGTGGGCCCGAGCTTCTCCCCCGGCTCCCTGACGCTCGGCCGCCTGGCGGTCGCCGCCGTCGTGCTGGGCCTGCTGGTGGTGCCGAAGCTCAGGGGGCTGCCCCGGGGCCGCGAATGGTGGCCCATCCTGGCCTACGGCGTCATGTGGTTCGGCGGCTACAACGTGGCCCTGAACGCCGCCGAGCACATGCTGGACGCCGGCACGGCAGCCCTGCTGATCAACGTCAACCCCATCCTGGTCGCCGTGATGGCCGGCGTGATACTGAAAGAGGGCTTCCCGCGCTGGCTGATCATCGGCAGCCTGATCGCGTTCGGAGGCGTGGCCGTGATAGCGCTGGGATCCGGCCAGCGGTCGACGGCGGACGTGGCCGGTGTGCTGCTGTGCCTGCTCGCGGCCGCACTGGCCGCCGTGAGCGTGATCGTCCAAAAGCCGGTGCTGCGCAAGTTCCCGGCCGCCCAGGCCACGTGGTTTGGCATCATGGTGGGCGCGCTCTGCTGCCTGCCCTTCAGCGGCCAGTTGATCACCGAGCTGCAGGCCGCTCCCCTGCCGGCCACGCTGGGCCTGGTCTATCTGGGCATCTTCCCCACTGCGATCGCGTTCACCACGTGGGCCTACGCGCTCTCCCTGATTGACGCGGGGCGCCTCGCCGCCACCACCTACCTGGTGCCGGGCACCACCATCCTGATCTCCTGGCTGGTCCTGGGCGAAATTCCTACCGTCTGGGGCCTGGTGGGCGGCGTGATCTGCCTGGTGGGTGTGGGGCTGACCCGGCGCCGGTCCCGCTAGAGTTTCCCTATGCCTTCATCCCTCCCGCCCGGCCTGCCGATCGTTCCGAACGGCGGGGACGGCAGTGACGGCGGTGGCGGCGAGTCTGACGGACCCTTCCCGATGTCCGAGGCCGATTTCGAGGCCGCGGTCAGTGACGCCCTGGACCGGATCCCGCCGGAGCTGGCGAAGACCATGAGCAACGTCGCGATCTTCATCGAGGACGACTACACCCCGCAGCCCGGGGAGGATTCGGACACCGTGCTGCTCGGGCTCTATGAAGGGGTTCCCCTGACCGAGCGGGACTCCTGGTGGGACGCCGGCTCGCTGCCGGACCGGATCACCATCTTCCGCCAGCCCATCCTGGACATCTGCGCCTCACGGGATGAGGTGATCGAGGAAGTCACCGTGACCGTGGTCCATGAAATCGCCCACCACTTCGGCATCAGCGACGCGCGCCTGCACGAGCTCGGCTGGGGATAGCCTTGTAGGCATGGGACACGACCACAGCCACTCGCACGGTGTAACCGCCACCGGGAAGCACCGGAAGCGCCTGGTCGCCGTCCTGGCCATCACGCTCGCCGTCGTGCTCGTGCAGACGATTGGCGCCGTGGTCTCCGGGTCCCTGGCCCTGCTCGCCGACGCCGGGCACATGCTCTCCGACGCCGCGGGCGTCTTCATCGCCCTGCTGGCCGCGTGGATCGCCGCCCGGCCCGCCAGCGATCTGCGCACCTACGGTTACCAACGCGCCGAGGTCCTGGCGGCGCTGGCAAACGCCCTGGTCCTGATCGTGATCTCGGTGGTCATCTTCACCGAGGCCATCCGCCGGCTCGGCGCCACCCCGGAGGTCCACACCGACATCATGCTCGCCGCGGCGGTCCTCGGCGCCGTCGCCAACCTGGTATCCCTGCTGATCCTGCGCGGCGCCCAGAAGGAAAGCCTGAACGTCCGCGGCGCCTACCTCGAGGTCCTGGGGGATCTGCTGGGGTCCTTTGCCGTCATTGCGGCGGCGGTGGTCATCATGGTCACCGGGTTCCAGGCGGCTGACACCATTGCCTCGATCCTCATCGCGCTCATGATCCTGCCCCGGGCCTGGCACCTGCTGCGCGACGTCGTGGACGTGCTCCTCGAGGCCACCCCCAAGGGTGTGGACGTGCAGATGATCCGCGAACACATCCTCGCCGTGGAAGGAGTCGTGTCCGTCCACGACATCCACATCTGGACCATCACCTCGGGCGTCCCCGTCTTCTCCGCCCACGTGGTGGTGGAGGACGCGGCGCTGGGTGCCCGGGGCGCCGACCGCGTCCTGGACAAACTCACTAGCTGCCTGGGCTCCCACTTCGACACCGAACACTGCACGTTCCAGCTCGAGCCCGCCACGCATTCGGAGCACGAGGCCCACCAGCACGCCTGACCCGGCACCGGCGCTCGGCAATGCCCTGCGGAGATCGGCCGCGTCTGGGATGGGTCAGCGTGTACGTCCCCCGAGGTGCGCACGCTGCGGGGGTGCAGCCCCTACCACCCCCCCAAACCTGTCGTAGGGGCTACACCTTTGATGCCACTCAATGCGCACGGTCAGGCCATAGTGGGCGCCTGGAGCATGTCACGCTCCAGAGTCTACTGAAAAAAATTCAGTAGTGAAAATTTCTCAGTTGAGCGGCGAAGCCTCTCTCCGATGCCGCCGCTGCAAAGGACAGCAGCCGCCGCCAGTACCGGTTGCCGTCAATGACGGCGCCGGCCCGGCAGACCACGGCCCGGCGCAGTGCCAGCTGTCCCGGCCCCTCTCAAGGCAACCGTAAACGACGACCACCCCACCTCAACAGGGGGTACTTAAGAGATCCAATCCCCTAATCCGAATATGGAGGGTGGCCTGGCTGTTGCTGGTGCACCCTGGCCTGCCCGTCGTGTTCCGGCGGGTGGGTCGGCGGGACCGTCACCTGAGGGGTCCGGTCCCGCCGACCCACCCGTGCCACGCTCCGGTTGACCACGGTCAGGGTGATGGCGGCCGCGGCAATGCCAGCGACGATGGCGATGAGCCCGCGCAGGCCGATGTTCATGTCAGCCCACAGCGCCAGCCCAATGCTGACGACCAGGATGGTGACGAACAGTGCCACCATCGACGCCGGTTCACCGGGCGGCTTTCTCCGAGAGGAACTGTCCGCATGACGCCGGTCTTTGATCTCTGCCATGGTTTTCCTTCGTTGTCGTGTGTGGTGCTGATACCGGCGGGTGAGCCGTGCTCAAGGGAAGGCGTTAAAGGTTCCGGCGGCGGAAGACGGTGAGCGCCAGTCCGCCGAGGACAAGGGCCCACACCGCAAGACCGAACTGGCCGATGAGCAGGCGACCCAGTCCCAGATCCTCGACTGTCGTCGCGCTGATGGCCCGCATGAACAGGGGCGTCGGTGTCACGTTCACCAAGGCGTCTACAGCCCCGGCCGCCTGCTCGGGGATCATGGCGCCCACAGCGAAGACCGCCAGGGGCAGGAGGACGTTGACGCCGATGAGCAGTAACACGGACCCGAAGGCCCGTCCCACGAGATGGGCCAGGGCCACGGCAACCAGCACCATGCTGGTGCTGCCGACGACGGTTGCCGCCACGCCCAGCAGCCCCGACCCGACAAAGTCGCCTCCAGAAAGGACAAGTCCGAGTCCCGCGAGGACGATCGTGACGAAGGCCGTGCTGACTGCCGTCAGGGCAGCCCAGGACAGGGCCCTGGCCATGAAGAGCCGTTCCCGTTTCGGTGTCAGTGACAGCGCCAGGCCCAGCTGCCCAGTGTGGTCCCGCCCAACCGCGAAGACGGCGGCCACAGAGAGGACCAGCGCACTGACAAACGCACCGGTTTCGACGGATGTGGTGGTGATGACCCTGGTGGGTTCCGAGGCCAGTGACTTCATGATGAGCATCGTCAGTATCCCGCTCGCCAGCGCCGCGGTGATCGCGACGATGACCGGGATGGGCACGCCGCCCTTCCGGAGGAGCCTGCGCGCCTCGGCCCGGGTCACGGCGCCAAACCTCTGTTCGGGTGCCATCGTGGTGCGGTCGTCGATCTGTGATTCGGTCATGGTCATTCCCTTCCCCCGGATGCGCTCCGGGCCAGGACCGCGAAGTAGGTGTCTTCGAGGCTTCGGGTCACCCGGGACAGCTGCGAGATCCCCGCACCGGACTCCAAGGCGACGGAGGCGAGCTCGGTCGGGTTCGTATGATGGACCAGTATTCCCCCCCGTTCGCGCGTGGCGCGGAAACCCCTTTGTGCCATGGCAACCAGCAGGTTCTCGGGGTCCGGGGACTCGAGGTAGTACCCCGTTTCGTCCGGATGGGACACGAAATCCCCGATGCTCCCCTGCCCGAGGATCCGGCCACCGCCAATCATAACGATGTCATCCGCCGTTTCTGCCAGTTCGGCCATATGGTGTGAGGACAGCAGGACCGTTGCACCCTGTGACGCCGCAGAACTCAAGAACGACCTGATCCAGGCAATCCCGTCCGGGTCAAGCCCGTTGATGGGTTCGTCCATGACCAGTACGTCCGGACGGCTCACGGTCGCCGTGGCGATGCCCAGCCTCTGACGCATGCCCAACGAGAAGGTGCGGACCCGGTGTTGGGCCACGCCTGCCAGTCCGACCGTCTCGAGGGTGTCTCTGCCCCACGAAACTGGCAGTCCCTGCGTACGGCAGACGTAGTCGATGATGCCGGCAGCGGTGGCCTGCTCCGGGAGCCATTCCGCCGATAAGAAAAGTCCCATGGTCTTCCCCGGAAGCAGGGCTTGCGAGAAGTCTTTTCCGTTGACGCTGACGGTGCCCGCGTCAGGACGCACCAGCCCGGCAATGATTTTCAGCACGGTGGACTTCCCTGCGCCGTTGGGTCCGACGAATCCGGTGACCCGCCCCGGTTCGGCGGTGAAGGAAACGTCCTGGAGCACCCTCTTGCTGCCAAAGCTTTTGCTCAGGTTCTCGACGTGGATCATGGATGAACAAACTCCTCGGTGGTGGGCTGCTTGACAGTGGGGTGCCTCCGGAGGGCGGCGATTTCCGGTGAGGTGTCTTCCACCAGGCGGCCCATCTGATCCGGGACCGCCCGGGCGAAGCTGAGCGCAGCCAACGTCTTGGGCCGACCCGCGAAGTAGTGGGCCCGCACGAGGGACACCCTAGCTGCTCGAGCCCCGGTGGCGGACACGGAGTGCAGGCTGGTGGCGGCCAGGACCACCTCATGGTCAACGAAGGAACGGCTGACCCAACCGACCCTGTTTCCCGCTACCGAGAACCGGGCCCTGGCAAGGCGGACCACCAGAGAGAGAACGCACCAGAGGGCCACTGTTGCCACCGCGGCCAGGACGAGGGCGCCACCTGTCACGCGGTGCAGAACCCAACCGAAACCGAGTGCGGGTACGCCGATCGCTGCGAAGAGCACCAACGATCCGGCGACGGATCCGCGGCCCGAGGACTTCAGAAGGGCCGGGCGCGGAAGCTCGGGCAGCGATGTGTCGAGGATCTGCGTCACCTGCCTTCGCGGCAACGACGGGAGGACCATGTTGGTTCCCATCTGTGCATCCGAGTCCGTCGTAAGGAGCGCGACCCGGACCCGGTCGAGAAGCATCTCGATGAGGTTGCGGCGTGCCGTGATCCCGCCGACGGCCGAGGACCTCACGTTACGTTGGTTGGTGGAGAGCCATCCGTATCTGATGGACAACCCAGCAGGATCACTGCTCACCGTGAATTCATGGTATTTCACCACCGCAGCGACCGATCCGCCGAGGAGGACCGCCCCGCACAGCGCCAAGCTTCCCGCCAAGGGATGCGAGCCGAAGACCTCCACGGCACCGTCCAAAATCGTCAGTTGGTCCGCCGTATCCAGCACCGCGAGAACGGCACCGGTCCCCAGGACCACCACATGGCCATAGATCAGGTTGGCGGCCGCGAGGTCCCTCCGCCTGGCCGTGTACAACACGGTCCGGCCCGTCGTATCCGACAACCCCGGAACCGTGCCGTGGAAGCCACTGGCCGCGCTGCCGGAGCGTGCAGACTGTGCCCCCGGAACCCCGTGGGCCCGTGCCAACCCCACGATGGCTTCAAGGTCTGCGTGGTCGATGCCGGGGACATCGATCTTCGCATCGTCTTTGCCGCCGGAGCGCAGGGAGACGACCCCCAGCCCGAACCGGCGGAAGGCCCAGGGTGAGTCGATGTCCACGACCAAGACGTCACGCCAAGCGGTCGTGCTCGTGGTTCTGAATAACAGCCCGCGGGTGAGGGAGAAGTCATCCTTAGAGATCGCGTACCTCAGCGTCGCCCAGGCGTAGACGGGGTGGACCAACCGGAGGATGAGCAGGCCGCCGATCAGGTAGACGGCCGCCGGCCCGGGCCACAGCCCGGGCCTGTCCCAGTACAGGAATCCGCCGATCAACAGGCTGACCACGCTCGGGGCTCCACGGAGGGACATCGCCGCCATGGCCTTGGCGGGCAGCCGCTGCGGGGCGTCAGTGCCCACCGGTGGACGCCTCTATATAGGTGGACAACGCCTGCCGACGGATCTCTACGGCCACACCACGTTCCACGGGCCCCAGCGGTTCAACGTGGTTGAGGGTGGTGAACCTGACTTTAGCGAGGCCCAATCGCCGCAACAGCGGCCCTTCGATGATGGAGACATTCAGGATCTGGGCGGTGGACAGGACCGTGTCCTTGGACAGGAGGTAACCCCGTTTGATCCGCACCGCATCGGCGCCCACGTGGTATGACGTGTGGCGCATCGTAAGGCGGCTGACAATCGGCACATCGACGATCAGACCGGAGATGATGAGGATCGCCATGACAACGAGGGTTGGCAGCCTCCAGCCGTCGGGGACGAGCCAGAGTGCCAGACCGCACGCAAGGGCTCCCGTCATCAGCACCTCGACGGTGGAGCGGATCATGAGGTAGTGCAAGGCCACCGGCGGCAGCGTCAGCGCATAGGCATGCGTACGCGCGGCCCGGCCCGACGCCGACCATTTGCCCCGGCCGTCAGCCTGTGTGCTGGCCACTGAGCCCCCTTCTGTATGTTCTGCTAACGACATGTACTCGGTATTCCCGGAGCACTGGTGTGGCCGGGGGCCGTGGGCCCCGGCCACACCAGTGCCAGACTCATGTCAGCCGATCCCGAGGATCTGCATGATCCACTGGGCGATCGTACCGAAGGTCACGCCCCGCTCAAGCCACCGCTGGACCGTCCCCCAGTTGTTTCTGGCCCACCGGGCGATCGAATTCACGACCCCGACTCCCCAACGCCAGAATTGCTGCAGGACCCACCAAACAAACCTCAATACGGCACCCATTTATAGTCCCCCTCTGAAAGCGAATGATGATGTTTCGGGAATCCCCCAATACGCTGTCAACATTATTTTTCAGATGGATCACTAAACAGTATTCTATTATCCTTTAGATATATACTTTTGGATAAATGACGAGGGAATTTGACTACCGGGTGGCAGCCGGTTCGAGCCCCTCGGACCCGAGCACATTCCCGACCTGCGGCCCGACGCGGAGCACGCCGGCCTCGAGGGCGGCGACGAGCACCTGCAGCCGATCCTGGACGCACCACTTCACCATGATGCGTGAGAGGTGGCCCTTGATGGCCGCCTCCGAGACACCGAGTTCCCTCGCGATGTCTCGATTGGACCGGCCCTGACCCAGGCACTCAACAACCTCGCGTTCCCGGCTCGTCAGTGCGGGCAGATCGGTGCGGGACAGCACCTGTTCGGCGGGACGCGTTCTCCGCACCACCTCCAACAAACCGATGAGAGCGGATCGGGACAAGAAGACGTGGCCCGCCGTAACGTCGGATACCGCACCCTGGATCTCGCGAACCGAAGCATCGCTCGTGAGAATTCCGCGGGCACCTGCATCCATGACGTCCCGGATCCTCTCGGATGCGCCGGCGTCGATGAAGACGATGAGATGGGCCTGTGGATAGAAGCTCAGTACGGGAAGGAGGTCGGGGGCCGCATGGCCGCGGTGCAACCGCGCATCAACGACGACAAGGTCGGCCTGATGCGCCCGGCAATCGGCAGCGAGCTCGAGTGGCGACGTTGCTCGACTGAACAAGGCTCGCGTCTGCGAATTGAAACGAAAGATTGCATTGAGAACTGAATGCAACTGAGCCTCCGAGACACCGACAACCACCGATAATTCCTGCACCGCGACATCATCCCCCTCCCCTTTGCCCCGTTCCCGGGACAAGATAATTCCAGCACAGCTTATGGCGACTCTTCGGATAGAATTTCGTCCTGCGGTACCCAGAGAACCAGTCCTGGATAAGACGTTCTATCAGGTAGATAAACCGCGGTTTCAACGCATGAACGTTGAAACCCCGACCAGGTCCACCACGCCCCTCTGCTCTACGACGCCGGGGACCAGGCCGTTCAGCGCATCGCCGATCCGATTCAGGTCCCGCGCTCCACGATCTACGACCACCTCGACAAACAAGCGCCGGACGGTGCCCCGCCGCCGGCACACGGGCCCGGCGTAACAGCGGCGCCGACCAGGACCCTTGCTACCTGGCCCCACCGGCCAAAGCGCGACGTTCCCGAGCATTGGTTCTCAAGCCCCCATGCGGGCGCCTGGAGCACCCCATGCTTCAGAGTCTACTGAAAAAAATTCAGTAGTGAAAATTTTTCAGTTGGACGGACTTTTTTTCTCGGGCCTGGGCGGAAGGTTTCGGAGAGCTTCAGTCACCGCGCGAAGAGCGTCCACGTTCACTTCTCCCAGGACCCTCGCGGCGAAGTGCTCTACCTCGGCAATGCGGTAAGCCTCTATCAGGCGGAGTTCAGCCTCGACGCGTTCCGGGATCGGACCGCTGCGCTGAAGCAGGTAGTTCTCGTCAACGTCAAAGAAGTACGCCAGTGCCTTCAGTAGCTCCGGATCCCAGCGGTTATCAGGAGAGCCGGCCAGTAACCGGTGCCACCGCGTCCTTGTGAGCGTGAGCCCTTGTTCCGCGAGACCCTGTCGAACGTCTTCATACGTGAAACTGTCGGCGTCCTTGGCATGCACGATGTCGAGAAGAAGCTGGATTTTTGAGGCTAGAACCTCTTTGTCACTGCGGGAATCTATAGGGTTGTCGTTCGAATTCACGCGTGATCCTGCTCCCGGCCAACAAAGGCGGCCACATCCCGAGGGCAGCGCTTTCCCAGTTGTAGCGAAGTCACAGCCCTCCTTTTTAATCCGTCATGGTTGCACCGTTTGCCAGGCCTGGTGGCTTCGTGGGATGCCACGCGAAGAATCAGCCGACAATGAGAGTATATGAGGCTCCGAAAGCGACTACGCCAGTTATGAACCCGGTAATGACCTGTGGAGCTGAGTGGTCCCGGAGATAGACCCTGGACCAGCAGACAAGAGGGGCCGCCACAACGAACGGAAGCCCCAGCCAGCCGAACATCAGTACAGCTGACACGGTCGCGCCGCCCAATGTCATTGCATGGCCCGATATCTTCCAAATCGGGCTGACCAGAATGAGCGCCACAATCCCGCAGAGAATCCCGCCAACTAGCCCCCAGACTGGCTGGGGTGCGCCCATGATCGAGAGGATTGCGCAGCCAAGCAGCGACGAGCCCAAGGTCCAGAGCATGACCGGGCGGCGTTGTTTCTTGTCCCCAACATGGTGGTCCGTCAACTGGCCCCTCTTGGCAAGCAGCAGTACGACGGAAAACGGCACCAGGCAGATGAAGAGGGCAGCGATAATGCCCGACCAGATGGAGACCATCCACTGGTCACTCAGCAGAGAAGCCAAAATCAGCAGGAGGGACAACACCAGCGGCGGCTGCGCAATCTCGGTTGCGGACCGAGCCACACGCCCAATGGCCGTGGAGGACCTCTCTGATGTGGTTAGGGTCGTGGTTTCTGCTGTCACTGACGTGCCTTTACCGGCAGCACAGATTCCAGAGAACCGACGCCGCCATCAAATCGGGCTTGGACTGCGTCTAGGACACGGTCGGCAAGCATGGGTGTGGATCGCCCCGAGAGAGCGACCTTGTGATCGCTGGAGCGAATAACGTACTGGTACAGGCGGACGGAAGGGTGCTTCGCATAGAAGCCGGTCACAATGGCCGCCAGCCACGCCGCACGGGAGAGTCCCCAATATGCTCTGCCCAGCATGGCCGTAAGAAAGACCAAGGCGGCCCGGTCCCAAAGCTGCAGGCGGCGCCACACCTTAACCACTGGCGGGATGCCAAGCCCGAGAGAAGTCAGCAGAACCCCGCCGTAGAACAGCGGATTGAACAGGACGTACAGAACGTGGTGGAGAGACGAACCGCCCACATCGGTGTGCAAGGCGGTCATGTAGGCGATCTCTTCGACCGACGCGAGTGCGACCAGAGCCATGCCGGATGCAACAACCCGGGAACTCACGCGGACGGGCAGGCTTTCCTGGGGCCGGAGGCAAATTCGAAGAACAGAAACGGCCAACAGCGCCAAAATGCCCATGTAGACGCTGGCGTAGATGAAGACCGGCAACTGCTGGACGTTTTCCGGCACGTAGCTCTGAGTCGTCGGAACGAAGCGCTGGAACAGGAACGGAACGGTAATCGCAGCTGCTCCGAGGCCGGCAGCAAGCGGGCGGTGACTAAGGCGCGACCGGTAGCCCTCATCCGGAGAGTAGGCAGCGAAGATTCCCTCCCGTACCAGCCAGACGGCGCTTGTGACACACAAATTGCGAACAAGGTGCAGGAAGTTGACGCCGCCAACGGCCGCATCGATGGTTTCTTCGGGTACGACGACACCTGTAAGAAAGAGGCCGAGGACACCGATTCCGATCGCACCAACAAAGGCCGTTGAAGCGCCCCAGCGAGCGACAAAATATAGGCGAAAGGCAAATACTGTTGCCAGGATCCAGAACGCAGCGGCGGTCATAGGCCAAACACTCGTTCGGCCTTCGTGGCCTCCTTCACGGGCGTGGCATGCAGAACCCGGGCCAGGCCAAAGGCCAAATTTTCGGCGGCAGCCTCCGCCTCGTCCAGGGGAACGTCCACAGCACGGCACATCCAGCTGACGCCGTTCCGCTTGCCAATACCGGAGAAGAAAGACCCCGCGATAAGTCCGTCGAGAGGCTTCCCCTTATGGCCCAAGAGGATGTGGCTAAGTTCATGTAGCACGACGTGGACACTCCAGGCCTTGGCACCCCGCAGGTAGCGGACGATGCCATGGCTGGGGGTATCGATCCACTGACCGGTGACACCTTCTCCAAGGCTGTCCACTGTGCCTTCCTCGAAGACCAGACGTTTGCCGTACTTTTCTTCGACCGCAGTCACTAGATCGCCCAGATCAGGGTACGCGGGAAGGTTCAAGGTATCGATGACGTCAGCGGTCAGTGTGGACTGTTCCATGTCCCTGCGGCTCCGAAAATCCACTGAATAAATTTCAGTAATCTGGTATGACGCCTGACGGCGCCTTGGCAAGGAGCCACCCTACCAAGCTTCCGAAAACGCCAACTGTCACACACATTAAGGAATCCCAAATGAGTCGGAGCATCTTCATGCCGCGCGCCTTCCCACCTAATAGAACCTGATTCATTTCATGTTGTGCGGGAATTATCTTCGAGACGATCGACTTCGACCACATCACTGGCCAGGGAGACTTTGCCTATTGAGGCCAGTCAGAGACTGAAGGCCCGCTGTCGCGGCCTTCAAAAAGGCCAGTGTTGTTTATGTTATTCATGTGACTTGTGTTGCCAAAGTGACCATTGACCCGTAGCCTCATGCCTGCTGGGTGATCCGCAGAGGGGCTTTCATGTGTCAAATTCCGACCTCGCTCATTCCAGCCTGAGACCTCGAGGGTTGCCCATGAGCTGGACCGGATCCGGTCACAAGACTGCTGTGCTCTGCGCCGTCGTCGTCCTTCTTGGAACGCTCGCGCTCCCGGCACAGGCCGCACCGCTGACTTCCGCGCCGGTCTCCAAGCCGCTGGCGGCCACCGTCCGGGTTCCGGCGTCGCCGGAGATCCCCTCACCTGAAGAGATCTCAGCCGCCAAGTCCAGTGAAAGCGCGACGGCGGCGGAGGTCACCAGGATCGATGGGCTTCTGGCCGACGCGTCAGCCGGCCAGGAAGCCAGCCTGGCCGCGTCCCTGCAAGCAAACAACGCGTACGGCGAGGCCCTCGTGGAGCTGGCCACGCGCCGTGACGCGGCGGCTGTGGCGGCCGCCAGGGCTGCCGCCGCCGAAGCGGAACAGGCCAAGTCCCGTAAGCAGATCGGCCAACTGGCCGGGGATCTGTACCGTAACGGCGGCCTGAATCCTGCCCTCAGCAGCTTTGTCAGCGGCACCGGACAGGCCCTCGAGGATGCAGCCACGCTGGAGGCTGTAACCGCCGGACGCGCGCGGGCGTTCGAGTCCGCGGAAACCGCTGCTGCTGCCGCGCAGTCGCTGACCGAAGCCGCAGCGGACGCCAACCGTGCCGCCGACGAGGCCGCCGCGGCCGCGGAAGACCGCAAGGTCGACGCCGATCGCGCCACCGCGGCCCAGCGCCAGGTGGTGGCCGACGCCAAGGAGCAGCGCAGCGCGCTCGTGGACCAGCTGGCAAGCCTGAGAAACACTACGGCGGCGCTGGAATCGGCCCGGGTGGACGCCCTCGACCGCCAGCGCCAGCAGGACCGGCTCGCAGCACTGACCGCGGCGGCCGGTCCCGCGCCGCAGCCTGGCACCGGGTCACAGCCGGGCACGGGTTCGCAGCCTGCCCCGGCATCACCGGGACGGGACGACTCGGCCGCGCAGCAGCCGGCAGCTCCGGCTCCGGCCGAAGGGCCGGCGGCTCCCGTTCCGGCACCGGCTCCAGCACCTGCTCCTGCTCCAGCACCTGCTCCAGCACCTGCACCTGCGCCCGCCCCCGATCCGGCGCCTGCCCCTGATCCCGCGCCGATTCACGTTCCGGTTCCCGCACCTGTTCCGGTGCCGGCGCCCGTTCCTGCGCCGATTTCCGGCGGGTCAAACCAGACCGCCATTTCAGTTGCGCTCGGCAAGACCGGATCGCCGTTCTTCTACCAGTACGGCGGAACCGGGACCTATGGGTTTGACTGCTCGGGCCTGGTGCAGAGCGCGTTCGCCGCGGCCGGCAAGTACCTGCCCCGCACTGCCTCCCAGCAGTTCGCCCAAGCCCCCGTCCATGTCCCGCTCTCCCAGGCGCGCCCCGGCGATTTGCTTGTCTGGGGTTCGTCCCCGGGCTTCTACCACGTGGCCATTTACATAGGCGGTGGCCGCGTGGTCCAGGCACTCAACCCGGACGCCGGCATCACTGTGACCGATGTTGCCGCCATGTCCGGGATGCAGCTGTACGGCTACGCGGCCCGATACTGAGGCCCGGTTCCTGGGTCCGGTTACGCAGCGGCACGTCGGTCGACTACGAGAGCACGTCCTTGGTGATGAACCTGCCGTAGGCCAGCGCGCCGAAGACGGCGATGTAGCCGCCCTGCAGAAGGGCGTTGACGGCAAAGGAGTCCCAGGACACCGGCTGGCGGAGCAGGTCGCCAAAGTCCAGCCAGTAGTGGCTGAACAGCCAGGGATGCAGCCACTCAAGCTGCGGCAGCGCGTCCAGGACCTGGGCGACGACCGAGAGCACCACGGTGGCCGCCATGGCCCCCACCGGCACGTCCGTCAGGGTCGAGATGAACAGGCCGATCGCCGACAGCCCCAGCAGTGAAACGGCCAGGTAGGCTGCGATCAGCAGGAGCCGGACCACTGCCTCGCCGGGACCGATCGTGTCGCCGGACAGCAGCGTCACCGGTCCCACTGGGAAGAGCGCCGCGCCGATTCCGGCCCCGGTCAGGGCCACCACGAGCGGGGCAACGACCACGAACAGAGCCGTCCCGGCATATTTGACGATCAAGAGACGGACCCGCCCGGCCGGGGCCACGAGCAGGTAGCGCAGGGTTCCCTGCCCGGCCTCGCCGGCGATCGTGTCGCCGGCGACGACGCCGACGGTAAGCGGCAGGAACAGGGGAACGGACACCACCAGGGCCGTGACGCCCACGAACAGGCCGTTCTGGGCGATCCGGTCCAGGAAGGCGGGCCCGCGGCCCGGCGGTACAGCCGAGGAGACCCGCACCGCCACGGCGATCAGGATCGGGATGGCCGCCAGCGCGCACAACATGGCCCACGTCCTGCGGCGGCGGAACAGCACGCCGAGCTCGGACGCCAGCAGTCCGCCGGTCAGGGATCCGCGCCGGACCGGCGGACGGCCTGCCCCGGCGTCGCCGCCCGCGCCGCCGGCCGCTCCACTGCGGCCGCCGGCCGGGGCGACTGACGGACCGGCTGATGGATCGCCCAAAGATGAGCTGTTACTGGACAACGTCGAACCCCTCCCCCGTCAATGCCACAAAGCGGTCCTCAAGGCTGGCCTGTTCGGTCGCGAAGCCGCGGACCCGGACCCCCGCCGCCACGAGGGCAGCCACTACAGCTTCCGGTTCCACGGCCAGAGCCGAACTTGCATCTTCCCGGGCCGCCGCGCCTGGCGGAGCCGCAGGCAGCGAAGCGAACAGGGCTGCGTCCGTCCCGGAGCCAGCGGCACCCGAACCAGCGCCTCCGGAAGTGCGGCCGTCGGTACTCAGGGCGGCCGTCAGGCCCAGGCCGGTCAGCACCTGCGCCGCCGCGCCCGGATCCGGGGTCAGCACGCGGATCCTTGCCTGGCCCGCCCCGCGCAGTTCCGCCAGGGTTCCCTGCGCCACAAGCCGGCCCGCGCTCATGATGGCAGCATGCGTGCAAATCTGCTCGACCTCGGCCAGCAGGTGGCTGGAGACGAACACCGTAGCGCCGTCCGCCGCGAGGGAGCGCACCAGGCTCCGCACTTCACGGGTGCCCTGCGGATCCAGTCCATTGGTGGGCTCGTCCAGCACCAGGAGCTCGCGCGGAGCCAACAGGGCGTTGGCGATCCCCAGCCGCTGCTTCATACCGAGCGAATAGGCCCGGACCAGCTTGTCCGCGGCGTGCGTCAAACCCACCCGTTCCAGGGCTGACTGGACACGGGCGCGCCGCGTCGCCGCCGAACCGTAGGGGTCCGCGGCGTCCATGCGGCGCAGATTGGCAGCGCCGGAGAGGAACGGGTAGAACGCCGGCCCCTCGACCAGCGCCCCGACCCGGGGAAGCACGTCAGCAAGTTTCCGGGGCATGTCCTCGCCCAGGACGCGCATGGTGCCGCCGGTGGCCGTGGCCAGGCCGAGCAGGAGCCTGATGGTGGTGGTCTTCCCCGAGCCGTTCGGGCCCAGGAATCCGAAGACTGCGCCTTTCGGCACGGCCAGATCGACGCCGTTGACGGCCAACTGCTGGCCGAACCGTTTGGTCAGCCCCCTGGTCTCGATGCTCAGCTCGGCCCCCGGCCCGCCGGTGCTCACGCGGCCGTCACCGGACGGCCGCCGGATACCGCGCCCGTAATCACTTCTGCAAGACAGCGGCCTGGAGCCGCTCCAGGGGCACGGAGCCGACGAAGACCTGTCCGTCGTCGAGCACCAGCACGTTCACCAATGCAGTGGACAAGAGCCTGCCGCCCTGGACCGGAACAGTGGCCTGTTCAAGGAGTGCCGCCGCGTCCGGCGTCGAACCGGCGGTTCCCGCCGGGAACTCAGCGACCGATTCCCAGCCGGAGCCGGTAACAACCGGCTTGTGGGTGCTGTCCTTGGCTGCCGGCGGCGTAGCGTTCGCGGACTCCTTGCCCTCCTGATGCTCCGGGACCTGGATCTCCTTGACGGTGGCGCCCGGCGGCGGGCTGAACGTGAAGACCGACGCGTCGGGGGCACCGAGGGTCAGACTCGTGTAGGCGACGCGGAAGGCGGGTTCTGACTGCCCCCGGGCCTTGACCTCGACGCCCAGCGGCAGACCCGTCTGGCCGTCAACGGCAACCGCGATGGATGAGACCAAGGTGGCGTCAGACCTTGGCGTGAGCACCAGGTTGTAGGCCTCCCGTCCGGCTACCTGGACGTCGGCGCCGACGGACACGTCCGTGCTCGGGTCGACCTTGGCCAGGAACATCGCGGCGAGCTGGTCGGGCGTGGCCGTGACGTCTTTACCGGATCCGTAGTGGTCGGCGGTGCCGGCCGGGAGCTGGAGGTGGGAGGCCGTGTTGTCCTTGGAGTTGTAGAACCAAACCTCGTTGCCGTGGCGGACGGCGTTGCGCTCGGCCAGCCGGTCCAGCACCTGGATGCGGGCGTTGTCCGGGCCGTCGCGATAAACCCGCGCGGTGTGCGGACCTGTCAGCAGTTCGAGCCAGGCCGTGCCTGACGAGTCCGAGCCGGCTCCGGTCTTGGGGAGCTCGGGAAGACCAAGCTCGGAGGACTGTTCCAGGGTTCCGGAGAGGGCAGGCTCGCGGTGCTGGGCGATCAACTGCAGCACCTGCTCCGGCGTCCTGGGCGGCAGGGGATCCCCCGCCCTCGCGGGCAGGGATCCGGCCAACGCGCCGGCGGCAATGACGGCAGGAACGGCGACGGCGGGCAGCCAGCGCAGCCACTTGCGGGTCATCGTGACCGCGCCCCGGCAAGAGATGATCCAAATATCCGCGTCTGAGGAATGCGCGCTTCAGTGCAGCTCATAGGTCAACAGTACGCCTGGCCCCGGCGGCCTGGTTGCCTCACTTCAGCACATTGATGGTCAGTTCCACGGAGCCAAGCAGGAGTGCGAGCACGGAGGTGCCAAGGCCCGCCACGAGCAGCAGCCCGGGGTGGGCGAGGCCCACCACCACGCGCTTCAGCCGCGGCCTGTCCCGCAGGAACTTCTTGGGCACAGTGCCAGGCTCCGGTGTTTGCTTCCAACCCCGGAGCCGGCGCAGGAACCAGGCGCAGCGGATGATGAAGGCCAGCCACAGCACGGAGACCACCAACGGGATCCCGGCCAGCAGGAGGTTGAAGCCCACCGCGGTGACCTCGCGTTCGGACTCGCCAACGAGCGTCTGAACGGTTGTTGAAATCGATGCGCTCATGACCACGGACACCCCCCACACGAGGAAGGCGGCGATCAGGGCAAGGAAGCGGACAAAGAAGTGGTCCAGCACCGAGTCCCGGCGCGGCTTCAGGTAGCGGCGCGGGGTGGCGTGCAGCAGGGCAAGGCTCGCCAGGAGCGTCGGCAGCGCGGCCATGCCGACCAGCACATACCAGGACCAGCCGGCCAGATCCAGGAATTCATCGGCCACGATCAGCACTGCCCAGAACCCGGCCCACGCCCAGCCGGCCGTGAGCGGACGCTCCACGAGCCACGCCGGCAGCCACGCGTCCGGGTCCGCGGACCCGGGGGCGCCGGACCCGGGGGTTTCGGAGCGGGGGTTATCGGGCGACCGGGTATCAGGTACCGGGGTGCCCGCGGCGGGTATTCCGGTGGTCCCGGGGTCCTCGCCCTCGGAACCGCGCACTTCGCTCATGGCCCCACTGTAGCGAGCCGGGGGCCCGCGCAGACGTGCGGGCCCCGCCGCCGTTGCGGCCCGGCGCTATTAGGCCGGCGCTACTTGGAGGGCGTCACGGTGCCGGCGGCGCCGTCGACCGTAAGGTTGTCGCCCGTGGCGATCCTCGCCGTCGCGTCGGGGACCCCCACCACCGCGGGGATCCCGTATTCCCGTGCCACGACGGCGCCGTGGGAGTTGGGCCCGCCCATTTCCATCACGAGGCCGCCGGCCGTCAGGAACAACGGCGTCCAGCCGGGATCCGTGGACGGCGCCACGAGGATCTCGCCGGGTTCCAGGTGCGCGCCCTGGGGGTCCAGGATCACGCGAGCCCGGGCCATGACGGTGCCGGCCGAGGCCGGCGTCCCGGAGAGCTGTCCGGCCCTGCCGTCAGCGCCGACCTGAACAGCGTTGGCCTGCACTGCCTCGGGCTCGGTGCCGTCCGAGAGCAGCACGCGGGGAATGCGCCGGCGGCCCAGTTCAGCCGCGTACGCCGCCCGGCGCTGCGCCACGACACCCTGCAGCGCCGCGCCGCCCAGCCCCCGGTGCGCCTCGGCCAGGTCAACGAAGAAGATATCGTCCGCCGCATCGATGGTCCCGGCCGCGGCGAGTTCGGCCCCCACAGCCGCAAGCTGCTGGCGGACGGCGCCGAGCGCTTCCACGAGATGGTACTTGGGCAGTTCACGCAGGCCCGCGAACATTCGGGTCCGCCGCAGCGCTGCCCGCACCAGCGCACCCCGCAGGCGGCTGCGCTGCCGCGCCGCAGCCACAAGCCGGCCGACCTGCGCCTCAGCCTCACGCGCCGCCTTGCCGAACTGCCGGTCCGGGGCGAGCGCGGGATCATCCACACGCAGATAGTTGGCCAGGACCCCGATGATGTGGGTCGGGTCGTCAGACCAGCGGGGCATTCCGACGTCGATCTCCGCCACGGCGCGGTGGCCGTACCGGCTCAAGAAGTCCGACAGCCCGGACTGCAGGACGCCGGGAAGATCCGCGGCCCGGTAACGCCGGGCCAACTCGGGCAACGGTTCTCCGAACACCGCAGCCGACGCCGGGTCGTTGCGGATGGCTGTAGCCAGCGACCAGAGGTCCAGATCCATTTCTGTTGTCACGTTGTTGGGCAGGCCCCGCAGGACTTCCTGCAGCGCCCCGTTCCCGGGGTTCCCCGCGAGTTTTCCGGCCGCGGCGAGCAAGGCGAACCCCAAAGCGGGCAGCGGCAGGATGGCCGGAACCACAGGAAAGACGTGCCGGCCAAGGATCCGCTCGACGTGGTCCAGGCGCTGTGTGGCGGTGGCGCCGGCGGGCACCGTGAGTGCGGCCCTGAGCTGTTCGCCCACCCGGTCGGCCCGGCGCAGCGCCTCCTCGGGCCGGATAAGGCCGCGGATCAGGGTTTCCGGGACTCTCGCCCGCGCCGCCACCGGAACGATGTGGCGCAGGAGCGGCCAGGGCGATCTTATGGTGACGGAGAATCTGGGATCGGCGAAAAGGTTGCGCAGCACGGCCGCCGAGCGCGCCTCCATGATGTCGAATACCCGGGGGACGATGGCGCGCCCGGGTTTGCTCCGGAGAACGGGCGTGAGATCGAAGAAAATGCGCTGCCCGGCCTCCGCGTACGGTGCGGGCCCGTCACGGGGCACCGGCACCGGAAAATGCGCTGCCCCCGCGACTGAGGACGCAATCAGCCGGATGCCGGAGAGGCCCATCGGCGTCAGGGGCCGGGTCAGCCCCTGGGCCAGGCTGAAGCAGAGATAGACGCGCGGCGCCGGTCCGGACGGCGTTCTGTCCGGCATCGGATACAGCGTGGTGATGGGCCTGGACTGCGTCAGCCACAGGGCGCCGTCCTGGCCGATGGCCCATTCAAGGTCCTGCGGCGAGCCGAAGTGCACCTCCGCGCGGCGGCCCAGGAGTTCCAGCGCGGCAAGTTGGACATCGTCCAGGCTGGGCGCCGCCCCTGCGCCAGGTTGGGGCACACGCTCTGTGCCGCCGCCGGGCAGGGGACGGATGAGCATGCCCTTGTCCCCAATGCGCCGCTCGAGGATCCGTCCCGTGGCGCCGTCGAGCACGAAGTGGTCCGGGTTGACGGCCCCCGACACCACGGCCTCGCCCAGCCCGGGACTGGCGTCGATGACGGCCTCGTGCCGCCGGCCGGTCACGGGGTTGGCGGTGAACAGCACTCCGGCCACGGCTGCGTCCACCATGCGCTGGACGACCACTGCGAGGGACACGGCGGAGGGCTCGATCCCCTGCACGGTCCGGTACGTCACCGCGCGGTCTGTCCACAGTGAGGCCCAGCACCGGCGGACGGCAGCCAGCAGGGCGTCCGCGCCGACCACGTTCAGGAATGTGTCCTGCTGGCCGGCGAAACTGGCGAACGGCAGGTCTTCGGCGGTCGCGGAGGACCGCACCGCGACCGCGGTGTCCGCGCCCAGCGCCGCATAGGCGGCGCGCACGGCGGCGTCGATGCCGGCGGGGACGTCGGCGTCGAGCACCAGCGCGCGGGCCTTCGCGGCAAGCGCAGCCAGCCCTGCCAGGTCATCGGGGGTGGTCGCGGCGAGGGCCCGGTGCACGTCCGCCAGCGCCGGAGATGCCGTGGCGTCCAGGTAGGCCCGGGTGGTCAGGCAGAAGCCGGGGGGAACCGGAAGGCCGGCCCGTGCCAGCTCGCCCAGGTTGGCCGCCTTGCCGCCGACCTTGGCCAGCATGTCCTGGCCAAGGCGTTCCAAGGCCAGGACCGGCCCGTCCTGGGCAGGGTCCGGCTCCCCGGGGTGCTCCATCCGCAAACCGTCCTTCCGACGCCGGACCTGTGGCCTCGTGACTTTAGGAGTCGCCGAGCATCGGGCCGAAGCTGGCCCTGTCCGCCAGCCGCGGGTCGTCACGGTCCGGCACCACCATGATCGGCCCTTTGGCGTGGTGGAGGACGCCGTCGGATGTGGAGCCCAGCAGCATTCCGGCGAAGCCGCCGCGCCCGCGGGTGCCGACCACCACAAGTTCCACGTGCCGGCTGGCGTCGACGAGGATGTCGACGGGAGAGCCGTCCACCAGCTGTGTCTCCACCTGGAGGGCGGGGAAGTGGCTCCGCAGCCAGGCAACGCCGGCGTCGAGCTGGACCTTGATGTCGGCGAACAGGGCGTCCCGGTCCATCGGGGTGGGCACCCAGGCCAGCGAGCCGGTGTACTGCGGCACGGCGCACACCACGCGCAGCCGGGCGGAGAGCCGTTCGGCCTGGGCTGCAGCCTCCAGTACCGCGATTCGGGCCTGCTCCGAGCCGTCGACTCCGACCACCACAACGTTCTCGACCGGCTGGTGGCCCAGCTTCGCCCGTTCGGCCAGGACATGCTTGTCGTCAGTGGTTTCGCCCAGCCGGTCCGCGCAGATCAGCGGCACAGTCACCGTGGGGCACTTCGCGTGGGCGGGCAGAGCGCTGCTGACGGAGCCGAGCAGCCGGCCCACAAAGCCGCCGCGGCCGCGGGTTCCGAAGACCAGAAGCTCCGCGGTTTCGCTGATTTCCAGCAGCACGCCGGACGCGTCCCCGT
The DNA here is from genome assembly GCF_056406615.1 of Arthrobacter sp. P1_B3. NCBI lineage: Bacteria > Bacillati > Actinomycetota > Actinomycetes > Micrococcales > Micrococcaceae > Arthrobacter > Arthrobacter sp. P1_B3. Next base: position 466,074 of record NZ_JBFTZV010000001.1, on the reverse strand, counting down.
TCTCGACGGACGCGTCGACGTCGATGTTGTAAACCGCGACCTTGTCGAGGGCGTGCTTGAGAATGGCTTCGGCGCCCTCACGGATCACTGAGTCGTCCACCGTGGCGTAGCCGCCGTCGAGCCCGGAAGCGGCGAAGATCGGCACCGAATAGGCGGTCACGATGTGCAGCGGGCGGCGGCGGCGCTCAGCCTCGCGGGCTGCCCACACCAGGGCGCAGTGGCTGTGGTCCGAGCCATCCACACCAACAACGATTCCCCGGGGAGGCGCCGGTTCGCCGCCGGCCTCCCACGCCGGGTCCGGGTGCACCTGTTCACGGCCCATGGGGTCCGCCTCCTCGCGATTCTTGCCTGATGTTGCGGCTATTCTGCCAGAAGTACCGCCGCCCGGCGTCCACCGGCGAGGCGACCCGGAATCTGCGTGCAGGAACCCCTGATTTTCCTCACTATTCTCGGTTAATTGCGAACATTCAAGACGGCGGCAGGGCGTCCCTGGCGGCCCGCGTCCGAAGGATTTACGCAGAGTTAACACGCCGTTTCGTTGCGCGGGTTCCCGGGCTTTCGGGACGGTTTCCACAGGTTCCCGGGCACGGAAACCCCCGAAATCCGGGACCACAGCCAATGTCCTACCTCCCCTATCCACGGGCGGGAATCTTCGGTATCCTTCGAGGCATTGCTGAACCGAGACTGGTATTTCAGAACGCAGCCGCTGGGGCTGCGCAACCAGGCCTAGGTTGGCGTCCGGGGTCTTCCCCGCGACTGGCACCATTTCAAGGAGGAACCCTGCAGTGTCGAGCATGCCTTTGTACGGCGGGATCGAGCGGACCACCGCCGTAGTGATCGGGACGGGGCTTTCCGGCCTGGCTGTGGCCAGCGAGCTCCAACGCCGCGGTGTTGCGTCCATCATTGTGGACGGGCTCGACCTCCTGGGTGCCGGCCATCCGGCCAACACGTCCTCGCTCCAGCGCTGCGACGCGGCGGACGCCGCCAGCCTGAGGGAGCGCAACGAAATCCTGCGGCACCTGCGCAATTACGCCGCAAGCCACAAACTCGACGTGCGGAACAACATCCGGGCCCTGCAGCTGGACCTCCTTGAGGCCGGCACGGACGGGGCACCCACCGAGAAGTGGGCCGTCCAGACCCCGGGCGGCGTCCTGCTGGCCGACCATCTTGTCCTGACCCGCTGCGCCCACAGCCAGCTGCGCCGCATGCTCTCGGAGCTTGGCATGGCAGCCGGGCAGAACCTCATGGCGGCGATGCATGCCCTCGGGATGTACCTCGTGGGGGTAGGCGAGCTCATTACGCCGACGCCCAAGGAAGTCCTTCGCCAGGCCAAAGTCGTGGGACAGACGATTTCCGCCAAGGTCTACCCCAATGGCGTCCCCACGCTGCTGCCAGGCGGCTTTGCCCTGGCCGCCCCCGCCTGATACCCGGGATCCCCGGGGTCACGCGGTTCCCGGCCGTTGCTGTGGTTTCCGGTGTTGGGTCAGCTGTCGGCGTCGCTGCCTTCGTCCGGGGTGAGGCGGCGTTTGGCCATCAGGCCCAGGGCCACCAGGATGCCGACCCCCACGGCGACGAAGATCATGACGCTCCAGGGAAACTGCTCCGACCCGGCCGGCGCAGGGGCGGGCGCCTGCGTGGTGCCCGGCTGGGCGGTGCCCATCGTGGGGACCGCAGCAGCCGACGTCGGGCCCGCTGCAGCCGCCGTCGCGGTGAAGGTGAAGCTGCCCTCGATCGGGTGGCCGTCGGAACTGGCCACCCGCCAGTGCACGGTGTACTGCCCGGCAGGAGCGCCGGACTTCAGCTTCTGCGCAGCGACGCTGTCCACGATTTCCACGGGGCCGTCCGCCCAGTTGGCGCCCGTGGCGTCGTTGACCAGGATCTGCGACCCCAGGGCGAGCGGATTGTGGTTGAAAGTGACCGAGACCTGCTCCGGCGGTGCCGCGACGGTTGCTCCGGCAGCCGGGCTGGTGGACTCCGCGGTGTCGTGCGCCGACGCAGGGCTCATGGCTCCCAGCAGGACGGCCACGAGGACGACGGCACCCAGCAGGGCACTGCGAAGCTGGCGGATACGGGGCATGGGCAGGCTACTCCTAGTGTTGGCTTCCTTACAGACTAGGCGAAAACGCAGGGTTGGCCGTCGGGCTCCAAATAGGATTTAAGCAACACCCATCACTCCCGGAGGACTAATGCAAGACCTAATGCTCAAGCAGGGCTCCGCACTCGACCGGTATTTCAAGATATCCGAGCGGGGGTCGAACTTCTCGCGCGAGATCCGCGGAGGGTTCGCCACGTTCTTCGCCATGAGCTACATCGTGGTGCTGAATCCGCTGATCCTCTCCGGGCCCGACTCCACGGGCGCGACCCTCGGTTTCCCCGCCGTCGCCGCCGTCACCGCCTTCGTGGCCGGCATCCTCACCATCCTCATGGGCGCGTGGGCCAAGCATCCCTTCGCCCTGGCCACCGGGCTCGGCGTCAACGCGTTCGTCGCCGTCACCGTGGCCACGAACCCCGGACTGTCCTGGCCGGACATGATGGGCCTGGTGATGCTCTCCGGCATCACCATGCTGATCCTGGTCCTCACCGGCTTCCGGACGGCTGTGTTCAAGGCCGTTCCCGAGGGGCTGAAGACCGCGATCGTGGTGGGCATCGGCCTGTTCATCGCCCTGATCGGGCTCGTCAACGCCGGCTTCGTGCGCCGCATCCCGGATGTCGCCGGAACCACCGTTCCGGTCGGCCTGGGCTTCGACGGCAAGCTCCTGGGCTGGCCCACCTTCGTGTTCGTGTTCGGGCTGATCCTGACCATCGCGCTCGTGGTCCGCAAGGTCAAGGGCGCCATCCTGATCGGCATCGTGGCCTCGACCATCCTGTCCGTGATCCTGGAATCCATCCTGCACATCGGGCCCAGCTTTGACGGCACGAACCACAACCCGCAGGGCTGGTCCCTCGTGGCCCCGAAGTTCTCCGAATGGGCGGCCCCGGACCTGTCCCTGCTCGGCAGTGCCGACCCGTTTGGCGCCTTTGAGCACCTCGGCTTCGTCGCGGCGACCCTGCTGGCGTTCGTGATCCTGCTCAGCATCTTCTTCGATGCCATGGGCACCATGGTGGGCCTGGCCACCGAGGCCGGCACCATCGACAAGGACGGCAACATCCCCAACGTCGACCGCGTGCTGCAGGTGGACGCCCTGGGCGCGATCATCGGCGGCGGCGCCTCGGTCTCCTCGAACCAGATCTACGTCGAATCCGGTGCCGGCATCGGCGAAGGCGCACGCACCGGCCTGGCATCCGTCGTCACCGGCCTGCTGTTCCTCGTGGCCATGTTCTTCACCCCGCTGATCAACCTCGTGCCGTTCGAGGCCGTGGCCCCCGCCCTCGTGATCGTCGGCTTCATGATGGTCTCGCAGGTGGGCAAGATCGACTGGCAGGACTGGGGCATCGCGATCCCGGCCTTCCTGACGTTCACCCTCATGCCATTCACCTACTCGATCGCCAACGGCCTGGGCGCGGGCTTCATCAGCTTCGTGCTGATCCGCTTGTTCCAGGGCCGGGCCCGCGAGGTGCACCCGCTCATGTGGGCCGTGGCTGCCGCGTTCCTGCTGTTCTTCGCGATCGGCCCGATCGAGGCCGCCCTCGGGTTGCACTAGGGCCCGCTCCCCCGTTCCCTCCCGCCGAGACCGCACTTCGTGGCAGTGTTTTTCGAAAACATTGCCACGGACTGCGGTCTCGGCGGTGTTTAAACGGGGATTCCGGGATTCCGGACAGTCCGACGGCGGCGCTGCTGGTTTTGCGGCCCGGCATGCGGTGAGCTAGGGGCATGGTTTCTCCCGCGCTCCCCGTTGATGTCCCGCCGCAGCCCTGGACCGGCCGGTTCGACGGCGACGGCGACGAGCACCGGCGCTGGTGGCAGGCCGTGACCCCCTCCGCTGCAAGCACGGTTCCGGTGGCTTCCCCCGGTCCGCGCCCCGCCGTCATCCTCGGCTTCGGCAGCGACGCCGGGGTGCGGCGCAACAAAGGCCGGACCGGCGCCGCGGCCGCCCCCGCCGCCATCCGGGCCGCGCTCGGCCCGCTCGCCTTCCACCTCTCGCGGGGCGTCCACGACGCCGGTGACGTCACCGTGGCCGGGGACGCGCTGGAGGCAGGGCAGGCACGTGCCGGGCTCGCCATCACCAGGCTGCTCGACGCCGGCCGGCTTCCCGTGGTGTTGGGCGGCGGACACGAGACTGCCTTTGCCAGCTACCTCGGCGTGGCCGGGTCCGCGGCCGTGCGCGAGGGCCTGAGCGTCGGCGTGTTGAACCTGGACGCGCACTTCGACCTCCGCGACGAGTCCGTGCCGAGCTCCGGCACGCCGTTCCTGCAGATGGCCCGCGCGGAAGCCGCCGCCGGCCGCGAACTGCGCTACGCCGTCGTCGGGATTTCCGAGCCGAACAACACCCGGGCGCTGTTCCGGACGGCAGAGGAGCTCGGCGTGGACTACCTGCTGGATGAGGACTGCTCGGCGGAGGCCGCGGCCACGTTTGTGGCGGCGTTCCTGGCGCAGGTGGACGCGTTGTACCTGACGATCGACCTGGACGTGCTGCCGGCCTCGGTGGCCCCGGGGGTGAGCGCTCCGGCCGCTTATGGTGTGCCGCTGCCGGTGATCAGCGCCGTGTGCCGGCAGGTGGCCGCGAGCGGGAAGCTCCTGCATCTGGATATCGCCGAGCTGAACCCGGAGTTTGATATCGACGGCCGCACCGCCAAGGTGGCCGCGCGGCTGGTCAATACGCTGCTCGGGTAGGGGCGCGCAAGGGTTCGGAGACGGCGCTCCGGCCCCGCAGGGATGGACTGCCCGCCCTGCGCCAGCGATCATGAAAGCAGGCGCGAGGTTTCGGCGACCGCAGCAACACGGCTTCTCCTTGCGCGATGGAGGCGCAGCGCAATGTCCCCAACATCCGGCCCTGCAGATCATGCCCCGGCGGACGCTTCCGCCGGCTCCCCGGACACGTTCCTGACGGACTACTACGAGCATGTGGCCGACGACGACATCCGGAACTACACTGCCGAATCGCTCCGGAGCCGCGCGGAATACCATCGTTCGCTGGCCGCAACCCGGGCCCCGGGCCACGCCGTCATCGGAGTGCTGAGTGAGACGGACGCCAGCGTCGTGGCAATCGTGGCTGAGGACATGCCGTATCTGCTTCCCTCCATCACGGCGGCACTCGCCCGTGACAACGCCGCCATACGCCTGCTGGTCCACCCCACTTTCACCGTTGGCAGGACCCCCGGGACGAACAAGCTCGTGGGCATCCGGCCGGTACCGCTGCGCACTGCTTTGCCGGTGGGCAACGAACCTCCCGCGATGCCGTCGCCGCGTGAATCCACTGGAGATTTGACCTGCACGGAGGCCTGGATCGCCGTCGAAACCGCCAGAGTGCCGGATCAGGCCAGCGCCGATCGGCTCATCCATAATCTCCAAGCGGTCCTGGCCGACGTTCGTGCGGCCGCCGAGGATTCCGCAGCCATCCATCGGCACGTGGCCGCGGAAGTTGCCGCCCTGGATGCCAAAACCGCCGCGGCCAGCGCTGCGGATTCAGTGGTTGCAACAGTGCAGGCAGCCAGGGACTTGCTGCTCTGGCTGGACGAGGGCAACTTCGTGTTTCTCGGATACCGCGGGTATGACATCGCCGACGACGACGGACTGCCGGTCCTCGCGGCACAGCCGGGGTCCGGGCTCGGGCTCCTCCGGCACCGTGAGCAGAGCCGGCCGCTGCGGGGTTCCGCCAGGCCGGGGGCGCGGGGTCCGGCCCCGGCCCTGGCCCTCACGAAAGCAGGTATCCGTTCCACGGTCCTCCGGGACGCCTACTTGGACGAAGTCAGCCTCCTGAGGTTTGACATGGCCGGCAACCCTGCCGGGGAAGTGTGCTTTGTTGGCCTTTTCGCCCCCAGCGCTGCAAACCGGTCCGTACTTCAAATCCCGGTCATCCGGGACAAGGTGTCCACGGTACTGGACCGCTCCGGATTCCCGCCCGGGTCCCATGCCGGCAAGGAACTGCTGGGCGCCATCGAGGCCTATCCGCGTGACGAGCTCTTCCACATCGACGCAAACGATCTGGCCAGCCATGCGCGCGAAATCCTGCGCCTCCAGGAACGCCACAGCACCCGGCTGTTCCTCAGGCCCGATTCCTATGGACGCTTCATGTCCGCCCTGGTTTTCCTTCCCCGCCGCCGCTACAGCACGGCGGTTCGGCTCAACATCGAGCGGGAACTGCGGGAGGGCTTCAACTCGAAAGCCGTCGAGTTCGAAGTCCGTCTCAGCGAGTCGGCCATGGCCAGGGTGTTTTTCCGGATCCTGCTGCCGGGCGGCGGACAGCCCGCCGTCGACGCCTCAGCACTGGAGCTGCGCATCATTGCTGCCACGAGGTCATGGGCGGAGGGCTTGGACGAGGCTCTGCAGCACAAATTCCCCGCCGGCGACGCCGCCCGGCTGTCCATGCAGTGGGCCCAGGCGTTTCCGGCCAGCTACAAGGCCGACTACCAGGCGGAGGATGCCGTCGAGGACATTATCAAATTCGAAAGCCTGGGCGGGCCGGACGGCGGGAACCGCGATGACCCGCTGCTTTCCGTCTACGCACGCCCAGGGACTCCGGTGCTGGCCGAGGACGCCCGGATCCGCCTCTATCTGACACGGCCGAAGAGCCTGACGCAGATTCTGCCGTTCTTCCACAACCTGGGGCTCGAGGTGCTCGACCAACGCCCCTACGACGTCCGGCGTGCCGACGGACACACGTTCTTCCTGTACGACCTCGGGCTCAAATACCCCTCCGGCGTGGACCCCGCAGGCACCAGCGGACTGCTGGCCGAGTCGTTTTGCGCCGCCATGAGAGGAGACATCGAGTCCGACACCTTCGACGCACTGGTTATCAGGGAAGGAATCGGCTGGCGCCAGACAGCCATCCTGCGCGGCTATGCGAAATACCTGCAGCAGCTCGGAACCACCAACTCCTACGGCTTCATGGCGGACACCCTGCGGACGAATGTCCGGGCCACGCGCGCACTCCTTGCACTGTTCGAGGCAAAGTTCGATCCGGATCTCGACCAGCCAACCCGCCTCGGTGGCATGGACTCGGCCAGAAGTGAGCTGACGGCTGCCATCGACGCCGTGCCCGTCCTGGACGCCGACCGTCTGCTGCGGTCCTTCGCGAGTCTTGTCGAGGCGACCCTGCGCACCAATTACTTCCTGAACAAGCCCTACCTCAGCTTCAAGCTCAACCTCTCCGGCGTCCCGGCCGCACCTGCCCCGCGGCCAAAATACGAAATCTGGGTCTATTCGCCCCGGGTTGAGGGGGTGCATCTGCGCTTTGGCGCCCTTGCCCGCGGCGGGCTTCGCTGGTCCGACCGCCGGGAGGACTTCCGGACGGAGATCCTGGGACTCGTCAAAGCGCAGACCGTCAAGAACGCTGTGATCGTGCCAACGGGCGCCAAGGGTGGTTTCTATCCGAAGCAGCTGCCCGACGCCGCCACCGACCGGGCGGCCTGGCTGGCGGAGGGTCAGGAGAGCTACCGGATCTTCATCCGCGGCATGCTGGACATCACCGACAATCTGCTCACATCCCCCGACGGCGCCCACGGGTCCACCGAGCTGGTTGTGCCGCCCGAGCGGGTGGTCCGGCACGATGGCGATGACTACTACCTGGTTGTTGCCGCGGACAAGGGGACGGCCGCGTTCTCGGACATCGCCAATGCCTTGGCTTTGGAGTACGGATTCTGGCTCGGCGACGCCTTCGCCTCGGGCGGCTCGGTGGGCTATGACCACAAGCAGATGGGCATCACGGCACGCGGGGCCTGGGAGTCGGTCCGGCATCATTTCCGCGAACTGCTCATCGATTCCGCGGCCGAGGACTTCACGGTAGTGGGGATTGGCGACATGAGCGGTGACGTGTTCGGCAACGGCATGCTGCTGTCCCGCCACATCCTGCTAGTGGCGGCGTTCGACCACCGGCACATCTTCCTCGATCCAACCCCCGATCCGGCCGCCTCCTATGCGGAGCGGCAGCGGCTGTTCGGGCTTTCCCGTTCCTCCTGGGCCGACTACGACGTCTCGAAAATCAGCGCGGGCGGCGGCGTGTTCTCCCGGCTGGAAAAGTCGATCGAGATCACCGAAGCGGTGCGCCTTGCCCTGGGGCTGGAGCCGGGAACGACGGCGATGAGCCCACCGGAGCTGCTCAAGGCCGTCCTCCTGGCACCTGTGGACCTGCTCTACAACGGCGGCATCGGCACGTACGTCAAGGCCTCCACCGAGACCCACGCGGACGTGGGAGACAAGGCCAACGATCCCATCCGTGTCAACGCCGTCCAGCTGAGGACCAGGATCATCGCCGAGGGCGGCAACCTTGGCATCACCCAGCGGGGCAGAGTGGAAGCGGCGCTGGGCGGGGTCCTGCTGAACACCGATGCGATCGACAACTCCGCCGGCGTGGACTGTTCGGACCACGAAGTGAACATCAAGATCTTCCTCGACCGGATGATCGCCGCGGGAAGGATGTCCTCGGAGGAAAGGACAGGCTTCCTGCACTCCCTGCAGGAGGAAGTCGGACGCTTGGTCCTGAAAACCAATGTGGACCAGAACGTGCTCCTCCTCAACGACCGCCAACTGGTGGGTCAATGGAGCCCGAGCTTCGAGCGCACCATGGACTGGCTGGAGACCGTGACGGACCTGGACAGGAACCTTGAATGCCTGCCCAGCACAGAGCAACTGCACGCCCGCCTGCAGACCGGCGCCGGCCTGACATCTCCGGAGCTTTCCGTGCTGGCCGCGTATGCCAAGATCGAGCTGGCAAGGGAACTCACAATCAGCGGACTCGCCGATGACCCTTGGTTCGCCCGGACGGTACGCGGCTACTTTCCGCGCCAGCTGGCGGAGCGGTTCGGGGAGGAGCTGTCCACGCATCCGCTGCGGCGGCAGATCGTGGCCACTGTTATTGCCAACGACATGATCAACCTGGGGGGCATCGCCTTCGCCTTCAGGGCCATGGAGGAGACCACGGTATCGGCGGCCGCCGTGGCCCGCGGCTTCGTGGTCATGCGCAAGATTTGGGACTTTGGCTCCATCACCCAAGCCCTCGCACAGCTGCCGGCAAGCATCCCCGGCGAGCACGGGTGTGCGGTGGCACTCGACATGCGCCGCCTGCTGGACCGCTCGACCCGGTGGTATGTCACCCACGATTTCCGGGACAAGCCAATCGCCGATGCATTGGCCCGGCTCGAGCCCCCCATGTCGCTTCTGCGCCCAAAGTTCGGCAGCTACCTTCACGGCGTGAATCTGCAGCATGCGCTGATCCGGCTGGCCCACACCGACGCCGTCGGCCTGCCCCATGAACTGGGCGTGCGCGCCTCCGAGATCCTGGTCAGCTACGGTCTTCTAGACATCTCCGCCATATCCGAAGAGCTCCAAGAGCCGGTGGACACCGTGGCCGAAGTGTACTTTGCCGTCTTCGAGCGGATCTCGGCGGTCCCCATTCTTGAACACATCACGGCGCTGCCGCGGGAAACGCACTGGGAGGCCCTCGCACGGGCGGCGCTTAGGGACGACGTGTATTTGGTCCTTGCCGGCATGACGAAGGCTGTTGTGAGGAATACGCCACGCCCCTCCGCCCCCGGAGGCGATCCGGTCGAGCGCATCGTCGCCTGGGAACGCGAAAACATCGAACAACTCGGCAGGATCCAGGAAACCATCCAGGAGGCCATCAAGCCGGGCCCGGTGGACATCGCAGCATTATCCGTTGCGGTCAAGCTGTTGCGGGCCGTGGTCAGCCGCTAGGTAGCACCGCCCCGTTTCCGGTCTCCCCAAGTCCGTCCGCCACAGACAAAAACCGGGGCCCGTTCGCGACACCGCACCACCATGGTGCGGAACGGCGAACGAACCCCGGTTCCTGTTGAAGTGTTGAAGCTACGCCCGGCGCACCTGCACGCCGTCGGACTGCAGGAAAAGCTCCGTCTCGGACGGCCCGGCGGGGACCAACCAGAGCACATTTCCGCTCAGTGAGACTTCTTCGACCTCACCGGCTGCAATGACCTGTGCGTGCTTGACGATTTCGACGCGTTCGCCGACCCGGAGGCCGCTCCAGTCGGAAACCGTAGCTGCGGATGCAAGGCGCCTGGACAGTACCGTGCCGCGTGCTTTCATAGAACTCTTACCCCTTTGTATGTGTTCTTTGCCACAACTTCATTGGTGTGACTTTCCATTTGTACTACAGTTCCCGGGTCCCCGCCTTCCGTGTCGGCCAAAGATTTCGGGGACGCCGGGAATTGTTCAGCCGCCGTGCACTTTATTTCTCTTCAGGCGAGAGTTCCGACGGCGGATTCGGCCGCCGCCCGGACCTTGCCCGACGCCACCAGGACGTCCGCCGCTTCAAGCTCCGGGGACAGGAACCTGTCCGTGCCCGGACCGTCGACGACGTCGCGCAGCGCAGCGATCACGGCCGCGCCCGCAGGACCCGGAGTGAGTTCGCCGCCGGAGAGCTGGGTACGGATGTCCAGGGCACGGGCCGAGGTCACCAGTTCGATCGCCAGGACGCGGCGCAGGTTCTCGACCGCGCGGCGGAGCTTGCGGGCCGCGTGCCAGCCCATGGAAACGTGGTCCTCCTGCATCGCCGAGCTCGGGATCGAGTCCACCGACGCCGGGACGGCCAGCCGCTTGTTGTCCGAAACCAGCCCGGCCTGCGTGTACTGGGCGATCATGAGGCCCGAGTCGACGCCGGGGTCCGAGGCCAGGAAGGCCGGCAGCCCGTGCGAGCGGGCCGGGTCCAGCATCCGGTCGGTCCGGCGCTCGGCGATGGAGCTCAGGTCCGCAACGGCGATCGCGAGGAAGTCCAGCACATAGGCCACCGGGGCGCCGTGGAAGTTTCCGTTGGAGCTGACCCGGCCGTCGGGCAGGACCACCGGGTTGTCGATCGCGGCGGCCAGTTCGCGGGAGGCGACCAGGGCGGCGTGATCAACGGTGTCGCGGACAGCACCGGCCACCTGGGGTGCGCAGCGCAGCGAGTATGCGTCCTGGACCTTGGTGTCGTTGATCCGGTGCGAGGCCACGATCGGCGAGTTGGACAGCACGCGGAGCATGTTGTCGGCGGCGGCGGCCTGGCCCGGGTGCGGGCGCAGCGCTGCGTGCAGCTCGGGCAGGAACACCTGGTCGGTGCCGAGCAGCGCCTCGACGCTGAGCGCCGCGGTGATGTCCGCCGTCGTGAGCAGTTGGCGGATGTCCGCGATGGCCATCAGCAGCATGCCGAGCATGCCCTCGGTGCCGTTGACGAGGGCCAGGCCCTCCTTTTCGGCGAGCGTGACAGGTTCGATCCCGTGTTCGGCGAGGAGCTCCGCGACGGTGCGGCCGCCCTTGGTGCCATAGAGCTCGCCGTCGGGGCCGGTCGCTTCGCCTTCGCCCATCAGGACCAGGGCACAGTGGGACAGCGGCGCGAGATCACCCGAGCAGCCGAGGGAACCGAATTCGCGGACCACCGGGGTGATGCCGGCGTTGAGCACGTCCACCATGGTCTGCAGCACCACCGGGCGGACACCGGTCCGGCCGGAGGCCAGGGTCTTGGCGCGCAGGAACATGATGCCGCGGACCACTTCGCGTTCCACGGCCGGGCCCATGCCGGCGGCGTGGCTGCGGATCAGCGATTTCTGCAGCTGGGTGCGCAGCTCGTTGGGGATGTGCCGGTTGGCCAGCGCCCCGAAGCCGGTGGAGATGCCGTAAGCGGGGACCTCGCTGTGGGCGAGGTCGTCGATGTGGGCGCGGACCTTGGCGACGGCGTCGAGGGCGTCCTGGGCGATGGTCACGTGGGCGTCGTGGCGGGCGACGGCTACGACGTCCTCGGGGGTCACGCCGCTGGAGCCGAGCGTGACGGTGAGCGGTGAGTGGGTGGTGATGGTCATTGAAATCTACCTAGGTCTAATTGTTGGTCCGGCGTCCCCGTCGATTGCTCCGTTGCGGCCCTTTTCAAGGTTCAAAACGGCGTTTACGGAGCAATCGACGAGGTTTTCGCGGGCTTGGTTAGCGGGACTCGGACATGGGGATGCGGACGCCGCGTTCCTTGGCGACCTCGACGGCGCGGTCGTAGCCGGCGTCGGCGTGGCGGATGACGCCCATGCCGGGGTCGTTGGTCAGGAGGCGTTCGAGTTTCTCCGCGGCGAGGTCGGTGCCGTCGGCGACGGAGACCTGGCCGGCGTGGATGGAGCGGCCGATCCCGACGCCGCCGCCGTGGTGGAGGGAAACCCAGGTGGCGCCGGAGGCGGTGTTGAGCAGGGCGTTGAGCAGCGGCCAGTCGGCGATCGCGTCGGAGCCGTCGGCCATGGCCTCGGTTTCGCGGTACGGGGACGCGACGGAGCCGGAGTCGAGGTGGTCGCGGCCGATCACGATGGGCGCCTTGACCTTGCCCTCCTTGACGAGCTGGTTGAACAGCAGGCCGGCCTTGGCGCGTTCGCCGTAGCCGAGCCAGCAGATGCGGGCCGGCAGGCCTTCGAACTCGACCCGTTCGGCGGCGGCGTCGATCCAGCGGTGCAGGTGCTTGTTCTCGGGGAAGAGCTCCTTGATGGCCTTGTCCGTGACCGCGATGTCCTCAGGATCGCCGGAGAGGGCAACCCAGCGGAACGGGCCCAGGCCCTCGCAGAACAGCGGGCGGATGTAGGCCGGGACGAAGCCGGGGAATTCGAAGGCGCGGCTGTAGCCGCCCTTGCGGGCCTCGTCACGGATGGAGTTGCCGTAGTCGAAGACCTCGGCGCCGGCGTCCTGGAACTCGACCATGGCCTGGACGTGCTTGGCCATCGAGGCCTGGGCCTTCTTGGTGAAGCCTTCCGGATCGGCGGCGGCCTCGCGGTGCCACTCCTCAACCGTGATGCCCTCGGGCAGGTAGCTCAGGGGGTCGTGCGCGGAGGTCTGGTCCGTGACGATGTCCACGGTGAGCTCGCCGGCGTTGTGGCGGCGCAGGATCTCGGGGAAGACTTCGGCGGCGTTGCCGACGTAGCCCACTGACCAGCCGCGGCGCTCTTCCTTGGCTGCCAGGACCTTGGCGATCGCAGCGTCGAGGTCCGTTTCGACCTCGTCGAGGTAGCGCTTGCCGGCCCGGCGGCGCAGGCGGGTCTCGTCGACGTCGACGATCAGGCAGGCGCCGTCGTTCAGGGTGACGGCGAGCGGCTGGGCGCCGCCCATGCCGCCGCAGCCGCCGGTGAGGGTCAGGGTGCCGGCGAGGGTGCCGTTTTCGTCACCGGTGAGCTTGCGGGCGATCGCGGCGAAGGTCTCGAAGGTGCCCTGCAGGATGCCCTGGGTGCCGATGTAGATCCAGGACCCGGCGGTCATCTGGCCGTACATCATCAGGCCCTCGGCCTCGAGCCGGCGGAATTCGGGCCAGTTCGCCCAGTCGCCGACGAGGTTGGAGTTGGCCAGCAGCACGCGCGGGGCCCATTCGTTGGTGCGGAAGACGCCGACCGGCTTGCCGGACTGGACCAGCAGGGTCTCGTCCTTCTCCATGGTTTCCAGGGTCCGGGTGATGGCGTCGAATGCGGCCCAGCTGCGGACGGCACGGCCGGTGCCGCCGTAGACCACCAGGTCATCGGGGCGCTCGGCGACCTCGGGGTCGAGGTTGTTCATGAGCATGCGCAGCGGGGCTTCCGTCTGCCAGCTCTTGGCGGTGAGCTCGGTGCCGCGGGCTGCTTTGACCGGGCGGGCACCGGTGGTGAAATCGGCGGGTGCCATGAGGATCTCCTTTGTGGCTGGATGTGTTGCTGGATGGTGTCTGTACTGGATGGTGTCTGTGCTGGGGCGAAATCGGGAGGAATGAGGTTCTGTATCAACTAAAGCCCCTTCACGGCCGTGGAAACAGGCCCAACGCGGGGGTGCTGTCCGGGATTCCAGACCCTTCCCCTCCCCCGTTGCGCTATCAGTTCCGGTTGCCAAAACGGGCGAATGGGAGCCGTAAGTGATAGCGCAACCGGGAGGAGGGGCGGGTGGGGGTGGGTCAGGCGGGGCGGCCGTGGATCCGGACCGAGAGCTCGTCGGCGACCTTCTGGACCCGGGCGGCCAGGACCGGCCACTGGTCCGCGGGCAGCTTGTCCTCGAGGAAGGTCACGGCGACGGCGGCGGTGGGCCACCCCACGTGGTCGGTCACGGCGGCGGCGATCGAGCCGAAACCGGGGGTCACCTCGCCGTGTTCGGTGGCGTAGCCGCGCTGCCGGACCTGGTCCAGATGGGAGGACAGCGCGGAGTACTTCATGATGGGCGATTCGGTTTCGTGCCGGGCAGTGAAGGCGGCAGCGTTCGGGTACAGCGCCCGCACCTGGGACTTCGGCAGCGCGGCAAGAATCGCGCGGCCGCTCGCGGTGAGGTGGCTGGGCAGCCGGACCCCGACGTCGGTCACCAAAGACGGCCGGTTCTTGGCCCGCTCTTCCACGATGTAGAGCACGTCGCGGCCGTGCAGCACAGCCAGATGCGCGCTTTCGCCAATCACGTCCACGAGCGAGGCGAGCATCGGCCGGCCCAGCCGGGACAGCGGCTCCTGCCGCGAATAGGCCGAGCTGAGTTCGAAGGCGCTGATGCCCAGGCCGTAGCGCTGCTCCTCATGCAGATGGAGCACGAAGCCGTTCGCTTCCATCACTCCGAGCAGGTGGTAGACGCTGGAGCGCGGCAGCCCCAGCGCGGTGGCAATGTTCGACGCCGCCATCGGTCCGCGCCGGGAGGCCAGCAGCTTGAGGATGCGCAGGGTGTTCTCGGCGGCAGGGACTTTCGACGTCGCCCTGGTGCCGGCGGCTCGGCGGACCGGGGCGGGAGCCGGTGCCGGCTTGGCCGCCGCGGCGCCGGGCGCGGGAGCGGCAGCGGCAGCGGGAGCGGCAGCGGCAGCGGGCGAATCCGATGCCGCGGGTTGGTGGGTCAGGGTGGTGCTGCTGGCTGGCATGGGTCCTCTTCAAGATCGGGCGGTGTCCGGTATCCCGTACTTAAGAATGCCCCCGCCGGGCGGGTTGCGGTAGGCCATTCAGCCCCACCGGTGTCTGGAATTCCGGACACCTGCAAGGCCGACGTCGGACTTCTCCTAGGGCGACTTCCGAGGCAAGGCAGCAAGCCGCGCGTGCCTGTGGCTGGCGCAGGGGCTTTCAGTCAAATGACAGTGGGGCAATAAATCCAAACAAGTCTCCCCCGGGTGTTCCTTTTGGCCCTTCCCCCGAGCCAAAACACCGGATTACCGTTGAGTCGGCACCACGGCCCGCGGAACCACGGGCGTCAGGGCCGGGATCAGGCGAACAGGCATCGAGGGACTATCGGCGATGGGCTTCACGCAGCGGGTTGAGGACACTGGCGGCGACGACGTCGCGACCGCAGGAGGCAGGGGCGCCAACCTGGGAGAGCTCACCCGTGCAGGCTTCCCCGTCCCGCCCGGATTCGTCATCCTCACTGGCAGCGGCCGGTCCGGTACCTCTACGGCTCCGAATCAGTCTCAGCGACGTTTAGAGACTAGGACCAGGAAGTGACTATGAGTGTTCAACACGAATCCGGCCGCAATGGAGCGGCCACGCTGCGGCGGCACGTCCTTCCGACGGAACTGGGCTCCTGCACGGTGCGGGTCCAGCAGGGCACCGGAAGCCGGTGTCCCGCGCCCGGCACAGCGGATGTCTACCTTCACGGCGCCGCGGGATCCTGGACTTCCTTCCCGCCGTTATTATCCGCGGCGCCAGCCCATGACCGTGTGCTGATTGATCTGCCGGGCTGGGGCGAATCCACGAAGGGTGCCCGGCTGGAGCATTTCAGCATCGAGGCGATGGCACAGGTTGTCACCGAAGTTTTGAACTCGCTCGGCTACCGGCGGTGGAACCTGGTGGGCCACTCCATGGGAGGCTTCCTGGCATTGCACATTGCCGCGGCCTGGCCGGAGAGGACGGCCAGCGTCGCCACCATTTCGGCCACTACATTCGGCGTGTCCGAGGCGGCCCGGCGGCCTCTGCACAGCCTTTCAAGCTTCCCGACGTTTGTCGGCCTGCTGCTGCTCATGCGCTCCATGGCGGCCCTGGGCCCGGCGGGGCCGGCGCTGGTCCGTGCAGTCGGCAGCACACCCGTGACGGGACTGGTATTGTCCCCCTTCTTCGCAGAACCCGCAACCATCCCGGCGGGCGTGCTTCGCGGGCTCGGCGACGACGCCCGGCCGGCCAGCTTCTCCGCAGCAGTCCGGGCCGCGGCGCACTACGACTTTGGCCAGTGGCGCGGCATCAGCTGCCCGGTACTCGCGACGCGCGGGGACAGCGATTTGTTCACGCCTCCTTCTGACCTGAACCGGCTGGCCGAAATAGTCCCGCACGCCCAGCTCGTCACGATCCCGCGTTGCGGACACTTCGCCAATATCGAGCGGCCCGAGTACCTGCAACGGCTGCTCGATGACCTGCGGTCGCCATGAAGTGTCCGCTAAAGATGAATGCCCTGGGCCCGGGAGGGGTCCGCGGAGGAAGGTAGCGAAGGCATGGTTGCAGCGTTGTCGGGCAAGGTCGCCTTGGTAGCAGGGGCCACGCGCGGCGCGGGCCGCGGCACCGCCGTCGCCCTCGGCGAGGCGGAAGCGGTGGTGTACTGCACCGGCCGCACGACCTCCAGCCACCGCTCCGACTACAACCGGCCCGAGACGATCGATGAGACGGCCGGCCTCGTCAGCGCCGCGGGCGGCACCGGGATCGCCGTCGCGGTCGACCATCTCGTACCGTCCGAGGTCGAAGCCCTGGTCCAAAGGATCGACGAGGAACAAGGCCGGCTGGATATCCTGGTCAACGACATCTGGGGTGGCGAGGACTTCATTGAATGGAACACGCCGCTCTGGGCGCACAATCTGGACGCCGGGCTGCAGATGCTCCACCTTGGCCTCGACACCCACCTCATCACCAGCCACTTCGCGCTCCCGCTGCTCGCCCGCCGCCCCGGCGGCCTGGTGGTGGAGATGACCGACGGCACCGGCGAGTACAACGCGCGGCACTACCGGGTGTCGGTGTTTTACGATCTCGTCAAGACCGCGGTGCTCCGCCTGGCGTTCAGCCAGGCCGAGGAGCTGAAGTTGTCCGGGTGCACGGCGCTGGCACTGACGCCCGGCTGGATGCGCTCCGAGATGATGCTCGAACACTTCGGCGTCACCGAGGCGAACTGGCGGGAAGCCGCCAGCACGCAACCGCATTTTGCCGCGATCTCGGAAAGCCCGCTGTTCGTCGGGCGCGCGGTCGCGGCCCTGGCGGCGGACCCCAACGTGCTCAGCCGCACGGGCGGCTCATATTCCTCCGGAGCGCTGGCGCGCGAGTACGGTTTCACCGACACCGACGGCTCGCAGCCGGACTGCTGGAGATACCTCGTCGAAGTCCAGGAAGCGGGACTCGACGCCGATGCCGCCGGCTACCGCTGACCGCTGACTCCGGGCCCCCACCCTCGTGCGCCGGCGGCAGCCAGCCCGGGCACAGCGCGGGCGGACAAGGCCCCACCCCGGCGGAAGGACTACGATCTGGAGCATGAAGCAGACGTGGGAACCATCCCAGGACGGCGTCCTGGTTCTTCCGTCCGGCCGGAGCGTCCGCGGCCGGGGGCTGCACTACGCGCTGCCCGAGGGCCCGCTGCCTGATTTCGGCCTCTACCTGCTGGGCAAACAGCCGCCCCGGGTGGAGTGGGAGTCCAGATGGCTGCTGTGGCCCGACCTGCGGCTGCCGGCCGACGAGCATGACGCCTTCGACGCATTCCGCGAGGCCTGGCGCCGGGCGGCGGCCGAGCGGGTTGAAGTGGCCTGCTGGCGCGGCATCGGCAGGACCGGAACCGCACTGGCCTGCATCGCCATCCTGGACGGAGTCCCGCCCGCCCAGGCGGTGTCCTACGTCAGGCGCAAGTACCGGCGTCGGACGGTGGAGACTCCGGGGCAGCGGCGGTACGTCGCCCGCTTTCACGCGGACACGCCGTAGGCCGGCTCAGTAGGCCAGGTCAAACAGTGACGACGGCCTTGCCGCGGAGGTGGCCATCGCGCAGGTCCCGGATTGCCGCCGGAGCGTCCGCCAGGGCATAGCACTTGCCGATAACCGGGGTCACCGCGCCCGCCTCGATGAGCCCGGTCAGGAACCGGAGGTCCTCCGCGCGCTCTGCGGACATGACGCCCGTGAGCCGCTGGCCGACAAACACGGAGAGCAGAGCCGCGCCGAGCGAGCGTCCAATGCCTCCGGCCAGCCGCCCTCCGCCTTCCCCGCCGACGATCGCGAGCGTTCCCTTCGGCTTGAGCGCCCGCCGGAGGACGGCGACCGGGCGGTTGCCGGCGGTGTCGACAATGAGGTCGAACTGCCTGGCCCCGTCCGCGAAGTCGTCATGTTTATAGTCGATGACATGGTCCGCGCCGATCGAGCGGACCAGATCGGTTTTCGCAGTACTGCACACCCCCGTCACCTGCGCCCCGAACGCCTTGGCGAGCTGCACCGCATACGCGCCGACACCGCCGGCCGCGCCGATGACGAGGACCTCCTGCCCGGCCTGGACCCTGCCGGCGTCCCGGAGCGCCTGGAGGGCCGTGACGGCGGAGATCGGGACGGCGGCGGCCTGCTCGAAGCTGAGGTTCTTGGGCTTCAGCGCGAGCCGGGCTTCCTTTGCGCACGCGTATTCGGCGAAGGATCCCTCGCAGGTGCCGTACACCTCATCCCCCGCGCGAAAGCCGACGACGTTCCGGCCGACAGCCTCCACCTGGCCCGCCACGGCCCGGCCCCGGATGCGGGTCTTCGGTTTCCTCAGCCCGTAGCCGACCGCACGGGTCAGGTACGGAAGCCCCGTCATGAGGTGCCAGACGCCCTGGTCGACGCCGGCGGCCCGTACCCGGATCAGCACGTCGTCATCGCCGGGCACGGGGGCTTCGGTCTCGCGCAGTTCCAGCACTTCAACGGAACCGTAAACATCCTGAACGATCGCTTTCATGGTGTTTCTCCTTCAAAGTCGGGGTATTGGAAGACGTCATCGAGCGGAACTTTGAGAACGTGGGCGATCTGGAACGCCAGTTCAAGCGACGGCGAGTAGCGGCCTTGTTCAATCGCGATGACCGTCTGGCGGGTCACACCGATACGTTCGGCGAGCTCCGCCTGGGTCAGCTCGCCGCTTTCGAAGCGCAGGCGCCGGATGGAGTTGGTGACCCGGGTCGGCTTCACCACGGCTGGAAGCCCTTGCGGTAGGCGACCACCTTGGCCACGGATCCCAGGATTGCCGAAAGGACGAAGGCCAGGTAGATGACGTTGGCGATCCAGAAGTGGTCGAGCTCGGCCATGGCCAGGAGGAGCGCCGTCACGGCCCCGACGACGAGGAAGGACTGGCCGATGTACTCGCCGAAGCGGTAGATCTCCTTGTCCCGCTGGTCTTTCATGCCGGCGTCCTTGGCGGACAGGGCCCGGATCGCCAGATGGAGCACGATCGAGAGGCCGATCGAAGCGCCGACCGTCCACAGCAGCGGCGCCACGTACGGCACTTCCGTGAGCGGCATGGTGCCGGCCAGACCAAGAACGACGGCGAGGTACGCGGTGTAGGTTGCGGCCGCAAGCACCCCCATGATCCAGGCGCTCTTTTCTTCAAATGACATCTGCCGCTCCCGCGCAACCAAATCGATGTAAAACAAACCTGACATCCTAAAAGTAAAGAAAACCTGACATGGTGTCAAGAGTTTTCGACTCGCTTTAGGTTTGGGTCCGACGGCGGCGACCGTGCCGCCCTCGATCCGACCGCGCTTGGTCCCCGCGCGGAGTTTCCCCACCTTTGCCACCACGACGCCGGCACGCGCCGCCATCGCGGGACCACACGCCGCAAGGCCCCGCCAAAGGTGGGGAATCCCGGCGGCGGGGACGCCGCACAGTCTGAAATCAAAGACACGAAGTACCCGTGAGACTCATCACAGCAAGGCCGGACATGGTCTGCTGGATAGCGATCCCCCTCCCAATGACGAGAAGGTATTCGCATGCAACAAGCCCAAACCGCCACGAAGCCGGCACCTGACGAAGCAGGCACCGGCAGCGCCGTCACCACCGTCGGCGCAGCCGTTGACTCCGTACTCAGCCGGGGACTCAACGTCCGCCACATCCGCTTCATGGCGCTGGGATCGGCGATCGGCACGGGGCTTTTCTACGGCTCCGCCTCCGCCATCCAGAAGGCCGGGCCCGCCGTCTTGCTTGCCTACATGATCGGCGGCGCCGCAGTCTTCATGGTGATGCGGGCCCTGGGCGAAATGGCGGTGCGGCACCCGGTATCCGGGTCCTTCGGCCAGTACGCGAGCCGTTACCTGGGGCCGCTGGCCGGGTTCGTGACCGGCTGGACCTATGTCTTCGAGATGGCGATCGTGGCCATCGCGGATGTCACGGCCTTCAGCATCTACATGGGATTCTGGTTCCCCGACGTGGAGCGCTGGGTCTGGATCCTGGCCATCATCTTCTTCCTGGCGGCCCTGAACCTGCTCAGCGTCAAGGTGTTCGGTGAGCTGGAATTCTGGTTCTCCCTGATCAAGGTTGCGGCCATCATCGCCATGATCGCGGGTGGGGCGGCGATCATCGTCTTCGGTTTCCAGGCCGGCGGCGCCACCGTGGCGCCCGGGCTTGGCAACCTCGTGGACCACGGGGGCGTGTTCCCCAACGGGTTCGAAGGGCTCCTGGCCTCCTTCGCCGTCGTGATGTTCGCGTTCGGCGGCATAGAAACCCTCGGCATCACCGCCGGTGAAGCCGCCGACCCGAAAAAGGTCATCCCCAAGGCAGTCAACACCGTTCCCGTCCGGGTCCTGCTGTTCTATGTGCTGACCCTCGGCGTGCTGATGAGCCTGTTCCCGTGGGATGAAATTGGCAGCAACGGCAGCCCCTTCGTGCAGATCTTCAGCGGTCTGGGCATCCCGGCAGCGCCCCACATCCTCAACGCCGTCGTGATCACGGCGGCGCTCTCGGCAGTCAACAGCGACATCTTCGGCGCCGGCCGGATCCTCTTCGGCCTTGCCCGGCAGGGCCACGCCCCGGCGAGCTTCGGCAAGGTCTCCCGTCACGGGGTGCCGTGGATGACCGTGGTGATGATGACCGGCATCCTGCTGGTGGGAGTGGTCCTGAACGCCGTGATCCCGGAGGACGTCTTCCTGCTGATCGCCTCGATCGCCACCTTCGCCACCGTGTGGGTCTGGGCCATGATCCTGGCCTCCCATGTCGCCATGAAACGCGAGATCGCCCGCAAGTCCCTGCCGGCGTCGGAGTTCCCCTCACCGTGGTGGCCCGCCGCCTCCGTGCTGACCATCGCGTTCATGGCCCTCGTGATCGTGATTCTGGGCGTCTTCGAGGACACGCGCGTGGCGCTGTACGTGGGCGCCGTCTGGCTCGGCGTCCTGGTACTCGCCTACCGGCTCTGGGTCCGCGGCCACGGCCGGGCGCGGGCGGAACTCGTGGATGAAACGGCCCAGCTCCCGCAGGTTCCCGCCGGGCGGTAAACGGCGCCTCCCCCTCAGGGGCCGCTCCCGGGAGTGGCCCCGCGGGGTTAAGATCAGGCATGGTCCCCGTGCCCAACGTCCTCGCCTTTGCCCTCGCCTCCCTCGTGCTCATCGCCGTCCCGGGGCCCAGCGTGCTGTTCGTGATCGGACGGACCCTGGCCCTGGGACGCAGGGGCGGGCTGTTGAGCGTCCTGGGGAACGCTGCCGGCGAGGTGGTGCAGATCGCCGCCGTGGCCCTGGGCGTCGGCGTGGTGCTGGCCCAGTCCGTGCTGCTGTTCAGCGTGGTGAAATTCGCGGGCGCCGCCTATCTTGTCTACCTCGGGATCCAGGCGATCCGGCACCGGGGCGGCGGACCGGCGACGGCATCGTCCTCGAACCCGTCCTCGACCGCCCGCGTGCTCCGGGAGGGCTTCATCGTGGGTGCGACCAACCCCAAGTCGATTGTGTTCTTCGTGGCCGTGCTTCCGCAGTTCGTGGACTACTCCGCCGGCGCGATTCCGGTGCAGCTCGGAACCCTGGGGGCCATCTTCTTGCTGATTGCCCTGGTCTCAGACAGCACGTGGTCCCTCGCGGCGGGAACGGCCCGGCACTGGTTTGCCCGCTCGCCCCGGCGGATCGCCGCGCTCAGCACCACCGGCGGCGTGATGATGATCGGCCTGGGCGGCACGCTCGCGCTCGTGGGCAACTCTGCGGAGTTCCAGCCGGGCAATTAGCCGGGCAACCCGGCCGGCAAGCGAGCCGCAACCCAGCCGTGCCGGCGACCGGCTACCGCGCGGACCAGCCGCCGTCCATCGTGTAGCTGGCGCCGGTGACCATGCCGGCGTCGTCCGATGCCAGCCACGCCACGAGGGACGCCACTTCCTCGGGTTCCACCAGCCGCTTGACCGCCGATTCGGTCAGCATGATCTTTGCGAGGACCTCGGACTCCGGAATGCCGTGCACCTTGGCCTGGTCCGCGATCTGCGACTCCACCAGGGGTGTCCGGACGTAGCCGGGGTTGATGCAGTTGGACGTGACTCCGTGCGCCCCGCCTTCGAGTGCCGTCACCTTACTCAGGCCTTCCAGTCCGTGCTTGGCCGAAACATAGGCGCTCTTGAACGGCGAGGCCCGCAGCCCGTGCACGGAGGACAGGTTGATGATCCGGCCGAAGTTGTTGGCGTACATGTGCGGCAGCGCGGCCCGGATCAGCAGGAACGGCGCCTCGAGCATGAGGGTGATGATGCGGCGGAAGTCGGCCGGATCGAACTCCTCGATGGGGCTGATGCGCTGGATTCCGGCGTTGTTCACCAGGATGTCGCAGTCCAGGCTGAGCGTCTGGAGGGATTCAACGTCAAGTAGGTTGACGGCCCACACAGTGCCGCCGACCTCGTCGGCGAGTGCTGCGGCGGCGGACTCGTCCACGTCCGCGATCACCACTTTGGCCCCGCGTGCCGCCAGGGCGCGGACGCTGGCTGCGCCGATCCCGCCGGCGCCGCCGGTGACCAGGGCCTTGCGTCCGTTCAGCGTGTTTTCCATAACTCAGCCTTCCATATCTAAAGATTCGATGAGGCGGCCGGCTCCAGCGKGGCTGGAGCCGGCCCAAACTCAAGCGGCCCAGTTACTCAAGCAGCCCAGTAACGCAAGCGGCCCAGTTACTCAAGCAGCCCAGTAACGCAAGCGGCCCAGTAACGCAAGCAGCTCAGCGCATGGCTGCTACGGGCAGGCCTTCGCGTTCGGCGTCGGCCCGGTCCACGTCCTCCAGTGCGATGCCCTTGGTTTCCTTCAGGCTAAGCACTGCCACGGTGGTGATGGCGCAGGCGACCACCAGGTAGATCGCGGTGGGCAGCCACGAGCCGGTGTCCTTGAGCCACTGGGTGGCCAGGAGCGGCGCCAGCGAACCGGCGAAGATCGAGGTGACCTGCGAGCCCAGGGAGACCCCGGCATAGCGCATCCTGGTCGGGAAAAGCTCCGACATCAGGGCCGGCTGGCCGGCATACATGAAGGCGTGCAGGCACATGCCGATCGTGACGGCCAGGACGATGATCACCGGATTGCGGGTATCGAACATCGGGAAGGCGAAGAACGGCCAGGTGGCGCCGGCGATGGCCCCGACAAGGTAGACCGGCTTCCGGCCCCAGCTGTCCACGAGGCGCCCGACCTGCGGGATGACCAGGAAGTGGATGACGTGGGCGATCAGCAGGGCCAGCAGCAGCGAGGAGGTGTCGTACTTGTGCACGGACTTCAGGTAGACGATCGCGAAGCTGACCACGAGGTAGTACATGATGTTTTCCGCGAACCGAAGGCCCATGGCCTGCAGGATGCCCTTGGGGTATTTGCGGATGACTTCACGGACGCCGTAGCTGACAGACTGCTCTTCCTCCAGCTGGGCCTTGGCCTCGAGGAAGATGGGCGATTCGGAGACGTGGGTGCGGATGTAGTAACCGACGAACACGATCACGGCGGAGAGCCAGAACGCCACACGCCAGCCCCAGCTGAGGAAGTCGGCGGCGCTGAGCACGTTGGACATGATGAACAGGACCAGGGTGGCCAGCAGGTTGCCCACGGGAACGGCGGCCTGGGGCCAGCTGGACCAGAAGCCGCGGGACTTGTTGGGGCTGTGCTCGGCGACGAGCAGAACAGCGCCGCCCCATTCGCCGCCGAGGGCGAAGCCCTGGATGAAGCGCAGGAAGACCAGCAGCGCCGGGGCCAGGTAGCCGATGGAGGCGAAGCCCGGGAGGCAGCCCATCAGGAAGGTGGAGACACCGATGATGATGATGGTCAGCTGCAGGGTGGGCTTGCGGCCGAGCTTGTCGCCGATCTGGCCGAAGACAATGCCGCCCAGCGGGCGGGCCACGAAACCGACGGCGTAGGTCAGGAACGCCTGGATGATGCCGTCCAGCTCGTTGCCGGTGGCGGGGAAGAAGTACTTGCCGAACACCAGGGTGGCGGCGGTGGCATAGAGGAAGAATTCGTACCACTCGACGACGGTTCCCACCATCGAAGCTGCGACGATTTTCTTGAGCCCGGAACCCTTGGATGCGGGTGCTGCGGGGGTTGTTGCAGAGCGTTCGTTTACGCTCATCTGGTTCTCCTTAGTGTCATCGGTGACACGCGCTGTGACGCACAGCACTGAAATGGCTCCATTGAGTATTGCCGCACATTTACGGCGATTCAATGGCCAAACTGGCACCCGGCATGTGCAGAATTGCAGATATGAACGCCAATCCCGATGACCTGTTGGTCCTGCTCGCGGTGTCCCGTTCGGCGAAATTTACGACGGCGGCCCAGACTCTCGGACTGAACCACACCACCGTCTCCCGGCGGATCGCTGCGCTGGAGAAGGCGCTGGGCGGCCGCGTGCTCTCGCGCGCGTCCGGCGGCTGGGAGCTCACCGAGCTCGGTGCCGAGGCCGTGCGGGTGGCCGAGCAGGTCGAGAGTGCCGTGCGCACCCTGGAGCAGCCCGGGCACACCCCGGACCCCATCACCGGCGTCGTCCGGATGACCGCGACGGACGGCTTCAGCGCCTACATCGCCGCCCCGGCCGTGGCCCGGCTCCGCCGCGACCATCCCGGCCTCAGCGTGGAGATCATCACCGTGACGCGCCGGGCGCTCCAGCAGCGTTCCGGCCTGGACATCGAAGTGGTGGTCGGCGAGCCGCAGGTGCACCGGGCAGAGGCCGCGCAGCTCGGCGAGTACATGCTGGGAATGTACGCCTCCCGCGGCTATCTGGCCGAGTACGGCACCCCGGCCAACGTGGAGGAACTGACGGCCCACTCGCTGGTCTATTTCGTGGATTCGATGCTGCAGGTGGACGATCTGGACGCCCCGCGTCGGCTGGTGCCCACAATGCGGGACGGGCTGAGCTCCACCAACGTCTTTGTCCACGTGGAGGCCACCCGCGCCGGCGCCGGGATCGGGTTCCTGCCCTGCTTCGCGGCCGACCTGCATCCGGACCTCGTCCGGCTCCTGCCCGAGGAATTCGCGGAGCTGCTCCCCTACTGGATGGTGCTCCGGCCCGATTCGATGCGCCGGCCGGCAGTGGCAGCCCTCGTGCAGGCACTGCGGGAACAGACCGCGGCGCACCGCGATGCCCTGCTGGGGCGGGGAGCCACCACATCGATTGCTCCGTAGGCGCCGTTATGGTGCCGCAAAAAGGGCGTTACGGAGCAGTCGGCGGCTCAGCAAGGGTCTCAGCAGGCGGTTCAGCCGGGGTTGAACGTGCCGGGTCGTGGCGGACGGCGGCGCCTGCCGCGAACGCCCGCACCTTCCCGTCGTTCCAGATGTGGGCCGGCACCGCTCCGCCGAGCAGGCGCCGCGCGAGGCCGGGATCGTCGTCGAACGGGCTGTCGCTGCCGGCCATGATCATGTTGCCGTAACGCCGGCCCTTGAGCATGGCCGGATCCGCGATGATCACGGTGTGGGCAAAGGCGTCGGCGATGGTGGCGGCGTCTTCGCGGGCATTCCTGAGGTCAGGGGCGTCGCCGG
This sequence comes from Arthrobacter sp. P1_B3, assembly GCF_056406615.1. Classification (NCBI taxonomy): domain Bacteria; kingdom Bacillati; phylum Actinomycetota; class Actinomycetes; order Micrococcales; family Micrococcaceae; genus Arthrobacter; species Arthrobacter sp. P1_B3. The sequence continues at coordinate 440,173 of NZ_JBFTZV010000001.1, read as the reverse complement.
AGTTCACCACGTAGATCCCGCCGGGTGCCAAGACGCGCTTGGCGTGCTCGGTGAATTCCCGGGTTGTCAGCGGCCGCGGGGTCAGCGAGCCTGCGAAGACGTCGCGGATGATCAGGTCCCGGGTCTGCGGGGTCAGGCTCTCGGTGACTTCCCGGGCTTCTCCCACGCGCAGGCGCAGCAGCGGGGCCTTGGGCAGGTCAAACCAGCCACGGACGTAGTCGGCGAGCTTGCCGTCCAGCTCCACCACCACCTGGCGGGCGTCCGGATAGGCGGCGTGGAAGTAGCGGGCCAGTGAGCATGCTCCCCCGCCGAGGTGCAGGGCGCGGAGCTTTGGCTTCGAATCGCGCGGCCAGCGCGACTCGACAAGGGCGGCGATCCAGCGCATGTATTCAAAGTCCAGGAACAACGGGTCTGCGAGATCAATGTGCGAGCTCATGACCCCGTTGATGCGCAGGAGCCAGCCGGTGGAATTGTCCTGGTCCGGGATCAGCTCGCAGTCCCCCGTGTCGATGTAGTACACCCCGGCCACAGGACCGGCCGGCCGGGAACCTTTGGGCACTTCCACCACTCCGGGTTCCGCGGTTCCGGTGCTTCGCCCCCTGCCCCGCTTGGCCATCAGCTATCCCCCGCATTGTGCATGTTTCAACCCTAGTTCACCGGCAGTGGTTCACCGGCAGGGGTGCCCCGGACCCCGATCCCCGGCTGGAGTGGCCCCGCGCGGCCGGACGCTGGCCGTCCGCTGGCCGTCCGCGGGACCAAAGCCCCTACCCATTCCCGGATCGCAGGGTTCTACTGGGGCTGCACATACTGCCGGGCGAGGGGGTGCGTCCGCCGAGCCGGGAGGAAAAATGTCGGCACCCGCAGGGCAGCAGGGCGGCATCGTGGCGGTCGGCTACGGCGGGTCCGAGGCCGCCCAACTCGCCGTTCGCTGGGCCGCCGGCTACGCGGCCGCCGCCGGCCTGAACCTCCGGGTGGTCCATGCCTGGGTGTGGCCGGTCTTCACCAAGAACCTGGGCCCTGTCAAAGGCGTGGCCGGCAGCGGGCTGCGGCACTCCGCGGAAGCCATCCTCGCCGAGGGCATCGAACTGGCCCGCGCCACCGCCCTCGAAGCGGCCGGAGCCGCGCCGCCCGGCGTCGAGGGTGCCGTTCCCGATCGTGCCGTTCCCGAAAATGCGACGGAACACGCGGCCCCCGCCGTCGACGGCGTCATGGAGGCCGGGCTCCCGGCACCGGTGCTGCGCGACGCTGCCCGGGACGCACGGCTGCTGGTGGTGGGCAGCCGTGGCCTTGGCGCCGTCCTGGGCCAGGTGGCCGGCTCGGTCTGCATCGATCTGGCCGGATCGGCACCCTGCCCGGTGATGGTGATCCGGCGCCCGCGCCGCCCGCATCACCCGGTCGTCGTGGGAGTTGACGCCTCGCCCCGCAGCCCAGCCACCGTGGCCGAGGCCATCGCGCTGGCCGAAGTCCTCGGCGCCCCGCTGCAGCTCGTCCACGTGGATCCGCTCCGGGCCGGGGCACGGGAGGAGCACGGCCGCCATGCCCGGCTCCACGGCCAGGAGCTGCTGGACCGGGCCGTCGCTGAGGCCCGCGGGCTGGCATCCGGCCTGGAGGTTTCCGGGGCCCTGCGCGAGGGCCATGGTGCCAGGGAGCTGCTCGACGCCGCGGACGACGCCGACGTCCTGGTGCTCGGGACCCACAACCCCTCGGCAGGACCGGGGAACACGGTCTCCGCCGTGCTGCACAAGGCGCACTGCAACGTGCTGGTCACCCGCTAGCCGCCGCAAATGTAACCAATTCGGACCTGGGGATGCTGCAGAGAAGGAGGCCGCGGTGCGAGCCTGGCGAGTTGGACTTCCGGGGCCCATGTCCAGCGGTCCCCTCGTCGCCGCCGACTGCCCGGATCCTGTGCCGGGACGCGGAGAGGTCCTGCTGAAAGTGCGCGTCTGCGGTGTGTGCCGCACGGACTTACACCTGGCCGAGGGCGACCTCCGGCCGCGGCACCCCGGGACCATCCCGGGACACGAGGTGGTGGGTGAGGTGATCGGACAGGGACCGGGGGCGGCCAGGTTCGGCCTCGGCGAACGGGTGGGCGTTCCCTGGCTGGGCGGCACCTGCGGCGCCTGCCGGTTCTGCGTGCGCGGCCAGGAAAACCTCTGCCTTTCCCCCACCTTTACCGGCTGGGACCGCGACGGCGGCTACGCCGAGCTCATCACGGTGGCCGAGAACTTCGCCTACCGGATCCCGGAGACGTTCAGCGACGAGGAGGCCGCGCCCCTCCTGTGCGCAGGCATCATCGGCTACCGTGCCCTGAGCCGGGCGGAGCTGCCGATCGGCGGCCGGCTGGGCATCTATGGCTTCGGCGGATCCGCGCATCTGGCAGCACAGATTGCCCTGTACCGGGGTGCCCGCGTCTACGTCATGACCCGGTCCGCGGAGGCGCGCAAGCTGGCCCTGGATCTGGGCGCCACGTTCGCCGGCGGGGCCGAGGAGCAGCCGCCGGATCCGCTGGATGCCGCGATCCTCTTTGCCCCCGCAGGCGGGCTCGTGCCGATTGCGCTGCGCGCCCTGGACCGCGGCGGGACGCTCGCCGTCGCGGGCATCCACCTGAGCGACATCCCGCCCCTGCACTACACCGACGAGCTCTTCCAGGAGCGCCAGCTGCGCAGCGTCACGGCCAACACCAGGGCCGACGGCGAGGAGTTCTTCCGGATCGCCGCCGAGATCCCGCTCCGTCCCACCACCGTGGCCTACCCGTTCGAGGCCGCGGACCAGGCCCTGCGGGACCTCGCGGAGGACCGGATCACGGGGGCGGCCGTGCTGCACATGGAGCCGACCTAGCCCGGGTGGTCCCGCGCCCGCCGCCGTCGAAATCGCCGGAACGGTGCGGGCTCGCCTGACACACAGGGACGTTGCGGCGATCTGGCAGGTATCCGGCGAACTCGCGGCGACGCGGGCGCAAAGAGCGTCGAAGTAGGATTCAGTAGTGAAGGACAGGCCGTCGAAGGCAGAACTTTCGTGAAATTCGTGCTGCGGTATCCGCTCGTCACGGGGACATTCCTTGCGCTGCTGGCGGTGGTGGCCATGTTGGCCGCTGGCCACGAAGGCATAGCCCGGGTCGCCGCGAGCGCCTATGCCCTGACCGTGGCGGCCTACCTCGCCGTCGGGATGGCGCGCCGGCTGGCAGGTGGGCAGTGGGGCATCGACATCCTGGCCGTGACCGCAATCGTCAGCACGGTGCTGGTAGGTGAGTACATCGCCTCGATGATTATCGTCCTCATGCTCGCCGGCGGTACGGCCCTCGAAGACTACGCCGCCGGGCGGGCCAGGGGCGAACTCACCGCGTTGCTCGAACGCGTCCCGCAGACGGCACACCGGGAGCGCAACGGCAGCGCCGCCGCCGGAACCCCCACAGACGGCCAGAACGAGGACGTCGCCGCCACCGACGTCGAGATCGGGGACATCCTGCTGGTCAGGCCCGGCGAGGTGGTCCCGCTGGACGGCGTCCTGCTCTCCGATTCCGGGTCGTTCGATGAATCCTCACTCACAGGGGAAAGCCTGCCGGTGGAACGGTCCGCCGGGGACGGCCTCATGAGCGGGTCGTTGAACGGTGAGGTCGCGGTCCGAATGCGCGTCACGGCACGCGTGGAGGATTCGCAATACAGCAGGATCGTCGCCCTCGTTAAGGAGGCGGCGGATAGCAAGGCTCCCATGGTCCGGCTGGCCGACCGCTATGCCGTTCCGTTCACCGCCCTCGCGTACGTTCTCGGCGCCGTGGGCTGGATCGTCAGCGGCAGCCCGGAACGATTCGCCGAGGTCCTCGTTGTGGCCACCCCGTGCCCCCTGCTGATCGCCGCGCCGGTGGCGTTCCTCGGCGGGATGAGCCGCGCCGCGCGCTCCGGCATCATCGTCAAGTACGCCGGAGTGCTCGAACAGCTAAGCCGGATCAAGACGGCCGCCTTCGACAAGACTGGAACCCTCACGTACGGCCGCCCGGCCCTGGTCGGCATCCGGACCGCCGGGAGCCGCACGGCCGACGAGGTCCTCCAGTTGGCGGCGTCCGCTGAACAGTATTCTTCGCACGTCCTGGCCGCATCGGTGATGGACGCGGCCAGGAACCGCGGGATGGCCTTCTCGTCCGCCACCGAGGCCACGGAAGTCGCCACCCACGGGGTGCGGGCCCGGTTCAACGGCCGGGACGTCGTGGTGGGCAAGCCGGCGTTCGTGGCGGAGTGGGCATCCGGCGTGACGGAGGCGAAGCTCACCAGCGGCGAGCTCGCCATTTACGTCGGTGCCGGCGGCGAATTCGTGGGCTCGCTCGTGATGAGCGATCCCATCCGCAAAGAGGCCCGCCGCACCCTCGGCGAGCTCAAGGCGCTGGGCGTGGGCCGGACGGTCATGCTGACCGGCGACGCGCTCGCCACGGCCCGGCACATCGCGGAGGAGGCCGGGCTCTCAGACATCCGCGCCGAGTGCCTCCCGCCGGACAAGGTCGAGGCCGTCAAATCGCTGCCGGACCGTCCGGTCATGATGGTCGGCGACGGCGTCAACGATGCCCCGGTCCTGGCGGTCGCCGACGTCGGAATCGCCATGGGCGCCCGCGGCTCGACGGCGGCCGGCGAATCCGCCGACGTCGTGATCATCCTCGACGACCTCTCCAAGGTGGCGTCGGCCGTCCGGATCGGACGGCGCACCGTGCAGGTGGCCCTGCAGAGCATCTGGATCGGCATCGGGCTGAGCGTGGTCCTCATGCTGGCCGCCGCCGCGGGGTACGTGCCGGCCATCGCCGGCGCACTGACCCAGGAACTGGTGGATCTCGCCACGATCCTGAACGCCCTGCGCGCCCTCGGCCCCGGCCGCCGTCGAAATCGCCGGAAAGCTGCGGGTTCGCCGGGACGTTACGGCGATGTGGCCGGTATCCGGCGAACTCGCGGCTACCGGGACACTGGAGCTAGTCGTTGGCGGCGCTGATCCCGAACTGGCTCTTCAGCCGCACGCGGGCGCCGCGCTCAACCAGCGTGGGTATGTATGTCCTGATCCGGCCTTCGTTCAGGGCGTCGAATTCCTCGCCTACAATCCCGGCGATGTGCATCCGCGGAACGTGCGGAAACCGGGCGGCCAGGCGGTCGACAACCTGATCAATGCTGGGTTCTTTCGCATCGTCAGTCACTCCTTCAGTGTGGGGCGGAGCGGTCCCGGCGTCAACGAAATCCTCAGCCGGCAGGCGGAGGCGGCAACGGGCCCAGGCTCCGCAGGTACGTGCCAAAGCCGTGCGGTGCCCGGGCGTGGGTCCGGCCGGAGGTCAGGACCCGGGTGCTGTCCGTCGCCGTGACCGTAAAGGCGCGGCTGCGGAGGCTGTGCACCAGGGTCCGGTCTTCTTCGGACGTGACCCGTGCGAACCCGCCGGCGGTCAGGTAGGCCGAGGCCCGGACCCCGAAATTCGCGCCGTAGATGTGGGGATGGTCCTCGTGGAAGGGGTGACGTTCGCGCCAGCGCCGGAGCAGCTCAGGGTCCATCCCGGCGGGGTCCGGTTCCACGGATCCAAGCACAGCGTCGGCCCCGGCTTCGGCGAACTCTAGCTGGCGCACCAGCCAGTTCTCCGGCACCCGGGAATCGGCGTCGGTGTTGGCCAGCCAGGTCCGGCCTGCCCAGGGCGGCGGCGTCCAACGCTCGCCGGGCGGCCGCCGCCGTGGCACGCCGATGCCGGAGGCCCGGACGCCCGCGGACCGGCTGGCGCCGGCGCTGCGGCAGCTGACCTCCAGCGCGCTGATACGCGGGTCCGTGGCAGCGTAGGCAGCGGTGATGGCGGCGGAGCCATCCGTACAGCTATCCAGCACCACGGTCACGCGGGTGTCGACGTCGGGCCGGACCTTCTGCAGGGCGTCCGCGGACCGCTGAACGGCCTGCAGTGCCTGCCCAAGGTGGTCTTCTTCGTCGTGCGCGGGCATGACGACGGCGACCCGGTCGATGCGGTGCCCGCGCGGCAACGGCAACGCCGCCATCCGGGTCACCCCGTCCGTTCGGGGGCGCGGTCCGGCTCAGTGTGAGGCGCGGTGTCCGGGGCGGTGCCCGGCTCGGTGTGAGTCGCGGTGTCCGGTGCGGTGTCCGGTGCGGTGTCCGGTGCGAGGAACACTTCGAGGACGAAGTCGCGTTCCTTGTAGATCCCGCCGCCGGTCCAGCCCAGGTGCCGCCGGGCCGCTGCGTGGACCGAGTCGCCGTCGAGTTCCCAGCCGGAAACGGGGTGCCGCCAGTGGCACAGCGCGAGGGTCCCGCCAGGCATGAGAGAGCCCTCAATCCGGTCGAACAGTCCGGCGAGCTCTGCCGGCGAGAGGTAGTAACCCACCTCTGAGACCACGATCAGATCGAATGATCCGTCCGGCCACTCGTGCGGGACTGTCAGGTGCCGCGTCGTTGCCGCGGGCAGGTGGGCGAGCCGCCGGGCGGCGCGGTCCAGGGCGGTGCCGCTGGCGTCAACGGCGAGGAAGCTTCCGCACCGCGGCGCGAGCTCCGCGCTCAGGGTCCCGATCGAGCAGCCGATCTCCAGCCCGGCCGTGTAGCTGTCGCCCGGCAGCGCGGCCAGCGTGAGGGAACGCTTTCGCTGCTCGTACCAGCTCGAGGTGTACTGCCAGGGATCCTCGTCCCTGGCGTGGACCGCATCGAAGAGCCGCTCCGCGTCCCCCGCGGCGTAGGGGCGTGCGGATCCGCCCTCGGCCGGGGCTTTCGCCTCAGCGCCGGATCCGCCTTCGGCCGGGCCGTCCGCCGGATGCCAGGCAAATGTCTCCCAGGTCCGCTCAAAGTGCGCCAGGAAGTCCGGAGGCAGGAGCACCTCGTCGCCCGGCAGCCCGGAGAGCGGCTGCACCTGGGACGTATGCGCCGCCATGGCGGCAACCTTGGCCTGCAGCTCTGCCGGGCGCAGCGGCAGCCGGAACCAGCCCCGCCATGCCCCGCCGGCCGGGTCTTCCGGTCCATCTGGTGCCGCCCACAGCCAGTACCAGATAGGGTATTCGAGCAAAGCGTAGCCCGCCGCGGCGCTGAGCTCTGCGGCAACGGATCCGAGGACGTCGTGGTCGGAGTGAGCGTCGGAGCGGTACGGCGCCACGAGAACTGTCTTGTCGGCGGTGCGCCCGCACGCGGCCGACGCCTCGCGGACCGCGGCCCGGATCTGCTCCCGGTGCCCGGCGAGTTGTCCGTCGGGCAGGCCAAGGCACTGCCAGTTCCGGTCCCCACCGCCGCCCCCGGAAAGGCGTTCCAGGGCATCACCGAACTCCTGCAGCCGGACCGCGGCGAGCTGTTCCGGCGTCGTCGTTGGCGAGCCGGGATGCGATCCTTCCCCTGCCGTGCACAGCAGCACGCGGACCGTGGCGCCGACGGCGTGCAGCCGGGCCAGCAACCCGCCGGCCCCGAGCGATTCGTCGTCCGGGTGCGCGGCCAGGACAATGAAGGCCCGGCCGGCGAGTGCAGCGTCATCCAGCGGCAGTTCCGGCAGCCCGGCGGCACGGCTGCCGGCCCACGCGGCCTCGCTGGTCCCGGCATCGTTGTGGGTGAAATTCACCATGGGTTGCTTCCTGTCAGCGTCAGGGTGCCCAGTTGCGCGTCGTCGCGCATGGCGTGGTGCTGGCGGATGTACAGGGCGAGATCGGCCATCCGTTTTCCGTAGCGCTCGTCGAAGGCGAGCGGGGCCGGCCCCAGATTTTGGCTCACGAGCGTCTGGACGCGTTCGACGGCGGCGGCCACGCTTCCCCGCACGCGCAGGGCTTCCTTCCACGCGCCGCGGTCCGAGAGCTCCCCGGCGTCGATCCTCGCGGCCGTTCCGGCCAAGTAGGCGGTCAGTGCGGCAAGCGTCCGGTCAATCTCGCCGAGATGGGCCAGGGCTATCTGGTCCGGCTCCCGTCCGCCGTCGGCTGCTTGCTGCAAGGAGGCGGTGAAGCTGCGCGCCACCGCGACGGCGCCGCCCAGCCAGCAGGCGGCCACGCCCATGCCGCCCCAGGCGAAGCCCGGGCGCCGGTAATACCAGCCGGCGCCGCCGAGGGGCACGGCGGGGACGGCCTCGAAGTGGACGGTGCCGCTGGGAATCTCGCGCAAGCCCCGGCTGGTCCACTCCGGATTCGCGAAGCTCACGCCGTGCGCGTGGAGGTCGACGGCGAAGGCCGCCCGGTCCCCGTTCTCCAGATGGGCCGTCAGCACGGCATGGTCCAGCTGCGCGGCGAGCGAGCACCAGGGCTTGGACCCTTGGAGGATCCACCCGCCGGCGGATTCCTTGGCCTCAAGCCGCAGGGCGGGCGCCTCGGCGGCGAACACCCCCCAGGTCCCCTCGAACTCGGCGCCGTCGGGATTCGGGAAGTCGCCGCCGTCCTGTGCCGCCTTGCCTGCGGCCTGGGCGAGGATCGCCACGGCGTCCAGTTGCGGTTCCAGCACGCGTCCGGCAGCGACGTCGACGGCGGTCACGGAGGCCAGAATCTCCCACAGGAACGCGGTCCGGCCGTCCCCGGGCTTCGGCGCCGTCGCCGCTGCCGCCTTGGCCAGGTCCAGCAGCGCCGGGACATCGCCGACGGCGGCGTGTGCCTCGGACAGCAGGGGGCTGAGCGCGTCCAGGGCGGCGGCCGCGGAGCTGATCCTGACAGGTAGGGGGTAGTGGGCGGTGGGGATCCCGTTCATTGCGACTGCCTGTGTTCCTTCGGACTGGGCGGATTCGGGCTGTGCGGAAGGCGTGTGGGCTGGCTACGTGGCTGGAGTCCTGCGCGTCCGCGGCCGCGCCGCCATCGCTGGCGCCGTCGACAAGCAATCTAAGCATACTTAGCACTTGTTGCTGGCCGGCCGGCCCCACGCATGCGATGCCACCGGCGCTCGTGCGCCCTGGCGGACAACCTCCTGCACCTAGCGGACGATCGCGAGGGCGAAGCCGTCCCAGCCTTTCGAACCCACGGTCTGCATGACGGTGCCGTCCAACCGCGGGTCATCGCCCAGCATCTGGAGCGTGCTGATGATTCCGGGGGCGTTCACCGGGTCCATCGACGCGTCCAGCACGGCGCCTTCCCACACGACGTTGTCCACCACGATGGTGGTGCCGGGCCGGCCAAGCCGGATGGCCCAGTCCAGGTAGTGGGGGCTGTTTTCCTTGTCGGCATCGATGAACACGAAATCGAAGGGCGGTCCCGCCTCGCTTTCCAGCTCCTGCAGGGTGTCCAGTGCCGCGCCGACCCGGATGTCCACCTTGTGGCCCAGGCCGGCGTCGTCAACGTTCGCGCGCGCAACGCGGGCGTGCAGGGGGAGGTACTCGCAGGTGACCAGACGGCCGTCGTCCGGCAGCCCCTGGGCCATCCAGATGGTGCTGAAACCGGCCAGCGTGCCGATCTCCAGGACGCGGCTGGCACCGGAGAGCTGGACCAGCAATTTCAGGAGTTTGCCGGCGTTGGGGGCCACTTCGATTGGCGGCATGCCGGCCTCGAGGGCGCTGGTCACGGCGCGCTTGAGCGAACTATCCGGGCGGACCACCGCGTCGGAGAGGAAGTTCTCCACGGCGACCCAGCCGGGGGTGGACTGATGCTCGATCATGTCCCCAGTGTTCCAGCCGCCCGCGCCCGGCGGTAGTCTCCGGGCGCGGTTTCCGTCCGGTTTTGGGCCGGATTCCGGCGTGCGGACCGGCGCTAGGTTTCCGGCGTGGTTGGAATTTGCGGCCCGGTGCCGCCGGGGCCCTGCCCGTCGATGGCGTTTTCGAGCCGCTCCACCTTGCCGGTCAGCTCGCCGCTGTAGCCGGGCCGGATGTCCGCCTTGAGGACCAGCGAGACGCGGGAACCATAGGCGCCGACCGCGTCTGTGGCCCGCTTGACCACGTCCATGACCTCATCCCACTCGCCCTCGATCTCGGTGAACATGGAACTCGTCCGGTTGGGCAGACCCGACTCGCGGACGATCCGCACCGCGGCCGCGACGGCGTCATGGACCGACGCGTCGCCGGGCGCCTGTCCGTTGGCGGGGTCACCGGAGGGTGCTACGGAGAATGCGACCAGCATGTGGTGGTTCCCTTCACTCAGTTCGGACAGCGGGGCGAAAATTCCAGGGCTGTCCGACACTAGTCTTTCACGGGATTCCGCCCCGACAGCGCCCGGGCGAACCGTCGAAACCGTCACATAAATCACTACCCGCCGGTAACAGGTTCGCGCACCCGTCGCGTTGCTAACCTAGGCAAATGAACCGGGCAGTAGATCGCAGGCCGCTCCGCGCAGATGCCGCGCGCAACGTGGACAAAATTATCGCCGCGGCCCGGCAGTGCTTCCGCGAACACGGCCCCGAGGTGCCGTTGCAGACCATTGCCGTCACCGCCGGGGTGGGTCCGGCCACCCTCTTCCGGAACTTCGCCGACAAGGAAGAACTGGTGCTCGCTGCCCTGAACAGGCAGCTCCGGCTTCAGGTGGATCCGGCCATTGATGAGGCGCTGGCCGATCCGGACGCCGCAGCCGGACTCTTTCGGGTCATCGATGCCACGATGCGTGTTGCCAGCGAAGAGGCCAACCTCCTGGGAGCTGTTGCCGGCCGGCGCGGCCTGCTGGCGGGGATCACCGGCGGCCTGGTTGAATCCATCGCGGTGCTGCTGGGCCGTGGCCAGGGCCAGGGCACCCTGCGCAACGATATTTCCATGACAGACATGATCCGCCTGCTGGCCATGCTGATCGGCGCCGTCGACACGATGGAGCCGGGCTCCGACGCCTGGCGGCGCCCCGTGGCGCTGGTCGAGGACGCCATCCGGACGGAGCGGCCGGACCGGGCATTGCCACCGCAGGCCCCGCTGCCGGGCACCGCGTTCGACTCCGTTCTCGGCTAGGGCCGCCGTTCTTGGCAGAGTGGATAGGATCTAGCCCATGGGATGGGAAACCCTTGCCGGGGTAGTCGGCGGTGTACTGGTGGTCTATGCGGTCCTGCTGTTGCTGCTGTGGGGCTATGCCCGCCGGCACCCCGAGACCGTCACCATGAAGGATGCTTTGCGGCTGCTGCCGGACCTTCTTCGGCTCATCCGGCGCTTGCTGGCCGACCGTTCGGTGGCGGTGGGGGTCCGGGTCCGGCTGGCGCTCCTGCTCGTCTACCTGGCCTCCCCGATCGACCTCGTACCGGACTTCATACCGGTGATCGGCTACGCGGACGACGTCGTGATAGTGGCTCTGGTGCTGCGCTCGGTGGTAGCCCGCGCGGGGGGCGACGCCGTCCGGCGCCACTGGCCTGGAACCCCGGAGGGCCTGGCCGTCATGCTGCGGCTCGCCGGGCTCGGGACGCCAGTCTAAGCGTCCTCGGCCGGCTTTTCCTTGGCTTCGAGAAGGTGGTGCTGCAGCTTCTCTTCGGCTTCCCGGCGACGGCGGGACATTTCGCGCATTTCCCTGGTGGACTCAGCCCCTCCAGAAACGAACGGCTCGTGCTGCTTGGACCTCTGATCCTTGCGTGGCTCCGCGACCTCCTGCTCCGCAGCTTCATGCTCCGCAGCTTCATGCTCCGCAGCCGGCTGGTCGGCAGCCGCCTGCTCGCCGTCGTGTTCGCTCATGTTCGAATGCTCCCACGCGATCCCCGCGCCAAGTAGGGACTAAAGACCATTCCGGCCGTACCGCAATCGGATCGCCGAGCAGCACCGCTAGGGGTCCCCTGGGCGGGTCAATCCCAGCCCAGCAGCCGGAGCCCGGCGGCCGCCGCCGCGCCGGCGATCACCACCACCAGGAACGGCGCCCGCAACCACAAAGCGATGCCCGCCGCCGCCAATGCACCCAGCCGCGCGTCCAGGACAAGCGACTGGCCCGAGGCGACGGCATTGACCACCGTCAGGGACGCCAGCAGCCCGATCGTCATGGTGCCGGCAATCCTGGACATCCGCGGGTTGCGGAGCAGGCTGGCTGGCACCAGGTAGCCCAGCAGCTTCCAGGTGTAGGCGAGCAGGCAGGAGAGCAGCAGCCACATCCAAAGGTTCATGCGTCGTCTCCAGTGCGATCGCGGTGGTCGCCGGCGGGGTCGTGGTGGTGGTGCACGTGGTTCTCCGCGTAGGGATCGACGTCCGGTTCCAGGCCCTCGTCGCTGCGGCCGTGGCTGAACCAGCCGATTCCGGCCGCGACGACGGCGGCGACGAGGATCGGCACTCCCGGGGGCACGAACGGCACGGCCAGCACGGTGGCCAGCGCACAGACAACCGCGATGGCGACAGGCTCCCTGCCTTTCAGGCGGGGCCAGAGCAGGCCCAGGAAGGCCGCCACGGCGGCGCCGTCGAGCCCCCACTGTTTGGGATCCCCGAGTGCCCCGCCGGCCAGTGCGCCGAGGGCCGTGAACAGGTTCCAGAGGACGAAGACACCGATTCCGGCTGTCCAGAAGCCGCGCTTCTGCTCGTCCGGGTCCGTCTGCCCCGTGCTGGTGGCGGTCGACTCGTCGATGGTCAGCTGGGCGGCGGCAAACTTGCGCCACCCGCGCGGCTGCAACAGGGCGTTGATCTGCATGCCGTAGATGCCGTTGCGCATGCCCAGCAGCGTCGCGGCGCCCATCGCGGCGATTCCGGACCCGCCGCCGGCCACCACGCCGATGAAGGCGAACTGGGATCCGCCGCTGAACAGCAGCAGGCTCAGGGCCATGGTCTGCCAGAAATCCAGGCCCGAGGTGACGGACAGTGCGCCGAAGGAGACGCCGTAGAGACCGGTGGCAATGCTGATCGACAAGCCGATCCGCACTGCCGGCGACTGCAGGATTTTCACGGGCGCGGGTTCCGCCGCGTCAGAGTCCAGGCCCACGCGATGAGGGGCGCCTGGAGCGGGAGCCGCAAGGTATGCACGCGTCGCGCGCGCGGCGTGCCGTCTGCCCCGTAGGCCCGGCGCAGGGCGTCCACGTGGCCGGAAAGAAACGCGGTGAACAGTGCCGTGACGGCGCCGGCGGCGGCCCTCCGGGTGGCCGGGATCAGGAGCCCGACGGCGACAGCGGCTTCCAGCAGCCCGCTCGCCGCCACCCATTCCTCCCGGGACAGGACGGCCAGGGGGCCGTTCGGCTGCTCACCGGAGTCGTCCCGGCACAGGATGTCGGGAACCACCGGGTGGAAAAATTCGGGTTCGCGGAAGTGCTTGGCGGCGCTCGTGAGCAGCAGCGCGCACATCGCTGCCGCGGACAGGGTCTGGAGGTCCGGGCCGGACCAGCGAAATGGCATGCAACCACTCAACCACAGCGGTCACTCCGGCCGTAATCCGCCGGGGCGCGCAACGGTTTCCGCAGGAATCCGCCCCAGCTCCGCAGCGCGGCCGGGCTCTTAGCGGAGGGGCGGACTGACCGACATCAGCTGGGACAGGACCTGGGCCGGCCAGTTTGTGGTGATCTCGTGGATCCCCAGTTCCCGGCACCGTTCGACGTCGTCCTCGGCGTCGACCGTCCACACCCGGAACCGGAGCCCCGAGGCGAGCCAGCGCTGAACGGTGGGGGCGTGCGCGCGGACGTACCCGATTCCGGGGCCGGCAATGCCCGCCTCAGCCCCATCCAGGATCCGTTCGCCCTCCGCCTGGGCGGCCTTCATCACGTTGGCCAGGGCTCCGCCGGTCAGGGCACCGAGGCCCAGTTCCTCCCTGATGTCCGCCACATTGACGTTGTCCACGAGTTGGCAGACGGCCCCTGCCGGCACGGACTCGAGAAGGTGCTTGACGGAGTCGGGGCTAAAGCTCATGAAGGAAACGACGATCTTGTCCAGCATCGACGTCCGCGGATTCCAGCCTTCGTCCCTCAGGACCTCGAGGACGCGGTCCTCGAGTCCGAGCTGGTACGGGCTCGGGTGCTTGAACTCGATCGCCAGTCCGATCCCGCGGCCCGCCCCGCGCAGGATGTCGATCAGTTCCGGCAGGGTCAGGAGCTGCTCGGACTTGGCACCGTAGGCTTCCGGGATCCGGGCTCCCTTCCAGGAGGAGAAGTCCAGCGGCCGGAGCTCTTCCAGGGTCCGGTCGGCCACCTGGCCGGTGCCGTCCGAGGTGCGGTCCAGGGTGGCATCGTGCAGGAGCACCACGTGCTGGTCCCGGGTCAGGTGGACATCGCATTCCACACCGTCGGCGCCGTCGGCGATTGCCTGCAGGTACGCGGCCCGGGTGTGCTCGGCGAAGGCTCCGCTGGAGCCGCGGTGGGCATAGACCAGAGGACGGGCGGCGGCGGACTCGTCAGTCGTCATGGTGCCACGTTAGCGGACGGCCCGTTTCCGTGGCGGGACTAGGCTGGGCTCATGCAGGTGAATACTGAGCCAACATCCCTGACCGGTGCCGCGGGACTTCCGGGCGGTGTCCGCCCGGATGGTCCCCCCGGACAGCGTGCCGCTGCGTCCAGCGACGCCGAGAAGGCCGCGGCGCTGCGCCGGATGAAGCTCCTGGCCCTGGCGCTCCTGATCGTCATGGCCGTGATCTTCGTCGTCGCGTTTGCCCTGCAGAAGCAGTATCCGGGGCTCGAGTACGTCCGCGCCGCGGCCGAGGGCGGCATGGTGGGTGCCCTGGCGGACTGGTTTGCCGTTACGGCCCTGTTCAAGTACCCCATGGGAATCAAGATCCCGCACACCGCGATCATCCCGCGCCGCAAGGACCAGATCGGCGCCTCGCTGGGCGAATTCGTGGAGACCAATTTCCTCTCCGAACAGGTGGTCCAGGAAAAGCTGGCGTCCGCGGACATTGCGCGCAAGGCCGGCGCCTGGCTCTCCAGCCCCGGCGGCCCGGACCGCGTCGCCAAGGAGGGTGCCGCCGTCATCCGCGGCGCGTTCAAGGTCCTCAACGACGACGACGTCAAGGCCGTGATCGAATCCATGGTCCGCAAGCACCTGCTCACCCCGCCGTGGGGGCCGCCCGTGGGCCGGCTCGCTGAGCGGATCTTCGACGACGGGCACCACCACGCACTGGTGGACGTGCTCGTGGACCGGACGGTGGACTGGGTGCGGGACAACCAGGAGACGGTCAACAGGTTGGTCACCGACCGGTCCCCGACGTGGGTACCGTCGTTCGTGGACGGCCTGGTTGGGGACAAGGTGTACGTGGAGATCCTCAAGTTCACCCGCGCCGTACAGTCCGATCCGCAGCATCAGGTCCGCCTGTCGATCGATAAGTACCTCAAGGACCTGGCGCAGGATCTGCAGCATGATCCGGTGATGATCGCCCGTGCCGAGGGCATCAAGGCGCAGGTGCTCGGCGACCCCGAGGTCCGGGAGCTCGCCTCCCGCACCTGGGACACCATCAAGACGGCCCTGCTCACCGCCGTCGATGACCCGCACAGCGAACTGACCGTCAAATTCAAGGCAGCCATACATGACTTCGGCACCCGGCTGGTGGTCGATCCCGAGCTCGCCGGCAAGGTGAACGCCTGGATCGGCGACGCGGCGGGCTACCTCGTAAAGACCTACCGCTCGGACATCGCGGGGGTCATCACGGACACCGTGGCCCGCTGGGACGCCGAGGAAACGTCCCAGAAGATCGAACTGCAGGTGGGCAGGGACCTGCAGTTCATCCGGATCAACGGCACGGTGGTGGGCGCCTTGGCCGGGCTGGCCATCTTCACGGTGGCCAACATGCTGTTCGGCTAGCTACCCTCCGGTCCCGGCTCCGGTCAGGCAGCGGCGACCTCCGCCTTGGTCCGGCCCTGCATGGCGAAGATCGTGAAGGCCAGCGCCCCGAGCGCTGTCACCACGAGCAGCAGCAGCCCGATCGCGTAGCTGTGCGCTGCGGCGTCGTAGGTGGCACCCATGATCAGCGGCGGGAAGTAGCCGCCGAGTCCTCCGGCGGCGCTGACCACCCCGCTGATGCTGCCCACTTTGCCCTGCGGCGCGAGCACACCCACCCAGGCGAACACCCCGCCTGTGCCCAGGCCGAGCGCGCCGGCCATGGCGACGAACGTCAGGCCGGCGGGGACGTCGCCGTCGGGCTGCAGGTTCACCACCCAGGCGAGCGCCGCGACGCCGGCGAGCGCTACGATCACCACTGGCTTGGGGCCGACCTTGTCCGCGAGCACCCCGCCCAGGGGCCGCGCCAGCACGGCGGCCAGCGCAAACCCTGCGGTGCGGGCGCCGGCCGCGCTGGGATCGAAGCTGTAGACATCCCGGAGGTAGGTGGGCAGATACGTGGCGAAGGAAACGAAACCCCCGAAGAGGACGGCGTAGAGAAAGCACAGCTTCCACGTGACCGGGGTCTTCACGGCGTCGAGCAGCTTGGGCATCACGGGCGCGTTGCTGCGGGTCCAGCCCGGCGCCTCCTTCATTCGGAACCAGATGAGGGCGGCCATGCACGCCAGGATCGCGGCGATCAGCACGTGCGTGGGAACGTAGCCGATGCTCGCGACAAGCCGCGGGTTCAGGAAGGCCGCCAGCGCCGTTCCGCCCATGCCCGCGCCGAAGACACCGGTGGCAAAGCCCCTCCGGGCGGGCTCGTACCAGGCGCTGACGAAGGGGATCCCGACGGCGAAGACCGTGCCGGCGACCCCGAGCAACAGTCCGGCGCCCAGCACCAGCGCGAAGGAGTCGATGGTGCCGCCCACCGCCACCAGCAGGATCGGGATGATGGAGGCCAGCAGGACAAAGGTGAACATGGCGCGCCCGCCGTACTTGTCCGTCAAGGTGCCGACGACGATCCGTCCCAGCGAGCCAACGAAGACGGGCATGGCCACCAGCACCCCGGTGGTGGCCGGATTGAGGTGCAGGTTCTGGGTGTAGTACGCGCCGAGCGTGGCGATGGAGTTCCAGGCCCAGAAGCACGCCACCGACGCCGAGGTGGCGAGTGCCAGGTTGAGCGTCCGGCCGGCGGGGGCGGCGACGAAAGGGGACACTGCTCCGGCCACGGTGGTCTCCTTTTCGGTTCGGCAACGTTCGGTTCGGCAACGTTCAGTTCAGAATGCAGTTCAGCAGTGCAGGTCAGGAATCGCAGGTGTTCACCGGTTCCTGGTGTCGCGGTCCCGGGTCCCGACGGCGGACCAGCCCCGCCGCGCGCCGACCGGGTTCCGGGCACCGGCGGCGCCGGCTGTCCCTTTGGCTCCGGCTCCGCCGGTGTCCCGGTCCCTCGAGCGGTAGACGATGTAGGGGCGGAAGAGGTAGTGGAACGGTGCCGTGAAGGCGTGGACCAGCCGGGTGAACGGCCAGATCACGAACAGCGCCATGCCCACCAGGGTGTGCAGGTGGAAGGAAAACGGCGCCCCGGCCATGGCCGCGATGTCGGGCTGGAAGATGAACAGCGAGCGGAACCACGGGGCGACGGTCTCGCGGTAATTGTGCCCGTGCTCGCCCTCAAAGACGCTGGCCAGCGTGGTCCACAGCCCGAAGACGATCGCCGCCGTCAGCACCACGTACATGGTCTTGTCATTCCCGGTGGTGGCCATGAAGACGGGCCCGGTGGTGCGGCGGCGGTAGATCAGCAGGATGATCCCGCCCAGGGTCCCTACCCCGGCCACACCGCCGACGAACAGAGCGTTGAAGTGGTAGAACTCCTGGCTCATCCCAGCCGCTTKGGTCCACGCCATCGGAATGACGAGACCGAAGAAGTGGCCGGCGATCACGGCGAGCAGGCCGAAATGGAACAGCGGGGACGCGATCCGCAGCAGCCTGGACTCGTACAGCTGGGAGGACCTCGTGGTCCAGCCGAACTGATCGTATTTGTAACGCCAGACCAGCCCGCCAACAAGGACCACCACCATGACGTACGGCAGCACGCCCCACAGCAGGATATCCAGTGCGGAGATGTCGACGGCGGATCCGGTCTCGGCTTCGAATGCCAGCATGGTCAGGCCCCCTTCACGGGCAGCAGCCGCGGATCGTAGGGGTCCAGGCCCACGGCCTCGGTGGGTGGGCCGTAGCCGGCCATCCGCATGACGGCCTGCTCGTCGGCCGGTGATTTCCCCGACAGGGTGGCGCAGACGGCCTGCAGGATCCGGGCGTGCGGGAGCTCGTCCCGGAGCAGCCCGAAGCGGAGCATCTCAAGGCTCGCCCGGAAGCGCGTCAGCAACTCGCGGCCGGCCGCGAGGTCCACCAGCGCGGCGTATTCGAGGACCATCGGGAGGTAGTCCGGCAGTTCGCCGTGCGTGTCCACCAGGATGTCGCTTTGCCGATAGGTCTTCTTGAAGTTGCCCAGGACCTCGCCGCGGCGCCGGGTGTCCCCGTCAGTCCAGTAGGACAGGTGCAGGGCGTGGCGCTTGCCGAGGTCGAACTCGCGCACATACTGGGCCTGGATCTGAATGGGCGGTGTGGACTCCAGCCGGTCCAGGACCTCCACGAAGTCCGCCGCGGCCCCCGGGAACTCGGCCAGCGCGGCCCGCATCAGCGGAACCCGGCCGATCAGTTCCTCATCCGGGTAGGACAGGCACCACGCCGCGGCGAGGTAGAGGACCTGCTGGCGGCGGGTCATGGCTGTTCCCCCGCCGGAGGAGAGTCCGGGGAGTCCTCGGGGGCCGACGGTTTCATGGGAGGCGGTTTTTCCGGAAACAGCCCGGAGGGGGCGCCTGTGCCGTCCCAGTTCAGCAGGTTCACCCTGCCGCGCAGGGTGCTTTCGCCGGGCGCGGAGCCGGAGGTCTGCCGGTCGCGGAGGGCGTTGAAGGTTTCCACCGCCACCGGGACGGGCCTGCCGCTGGCTTCGCCGAACGGGGCCGAATCCTGCATGCCGGGCCCGCCCTCGAAATCGAGCGAACAGCCCATCTCTTCGAGGTCGTGGGCCTGCTCCACATGCGCCTTCGGGATGACGTAGCGCTCCTCGTACTTCGCGATCGCCATCAGCCGGTACATCTCGTACATGCTCTGGCTGTCCATCCCCACGGCCTCGGGGACGGCGTCGTCCGGGTCGTTGCCGAGGCTGATGCCGCGCATGAAGGACCGCATGGCCGCGAGCTTCCTGAGCACCGCGGCGACCCGTTCAGTGTCTCCGGCGGTGAAGAGTTCGGCGAGGTATTCCACCGGGATGCGCAGCGCGTCGATGGCGCCGAAGAGGTTGCCGGCGTCCTCGCCGTCGTGCCCCTGGTCGCGCAGCAGGTCCACAACGGGCGAGAGCGGCGGCACGTACCAGACCATCGGCATGGTCCGGTATTCCGGGTGCAGCGGCAGGGCCACCTTGTAGACCTTGGCCAGGGCGTAGACCGGCGAGCGCCGGGCGGCGTCGATCCAGTCTTCCGGGATATTCTGGGCCCGGGCCTCGGCCTGGACGGCTGGGTCGTTCGGGTCCAGGAGCACGTCCATCTGGGCGTCGTAGAGTTCCTGGGGGTCAGTGACGGACGCCGCAGCGGTGACGGCGTCGGCGTCGTACAAAAACAGCCCCAAATACCGCAGCCGTCCCACGCAGGTCTCCGAGCAGACCGTCGGCAGCCCCACTTCCACCCGCGGGTAGCAGAAGGTGCACTTCTCGGCTTTGCCGGTCTTGTGGTTGAAGTAGATCTTCTTGTAGGGGCAGCCCGTGACGCACTGGCGCCAGCCGCGGCACTTGTCCTGGTCCACCAGCACAATCCCGTCCTCCACGCGCTTGTAGATCGCTCCCGAGGGGCACGAGGCCATGCAGGAGGGGTTCAGGCAGTGCTCGCAGATCCGGGGGAGGTAGAACATGAAGGTTTGTTCGTAGGCGAACTTGATCTTGTCTTCGGATTCCCGCCGGACCTTTTCCACGATCGGATCCAGGTGGCCGTTCTCGGCGGAGCCGCCCAGGTCGTCGTCCCAGTTCGCGGACCAGGTGATCTTGGTGTCCTCCCCGGTGATCAGGGACTTGGGCCGGGCGACCGGGAAGTCGTCGCCGAGCGGCGCGTCCACGAGGGTTTTGTAGTCGTAGGTCCAGGGCTCGTAGTAGTCCTTGAGCTCGGGCTGGACGGGGCTGGCGAAGATCCCGAAGAGCTTCTTGACCCGGCCGCCGGCCCTGAGCACCAGCTTGCCGCGCTTGTTCAGCGCCCAGCCGCCGTGCCACTTCTCCTGGTCTTCGTAGCGGCGCGGATAGCCCTGGCCGGGGCGGGTCTCGACGTTGTTGAACCAGACGTATTCGGTGCCCGCACGGTTGGTCCAGGCCTGCTTGCAGGTCACCGAACAGGTGTGGCAGCCGATGCATTTGTCCAGGTTCATGACCATGCCCATTTGAGCCATGACACGCATCAGTACTGCACCTCCTGGGAACGACGCCGGACGGTGGCCACCATGTCGCGCTGGTTTCCGGTGGGGCCAAGGTAGTTGAACGCGTAGGCCAGCTGGGCGTAACCGCCGATCAGGTGCGAGGGTTTGACCAGCAGCCGGGTCACGGAGTTGTGGATGCCGCCGCGCCGGCCGGTGGCCTCGGACTTCGGCACGTCGATGGTGCGTTCCTGCGCGTGGTGCACGTACACCACGCCGGCCGGCATCCGGTGGCTGACGATCGCCCGGGCCACCAGGACGCCGTTGATGTTCAGGCACTCCACCCAGTCGTTGTCCTTGACCTCGATGGTTGCCGCGTCGGCGGGGCTCATCCAGACCGTGGGTCCGCCGCGGGAGAGCGAGAGCATCAGCAGGTTGTCCTGGTATTCGGAGTGGATGGACCACTTGGAGTGCGGGGTCAGGTAGCGGACCACCACCTCCATGGAGCCGTCCTGGCCGAGTCTGGGCTCGCCGAAGAGCCGGTGCATGTCCAGCGGCGGCCGGTAGATCGGCATGGCCTCGCCGATGTCCCGGATCCAGTCGTGGTCGAGGAAGAAGTGCATTCGCCCGGTCAGGGTGTGGAAGGGCTTGAGTCGTTCCACGTTGATGGTGAAGGGTGCGTAGCGCCGGCCACCGGTCTCGGAGCCGGACCATTCCGGCGAGGTGATCACCGGCACCGGGGCGGCCTGGGTCTGGGCGAAGGTGATGAATTTTTCCTCGGAGCCCTCGGCCAGGTCCGCCAGTTTCTTCCCGGTGCGGACTTCCAGGTCCTTGAAGCCCTGGACTGACAGCGCGCCGTTGGTGGTGCCGGAGAAGGCCAGGATGGCCTCCGCCATTTTCGCGTCAGTGTCGATCGCCGGCCGGCCGTCCGCGGCGCCGCCGAGCATCACCCCGTTGGAGCGGCTGAGCCTCTCCAGCGGCCCCTGGAGTTTGTAGGTGACGTTCTTGACGGTGAAGCCGAGTTTGTCAGCCAGCGGCCCGACGGCGGCCAGCTTGTCGGCGATGGCGGTGTAGTCGCGCTCCACGACGGAAAAAATGGGCATGTTCTGCCCCGGGACCGCGGGAATGGACATGTCCCGCCAATCCCGCACGATCCCGCCCGGCTGGGCGAGCTGGCCAGGTGTGTCGTGCTGCAGCGGCACGCTCACCAGGTCCCGGCGGACGCCCAAGTGGGTTTTGGCCTGCCGGGAGAACTCCTGGGCCAGCAGGTGGAAGGCGTCGAAGTCCGTTTTGGTCTCCCACGGCGGGTCGATCGCGGGGCTGAACGCGTGGACGAACGGGTGCATGTCGGTGGAGGACAGATCGTGCTTCTCGTACCAGGTGGCGGCCGGGAACACGACGTCGGAGAGCAGGGTGGTGGAGGTCATCCGGAAGTCCGCTGAGACCAGGAGGTCCAGTTTCCCTTCCGGTGCCTGCTCGTGCCATTTCACGTCCTTGGGCCTGAGCCCCTCGGCATGGTCCGGGCCCAGGACATTGTTGTGGGTGCCCAGCAGGTTCCGGAGGAAGTACTCGTTGCCCTTGGCCGAGGAGCCAAACAGGTTCGAACGCCACAACACGAGGGTCCGCGGCCAGTTTTCCGGGGCGTCCACGTCCTCGATTGCCGGATTCAGGGTACGGTTCTTCAGCGCGTCAGCGATGTAGCCGGGAGTATCCTTCGCGGTGCCGGCGCCGACGGCGGCTTCCGCCTCGTCCGCGAGGTCCAGCGGGTTCCGGTCGAACTGCGGGTAGAACGGCATCCAGCCCAGCCGCGCGGACTGGGCCAGCGCGTCCGCGGTATGCATGCCGTCCAGGCTTCCGGTGGAGAGCGGGGACTTCAGCGCGTCCGCGGAGTAGCCGTCCTGCCGCCACTGGTCCGTGTGCATGTACCAGTAGCCGGTGCCGATCATGGTCCGCGGGGGCCGGGACCAGTCCAGTGCGTTCGCCAGCGACAGCCAGCCCGTGACGGGCCGGGTCTTTTCCTGCCCCACGTAGTGTGCCCAGCCGCCGCCGTTGCGGCCCATGCAGCCGGTCAGCATCACGAGGGCCAGCACGGCGCGGTAGGTGGTGTCGCCGTGGAACCACTGGCAGATCCCGGCGCCCATGATGATCATGGACCGGCCCTTGGACTGCTCGGCGTTGCGGGCGAATTCGCGGGCCACCCGGATGCAGGCCTGTGCCGGGACGGAAGTGATCTCCTCCTGCCAGGCCGGGGTGTAGGGCGTCGCGGCGTCATCATAGCCGGCGGCCCACTCCCCCGGGAGCCCGTCCCGGCCGACCCCGTACTGGGCAAGCATGAGGTCGAACACGGTGGTGACCAGCTGGCCATCCAGTTCCAGGACGGGAACACCGCGGCGGAGCACGCTGCCGTTCCCGCCGGCGTCCTCGAAGCACGGCAGCAGGATCTCGGCGCTGTCCCCGGAGACCTCGCGGAGCGACAGGGCCGGTTCGATCCCCTCAAGGTCCAGGTTCCATTTGCCCTCGCCGCTGCCGGAGTAGCGGAACCCCAAAGAGCCATTCGGCACGGCCGGACGGCCGGTGGCTTTGTCGAACAGGACGGTGCGGAAGGCCGCGTCCTCGGCCCCGGCCTCGTCCGGAAGATCCTTGGCGGTGAGGAACTTGGCCGGGGTGAGGGAGCCGTCGTCGCGCCGTTCCAGCCGGACCAGGAACGGCAGGTCGGTGAACTGGCGGACGTAGTCGGTGAAGAACGGCACGTCGCGCTCGACGAAGAATTCCCTGAGCATCACGTGCCCCATGGCCATCGCCAGCGCGGCGTCCGTCCCGGCCTGGGCGGGCAGCCATTCGTCGGCGAACTTCGTGTTGTCCGCATAGTCCGGGCTGACCGTGACCACCTTGGTGCCGCGGTACCGCACCTCGGCCATCCAGTGCGCGTCCGGGGTGCGGGTCACGGGGACGTTGGAGCCCCACATCATGAGGTACCGGGCGTCCCACCAGTCCCCCGATTCCGGGACGTCGGTCTGGTCCCCGAACACCTGCGGGCTGGCCACGGGCAGGTCCGCGTACCAGTCGTAGAAGGACGTCATCACCCCGCCGATCAGCTGGATGAAGCGGGTCCCGACGGCGTGCGAGACCATGGACATGGCCGGGATGGGCGAGAAGCCGGCGCAGCGGTCCGGCCCGTAGGCCTTGATGGTGTGCACGTGCGCGGCGGCGGCAATTTCGATCGCCTCCTGCCAGGAGACGCGCACGAGGCCGCCCTTGCCGCGGGCCTGCTGGTAGCGGCGGCGCCGCGCCGGGTCCCCCACGACGTCGGCAAAGGCCAGCACCGGGTCACCCAGCCGCGCTTTGGCCTCGCGGTACATCTCGACGAGGACACCCCGGGCATAGGGAAAGCGCACCCGGGTGGGCGAATAGGTGTACCAGGAGAAGGCCGCCCCGCGGGGGCAGCCCCGCGGCTCGTATTCCGGGCTGTCCGGGCCCACCGAGGGGTAGTCGGTCTGCTGGGATTCCCAGGTGATGATGCCGTCCTTGACGTACACCTTCCAGGAGCACGAGCCCGTGCAGTTCACCCCGTGGGTTGACCGGACCACCTTGTCGTGGCTCCACCGGTCCCGGTAAAAGATGTCGCCCTTGCGGCCGCCTTCCCGGAACACCGCCCTGCCGTCGTCGGTCTGGTCCCATTTCGTGAAAAATCGGCCCAATTTCAACATTGCATCCGAGGCGGGTCCGTCCAACCCCGCGGCGCCTCCGGCAGTCATGCCTTCAAGCTAGGATGCACTTTCTGGCCCGGATAGGGCCTTAGGACACGGTGCGCACGCCGGCCGGTGCCGGTTTGGGGGCTGCCTGGCTGCGGGTCAGGCGAAACTCTCCAGCTCCACGCCGGCGGCCTCCAGCGCGGCCCGCACGGCGGCGGCAACGCTGACGGAGCCGGGTGTGTCCCCGTGCAGGCAGAGCGAATCCGCCCTCACCGCGATCACCGATCCGTCCACCGCCTCGACCTCGCCCTTCGTGGCGAGCCTGACGGCCCGCTCGGCGACCTGTCCGGCGTCGAGCAGCACGGCGCCTTCCTCCGTGCGCGGCACGAGGGTGCCGTCCGGGAGGTAGGCGCGGTCGGCGAAGGCTTCGGCGAAGACGGGGTGTCCGGCGTCCCGGGCGATTTGCAGCAAGGCTGAGCCGGGGAAGCCCAGGACGGGCAGTCCGGGATCGTAGGCCTGGATGGCGGCGATCACTGCGGAGGCCTGCTCGGCGTCGCGCACGGTGCGGTCATAGAGCGCCCCGTGCAGCTTGACGTAGTCCACCGAGGCGCCCACGGCATGGGCAACGCCGTCGAGCGCGCCGAGCTGGTACAGCACCGCGCCGAACAGGTCATCGAAGGTCATGTCCAGCGAGCGCAGGCCGAAGCCGGCCAGATCCGGGTAGCCAAGGTGGGCGCCGACGTTGACGTCGAGCTCGTAGGCGGCCCGGCAGGTGTCGAGCATGGTCACAGGGTCGCCGGCGTGCATCCCGCAGGCCACGCTGGCGCTCGTGACAAGCGGAAACATCGCGGCGTCGTCGCCCATGGTCCAGGTCCCGAAGGACTCCCCCAGATCAGCGTTCAGATCCAAAACGTGCCGCCGCCCTTCGTTGGGGTGTTCGGGGTGCCGTTGTTCGGGGTGCCGCTGTCCGGCGTCGTCCCCGGTGGCGTGTCCAGGGAAGTTTCGTAGAGCGCGAGCGGCCCGGTGGTTTCTGCCAAGGCCTGCAGTTCTCCCGGGATCGTGTCCGGGATGGGCCCGAAGGCTTCCTTGGCGTTCGCCACGACCGCATGGCCCATCACCCGGTTGCCCACTCCGCCTACGACGGCGCCGATGCCGAAGGGCAGGGCACGGCCCAGCCAGGCTGTGCCCTGGGTCTTGAGCAGGGAGCGCAGGAACATCGTCTGGATCTTGGCCCGCACGGCACCGAAGCCGGCGAGGGGGACGCGCCGGGTGAAGGCCGCGGTCCAGGCCTGGGTGGGCCCCTTGCCCCGGCCCGCCGCCTGTCCGCTCAGCGAGCTCAGCAGCTGGGTGCCTTCCTCTCCCAGCATGATCGCCATGACCAGGGTGCTGGCTCTGTCCGGATCCACCATCCGCACGCCGTGCAGTTCAGCGAGCGCTGTGGAATACAGCGCGGTGGCTTCGAGGAACCCGACGGCTGCGGCGGCCGAGAGACCGAGTGCGGCGGCAGTTCCGACGCCCGGAATCACGGCCGCCCCGCCCACCAGCGCGCCGCCGCCGGTGACGGCCAGCAGGTAGTCGCGTTCCAGGATGGCGGCGAGCTGCGCCGCGGTGGCGTGCGGGTGCCTGCGCTGGAGCCTGYGGATATTGGCCAGCACCAGGGGCCGCTGGACTTCAACCGCGCGCAGGAGCACCTTGTGCAGGCCGGGCCGGGGCTGGCCTGCGGCGTCGAACATCGCGCTGTGGGCTGTTTCCTGGGCAATCTTCATTGCCGGGTTGCTGCGCTTGGCCATGATCGCCTCTCGTCGGAACCATAAAACTAAGTGCACTTAACACTACACACGGGCCGGCCAGACCCAGCCCCGGGGCCGGCGCACCCCTCCGGTCCGGCCAGGTGGCCGGCTACTAGACTGGGCCCATGCCCGCCCTGCGAGCCCTCAGCCCCTTCGCGCACCAGGAGTACCGCGTGCTGATCACGGCGCTGGCCATCTCCATCTTCGGTTCCGGGATGTGGGCCGTTGCGATGGTCTACGAGGTGATCTATCTCGGCGGCGGTCCGCTGGAACTCTCGCTCGTGGCCGCGGCGGGCAGCGTCGGGCTCGTGGCGTTTCTGCTGGCCGGCGGCATCGCCGCGGACCGCGTCCCCCAGCGGCTGCTGATCATCGCGGTCGAGGGCGCCAACCTCGCCGTCATCGCCAGCATCAGCGCGCTGGCCATGGCCGGTTTGCTGCAGCTCTGGCATCTGGCGGTGGGGGCCTTCGTGCTCGGCGTCGGGGCGGCGTTCTTCTTCCCCGCCTATTCCGCCATCCTGCCGCGGATCCTGCCGCCCGAGGACCTGCTGGCGGCCAACGGCCTGGAGGGGACCATGCGGCCGATCCTGCAGCAGGCCGCCGGGCCGGCCGTTGCCGGGGTCCTGGTGGCGGCCATGTCCCCCGCGTACGCCGTCACCGGTGTGGCGGTCTGCCACCTGCTGGCTTTCTGCATCCTGAACTTCCTCCACCGCCAGCCCGCGGCAGGGGCGCCGGGCACAGTGGGCACCGAGGGTACGGCCAGCGGCGGGGCCAACGTTTCAGGCCAGACGCGGGCCAAGAAGTCCTTGCGCCACGACCTCCGCGAGGGCGTCAGCTATACCGTCCGCACGCCCTGGCTGCTGTGGACCCTGCTCTGGGCCTGCATTTCAGTGCTGTTCCTGATAGGCCCCATCGAGGTCCTCATCCCGTTCGTGGTCCGGGACCAGCTCGGCGGGGACGCGCGCATGTTCGGCTTCCTGCTCGCCATCATGGGCGTCGGCGGCGCCGCAGCCTCGCTGGCCACGGCCTCTTTTCCCCTCCCGCGCCGCTACCTCACCGTGATGATGGTGTCATGGGGATTGGGAAGCCTGCCGATCGCCGCCATCGGAATCATGGACAGTTTCTGGGCCGTGGCCGCCGCACTGTTTGTCTTCGGCGCCACCGGCAGCGTGGGCATGGTGATCTGGGGAACCCTGCTGCAGCGCCGTGTCCCGCCGCATCTGCTGGGCCGCGTCTCGAGCCTGGACTTCTTCGTGTCGCTGGCCCTCATGCCGGTCTCCATGGCACTGGCCGGACCGGCCGCCGAAGTCTTGCCGCTGTGGCTGATCTTCCTCGTCGCGGGAACCGTGTGTCCGGTGATGGCCGCCGTCGCGATGGTAGTGGCGCGGATGCCGGCCGACGAGCTGGCCCATCCGCTCGCCGGCGGCGCCGAAGAGGCCCGCGAAACAGAACAATCCAGCGGCGCGGAAGAACCCGCCGAGGACGGCCTGGCGGGCAGTTAAGGGCGGATCGACGCCGCCGATCCGCCCTCATCTGCCCCCGCGGCGACCGCCGCAAACCGGACGCCCGCACCGTCAGGGCACCGGCGCCTCAGGCCGCGGGGGCTCAGACCGCGGCGCGCACCACCGGGATCGACGCCGTGGGAAGGCCGCTGGGGAAGATGGTGGGCTCCGGGTCCGTGACGGGCGCCAGCGGAACCCGGGCCGGGTTGCCGTCGACGGTGAGCAGTTCCCCGCGCACGTCGACCTCCAGCGGCGCGCCCTCACGGACGGTCAGGCTGATCGAGCCCTGCTCCAGCCCGATGTGCAGGAGCCTGCCCTGGATCTTCAGGTGGAACTCGAGTCCGTCCCATTCTGCCGGCAGCCGCGGATCTAAGTACGGTACCGCGCCCTGGTCCCGCAGACCGGCGAAGCCGCTGACCAGCGAGCTCCACACCCCGCCGGTGCTGGCGATGTGGACGCCGTCGATCGTGTTGCCGTGGGTGTCGTCGAGGTCGATGAACAGGGCGTGGGTGAAGTGGTCCAGCGCAGCCTTGCCGTAGCCGACCTCGGCCGCCATGATGCCCTGGACACAGGCGGACAGCGTGGAGTCGCCGGTGGTGATGGGGTCGTAGAAGTCGAACGCTCGGCGCTTTTCCTCGGCCGTGAAGTCCTGCCACTGCAGGAACATGGCCAGCACGCTGTCCGCCTGCTTGAGGACCTGGTGCCGGTAGATCACCAGCGGGTGGAAGTGCAGCAGGAGCGGGTACTTGGACCGTGGCGTGGTCCAGTCCCACGGCTCCAGGGTCATAAAGTCGTTGTCCTGGGAGTAGACCTGGAGGTCTTCGTCGTAGGGCAGCTGCATCCGGTTGGCGGCCTGTTCCCAGAACTCGCGTTCGGCGTCGTCGATCTCCGGGTGGTCCAGCGCCGCCGCGGCGCGCAGGTTAAACCGCGCCATGACGTTTGTGTACAGGTTGTCGTTGACGACGGCGGTGTACTCGTCGGGGCCGGTGACGCCGTGGATGTGGAAGAGCCCGTCCTTGCCGAAGAAGCCCAGGGACGCCCACATCCGGGCGGTCTCTATCAGCAGCTCGGAGCCCAGGGTGTCCTGGAACTCGGTGTCCCCGCTGGCCCAGATGTACCGGTTGGTCGCGAACGCGATCGCGGCGGCGATGTGGAACTGCGCGGTGCCTGCCGCGTAGTAGGCGCTGGCCTCGAGTCCGTTGATGGTGCGCCAGGGGAAGAGGGCGCCGTCCACGCTGAGCTCCTTGGCGCGGATCTTCGCCTCGGGCAGCAGGTCGTGGCGGAATTCCAGGACCTGGCGGGCGTTGCCCGGGTTCGTGTAGGTCAGGTAGGGCAGCAGGTACACTTCCTGGTCCCAGAAGTAGTGGCCGTCGTAGCCGGAGCCGGATACGCCCTTGGCCGGGATGCCGGCCACATCGGCGCAGGCAGTGGCCTGTGCGAGCTGGAAGAGGTTCCACCGGATGCCCTGCTGGAGCTCGGTCTGGCCCGCCACCACGATGTCGCTTGTGCTCCAGTAGCCGCGGTAGTAGTCCTCGCTCTGGGTGAAGATCTCGCTGACCGGCTTGAGGCTGGCTTCGGCGCTGTCCGCGAGGTCCTCGGCGGCCTGGCCCACGGCGTAGCTGACGCTCTTCTCCAGCACGAACGGTACGTCCGCGCTGACGGCGAGCACGTAGCGGACGCTGCTGTCGTCCTGGTCCACCTGGGTGTCGAACGGCTGCACCCCGGCCGAGGTCCAGTGGTCCACGGCCATCCCGAGCCGCTGCTTGGATTCGGAGGCTTCCCAGGACAGGCGCAGGGAGCCGTCCCCGCCGTCGAGCCTCAGCGGCAGCAGCACGCGCCCGGCGTGGCGGCCGGCGCGGCGCGGATCGTGGGCGGAGTGGTCGTCCACCGGCTGGTCCTGGCGGTTGATGACCGAGGACGTGACGTCGGCGGAGATATCCCGGTCCGCCGCCACTTCGAGGCTGATGCCCAGCGCGCCGCGGGATTCGTAGCCGACGGCACGGCGTTCGGTGGTGGTCACGGCCGCGCCGGAGCGGCACTGCCACGTGATCCGGCACTCGTAGATACCCGTGGCGAAATCGACCGAGCGGCGGTAGTCCAGCACCGTGGACTCGTCCAGGCTCAACGGCTCGCCGTCGATGATGACGGTGAAGTTGTTGGCATCCGGGACGTAGAGGATCCGCTGGCCGGTGCGGGCGAAGCCGTAGGCGTTTTCCGCGTGCTTGATGTCCCAGGTCTCGTGGAAGCCGTTGATGAAGCTGCCGGGAAGTTCGGCATCAGCGGCGCCCCAATGCGCGCCGCGGATGCCCAGGTGCCCGTTGCCGAGGCTGAACAGGGTCTCCAAGGTGCCGGCATTGCCGGGGAGATGGACGGTCTCGACCAGCTGCCAGGGATCGTTGGGGAACCGGGCGCGGTCCGAGGTGATGAGAGCCATGGTTTTAGGGGGTTCCTTCGGCGGGAGTGGGCAGTGGGCTAGGCGGTGGGAGCCGGGAGGGATGAGGTGTTAGGCGGCGGAAGCCGTCGCAGAGCTAGAGCAGTTCGGCGAGGTCGTTGACCACAACCGTGGCCCCGGCGTCGAGCAGCGTCTGCCGGCCGGCTCCGCGGTCGACGCCGATCACCGAGCGGAAGTCTCCCGCGCTGCCGGCCTGGACGCCGGAGACGGCGTCCTCCACCACGACGCAGTCCTGGCTCGGCAGATCCAGGAGCCGGGCGGCGTATTCGTAGGTGGCCGGGCTGGGTTTGCCGGGCAGCCCCTGGGTGACGGCGATGACGCCGTCGACCACCACCGGGAAGTAATCGGAGAGCCCGGCAGCCTTGAGCACGGCAGGGGCATTGCGGGACGAGGAGACGACGGCGAGCTTGAGTCCGCGGGCCAGTGCTGCGTCGACAAGCCGGACGGAGCCCTCGTAGGGCTGGACTCCGCCGGCCTCGACGATGTCGTTGAAGACCTTGTTCTTGCGGTTGCCCAGCCCATGGACGGTGTCATGCGCGGGCTCGTCGTCCGCCGGACCCTCGGGCAGCACAATCCCGCGGGAGGCCAGGAAGTCCCGGACGCCGTCGAAGCGCGGCTTGCCGTCGATGTGGTCGAAGTAATCGCTCTCACGGTACGGCGCAGCCTCAGGGACCGAGGCCAGGAAGCCGTCGAAGAGCTGCTTCCAGGCCTGCTCGTGCACCACCGCGGTGGGCGTCAGGACGCCGTCGAGGTCAAAAAGGATGGCGGATGCGCCGGAGAGCGCACCGGCGAGGCCGGAGGTGTCGGGAACTACAGTCATGAGTCAAAGTCCTTTCAGACAACGGGCAGGCAAGACGGTTTGATCAAAGTTATGGTCTAAGGCAGTCAGTGCAGGGCAGTCGGTCCAAGCGCTGTCCGTTGCGACGGCGGCCCCGGCCTTTGCTGCTGTGTTTGGGTCCGTTCCGGCGGCGGGCACCGTCCGGATCAGCGGCGGCGCGTGCTGGTGCGTTCCAACAGTTTGGCGTCCAGCAGATGGTTCGACGGCGGACCGGCAAGGGGCGGATTGGGAAGTCCCGAGCAATGAAGTCTTTCAATCAGCAGGGTGGCCGCGAAAGCGCCCTGGTCGGCCACTGGCTGGGCAATAGTGGTCAGGCCCAGGAACCAACTCATCTGATGATCGTCTATTCCTATGATGGACACGTTTTCCGGCGCTGACAAACCGAACTCCCGCATCGCCATGAGCGCTCCGAAGGCTGTCTCGTCGCAGCCGGCGAAGATCGCGGACGGCATTCTGCGGTTTTCCACGAGCTCCACCATGGCCAGCCGGCCGCCTTCGATGCTGGAGCCGGCGTCGAGCACGAGGTCCGGATCGACCTCGAGGCCGTGGCCGGCCAGGGCCTGCTCGAAGCCCCGCCGCCGCTCGCTGGCGGTCACGAGGGAGGGCGCACCGGTTTCGCTGCCAGCGAGGATTGCAATGTCCCGGTGGCCCAGTTCCAGCAGGTGGTTGGTGGCGGCGCGGGCGGCTTCCGCGTTGTCGATCCCCACGTTGTCCCACGGCACGCCGTGCATCCCGACGCTGGCCACGGCGAGGCCCGACCCTGCGAGCGCGGCCATGTCGGCCTCACCGAGGCCGATGTTGAGCAGCAGCACACCGTCCACGCGCTGCGCCAGGCCCGCGAGGTCGCCGAAAAGCTTCTGCTGCACGCTGGGCCGGTTCCGGAGGCTGATCAGGACGGTGTCATAGCCGCTGTCGGCAAGGACTTCCTCGGCCGCTTCCACCGCCCGGGCAAAGAACCATGCCGTGGCGGTCGGGGCGATGATGGCCACGGAACCGGTGTTGCCGCCGGCCAGCCGGGATGCTGCCGCCGAGGCCTTGTAGCCCAGCTGGGCTGCCGCGGCACCGACCCTTGCCTTGGCTTGTGCCGAGACGTTGGGAAGCTGCCGGAGTGCACGGGAGACGGTGCAGATGGAGAGCCCGGAGAGCGCGGCGACGTCCTGGATTCTCACACGCGAGGTCTTGGCCTGCGGCACGGGCTCGACCCTTTCTCCCCCCGAAGTAGTGGGCCCGGTGTTCATGGCCGAGGTCGATTGTAAGCGCTTACAAATTTGGCATGCAAGTGGATGGTCCCATGTCGGGTGGGTGTTTGGGCGGCCGGCGGGACGGCGTCCAGGGCTGCGGGCGGGCGGCGGCTGCTCAGCGTCTGGTCAGCGCAGGACGTAGTGCCGCAGGAACGCACTGACGTCCACGAGTTCGGCCTTGGAAATCGAATGTCCCATGCCGGGGTACGTCCGGGCCGTGAGCTGGGTGTTCTGCTCCAGCCACTCCTCGGTGTGTTCGGCGGCGGCGTCGTTAATCACGACGTCGGCCCTGTCCCTGCCCCAAAAGAACGGCGGGCGGGAGGTGAAGGATTCGCTCATAGTCAGGAGTTCGTTGTCCAGGACAAAACCCGAGAGCCCGACCACCGCGCGGAACTGGTCAGGCCGGAGCCGCAGAAGCGTGCTGGCCATGGCCATCCCCTGCGAAAATCCGAACAGGCTGACGCTGCTGTGCCGGGACTTGACGGACTCGATCCAGGCGAAGACCGCGTTCGTGGAGGCGATGACGTCGGCGAAGTCGTGGGTGAGGAAGTAATCCAAAAGGAACCAGCCGTGGTGGTCTCCGATGTCCTTGGGCCCGCGCAGGGCAGCGCAACTGAACTCCGGCGGCAGGGAACCGAACAGCTTGGACATCCGCAACTCGTCCGTGCCGTAGCCGTGCAGCATCACCAGCAGCGGCGTGCCGGCGCGTTCGTGTTCGGGTTTTGACCAGACGACCGTCTCCATGGGCCCAGCCTATCCAGCGCGGGCTCGGGCTCCGCGCAGCATGCTTGGCGCAGCGTCCTTGACCGGCCCCGAGTTCCGCCGCGGAAGCGGACTTCTGCCCCCCGGATCCGCGGCGCGGCCGTCCGATTACGGGCCGGATGTCCGGAATCGGCGCGGAAATATCCCGGCCGGTCCGGGGGTGATTCATTGAAACAGCAGGGTCGGGGTTGTAGCGTGACGCTGGACAGCATGCTTAGCATCACCAAACTGCCCCTGCAGGCACCAAGGAGATCGTCTTGAGAATCGGTTCCGCAATCTTCCTCATCGCCATCGGCGCTATCCTTGCCTGG
The DNA here is from genome assembly GCF_056406615.1 of Arthrobacter sp. P1_B3. Taxonomy (NCBI): domain Bacteria; kingdom Bacillati; phylum Actinomycetota; class Actinomycetes; order Micrococcales; family Micrococcaceae; genus Arthrobacter; species Arthrobacter sp. P1_B3. Next base: position 407,574 of record NZ_JBFTZV010000001.1, on the reverse strand, counting down.
GCCGTCGCCCCGGGGCTGATCCCCAACGTGAACCAGGCCATGATCGGCTACATCCTGATGGCGGTCGGCGTGATTGGGCTCATCGCCTCGCTCGTCCTCGCCTCCCCCGGACGCGGCCGCACGCGCCGGGTCAGCGAAAGCCGCACGGTCGTGGACCCCAACACCGGCGAAACCATCACCCGCAATGAGAGCCGCGACGCGGGCCTCTGAGACTTTCCCGTGCACCCTTCGCGGCGCGGAATCCAACGACCCGGAAGCCGGGCCGGACCTTGAGGTCGGGCCCGGCTTCCGCCATGCGGGCTGTTTGTTCCCACCGCTGGACATGTCCCACGGCCCCACCCCAGGGAACACATGCCCAGCCCGGAGGCGCCCAGCCCAACGCAGCACATGCCCAGCCTTTCAAGCGAGCCGTGGACATAGTGCCATCATGCCCACTCCCCGCCCCAACCACTGGACATGTCCCGCAGAACCCGCCCCGCAGCCACCCCGGGCGGAGCACATGTCCCGCCCCCCGGAGGAGCCATGGACATAATCCCAACCTGCCCACTCCCCGGCCCGAACACTGGACATGTCCCGCAGAACCCGCCCCGCAGCCATCCCCGAACAATGGACATGTCCCCCGCCGCGGACACAACTTTCTGCGTTCATGTGGTTTTTCATTGACAAACCAACACGAACGAAGATAAAGTCAAACAATTCCACTTCATGTGACGGGAGTCACCGAAGCGGCGGGAACGGGTTTTCGAAATACGGAAGCCCGGGCAAGAACAAAAACCAAGTCAGACGCAGTACGCAATGGAGGGTAAGTGTTCGCCGAAGAGCGCCAGCAGCTGATCGTGGGGCTCATCTACGCCAGCGGCCGGGCCAGCGTCACGGACCTGGCCGAACGCTTCAGCATCACCACCGAAACCGTCCGCCGGGACCTCGCCGCCCTGGAAGCCGCCGGCAGCGTCCGCCGGGTGCACGGCGGCGCTGTTTCCCCCGACCGCTTCAGCACCACGGAGGAAAGCATCCTCGAGCGGACCGTTCAGCGGCAGCCCGAGAAGATCCGGATCGCCGAGGCCGCTCTTGCCCTCATGCCCCCGGGCCTCACCGGCAGCATCCTGATCGACGCCGGCTCCACCACGGAGGCCCTCGCCGAGCTCCTGTCCGCCCGGGCCGCCGGAGCCGCCGCAGCCGGCAGTCTGCCCGGACCCGGGTCCGACGCCGAACTCGTCGTCATCACCCACTCCCTGCCCATCGCATCCAGGCTCTCCGGCGAACCCGGCATCGCCCTGCACCTGCTCGGCGGCAAAGTCCGCGGCCTGACCCAGGCCGCTGTCGGCCAGTCCACGGTGGAGGCCGCGCGCCGGATCCGCCCGGACATCGCCTTCATCGGCACCAACGGCATCCATGCAGCCTTCGGGCTGAGCACACCCGATCCTGAAGAAGCCGCTGTCAAGGCTGCCTTCGTCCAATCAGCGCGCCGCATAGTGGTGCTGGCTGATTCCTCCAAGCTGGACGCGGAGACGCTTGTCCAGTTCGCCTCGTTAAAAGATCTGGACACCGTGATCACAGACACGCAACCCAGCCGGGAACTCGCCGACGCCCTTGCGGAAGCCGGAGTGGAGGTGGTGGTCGCGTGATTGTCACCCTCACCGCCAACCCCAGCCTGGACCGCACCGTAGCGCTGCCCGGCCCGCTCCTCCGCGGGGAAGTTCAGCGGGCCATCTCCGTCCGCCAGGAATCCGGGGGCAAGGGAGTCAATGTCTCCCGCGCCCTCGTCGCCTCGGGGCTCAAGACAATTGCTGTCCTCCCCGGCTCGGAGGCCGACCCTGTCCTCACGGGCCTGCGGGAGACCGACGTTCCGTTCGCGGCCCTCCCGATTGGCGAGCCGCTGCGCAGCAACGTGGCCCTCACGGAGCCCGGCGGCGTCACCACCAAGATCAACGAACCCGGACCGGTCCTCAGCGCGGATCAGCAGGAGGCCCTGATCAGCCTGTTGCTGGACCACGCACGCGGTGCCGCCTGGGTGGTCCTGGCCGGCTCGCTCCCACCCGGGGTTCCAGCCGACTTCTACGCGACCGTCACGCGGCGGCTGCGTTCCCTGTTCGACGGCGAGACCGCACCTCGGGTCGCCGTCGACTCATCCGGCGAACCCCTCGCCGCAGCGGTCTCCGGCGACACCTCGGGAAAACCGGACCTCTTGAAACCCAACGCCGAGGAACTGGTGGAACTGGCTGCCGCAGCCGGGTTCGCCACGAACAAGTCCGCCGAGGAGCTCGAAGCGGACCCGGAGGCTGCAGCAGCGGCCGCCTCCGCCGTCGTGCGCTCCGGAGTGGGTGCTGTACTGGCCACCCTCGGTTCCAAGGGCGCCGTTCTTGTGACGGCCGACGGCGCGTGGCTGGCCACGCACCCGCCGGTCACCGCGGTCAGCACTGTCGGCGCCGGCGATTCCTCGCTGGCCGGATACCTGCTCGCATCCAGCCAGGGCGCCGCCCCGGTCGATTGCCTCCGTCAGGCGGTGGCCCATGGTGCCGCCGCCGCTTCCCTGCCTGGCTCCACTGTCCCGGCAGTCAACCAAACCACCCCTGATGCCGTAACCATCACGGCCCTCCGGAAGGATTGACAGTGACACAGCTCATTACTACCGAACTGGTCGAGCTCGACCAGAATCTGGGCAGCTCGCCCGAGGACGTGATCCGGCATCTGGCAGGCAGAGTTGCAGCCACCGGACGCGCCACCGAGGCCGAAGGCCTCTTCGCCGACGCCTTTGCCCGGGAATCGAAGACCGCCACGGGAGTCCCGGGCGGCATCGCGATCCCGCACTGCCGCTCGACGGCGGTCACCGAACCCACCCTGGCGATGGCGCGGCTGTCCCAGCCGGTCGACTTCGGCGCCAAGGACGGGCCCGCGGACATTATCTTCTTCATCGCCGCTCCTGAAGGCGCGGACCAGGACCACTTGAAGCTGCTGTCGAAGCTGGCGCGGTCACTGATCAAAAAGGACTTCACGGCCAGCCTGCGCGCCGCGACCTCCCAGGCGGAGATTGTCGAGCTCGTCGACGCCGCCTTGGCGGACAAGCCGGCCGCCCACACCCCTGCCGAAGCGACCGGCGCCGCTTCCGCGGCCGCCGCCTCAGCCACTGTCGCGGGTGCTGAGGGAGAAGGTGCCGGCGCAGCGAAGGCCAAGAGGCCCAAGCGCCTCGTCGCCGTCACAGCCTGCCCCACCGGCATCGCCCACACCTACATGGCCGCCGACTCGCTGGTTGCCGCGGCCAAGGAAGTCGGCGTGGACCTGCAGGTGGAAACCCAGGGATCCTCCGGCGCCAAGGCCCTTGACCCCGCCGTGATCGCGGCCGCCGACGCCGTGATCTTCGCCGTGGACGTGGATGTGCGCGGCAAGGAGCGCTTCGCCGGCAAGCCGGTCATCAACGCGCCGGTCAAGCGCGGCATCGACGAACCGGACAAGATGGTCGCCGAAGCACTCGCCGCCGCGGACAATCCGCACGCCCACCGCGTGCCGCACTTCGGCGCCGAGGAGCAGGCCGAGCTCGCGGCCGAGGAAAAGAGCGAACACATCGGCACGAAGCTGAAGAAGGCCCTCCTGACCGGTGTCAGCTACATGATCCCGTTCGTGGCCGGCGGCGGTCTGCTGATCGCCCTAGGCTTCCTGTTGGGCGGCTACGACATCACCGCCTTCGCGGACAAGATCCTGGCGGAAAACAGCCTCTTCAACCTGCCCACCGTGTATCCGGAACTGGCGTGGGGCCCGCTGGGCGCATACCTCGGTGCCGTGATGTTCAAGATTGGCGCCCTGTCCCTGGGCTTCCTCGTACCCGCACTGGCCGGCTACATCGCCTACGCCATCGCTGACCGGCCCGGCATCGCCCCGGGCTTCGTGTCCGGCGCTGTTGCCGTCTTCATGGGCGCAGGGTTCCTCGGCGGCATCGTGGGCGGCCTGATCGCCGGCTACGTGGCACATTCGATCGGCAAGCTCAACGTGGCCCGCTGGCTGCGCGGCCTGATGCCGGTGGTCATCATCCCGCTCATAGCGTCGCTCGCGGCTTCCGGCCTGCTGTTCGTGTTCCTGGGCGCCTACATCGCCCGGGTCACTGTCGGGCTCAACGAATTCCTGTCCGGCCTCACCGGTGCCAGCGCCATCGCCCTGGGCGTCATCCTGGGCCTGATGATGTGCTTCGACCTCGGCGGTCCGGTCAACAAGGTGGCCTACTCCTTCGCCGTCGCCGGCCTGGGTGCAGCCTCCATCACCAACCAGGCCCCGTGGCAGATCATGGCAGCCGTCATGGCCGCCGGCATGGTCCCGCCGCTGGCCATGGCACTTGCTGCGACCGTGCTGAACAAGAAGCTCTTCAGCCTCGCGGAACAGGAAAACGGCAAGGCCGCCTGGCTGCTGGGCGCCTCGTTCATCACCGAAGGCGCCATCCCGTTCGCCGCCGCCGACCCGCTGCGCGTCATCCCCGCCAGCATGCTCGGCGGAGCCGTGACAGGCGCCATCTCGATGGCGGCGGGCGTGGGGTCCAAGGCCCCGCACGGCGGAATCTTCGTCTTCTTCGCGATCGATCCCTTCCTGATGTTCGTCGTCGCCATTGCGGCCGGTACCGTCGTGAGTGCCTTCGCCGTGATCGCGCTCAAACGCTGGGCAGTCAAGAAGCCGGTTGATACGGTGGAAACGGTTCCCGTAGCCGCCTGAACCAGTGCATGATTCTTTCAAGCAAACACCCACAGCTGATAAACACAGAAGCTGACTTCAAGGAGCAGAAATGACCGAACGTAACGCCACCATTGCCAGCCGCGTTGGGCTGCATGCCCGTCCGGCAGCCATCTTCGCCGAGGCTGCAGGCGAGTTCGACAACCTCGAGATCACGATCGCCCGCCTGGGCGAGCCGGAGGACGAGGCCATGGACGCCGCCAGCATCCTGTCGCTGATGAGCCTGGGCGCCTCCCACGGCGAGGTTGTGGTGTTGCGTGCCAAGGGCGAAGGCGCCGACGCGGCACTGGACCGCCTCGTGCAGATCCTTGAGACGGATCACGACGCCGAATAGCCTCACCTTCCGGCCCCGCGCCGGAACACCGGCAGCTTCAGAAGGCCCGGCCGCCCCCGATGAGGGGCCGGCCGGGCCTTCGCGTTGCCGGGCCACCCCTGTGGCTGCGCCGGCTTGAACTGGCTGGATTGGCTGAATTGGCTGGGCTGGCTGGGCTGGCTGCGCGGGAGACCGTGATTTTTGTCAGTGAGCTTAGTGAATGCTTGTCACGGCTCCGCGGCGCGGCTAGTTTGGAATCCCCGGCGGCACCGTCCGCGGGCCGCCGCCCAAGTGGTTCCCGGCCGAAGGAGATGATCGCGCAGCCATGCCAACAAAGAAGGGCGAGCCCCGCGGCTCAGAAAGCCCCAGCATCAAGGACCCCGAGCTCTACGAGAAGCTGCTCGAGGACGGCGCCTCCAAGCAAAAAGCCGCCAGGATCTCCAACGCCGCCGCCAAACGGGGCCGTTCCTCAGTCGGCCGCAAGGGCGGCAAGGCCGGAGACTATGAGGACTGGACAGTGCCGCAGCTGAAGGCACGCGCCAAGGAGATCGGCCTCACGGGCTACTCTGCCAAGAAGAAGAGCGAGCTCATCTCCGCCCTGCGGAACTCCTGATTAGCGTGCGCGACGGCGCCAGCCGGCTTCCGGGCTCAGGCACCCTTTCGGGCCGTCTTCGCGGCCGTCGCTGTGGGAGCCGCCGCCGTCTTGGAAGCCGCAGTCTTGGCAGAACCAGCCCTGGTGGAGGCCGCCTTGGTGGCTGTGGACTTGGACGCCGGCGTCTTCGCGGCTGCCTTGGGGGCGGCCTTGGCCGCCGGTCCGGAAGCCCCGGCCGGCGCCTCCGCGGCACCTCCCCCTCCGCCGCGCTTTTTCTCGATGCTGCGTTTGAGGGCTTCCATCAGGTCGATCACTTCGCCCTCGCCGGCCTCGGCAGGGGCGCCGAAGGTCTCCTCCGTATCCAGCGACTCCCCCTTGTCCAGCTTCGCCTCGATCAGCTGGCGCAACTGCTCCTGATAGTCGTCCGTGAACTGGTCCGGCTCAAAGTCGGAGGCCATCGAATCGACCAGGGCGGCGGACATCTCGCGTTCCTGCGCCGAGATCCGGATGGAGGTCTCGAGTGCGGGAAAGCTGGCTTCGCGGACTTCGTCGGCCCACAACAGCGACTGCAACACCAGGACCTCATCGCGAATCCTCAGCGCGCCCAGCCGCGTCTTGTCCCGGAGCGCGAACTGCACAACTGCCACACGGTCCGTGTCCTCCAAGGCCCGCCGCAGCAGCACATAGGCCTTGGGCGACTTGGAGTCGGGTTCAAGGTAGTAGCTTTTTTCAAACATCATGGGATCGAGCTGATCGGCCGGAACGAACTGGACCACTTCGATTTCGTGGCTGTTTTCCGCCGGGATGGACTTGAGCTCGTCGCGGGTCAGGACCACCGTGCGGCCATCGTCCTCATACGCCTTGTCGATGTCCTCGTAGTCGATGATCTTGCTGCAGACCTCGCAACGGCGCTGGTAGCGGATCCGGCCGCCGTCGGCGTTGTGGACCTGGTGGAGGCTGATGTCGTGGTCCTCGGTGGCGCTATAGACCTTGACCGGCACGTTGACCAGCCCGAACGCTATTGCGCCTTTCCAGATGGCTCTCATGGATCAAGTGAACATCACAGTTGCGCGGAGGTGAAGGGTTTTGCCCAACGGTAAAGAGCGCGTCCGGGTGGACGGACGCGAACTGGTGCTCACCAACCTGGAAAAAGTCATGTACCCGGAGACGGGCACCACCAAGGCCGACGTCCTGGCCTACTATGCCGCCGTCGCACCAGTGCTGATCCCCGCGGCCCGCAACCGGCCGGCCACGCGGAAGCGCTGGGTCCACGGCGTCGGGACCGCCGATGCCCCCGGGGAGATGTTCTTCCAGAAGAACCTGGACCATTCAACGCCCGGCTGGGTGCCCCGCGCCGCCATCACGCACAAGGACCGGACCATCCAATATCCCCTGGTCAATGATCCCGCCACCCTGACCTGGCTGGCCCAGATCGCGGCCCTGGAGATCCACGTGCCGCAGTGGCGGGTGGACTCCCACGGCAATGCCTTGCCTCCCGACCGGCTGGTGCTGGACCTGGACCCCGGCGAGGGTGCGGGACTGGCGGAGTGCGTGGAGGTGGCCCGGCTGGCCCGCACCATCCTGCAGGACGTGGGCCTGGATCCCGTGCCCGTAACGAGCGGCAGCAAGGGCATCCACCTCTACGCCGCCCTGGACGGATCCCAGAGCTCGGACCAGATTTCCGATTTCGCCCACGAACTGGCCCGCTCGCTCGAAGCAGACCACCCGGATCTGGCCGTCAGCGACATGAAGAAGACCCTGCGCGCCGGCAGGGTGCTCGTGGACTGGAGCCAGAACAACGCCGCCAAGACCACCATCGTGCCGTACTCGCTGCGCGGCCGGCCCCGGCCTACGGTGGCCGCACCGCGCACGTGGCGGGAACTCGGCTCCCCCTCGCTGCACCACTTGGACTTCCAGGAGGTAATGAAACGCGTCGCCGCCGGCAAGGATCCGTTCGCTCCCGTCTCCGGCGGCCGGCACGACGGCGGAGCCGCCGCGGCCCACGCGGCGGAACACCCACCCGGAGGACGGACCGAGACATCTCCCGAGCAGGCCGGCAACGGCGGCGACACCGACCCGCGGCTGGACGAGTACCGCACCAAACGGGACCGGGCAGGCACGCCAGAGCCCTTCACGGCGGAACGGCACCAGGCCGGGGACGACGGCGGGACACGGCAGGAGAAATTCGTCATCCAGGAGCACCACGCCAGGCGGCTTCACTACGACTTCCGGCTCGAACGCGACGGGGTGCTGGTGTCCTGGGCACTGCCCAAGGGCGTCCCCACCAGCAAGGCCAAGAACCACCTCGCGGTCCAGACCGAAGACCACCCGATGGACTACGCCGACTTCGAAGGTGACATTCCCCAGGGCCAGTACGGCGCCGGGACGGTCAGCATCTGGGACCGCGGATACTACGAATGCGAAAAGTGGATCGCCGGCAAGGAGGTCATCGCCACCCTGACCGGAGCGGAGGGCGGCGGCCTTGGCGGGCCCCGCAGGTTCGCCCTGATCCACACCGGTCAGGCCAACGACCAATGGCTCATCCACCTGATGGACCCGGCGGGCTCGGCCAAAGGCCACCCCGGCGCGCGGCGCCCGTCCGGCACAGCGGACGACGCCGACGACGGCGGCGGCGGCCACGTCGAGGGCGAAGTCGAGGGCGACGACGGAGCGGACGCCGGCACCGGCGCCGAACCGGCCCCCGACGCCTCCGGGTTCAGTCCGATGCTGGCCACGTCCGGGACCCTGGCGGACCTGCCGGACCTGGACTGGCAGTACGAGCTCAAATGGGACGGCGTGCGGGCCCTGGTCATCGGCGACGCCACCAGAATCCGGCTCATCAGCCGGAACGGCATCGACATGTCCGTGAGCTACCCCGAACTCACGGACCGGGCCCGTTGGCCGGAACAGGGCTTCGTCGCCGACGGCGAGATCATCGCCGTCGGGCGCTCCGGCCGGCCGGACTTCGGCCTGCTGCAGAGCCGGATGAAACTCAGCAAGGCCGCCGACGTCACCAGGGCGCAGGAGTCGACGCCTGTGCGGCTGATGCTGTTCGATCTGCTCTTCGACGCCGGCCAGGACCTGCGCCGCCTGCCGCTGAGTGAGCGCCGGCACCGGCTGGAGCAGTTCTTCCGCCCTTCCGCCGGCCCGGTGGAACTCTCCGGCGTGATTGAYGGCGACGCCGCGCACATCCTGGAAAGCGTCGCCGAGCTGGGGCTGGAGGGTGTCATGGCCAAGCGGACAGACGGGCGCTATGTCGGCCAGCGCAGCCGGTCCTGGCTGAAGCTCAAGATTGAGCGGACCCAGGAGGTGGTGGTGGGCGGCTGGCGGCCCGGAAAGGGCGAACGCGGGGATTCCGTTGGCTCGCTGCTGCTGGGAATACCGGACGGCTCGAAGCTACGGTACGTGGGGCGGGTGGGCAGCGGCTTCAGCGACCGTGAACTCAAGGAACTCAGGCAACAACTGGACGCCCTGCCGCGGAAGACCTCCCCGTTCCGGGAGGTGCCCCACGCCGACGCCGCAGACGCCAACTGGGTGAGTGCAAAACTCGTCGGCGAGGTCACCTTCGGGGAATGGACCGGCACCGGGAAGCTCCGGCACCCGGTGTGGCGCGGCTGGCGCCTGGATAAGACGCCAGCCGACGTCGTGGTCGACCCTGCCGCCGGCCCCTAGTTAGGGGGCCGGTTGTGATGGGGCTAGTCGTGGTGGGGCATCTGTGGACGGCTTTGCCGGTGCATGGCTCCAGTGGCCACCTGCTGGCCTTGCCGCCCGCGGGCGGTATCGCGGTCCTTGGGGTGACGCTGCTTGCCACTGCCGTCCGGCCATTGCTGTCCTTGGCCCGCCCCGGGGGGAGCATGGTGCAGGGTCTCCGGTCCGGGCGCGTCAGCCATGGACTGCGCCAGATGGCCCGCGACCTCGGGCTCGATTTCTTCTCCGAATTGATGGTCCGCCATTGATCTTCCTTTCCGCTGTAATAACCGCTGTGAAGTGAAGTGTCCATCAATCGTAGGACTGCACGGATGAGATGTCTGTAGTGGCTGTGGCTGACTCTCCATTGGCCCGAATTCCGCCCAAAAATCCGCGTTTGCAAGGGCTGGTGCGGAAAATTTTGGCCGCGGCGCCGCCGGGATCGCCGGTTCCCAGTAATCGCGCGGCGAAACGGGGCAAAAGAAAATAGCGGAGTGGCCCCAAATGCCACCCGAAATGAGCGATCATACGGCACCAAACTCGGAAACTCCAGAGAAATCCCGTAAAATTGAAAGCCTGCCCAGAGCGGGGCAGCTACAAGTCGCAAGCAAATGACCTCCATAGGAGTGGCCCAAATGCCCACAGACCGAAGCACGACCGACTCTTCAGCAGGCGTTATTAACGCCAGCGGAACCAACCAAGGCGCGCCCAAGGGTGTGAAGAAACCAAAGCTACGTCGCCGTCGACTCCGCGAGTCCGACGTCAACGTTGTCGACCAGCCGATGCTCAAGAAGGCGCTCGGCGGCACCATCGTGGGTAACACCATGGAGTGGTACGACGTCGGCGTGTTCGGCTACCTGATCACCACCATGGGACCGGTGTTCCTGCCGGAGGCGGACAAGTCCGTCCAGACCCTGTTCCTGCTGGGAACCTTCGCCGCCACCTTCATCGCCCGCCCCCTCGGCGGAGTCGTGTTCGGCTGGCTTGGCGACAAGATCGGCCGCCAGAAGGTCCTTGCCACGACCCTGATGATCATGGCCGCCAGCACCTTTGCTGTCGGGCTCCTGCCCGGCTACGCGCAGATCGGCATCTGGGCTGCGGTCCTGCTGGTCCTGTTCAAAGTTATCCAGGGCTTCTCTACCGGCGGTGAATACGCCGGCGCCACGACCTTTGTGAGCGAGTACGCCCCTGACAAGCGCCGCGGATTCTTCGCCAGCTTCCTGGACATGGGCAGCTACCTCGGCTTCGCCCTTGGCGCAGCCCTCGTGTCGGTGCTGCAGCTGACCCTCGGCCAGGACACCATGGAGCAGTGGGGCTGGCGCATCCCGTTCCTCATTGCCGGCCCGCTCGGCCTGATCGCCGTGTACTTCCGGAGCAAGATCGAGGAATCGCCGCAGTTCCAGGCAACCCTGGATGCCCAGGAGAGCCTCGCCAAGGACGCAACCGCCTCGGACACCGCAGCCTCCAAGGGCCCGGTGGGCATCGTGAAGGCGTACTGGCGCTCCCTCATCGTCGCGATGATCCTGGTAGCGGCAGCAAACACCGCCGGCTACGCACTGACCTCCTACATGCCGACGTACCTCACGGAGTCCAAGGGCTACGACGAGCTGCACGGCACGCTGCTGACCATCCCCGTGCTGGTCATCATGAGCCTCTGCATCCCGCTGACCGGCAAGCTTTCTGACCGGATCGGCCGCCGCCCCGTGCTGTGGATCGGCGCCATCAGCACGGTGGTCCTGGCCACCCCCGCGTTCCTCCTGATCGGCATCGGCGAAGTCTGGTCCACGTTGGCCGGCCTTTCCCTGATTGCATTCCCGGTGACGTTCTACGTGGCCAACCTGGCTTCGGCCCTGCCGGCCCAGTTCCCGACGGCAAGCCGCTACGGCGCCATGGGCATCGCGTACAACTTCTCGGTGGCCATCTTCGGCGGCACCACTCCGTTCATCGTTGCTGCCCTGATCACCGCAACCGGCAACGACATGATGCCGGCCTACTACCTGATGGCCACCTCGGCGATCGGCGCCGTAGCGATCTACTTCCTCAAGGAATCCGCCCAGATGCCGCTGCCTGGCTCCATGCCGAGCGTGGACACCCAGGCCGAGGCCCGGGAACTGGTCGCGACGCAGGACGAGAACCCGCTGATCGACCTTGAGCACATGGATATGCCCATGGTCGCACCGGCCACCGCAGGGCGCGGGGAAGCCGAGAAAGTTCCGGCCTCAGTCTGACCTGCCCGGTCCGACCGGTCCCGGCAGCGGTAGCCCAGGCTACGTAGCTGACAGCCCCGCCCTTCGAGGCCTGTTCCGTATGTTTACCCGTTGGGGGAGCATCCGGAACAGGCCTTAGGCGTGTCCACACCACTTTCAGTCCCCGGGGACCCGGGGCCCCGGGGACCCGGGGAAAAACACCGAAAACGGAGAGGCAGTTGTGATGACCCTGCTGCACCACATCCGTTCGCTGCACAGCCTGGCCCCGGCCAACAAGGACCACGTGTCGGCCTGGCGGGTGGCGATCAGCGTGGCCGTTCCGTCGTTGGTGCTGTTGGCGGCAGGGCGCCCCGAGCTGACCGGCTACGCCGTTTTCGGCGCGCTGACGGGCATGTACGGCCGCACCGAGCCCCATCAGCTCCGGCTCCGCCACCAAGGCCAGGCGGCTGTCCTGCTGCTCAGCGGTGTGGGGGTCGGCGTCTTCCTCTCCGTCCATCACATTCATTCGTGGGCCCTGGTGATCGCGGAGGCCGCGTTTGCCGGCGTGGCTTCGCTGTTCACGGACAGGACGGCCCTAAAACCGGCCGGCCCCTTCTTCGGGATCCTGGCCCTGGGCGCGTGCGCTTCTGTTCCGGCCGCAGTCCCTTGGCAGACGGCTGTTCTCATCGCCGCGGGATCGGCCGCGTTCTCGATCGTGATCGGCTTTGGCGGCTGGTTCCGGGGCCGCACCTGGCAGCGAGGTTGGCGGCGGGACGTCACGGTGCTGAGCGGGGCAGGCCGCCGGGCGGTGTGGCTGCATGCCGCCCGTTACGTGAGCGCTGTCGCCGCCGCCGGGACCCTCGGGGTCCTCAGCGGCAGCGGCCACCCGCATTGGGCCATGGCCGCGGCGGCGGTGCCGCTTTCCGGCGCGGACCTGCCCAGCAGCGTGTACCGCGGCGTCCACCGGATTGTCGGCACCCTCGTGGGCCTGGTGGTGGTTGCAGCCATCCTGTTCCCGTGGCCGGGCTCGCCGCTGCTGGCCTTCCCCGGACAGGAGGCCGCCGTCTTGGTCTGCCTGGTGATCGTCCTGCAGTTCAGCACCGAACTGTTCATGACCCGGCATTATGGCCTGGCCATGGTGTCCTTCACCCCGGTGATCCTGCTGGTCGGACAGCTGGCGGCGCCGACCGATCCCGGCGTCCTGATAGCCGAACGGGCCGTAGAGACCGGCGTGGGCGCCGCCGTCGGGATTCTGGTGGTCGTGCTCGGCGCGGGCGCCTGGCTATGCCCTGATGTGCCCGGCGCCTACTTGGCGCGCCGCGCCGGCCCGGCGACGAGCTTTGACGGCAGCACCCGTGAAACCGAGGTCAGGACCTTGTAGCGCTTGCTGGGGATGGAGACGGCCTTGCCCTTAGCGTTGTCCGCCAGGCCCTCGCTGACCACTTGCCGCGCCTCGAGCCACATCCAGCGCGGCGTCACGGTCTTGTCCATCCCCATCCGGTCGTGGAACTCGGTGTGGGTGAAGCCGGGGCACACGGCGGTGACCTTCACCCCGCGCGCAGCGTAGGCCATGTTGGACGAGCGCGAGAAACTCAGCAGCCAGGCCTTCGCTGCGGAGTACGTTCCGCGGGGCAGGAAGGCCGCCACGCTGGCGACGTTGATGATCCTGCCGGACCGGCGCGCGAGCATGCCCTGCAGGGCGGCGTGGCTGAGCTCCATGGCGGTTTCGACATGGAGTTTCAGGTGCTTCTTCTCCTCGGCAATGTCGTTGTCCTCGAAGGACCGCAACAAACCGATTCCCGCATTGTTGACCAGGATCTCCACCGGCCGTGCGGGATCGGTGAGGCGGGCGACGACGGCGGCAATCCCGGCGTCGTCGGTCAGGTCCGCGGCGATCGTCTCCGCCCCGGCCCCGTAGCTGTTCTCCAGCTCCGCCGCAGTGGCCGCGAGGCGGCCAGCGTCCCGGGCCACGAGCACCACGCGGTGGCCCTGTTCGGCCAATTGGCGGGCGAACTCGGCGCCCAGGCCTGCCGTGGCGCCCGTAATGAGAGCGGTGGTGTCCGGAGTGGACGCTGTTTGTGGATTCATAGCGACAGCCTAGCGGTGTACCGGCTCAGGCAAAGGCCGTGTCCGACGCCACTTCGTCCCCCGTCTGGCCGTCGCCCTCCGCCAGGCCGTCACCATCGGCCAGGTGGCGGTTCTGAAGCTCTTCGGCCGCGAGTTCATACCAGGTGTGCGCTCCGTACGACGGACTGCTGGTGTCGAGGTGGCGGTACAGGGCGTCGGCGAGCCGGCACAGGGCAGTGTCGGACAGGGCCCGGACCGTGGCCGCCGGATCCAGTGTGTCCTCGAAGTACTCCGAAAGCGCCAGCCCGTCCATGGCGCCAAGGTCACTGACGATGCCGGCCTCCGTGGCCAGCGGAATGTTGGCAGCCCCAAGCCCGGAGTCCAGGCCGGAGTCCAGGCCCGTGTCGAGCCCGGAGTTGAGACCGGCGTCGAGTCCGGCGAGGACTTCGGCGTCGGCGCCGACGTGGAGGAGGCAGATAGGCAGCTCAGCCGGTTCCTCGAGGGTGAGGCGGAATGGCACGGCCGCTCCGGGGTCCACGGCATCCTGGGGCTCCGGAAACGGCAAGGGGCTGGCATCCGCGAGCCGCCGGAGGTCCAGCAGCACATCCGGGTCCAGGTGGGACGTGCCGTGGAGGTCGACGATCACCTCGTCCCCGGCACCGATGCGGCCGGCGCGACGCACGATATGCATGAGGGCAGCCGAATCCGACGGGGCGACGCAGCCGGTAATTTCGAGCGTGACACGGGCGGGATCGATGTCCATCCGGACAAACACACGCAGTTTATGGTTCATGGGGTTCTCCAAAGGGACCTGTCCAAGAGCCAACTGCATAACTCTGCTCAAACTTTACGAGGTTGTTCTCCGGCTCACAAGCGGGCCCGGCACCCGTACAGATCCGGGCCTGCCGGATCAGGCGTTCAGGCCCCCTCAGGTACCCGCTCGGGCCAGTCCACATACTGGTGGTACGACTCATGTTTGCGCAGGTAGCGGTACATGAACGGGCAATTCGGGATGATCCGCTTGCCGGAGGCAACGACGTCATCGAGGGCGAAGTGCGCCAGCACCTTGGCGAGCCCCTGGCCCTGGAACTGCTCAGCCGTATCCGTGTGGATGAAGTCGATATGGCCCGGCCTGTCGATGAAACGCACCTGGACGGCCAGCTTGCCGCCGACACGGAGTTCGTAGCGGTGCAGCTCGTCGTTTCTGATGGTGGAGACGTCCGGGGCGAAGGTGTCTTCCGTGGTTGCCGAGTTCTCCGTCATGGTTCGACATTGGCACTTAATGGCGGGCGTGGCAATGGCGGTTCAGATCCGCTCTGCCCGTCATGTGGGGTGGTCAGCCGGATAGGAATCCGTCCCAGGAGCACGACGGCGAGCGCGAAGCAGGCGGCACCCCCGCCGAGGAGCCCAAGCATGAGCCCGTTGAGCGCCGCGTTGACCGCCGGGACAAAAACGGCGACCGCGGCCAGCAGCACGGCGGCCGCCGGGCGGCTCTGCGCCGGGCCGGACGCCGTCGGCCGCTCCTCCAGCCTGCCAAACAGCGCCAGCACCGGCAGCAACAGCGCGATGACGCCCATCAGCACCAGGGGCCGCCCCCACCACCAGGCCGCGCTTCCTCCGGCCGGCTGGGGAAAATCCGTCAGCAGCAGCAGCCCGGACATCGCCGCCAGCAGGGGCAGGTGCCACAAGTAGACGGTCATGGACCGCCGGCCGGCCACGCCCATCATCCGCCGCACGCCGGCCAGGGACGCGATCCGGGACAACCCCGGCCGGAAGAGCTGGAGGGCGGCGGCCTGGGAGATGCCCAGGAGCAGCAGCGTCACGTTGGGCGGATTGAGGTTCACCAGCATGTTCCCGGAGTACAGCCGCAGCAGCACTATCAGCCCCAGCAGCATGTTGCTGGCAACCATGATGCCAAAATGCGCCGGCCGGCCCGGCAGCAGCCGCTCGCCGTCTGCCACGATGAATCCGAGCTGCTGCACGGCGCACCACACGAACACCATGTTCAGGTAGGCCAGCGGCGGCAGCACTCCCCGCAGGCAATCGACCGCCACCACCAGGGAGGTCAGCCCGGCGAGGGTCAGCCACGGCGCGCGCGAGTGGAGAGCCGCCAGCCAGGGAAGGTTGAGTTGCGCGGCGAGGTACGCGGCCAGGAACCACAGCGGCATTCCGGCTCCGCTGGTCAGCAGCTCGATGACCTGGGCGTCAACCCCTGCCAGGCGGGCCGCCGACAGAGCGATGAACATGACAGCCAGCAGGACGGCAGCCGGACGGATCAGGCGCAGCAACCGGCCCTGCATGAAATCGAAGGCGTTGCCGCCCCTGGCGCGCAGCCGCTGCCAGGAGTGCAGACCGGTGATCCCGCCGGCCACAAAGAACAGCGGCATGATCTGGAAGACCCACACCACCGGCTCAAACCAGTGCTGATCGCCCAGGATGTTCTCGGTGGTCACGGTGCCGTCCGGGTGCAGGACCGGGCTGACCATCATCGTGTGCGCGACCACCACCAATGCCAGGCAGAAGAACCGGACAAGGTCGATCACCGGGTCGCGGTCCGGCATCGGGGCCGGGCCGCCGGCTGACCGCTGCTGTGGAACCATGGCGCCCCCTGGGAAGGCCGGCTGTGTCGCATCATTGTCGGCCCTGGGGCGCCTTGACGGCCAGAGCAGTTTGGCCCAGTTCCGTGCCGGTGTTCAGGCGCTAAGCAGCTCCAGCATGCCGAGGGAGGCCAGGATCATGGTTCGATCCCAGCCTCCCGTTCCGCCGGTTGCGGGTTGAACAGGCCGTCAGCGGGAGAGTGTGGCCAGGGCAGTTGCGGCGAACGTCCGCGCTGATGCATCCCAGTGGCCCAGCAGCGCCTGGAGGTTCTCGCCGTCGGCCCGGTGGGCGGCGGTCTGTTCCTCAAGGACCGCCAGGACGCCGGTGCGCAGCTCGGTGTTGAAGTTGACCTTGCCCACGTTCATGGCGGCGGCCTTGACCAGTTCCTCGGCCGGGATGCCCGAGGCGCCGTGCAGGACCAGCGGAATCCGGGTCCGCACGGCGATGTCCTGCAGCACGTCCCAGCGCAGCCGGGGCTCCCCCGTGTACTTGCCATGGACGTTGCCCACGGCTACGGCGAGCAGCTGCGCCCCGGTGCGGGCCACGAAGTCCTCCACCTGGGCGGAGTCGGTGAGGCCGGCGGGTTCCTCCGCCACGTCGGTCCCGAAGGCCCGGTCCTCGTCACCGGCGAGTCCGCCAAGTTCGGCTTCAATTACGACGTCGGCGCTGCCCTGCGCCGCCAAGGCCGCCCGGACGCCCTGGACCAGGGCGATGTTGTCCTCATAGGGCAGCGAGGACCCGTCGACCAGCACCGAGTCGGCCCCGGCGCTGACGGCGTCGGCGATCACCTGCGGGTCGGTGGCGTGATCGAGCTGCACGGCAATCGGAACGCCGGCGGCGTCGGCGAGTCCGCGGAGAGCGGCGATCAGCCGCAGCCCGTTGGGCGTGGCCGCGGTCTTCGGCGCGACCAGCAGGATGGCGCCCCGGCCGGATTCCTCGGCCGCCGCCACCACGGCGAGCGCGGTGGTGAAGTCGTAGCAGGTGAAGGCAGGGACAGCGGAGCCCTGCTGGAGGGCTGAGGCCACAAGGTGATCGAGTTGGGTACGCATCAGGCGCTCAAGCCCCCCACCAGGATCCAGGCCACGAACGTCAGCGCGAAGCCGGCGAGCCCGAGAATAGTCGTCAGCACCGTCCAGGTCCTGAGGCCGTCGGAGACGGTCAGGCCGTAGTAGCGCACGACGGTCCAGAATCCGGCGTCGGTCACGTGGGACAGGCCGAGGGCACCGAAGCCGATGGCGATCACAATCACGGCGATCTGGGCCGGCGAGTAGCCGCCGCCGGCAACGGCGGAGGTCAGCAGGCCGGTGGTCGTGACGATCGCGACAGTGGCTGAGCCCTGGGCGGCGCGGAGGGCAAGGGAAATGATGAAACCAAGAACGATGACCGGCAGGCCCAGGTGGTCCAGCGTCTGGGACAGGGCTGCACCGATACCGGAGGTCCGCAGGACCTCGCCGAACACACCGCCGGCCGCGACGACCATGAGGATGGACGCGATGGGAGGCAGCGCGCCTTCGAAAATTTCGCCGGTTTCCTTCAGTGACCAGTTGCGACGGACGGCCAGCAGGAAGAAGGAGAGTGCCACGGCCACCAGCAGGGCGAAGAACGGGTTGCCGATGAAGGCGGCCAGGCCGTACCAGCCGTTGTCCTTGGGAATGGTGAGGGTGCCCAGGGTGCCGATCAGGATCTGCACGATCGGGGCAGCGATGAGGAAGATGATCAGGGCCGGACGCGGCGGGGCAACGGCGTGGGCACCTGGACCTTCGTGGCCCACGCGCACCAGGGAGTCTGAACCGTACTCGTCCACCTGGGCTTTGACGGCGGGCAGCAGCTCGTAATCCCTGCTGTTCATGATGCTGGCAACCCAGTAGGACAGGAAGCCGAGCGGGATGCAGATGAGCAGCGAGATGAGGGTGATCAGTCCGATGTCGGCGCCGAACACCCCGGCACCGGCCACGATGCCCGGGTGCGGAGGCACAGCCACGTGAATGGACAGCATGATGCCGGCCATGGGGAGGCCGAACTTGACCGGGTGCACGTTGGCGATCTTCGCGAAGGCGTAGACGATCGGTACGAGCACGATGATGCCCACCTCGAAGAACACCGGGATTGCCACAAGGAAGCCAACCCCGGTGAGGGCCACGGCCACTCGCCGGGCGCCGAGCTTGGCGGTGAAGTGCGCCGCGAGGGACTGCACGCCGCCGGAGACCTCGATCATCCGCCCCAGGATCGCGCCGAGCGCGATCAGGAGGGCGACCTTGCCCATGGTGCCTCCCACTCCAGCGGCAACCACGGTGAACACGTCTTTGAGCGGGATCTGTGCGGCCACGGCCACCAGGATGCTGACGGTCAGCAGGGCCACGAAGGCCTGGATCTTGAACCGGATGATCATCATCAGCAGCAGGGCGACGCCGGCAGCCGCGATTGTCAGCAGCAGCGGAGTTCCCAGCTCCA
This sequence comes from Arthrobacter sp. P1_B3, assembly GCF_056406615.1. Taxonomy (NCBI): domain Bacteria; kingdom Bacillati; phylum Actinomycetota; class Actinomycetes; order Micrococcales; family Micrococcaceae; genus Arthrobacter; species Arthrobacter sp. P1_B3. The sequence continues at coordinate 388,970 of NZ_JBFTZV010000001.1, read as the reverse complement.
CGGCCGGCTTGATGACGGGCGCGTCGGCCGCGCGCACCATCAGGGAATTGAGCAGGGGGGTCATGAAGAGGCGTCTCCTTCGACAGGAAAGTCGCCCGACGAGTCAGTCGTCGGGACCAGGGGCGGGGAGGGGCCCGACGACGGCGGAGGGGGGACCGCCGTCGTCGGGGGTGGGATGGCTGGTTAGGCGGTGCGCTTGGTGGGCGCGAGGACCTTGATCACGGCGGAGTCATCCGCGGCGGCCAGGCCCTGGGCCTGGCCCAGGAGGTAGAGCTGCTCCGCGGCGGCGGCCACCGGGGCGGCGAGGCCGGCCGCGCGGGTGGCCTTGCCGACGATCCCCATGTCCTTGACGAAGATGTCCAGGCGGCTGAGGACCTCGGCGCCGTTTTCCGTGTAGGCCTCCAGGATGCGCGGGCCGCGGTTGGAGAGCATGAAGGAGCCCGCCGCGCCGGCTTCGAGGGCGGCGAGGGTCTTGGCCTGGTCCAGGCCGAGGGCGTCGGCCAGGGCCATTGCCTCGGCGGCGGCGGCGATGTGGATGCCGCAGAGCAGCTGGTTGACGGTCTTGAGGGCCTGGCCGTCGCCGGGCTTGTCGCCGACCACGGTCAGGGTGGAGGCCAGCAGCTCGAGGGCCGGGCGGGCCTTTTCCTGGGCCTTGGGCGATGCGCCCACCACGATCAGCAGGTCGCCTTCGCCGGCACGCTTGGGGCCGCCGGAAAGCGGGGCATCAACCAGCTCGACGCCGTATTCGGCCAGGCGGTCCACCGTGGCGGGGATGGCGTCGGTGCCCACCGTGCTGCCCAGGATCACGACGGAGCCCGGTTTGAGCACGGAGGCCACGCCGTTCTCGCCGAAGAGGACATCGTTGAGCTGCTCGCCGTTGCGCACTGCCAGCAGCAGCGCATCGGCGCCTTCCGAGGCTTCCCGGGCGGAGGCGAACGTGCGGATGCCGGCCTCTTCAGCCAGCTTCAGGCGCGGCTCGGCGATGTCGAAGCCGTGGACGGTGAGCTGGCTTGCCAGGCGCGTGGCCATCGGCAGGCCCATGGCGCCAAGGCCCAGGACGGTGACGGTGTAGTTGCTGGTCATGGTGTTCTCCATCGAATGACGTGTTGTGGCGTGCGGTGTTGAGCAGAAGATGTTGGTCAGAAGGTGTTGCTGAGCTTGCGCGTGACATCGGCGAGGGACTGGTCATCGCCCACGTTGCCGGCGAAAACGATGTAAGGGATGCCCTTGGCCGGGCCGTCCACCGGCTCCCACAGGCTGACAATGCCCGGCAGCATGGGCCCGCGGACAATGGCGTGCCGGATCTCCAGGCCGTGTGCGGCCACGTCCGAGGACGTGATGCCGCCCTTGGCGATCACGAAGCGGGGCGGGAAGGTCTTGAGCGTGCGGTTCACCACGGCGACGACCGCGGCGGAGACGGTGCGGGCGATCCGCAGGCTTTCGGCGGCGTCGGCGGTCTTGATCAGGAGCCGGCTGGTGTGGACGATCACGTCGCCGCCGCGGAGGGCCGTGACAACCGTGTCGACGGTTTCGTCCAGGTACTCCCGCGCGCTCTCGCCGAGCAGTTTTTCGACGTCGATCTCCACGATCCGGGCCGCGCTGTGCTGCTCGGTGAGGGCGTTGAGCTGGCGGGTGGTGACGCCGACGTGCGAGCCGACGACGATCAGGCCGCCGGCAACCGAGGGGGTGTTGCCCGCATAGGCTTCTTCGCCGCTGAGTTCGGTGCGGATTTCCTGTCCGATCCGTGCCCGGACGAACGGCGGGCCCACACGGTAGAGGAGCTTCTTGCCGCGGCGTTCTGCTTCTTCCAGGCCCAGGGACAGGGCGCGCAGATCATTTTCGGTGACGATGTCTGCCACGATCGGGGTGGAGTCCGTGGCGGCGTCGATGGCGTCGGCGATGGCCTTGGCGGAGATGTTCGGATCGGTGGAGGCCCGGATGATGTCCAGATCCAGCACGATCACCGAATCCGCGGGGAACCGGCCGTTCGATTTCTCCTCAACGTACTTGGCCATCTCCGAATTCGCGAAGCCGAAGCTGGCGTCCCGGGCGAATTCGGTCTCGGCCACGGGGGTGAGCTGTCCGGCGTCCTCGCCGGTGCCGCGGGTGAAGTGCACGCCGCCGATCGTCACGCGGCCGGCGTCGGGGAACGCGGGAACGATCACGACGCCGTCCGTCGTCTCGCCGTTGACGGCGGTGACAGTGGCGGCGATGACGTCGGGTTCGAGCGGGTAGTGGCCGCGGAGCGTGGAATCGCTGCGGCTGACAAAGCTGAGCCGCAGCGCGGGGTCCGCGGATGCGGCGGCCGCGAGGGCATTCCGGACGATTTCCTCATTGCGGGCGGCCGCCTCGGCAGGGTCAAGGCTGCGCGTGTTGGTCAGCACGTAGACCGCGCGCTGGCGCTGGCCGTTGACTTCGTAGCCGAACGCCCAGGCGAAGTCCGCCACGTCCCAGCGGGTGAGGACCGGCAGGTTCGACACGGACTGGGTGCCGGTGGGGTCGTCGTCGAGCACTACCAGGACGCGGGGAGATGCCTCGGACGAGGCAGCCACGCTGTCTGCCACTAGCCGGGCGGGGATCTGTACTTCCGCGGGGAAGGCGGCCAGCACGTCTGCTTCGAGGGGCACTATGCACTCCATTGTGTGGGGATCAATCGGTGGAAACCTGCGGCTCTACGGGAGCCACAGAATTGAGTAAATGTAAGATGTCAGACATTTTATTTCTGGGTGTTAGTGTGGCATATGGCACAACGACGCGCAAGTAGACTTGGCCATCAGGAGCACGCCATCAGGCAAAGCCGGGTCGCTGGACGGGGAGAATTGGCTAGGAAATCGCTGGTCGGCGTTGTGGCCGACGAACTGCTGGACCGGATCATTGCCGGCGAGTTTCCGCCCGGCGCGAGCGTCCCCGGCGAACTTGAGCTCAGCTCCCGCCACGAAGTCAGCCGAATGACCGTGCGCGAAGCCATGAAGACCCTTGAAGCCCAGCGGATTCTCAGCGTGGAGCGGGGCCGCGGCACGTTCGTGAACCCGGTCAACCGCTGGGGCTCCCTGGACGCTGTGCTGCGGGCGGCCTCGGAGGGCGAGAACGACGCCTCAGCCGCCATTCAGCTCATTGAGCTGCGCCGGATGCTGGAGACGGGCGCCTGCGAACTGGCCGCCGGGCGGATGGCGGATACGGACATCGAGGCCCTGCGCGCGCAGGTCGAAAAGATGCGGCTCGCGCATGAGAACAACGATCTTCCGGCGTTCGTCGAGGCGGACCTCGCCTTCCACGACCTCATCCTGCAGGCCTCGGAAAACGTGTTCGTCGCCGTGTTGTTCGAACCCTTGCACCGCGTGCTGGAAAAGCGGCGGACGGAAACGTCCAAGGTGCCCCAGATCCAGGAGCATGCCATCGGGCACCACCAGAACATCGCGGATGCGCTGGCCTCACGCGACCCGCACCGCGCCCGTGACGCCATGGACGCCCATATGCAGCAGACCCTCGACGACCTGAAGACGTTCGTGCTGGCCGAGGGGACCGCCTGACGCGAAACCGCGCTTCGCCGGATGCCCGGCTCAGGCGAGCGAGAGGAAGAGCTTCTCGAGCTCGGCCCGGTCCAGAGTGGGGTCGTCCTGCTGCATGCAGCGCTGCAGACCCGTGGCGATGATGGAGAATCCCGCCTTGTCCAGGGCGCTCGAGACGGCGGCCAGCTGCGTCACGACGCTCTTGCAGTCACGGCCCTCCTCGATCATCCTGGTGACTGCCGCGAGCTGTCCCTGGGCGCGGCGAAGCCGGTTGATGACAGGCTTCATGTCGGTGGGATCGAGTTCCATTGGTTCCTCCGGTTCGATGCGTCGGGCTTCACATCATACCCCCCTGAGTATTTTGGCCGCCTGGCGGCCGAGGGGCGCGGTGCGGGCGCGGACGCCTCCAGGATGCCTCGCTAGGGGCATAAGTACCTAGCGCGGCATGGAATATCGGCGTAATGCTGGTGATGTGAACGCCGCCAGGTTCCTTGAACCGGACGCCGGCCATACCGGCGTCAATATCCCCGCCGCGGGGCCGTGGCATTCAGGGGATCAGAGCTCCGCACAAGGGCATTCCGGCATCCGGCGTTCGCGGCCCTGGAGCCGGTACGTCGCCTTGGGGGATTCGTTTACGGCTGGCGTCGGCGACCCGGAACCGCTGAGCCCCGGCGGCATGCGGGGGTGGGCCGACCGCATTGCCGAGGAACTCGGTGAGGGCCGCGGCGAGTTCGGGTACGCAAACCTTGCCATTAGCGGACTGGTCCTGCGCGAAATTCTCGACCAGCAGCTCGGACCGGCCCTGAGCCTTAAGCCGGACCTTGTCACCCTCTCAGCCGGCGGGAACGATCTCGTGTTCCATCGCGGCGATCCGGACCGGATGGCCGCCGCGCTCGACGACGCCGTGGCGGCACTCTCGGCCACCGGGGCCACGGTGGTCCTGTTCACCGGCCCGGACTGGGGCGAGACGGCCGTGTTCGGACACATCCGGGGGAAGGTCGCGGTATTCAATGAACATATCCGCGTCATCGCCGCCCGGCACGATGTCGTTATCGCTGATCTGTGGGCATTGCGGCAACTGAGCGATCCGCGGATGTGGGACCCGGACCGCCTGCACTTTTCGCCGCTGGGGCACCACACCATTGCGGCCATGGTCCTGGACACGCTCAGCGTGCCACACCGCCTGCGGCCGCTGGAGCCCAAGCCCATGCCGCCGGGCAACTGGCGGGAAGCCCGGACCGGTGACCTGGCCTGGGTGGCGCACTACATGCTGCCCTGGGTGGTGAGCCGGATCAGGCCGCGGGCGGACGCCCTGCCGCGGCAGGCCAAACGCCCGCTGCCGGGTCCGCCTCCCGGGGTTCCCGACTCCGGGCACAAACCCCTAGTCCGGCCGGGTTCAGTCGGCTAGTCTGCAGGAACGGCCCACAGCCGGGAATCGATGGCGATCACGAGGAGCGAAGTTGTCTAATCACACTTACAGCATTTCTGAAATTGTCGGAACCTCGAACGAGGGCGTCGATGCGGCCGTCCGGAACGGCATCGCCGAGGCCGCCAAGACCCTCCGAAACCTTGACTGGTTCGAAGTCAAGGAGATCCGCGGCCACCTTGAAAACGGGCAGGTCGCCGACTGGCAGGTCACCATCAAGCTCGGGTTCCGCCTGGAGCGCTGAGCCCAGCCTCCGGAGCGGCGGCGGCACGCGCTGGCACGCCTTCGGAGAAACCCCGCAACACGTCAGGGCAGAGGAGGTCAGGACGGAGAGGAACGCTTCATGCGCTACACGCATCTTGGCCGCTCCGGCCTGACGGTCTCGCGCCTGTGCCTGGGGACCATGAACTTTGGCCCGCAGACCGAGGAGACCCAGGCCTTCGCCATCCTGGACACCGCCCAGGCCGCCGGCATCAATTTCGTCGATACCGCCAACGTGTACGGCGGCTCGAGCCACCGCGGGTGGACGGAGGAAATACTCGGCCGCTGGTTCGCCCAAGGTGGCGAGCGCCGTGAACGCACGGTGCTCGCCACCAAACTGTTCGGCACCATGACGGACCGGCCCAACGAGTCCAAGCTCTCGGCCCTGCACATCCGGCGGGCGCTCGATGCCAGCCTGAAACGGCTGCACACGGACTACATCGATCTCTACCAGTTCCATCATGTGGACCGGAACACGCCCTGGGAGGAGATCTGGCAGGCTATCGAGGTCGCCGTCCAGCAGGGCAAGATCCTGTACTCCGGCAGCAGCAACTTCGCCGGATGGCACATCGCCCGCGCCCAGGAAACCGCCGCCCGCCGGAATTACTACGGGCTGGTCAGCGAACAGTCGATCTACAACCTGCTGACCCGGGGCGTGGAACTGGAAGTCATCCCTGCCGCCCAGCAGTACGGACTGGGGATCCTGCCATGGTCGCCGCTGCACGGTGGCCTGCTGGGCGGAGTGCTGAAGAATGAGGCCGACGGCGTCCGCCGCATCGCGGGCCGCGCCCTCGATGCGCTCAAGTCGCACCAGAAACAGATCCGGCGATACGAGGACTTCGCCGCCGAACTGGGTCAGGACCCGGCGGACGTGGCCCTGGCGTGGCTGCTCCACCAGCCGGCAGTCACCGCTCCGATCATCGGCCCGCGTACCCTCGATCAACTCGAAGGCTCCATCAGGGCGCACAAGCTGAAGCTCGACGCCGACGCACTCAAGCGCCTTGACGAGATTTTCCCTGGCCACCGCACGGCCCCCGAAGACTACGCATGGTAGGCGTCGGGCATCCCAGCGAACAACTGGACTACCGAACAACTGAACGACGCCCGAACAACGCCCGCACACGGCATGAACTTCCGTGAATCGTCCGGCCACAGTTGGCTGTTTTGGCACCCCGCCGCTCAAACCCACGACAGGCCGGGTGGCTCTTTGATACTAAGCATGATTAGTATTGAGGCAGAAGGATGAAGCGCACCCGGCGATCCGGGTGCCTCCTCTATGAAAGAAGAAGGAACGAAAAAATGGGTTTTCTCGCATTTCTGATTCTGGGCCTCATCGCCGGAGCAATCGCTAAGGCCATCCTCCCGGGCCGTCAGGGCGGTGGCATTATCATCACCCTGATCCTCGGCGTCGTCGGCGCCCTCCTGGGCGGATTCATCGGCAGCGCACTGTTCGGCGTGGGCATCAATGAGTTCTTCTCGCTGTCGACCTGGCTGCTGGCCATCGGCGGTGCGATCATCGTCCTGCTCGTTTACGGCATGATCAGCAAGCGCTCAGCCCGCTAACACGGAGACTGACCGGAAACCGGTCCCGGGATATTCCCGGGGCCGGTTTTTTGCACTACTTTGACAGGGAAGGTGGCCTGCGGACCGCTTGAGTCGGCCCCGCCACCCCTGTTCAGAAACGTCTACTTTTCACCTACGTCAGGGAGCAGGAGTACAGCATGAAAGGCAAACTTCTTTTCGGCATCGGAGTGGCAGCAGGATATGTCCTGGGATCCAGGTCCGGCCGCGCCGCCTATGACCAGCTCAAAGCCCGGAGTGCAGAACTGTGGCGCAGCAAGCCCGTCCAGGACAAGGTGGCCGCGGCCACCGAAACGCTCAAGGACAAAGCCCCCGAGGTCTCCGAGCAGCTCGGCGAGGCCGCCCGCCGCGCGGGTACTGTCATCAGCTCCGCCGTTCACCGCGATGCCGGACACGGGAGCACCTCCGCGCCCACGCAGGGCACAGCCACGCCCGGAACGCCCGTGACTGTGGCCCCTGATGTCCATTCCGACCCGGCGCTCACCGATCAGCACGGCCAGGACTGGTCGGACGAGGGCGGCGCCACCCCGGCGGGTCCGGCCACCAGTGTGGGCGGGGACAAGCTGCCCTAGGCGTTCCCGGCAGGGACCGCCTGAGCCTCCCTCGGGCAGCTACCGCCCGCCGGAACGCACCAGCGCGCCGGCCACCACCGTCGCCCCCAGCTCCTCCGAGCGCAGAACGCGGGCCGCCAGCCCGTGCCCGCGAAATATTCCGGCCGTCTGTGCGGCCTGCCGGCGGCTGGTCTCTATCAGCACATGGCCGCCGGGCACCAGCCACTCCCGCGCGCCGGCGGCGACCCGCCGCTGTACCTCCAGCCCGTCGGCGCCGCCGTCGAGGCAGGCCCGCGGCTCATGCACGCGCGCCTCCTGTGGCATGGTTTCAATGTCCGCCGAGGGAACATAGGGGGCATTGACGGCCAACAACCGGACGCGCCCCCGAAGTCCAGCGGGGAGCGGAGCATAGAGATCGCCTTCGTGGACCTCCCCGCCCAGTGGCAGGACGTTGGTGCGTGCACATGCCACGGCCGTGGGGTCGATATCCGCGCAGTGGAGTTCGGCGGGGCCGGCCAGCGCGGCAAGCGCCGCGCCGACAGCACCGGATCCGCAGCAGAGATCGACGACGACGGGCGCCGCGCGGCCAGGACCGGGCACTATGCGCCAGGTGCCCAGCAGCGCGGCGGCCTGCCGGACGAGGAATTCCGTCCGGCGCCGCGGCACGAAGACTCCGGTATCGACCGCGATGCGGAATCCGCAGAACTCCGCCCAGCCGAGAATGTGTTCCAGGGGCAGGCCGGCAACCCTCCGGCTGGCCATCGCCTCGAGTGCCTCCGGCGTCGGGGCTGCGTCGATCAGCAGGCGGGCTTCGTCTTCGGCAAACACGCAGCCGGATGCACGGAGCCTGGCCGTGAGGGTCTCGTGCGGGGAAAGATGGCGGATTGCTGGCATGGGAGCGCCTTTCGGTCGGGTGTCAGACGCCCTCACCGTGAGCTGGCCGCAGCCGGCGCTGGGAGGGCACCCTTTCTGGACTTGCGTGAACGGGACCCACCTCCTTTTGCTGCAGTTGCTCGGACTCCCCCATGCTACCGAAGGCGCAGGTTCCCAGGTGATTGGGCCCGCGGTGATTGCTGCTGCGGTTCGTGACGTTTGTTTGGGACGGTTGTTTGCTGGGGTGCCGCACCTTGGCCGGGCGGCTGGCAGGATGTCAGCATGGACTCCATCCCTGCACACGGCCTCATCTGGACCGGCTCCTACACGGCAGACTCTGGCGGCAGCGGCGCGGGGATCGGCGCGGTTGCCACGGCGGCCGACGGCACCCTGCACTGGCTCGGTGTCGCAGCGGCGGCCGACTCTCCGTCCTTCCTGGCGGTACACCCCTCACTTGAAGTGGTCTACGCCGTGGCCGAGCAGGCCAGGACTGTCCGGGCCTACCGCCGGGACGGCGCGTTTGGCCTGGAGCCCGCGGGCCCCGCATGGCCGGCCGGTGAGGCGGCCTGCCATGTCGCCGTCGAGCCCTCCGGCAGGTTCCTCGTGGTGTGCTGCTGGGGCGACGGCCAGGTGTTGTTCTATGGGCTCGACGCCGACGGCGGGATCACGGCCCGGACCGCCGCGACGGAATCACGCGACCCCTACGGTGACGCTCCCGACGGCAGTGCCCCCGAACAACAAAAGCGGCCAAGCCGCGCCCACGCCGCGCTCATGCTGGCCGACGGCCGGGTGATGACCACCGATCTAGGCCACGACCTCCTGCGGATCTGGAAGGTCCGCCCCGGGCCGGGGCTGGCTTTGGGACCGGTCCTGGACCATGAGGTGGTCCTGCCGCGGGGCAGCGGCCCCAGGCACCTGGTCCAGCACCCGGGCGGCAACGTCTTTGTGGTGACCGAGTATTCAATTGACGTTGCCGTGGCCGGGCTGTCGCCGGAGTCCGGGGCCTTCCGGCTCGGTTTCGTCGGGTCCGCCACCGCCGGCGGGGCGCTGCCGGGAGATTCGGCGGCCGAGATCGCGCTGGCGGCCGACGGCAGGCACGCCTACGTGGGCGTCCGTGGCTCGAACCGGGTCAGTGTGCTGGAGGTGGGGGCCGGAGGCGCGGCGCTGCGTCCGGTGGCCGATGTCCCCAGCGGCGGCAACTGGCCCCGGCACCACCTGGTCCGCAATGGCCTGCTGCACGTCGCCCACGAACGCTCCGGCGACGTCGTGACGTTTCCCCTGGACGCGGAATCAGGGCTGCCGGAAAGTCCCGCGGACCGGCTCCCTGTGGCCTCCCCTACCGCGCTGGTGCCGGCCCGGCCCTCAACGCGAGATTGAGGGACTGACGCCCGCGTGATCCTGTTCGAGACCGTTCGGCTGGAAACCACCGTTCAGCTGGAAATCACCGTTCGGCTGGAAATCACCGTCCAGCTGGAAACCGCAGGGGCAGCGCCACACAGCCGGGAGGGCCAAGGAAGGGTCGGCTGGCCCGAACGAGTAGGAGGACATGGCGCCCGGCTCCGGCGAGCGCCACTGCATGGGTGCGCCGCAGTGCAGCGGGGCCCAGGGCGAGGGAACCGTTGCCGGGTTCCCGGCAAGGGTTGCGGATTCAGCCACGTCGCCTACTCTCGTCTGATGTCGAAAATCAAGTAGTAAGCATACATATGAATAGTTAAACGAGCTAGTTGCGCCGCTCGTCGCCAATGGCCGCGCCCATCCGGCGCAGAAACGTAATGACCACCCAGGCGTCCTCGGCGCTCATGGACTCGGCCACCTCCATTATCCGCCGGTGCATGTGGCCGAGCATGGCGCGGACTTCGGAATCCGTCTCCACCGTAGGCACGATCACGAGCGAGCGCCGGTCGGTCGGGTGCGGCTCGCGCCGGACATGCCCGCTGGCCACCAGCCGGTCGATCAGCGACGTCGTGGAAGCGGTGGTGATGCCCAGGACGCGGCTGAGGTCCTTCGGCCCCACCCGTTCGCCGGTCGCCTTGGCCCGCAGCAGGTAGCGCAGGGCCAGCAGGTCCGTCTCGCCCATCCCCATCGAATCGCGGGTGGACCGCCTGGTCGCCACCTCCGAGATCCGATAGTCGCGGAGAGCCTGCAGGATGGCCGCAGGGGGGTCCAGGCTGCCATCGGGGCCATACCAATATCCGGAGGCGCCGTGGGAGTCCATCCGCCAAGCCTAGCGGAACTGGTAAGTAGCCTGCCGTGCAATCCAGGCCGACGGCGGGCACAAAAAACCCCGGCCTCCTGTTGCCAGGAAACCGGGGATTTTTCCACTCTTCGCTAAAGAGTGGGCCCTGTGGGGATCGAACCCACGACCCACGGATTAAAAGTCCGATGCTCTACCAACTGAGCTAAAGGCCCCAGCCGATAGCTCCGAACCAGCGGATAAATCCGCTGCTGCGGCGCGTTTCAGCCCAGTCCATTTCTGGACGTTAACACTGTACCCCAGACCTGGGCCGGCTTTTTTCACATTGCCCGGACCGGCGTCGTCGTCGGTCCGGGCGTCACCGGCAGCAGCGCCGGCCCATCCTCGATTCCCTTGCGGCACTGGAGTAGCGTGGGGGCATGAGCGAGCAAGCAGGATCAAGCGCCCCCGCCCCGCGGCACCACAAGCCGAAACCCTTCGCGCCGATCGACTTTGAGCCCTTCGCCGGCGGGGCCGATCCCGCCCGAGTCTCGGAGGCGGCCCATCTGGCCGCGCAGGCGCTGGTGCGCCGCGGCCGCGACAGTGACGATCCCAAAGTCACCAAGCGGCTCGTGAAGCTTGCCGATGAGCAGGGCCTGGAAGCGATCGCCGAAATGTGGGCCGAAAGCCCCGCCCGGTCCCTCCCCGGCGCGCTCTGGCGCCTGTACGCCCTGCGGGCCGCCACCATCCAGGATCCCGAGCGGATCTCCGTCTACTTCAAGGCGGGCAAGGACACGGCCCAGGTTTCGCATGTGGTGGCCGGCGCCGCCGAACCGCCCGGCGCGGATGAGATGAAGTCCATGGCGGACGCCATTCTCTCCGGGGCGTTCGACGGCGAATTCGACGTCGCACTGGAACGTTCTGCCGCATTCTGCCGCGTGGTGGCCCTGGGCCAGGCGACGCTTGCCGACAACGCCGAGCACAGCAACGAGAACCACGCCAGCAAGCTCACCCGCAACTCGCATCTTCTGGTCAAGACGGCCGAAGACCTCGAGCACGCCGCCAATGCGTGGCGGCTCGGCGAACTGGACTGAAGGGCCAGCCGGCCGGGCGGCGGGCACCCGGCCGCCGGGCCCGCACCACCGGCGGCCACGCACGGCAGGGGCAGGCTGTCAATGTTGACTTGCAAGAACCTACGTAGAAAACTGAAAGCGGTGCCGAACCGCGAAACCCCCGGGCTTCAACATTTAGCCGCCTAGAGCGGCCTACCGCCGAGAGGCGTATCCGGTTCGGCACCATTTTCATGTCCTTTTTAGCTGCCCTATTAGCGGCCGTTTGAGCTGCCCTTTTAGATGCGTTCCTGCCTGCGCCGTCATATGCCGCGTCCCGCCGGTCCGGGCCCAACACGGACGGTAAGGTAATGCGTATGCGCTGGTCTCCGTCAAGTCACACGGCCGGCCGACTCCACCCGCGAGCCCCTCTTCGGAAGACCGGTGACACCACGTGAAGCTGCGCCTGTTCCCGCAAGAGTCCGCCGGACTGAACCTGCTCTCCCAGATGGCGCGCCAGATCGTGCTGGCGGCTGGCACACTCTCGGAGATCCTCGGCGCCCCGGCCAGTGAGCATGCCCGGCTCGTGGAAGACATGCACAACCATGAGGCCAAATCGGCGGAACTGCACTTTGCCCTCCTGACCCACATGCGGACCAGCTTCGTAAACCCGCTGCCCCGCGAGGACATGTACACGCTGTCCCGCTTCCTCAACGAGGCCATGGAGAAGCTCGACGCCGCCGCCGAGCTCGTGTCCCTCTACAAGCTCGAACGGCTGCCCAAACGCGCCGCGGACCAGCTGGAAATCATCAGCCGCCAGGCCGAACTCACGGTCGAGGCCATGCGGCAGCTGAACAATCTGGACGACCTTGAGGACTACTGGATCGAGATCCTGCGCCTGGCCAAACGTGCCGAACGCACTCACCGGGTCTGGGTCGCGGACATGCTCCACGAGATGAAGGCGATGCAGTACGCGCGCAACCGCGATGTCGCGAACCAGCTCGTGGAAGTCACGAAGGACATGCGCCGGATCGCCACGCAGGTGGGCAGCATCATCGTCAAGGAATCCTGACGTGGTGATGTTCTTCCTTGCCCTGGTGCTGCTCAGCGCCGGGGTCTTCGCATTTCTCAACGGCTTCAGGGATGCGTCCTCGTCGGTGGCCCTGGCCGTGCGGACGCGGGCGCTGACTCCAACAGTGGCGGTGCTGCTGGCAAGCCTGTTCAACTTCATCGGCGCCAGTCTCAGCGCCGCCCTGACGCTGGCCGTGAGCCAGGCGTGGCTGTCACTGCCGCCGGGCACGAACGGCCTGACGATCCTCCTGGCCGGGCTGCTCAGCGCTATCTTTTGGGGCCTGTACTTGTGGTGGCGCGGCATCCCGGCGTCCTCCACGCACGCCCTGGTCGGCGGGCTCGCCGGGGCGGGGGTCGCGAGCGTCGCCGTCGGCGGTAACCCCGTGACGGGCGTTGACGCCTCGCTCCTGTCCCAGGTGGTGATCCCGCTGCTGGTCTCACCGGTGATCGCATATGTCGGGTCGTTCCTGCTGGTCTGGCCTGCCGGCTGGGCCGGCCGTTACACGCCGCCCAACGTCGTCAACACCCGCTCCCGGCGGGCCCAGGCCATCGCTGCCGGCGCCGTCGCCTTCGGCCACGGGCTGCAGGACGGCCAGCGCACCAGCGCGGTGGTGATCCTGGCGCTGCTCGCGGCCGGGCTCTCCGACGGCRGATCCGTGCCCGTCTGGGTGGCCCTGCTGACGGCCGTCATGATGGCTGCCGGGACCCTGGCAGGGGGCTGGCGGATTTCGTACACCATCGGCTACCGGCTGACCCGGATCGACCCCCTGCGCGGCTTTGTCGCGCAAATGTTCAGCACGGTAATGCTGCTCGTGGGCGCGATCGGGCTGCACTGGCCCGTCTCCACCTCGCACACGGTGACGGCGGCAACCCTCGGCGCCGGCGCCAACCAGAATTTCCCGGACACCAACCGCCGGCTGGTGATCCGCATCCTGGCGTTCTGGGTCCTGACCCCGATTGCCACCGCCGGCGCCGCGTTCGTCCTTCAGCTGGCGCTCTCGCCGGTGGCCCGCCTGTAAGGGCCTCGCCGGTTATCCGAAGCGGCCGGAGACGTAGTCCTCGGTGGCCTTCTCGGTCGGGTTGCTGAAGATCGTCGGGGTGTCGCCGAACTCGATCAGCTTGCCCGGCTTGCCGGTACCGGCAATGTTGAAGAAGGCCGTCTTGTCCGACACGCGGGCAGCCTGCTGCATGTTGTGGGTCACGATCACCACCGTGTACTGGTCCTTGAGCTCGTTGATGAGGTCCTCAATGGCCAGCGTCGAGATCGGGTCCAAGGCGGAGCAGGGCTCGTCCATGAGGATCACCTGGGGCTCCACGGCTATAGCGCGGGCAATGCACAGGCGCTGCTGCTGGCCACCGGAGAGTCCGGAGCCGGGCTTGCCCAGACGGTCCTTGACCTCGTTCCACAGGTTCGCCCCTTGCAGGGAGCGCTCCACCAGGACATCGGCCTCGCCCTTGGAGATCTTCGTGTTGTTCAGCTTCACGCCGGCCAGCACGTTGTCCCGGATGGACATGGTGGGGAACGGGTTGGGTCGCTGGAACACCATGCCGATCTGGGAACGGACCGTGACCGGGTCAACGCCGGGCCCGTACAGGTTGTCACCGTCCAGCAGCACCTCGCCCTCAACCCTCGCACCGGGGATGACCTCGTGCATGCGGTTCAGGGTGCGCAGGAAGGTGGACTTGCCGCAGCCCGAGGGGCCGATGAAGGCAGTGACGGATTTGGCCTCGATGTTGATGTTGACGTCTTCGACGGCCAGGAATTTGCTGTAGTAGACGTTCAGGTCCTTGACGTCGATGCGCTTAGACATGGTGTTCCTTCACTTGCTGGAGGTATGGGCGGCGGGCGCGGCGGTGGCCTAGCGGCCTGTCTTGGGGGCGAACATGCGGGCGATCAGGCGGGCGCCAAGATTGAGCAGCATCACCAGGATGATGAGCACCAGGGCCGCGCCCCAGGCCCGCTGGGAGGACGGATCCGGGTTGGACGGCGAGGTGGGGTTCAGGATTTGGGTGTAGATGAACGTCGGCAGGGAGGCCATCCAGCCGCTGAACACGTTGGTGTTGATGGTGGTAGCGAATCCGGCGGTGACCAGAATCGGTGCGGTTTCGCCGATCACGCGGGCGATCGCCAGGGTGATGCCGGACGCGATGCCGGAGATCGCCGTCGGGAGGACCACTTTGAGGATGGTCCGCCACTTGCGGACGCCGAGGGCGTAGGCGGCCTCGCGGAGTTCGTTCGGCACGATCTTGAGCATTTCCTCGCTGGAGCGGACCACCACCGGGATCATCAGCACCGAAAGTGCGACGGCGGCAACGGCGCCTGTCTTGGTGCCCGGGCCGACCACGGCGAAGAAGGCGGCCGCGGCGAACAGGCCGGCGACGATCGAGGGGATGCCGGTCATGACGTCCACGAAGAAGGTGATGGCCCGGGCCAGCGCGCGGTCCTCGCCGTATTCCACGAGGTAAATCGCGGTCAGCAGGCCCACGGGGACCGAGATGATGGTGGCGAGCACCGTAATCAGCAGTGTGCCCATGAGCGCGTGGTAGATGCCGCCCAGCAAGGGGGCGCCTTCCTCGACCGTCTTGTTGTCGAAGGCGCCGGTGACCCCGTTCATGGAGGTGGTGAGGAATCCGGGGTCCAGGAGCCCGGGGAGCCCGTTGACCAGCACGGTCCAGATCACCGAGAACAGGGGCAGCAGGGCAGCCAGGAAGGCGCCCACAACCAGGCAGGTGGCCAGCTTGTCCTTGGCTTTGCGGGCGCCTTCCACAACCAGGCTCCAGCCCACCAGGCCGGCGGCGAAGAGGATGGCGGAGACGATTGCCCAGCCGAAGGCATTGAAGCCGATCAGCGCCAGGATCGCCGCGCCGAGGACCAGGGCAACGGCCAGGACAATGTACGGCGCAGCCTTGGGCAGCTGGCCCTTGGTCAGTGCCGAGCGCTTGCGTACCGGAGTCAGGGTGGAGGTCATTTAGTTGGCTCCCGAGAATTCTTTGTGCCGGGTGATAATCCCGCGGGCAATCATGTTCACGCCGAGGGTAATGACGAACAGCACCAGGCCGGCGGCGATCAGCGTGCTGACCTTGAGCCCGCTGGCCTCGGGGAAGTTCAGGGCAATCTCGGCGGCGATGGTCTGGTTGCCGCTCTGGATCAGGCTGGCGGTCAGGGCTCCGGAGGACAGGACCAGCGCCACGGCCATGGTCTCGCCGAGGGCCCGGCCTAGTCCCAGCATCACGGCGCTGATGATTCCGGGCCGGCCGAACGGCAGCACGGTCATCCGGATCATCTCCCAGCGGGTGGCCCCGAGCGCAAGCGCGGCCTCTTCGTGCAACTTGGGGGTCTGCAGGAAAATTTCGCGGCTCAGGGACGTGATGATCGGCAGGACCATGACGGCGAGCACGATCCCGGCCGTGAGGATGGTCTTTCCGGTGGCAGAAGCGGGACCCTGGAAGATCGGCAGCCAGCCCATGTTGTTGGCCAGCCAGTTGTAGGCCGGGGAGATTTCATGGGCCAGGAACGCAACGCCCCAGGCACCGTAAACCACGGAAGGAATTGCTGCGAGCAGGTCAATCACGTAGCCCAGGCCGGAGGCGAGCTTGCGAGGTGCGAAGTGCGAGATGAACAGCGCGACGCCGATCGCGATCGGCGTCGCGATCACGAGGGCGATCACCGATGCGATGAGGGTGCCGATGACGAGCGGCCAGATGTAGGTGAAGAATCCTTCGCCGCCCTGGATCTTGTCCGGCGAAGCCACGAGGGCCGGGAACGCCTGGATAACCAGGAACAGTGCCACGCCGAAGAGCACGACGAGGATCAGACACCCTGCCGCCAAGGTGGCTGCGGAAAAGACTTTGTCACCGACGTGGCCTGCGCCCCGGGACTTGGTCAGGGAGGTGGTGGTCACTTCACGGCCCTTCGGTTTGGATCGGGATCCGGCTGCCGGCTGCGGAAAGCCCCGCGGCCGGCGCCCGGCAAATCTTGATGTATGGAACAAACGCGTCGGTTCCCTGCTCCATGGCGGCCGCCGGTGACGGCCGCCATGATGCAGGGAACCTTGATTAGGCTCGTGTTTCCACTATGCCTCGCGGTGCAGCGTAACCCTAGGCCTTGGCCTTGACGGTTTCGACGGCAGCGATTGCCTTGTCCTGGAGGGTCTTGGACAGCGGCGCCGACTTGGCGGCGTCGGCGGCGGACTGCTGGCCCGCGTCGGAAGCGGCGTACTTGACGAACGCCTTGACCAGGTCAGCGGTGGCCTGGGTGTCGTAGGTGGTGCAGACGATGTGGTACGACACCAGAACGATCGGGTAGGCGCCTGCGACCGTGGTGGTGCGGTCCAGCTTGATGGCGAGGTCGTTGGCGCTGCGGCCTTCAACCGGCTTGCCCTCGTCGACTGCCTTGGAAGCGGCATCGGCGGAGATCTTCGTGAAGGAGTCGCCGACCTTGATCTGCGCGGTACCGAGCTTGCCGCTCACAGCGGAGTCGTCGGCGTAGGTCACGGCGCCGGGGGTGTCGGTGACAGTCTTGACGACGCCGGAGGTGCCCTTGGCGTTCTCGCCCTTCAGGCTCGCGGGCCAGATGCCGGCGGCCTTGTCGGTCCAAACCTCAGGGGCGACGGCGGCGAGGTAGTCCGTGAAGTTGGTGGTGGTGCCGGAGTCATCGGAGCGGTTCACCGGGGTGACCTTGAGGTCCGGAAGCGTGACGCCCGGGTTCAGTGCCGCGATGGCGGGGTCGTTCCAGTTGGCGACCTCGCCGCGGAAAATCTTGGCAACGGTGGGAGCGTCAAGCTTCAGGTCCATGATGCCAGGCAGGTTGAAGGCCACGGCGATCGGGGAAATGTAGACCGGGATGTCGATGGCCCCGTCGGGACCGCACTTTTCCTTGGAGCTGGCGAGCTCTTCATCCTTGAGGTAGGCATCCGAGCCGGCGAACTGGGCCGAGCCGTCAAGGATCGCCTTGCGTCCGGCGCCGGAACCGTCCGGGGAGTACTGCACATTGGCGCCCGGGTTGGCTGAAGCAAAGTTGGTCTTCCAGACATCCATGGCTGCGCCCTGGGCGGAAGAACCGATACCGGTCAGGGTGCCGGTGACCGCGGGACCCGAGGCGGACGGCGCCGTGGTCTGGGCCGTGTTGGTTGCGTTGTCCGAACCGCAGGCGGTCAGCGCGAGTGCGCCGACGGCGATTACAGCGATAGCCGCGTTGCGGCCGAAGCGGAGTGCCTTCACTGAGTTGTACCCCTTCCAGGGCTGTGAGTGCCGGGCCAGGAGAAGGCCCGCAGGGATGCGTACGGTTTGTACCTTTACCGACCGTAGGTGGCCCAGGTAAAGAGAATTGCGGACCAAAGTGAACAGCCGGTTAACGACGCAGGGCTATTGGCTTACATATGCCGGGCAGGCATTGTGTTCTGTGCGTCACAGTCGTATCGGCTTCAGTGTGATGGCGGGTGCTGTCCCGGCTGATTGGCCCGGGCTCCGTCCTGCCGCGAACGGCCTGCCGCGAACGGCCGCCCCCGGGCAGCAAATAGACTGGAGGGCATGGCCTCCGCGACTGGACTCACCGCAAGCGCACGATTCCTGCGCGGCCGGGTCCGGACCGGCTTTGTCCGGAGCCGGAACTCCCTGGTCCCGGCCATCCAGATGACCGCTTGCGCCGTCGGCGCCTACGCGTTCGCCGAATACGTCCTGGGCCATTCCGCGCCGTTGTTTGCGGCGACGTCAGCCCTGATTGCCCTCGGGTTTTCCCGCGACCCCCGGCTGCGCCGCGTCATCGAGGTGGGCATGGGCTGCACAATCGGAATCGTGGTCGGGGACCTGCTGCTGCACTGGCTGGGCTCCGGAATCTGGCAGGCCGCCGTCGTGCTCCTTTTCTCCATCCTGCTGGCCAGGTTCCTGGACAGCGGGACGATCTTCACCACCCAGCTGGGCCTGCAGTCCGTGCTCGTGGTGCTCCTGCCCGCGCCCCTCGGGGGGCCTTTCACCCGCAGCATCGACGCCGTGGTGGGCGGGGTATTCGCGCTCCTGGTGACCATCCTCGTTCCCAAGGACCCCCGGCGCGAACCCCGCAGTGACGTCAAGAAGCTCCTGCACGAGCTCGCCGAGGTGCTGCGGGAATGCGCGTCGGCGCTGAGCTACAGCGACTCCACCCAGGCCTGGCATGCCCTCATCCGGGGCCGGAACTGCCAGCCCCTCGTCGACGCCATGCGCCAGTCGCTGCGCGCCTCCGGCGAAGTGGCAACCCTGGCCCCCGCCTACCGGCGGCACCGGGAAGAGCTGGACCATATGGAGCAGTCACTGGACTACATCGACCTCGCGCTGCGCAACAGCCGGGTCTTTGCGCGCCGCCTGACCAGCGCCATCAACCATGCGGCGCTCTCGGACGAGGCCACCCAGAACATTTCCGAGGTCCTGCAGGAGACGGCCGCCGCCGTTGACGAGCTCTCGCGCGGCCTGGCGGAAGTCCACGACGGCGCCCGCCGCGCCCACCTGCGCACGGCCCGGTCCGAGCTGCGGGAGATCGCCGTCCGCCTGCATCCGCGGATGCTGGACGTCCAGCTGCTTGAGGGCGAAACGGTGGTCATGCTGTTCCGCCCGCTCATGGTGGACCTACTGGAGGCCGCCGGGCTGGATTCCAAGGAAGCCCGGGACATTCTTCCCCCGCTGTAGCCCGCCCTGGCACTGCTGACCCCACCGCCGGCGCCCTTGGTTGTCGCTGGGCCCCGATAGTGTGGACCAATGGCTACGAAGACTTCCCGGGGGCCGAAGGCACCCGGCTACAAATGCGCCGAATGCGGCTGGACTACGGCCAAATGGGTGGGCCGCTGCGGCGAGTGTCAGGCGTGGGGCAGCGTGGAGGAGACCGGCACCGCCGTCGCCCGGACGACGGCGGCCACTACGGTCCTTGAACCGGCCCGCCGGATCGCCGACGTCGACGCCACCACTGCCGCTTTCCTGCCCACCGGGGTGGATGAACTCGACCGCGTGCTCGGCGGCGGGCTGGTGCCCGGCGCCGTCATCCTCCTCGCGGGCGAACCCGGGGTGGGCAAATCCACGCTGCTGCTGGATGTCGCGGCCAAGTTCGCCCGCACGGCGCAGGACGTCCTCTACATCACCGGTGAGGAATCCGCCGCCCAGGTCAAGCTCCGCGCGGACCGGATCGACGCCGTGGCCGAATCCTTGTATCTGTCCGCCGAAACGGACCTCGGGCAGGCCCTGGGGCAGGTGGAGAAGCTGGAACCGCGGCTGCTGGTGGTGGACTCCGTGCAGACCCTCAGCAGCGCCGACGTCGAGGGCAGCGCCGGTGGGGTGTCCCAGGTGCGCGAGGTCGCGGCCTCCCTGATCGCCGCGGCCAAGCGCCGCAACATGACCACGCTGCTGGTCGGGCACGTGACCAAGGACGGCTCCATCGCCGGGCCCCGGCTGCTGGAACACCTCGTGGACGTCGTCTGCCAGTTCGAGGGCGAACGGCACTCGCGGCTGCGGCTGCTGCGCGCCGTCAAGAACCGCTACGGACCTACCGACGACGTCGGTTGCTTCGATTTGAACGAGGACGGCATCGAGGGCCTCGCCGATCCCAGTGGACTGTTCGTTTCACGGACCAAGGAGCCCGTTTCGGGAACCTGCATCACGGTCACGCTGGAGGGCCGCCGCCCGCTGCTGGCCGAGGTGCAGGCGCTGCTCGCCGAGAGCGCCAGCTCCCAGCCGCGCCGCGCCACCAGCGGACTGGACAGCTCGCGCGTGGCCATGCTGCTGGCCGTCCTGCAGCAGCGCGCCGGCTGCCTGCTGCACAAGGACGACTCCTATGTCGCAACGGTCGGCGGGGTCAAGCTCAGCGAACCCGCCACGGACCTCGCCGTGGCCCTGGCGGTGGCTTCCGCCAAGGCCAGGAAGCCGCTCCCCCAGCGGCTGATAGCGTTCGGCGAGGTGGGCCTGGCCGGCGAAGTCCGTCCAGTGCCCGGCATTAATCAGCGCATCCAGGAGGCGCACCGGCTCGGCTTCACCCATGCCGTGGTGCCGGCCAGCCCGAACGGGCACGGCCCGGTTCCCGCGGGCTTTTCGGTCCGCGAGGTCGGCCACCTGGCCGAGGCGCTGGGGCTGCTGATCAGCTGACGCCGCGGAGGCCGCGGCGCGCGGGATGATGCGTGTCATCCAGGTCCGCTGAAACAGATAAGCTCTTGCCAAAGATACCCCCCGGGGGTATCTTTGGCGTAGCCGCAGATGACTGAACTTCCTTCAGGAGCACGCACCATGGAACACCGGCACAGCAGCCCAGGCGCGGACCAGGGCATCCAGAATCAAGGCACGCACCCGACGCCGCACGGTAACCATGCTGCGAAGCCGGGCGCCTCCCCCGCCGCCGTCCCTGCCACCGCAGGCTCCGCCGGGGACGACCACACCGTGCACAGCCACGGCCAACACGCCGGGCACAGCGTCGCCATGTTCAGGGACAGGTTCTGGCTGACGCTGGCCCTGGCCGTGCCGGTGCTCTTCTTCAGCCCCATGTTCGCGGAGCTCCTGGGCTACGCACCTCCCGCCTTTCCCGGCTCTGCCTGGATCCCGCCCGTGTTCGGTACGGTGATCTTCCTTTACGGCGGCCGGCCGTTCCTCAAGGGCGGGCTCAATGAACTGAAGACCCGTAAGCCGGGCATGATGCTGCTGATCGCCATGGCCATCAGCGTCGCCTTCATCGCCTCCTGGGTGACCAGCCTCGGCATCGGCGGTTTCGATCTCGACTTCTGGTGGGAGCTGGCGCTGCTGGTCCCCATCATGCTGCTGGGCCACTGGATCGAGATGCGCGCCCTCGGCTCGGCCCAAGGCGCACTGGACGCCCTGGCGGCGCTGCTGCCCGATGAGGCGGAACGTGTCACGGACGCCGGCTTGGAGACTGTCAGCGTCTCCCAGCTCCGCGCCGGGGACACCATCCTGGTCCGCCCCGGCGGCCGGATGCCGGCCGACGGCACGGTCAGCGACGGCCAGGCCGACTTCGACGAATCGATGATCACCGGCGAATCAAAGACCGTCCTGCGAACACCCGGTGATCCCGTGGTGGCCGGTACCATCGCCACGGACAGTTCCGTGCGGGTCCGGGTGTCAGCCATCGGCGAGGACACCGCCCTGGCCGGGATCCAGCGCCTCGTGGCCGAGGCACAGGCATCCTCCTCCCGGGCCCAGGCCCTCGCCGACCGGGCTGCGGCGTTCCTCTTCTACTTCGCCGCCGGCACCGGCGTCCTGACCTTCATCTTCTGGACCCTGATGGGCAGCGTCACCGACGCCGTCACCCGCACTGTGACCGTGCTCGTGATCGCATGCCCCCACGCGCTGGGGCTTGCCATCCCGCTCGTCATCGCCATCTCCACTGAGCGGGCGGCCCGGGCGGGCGTCCTGATCAAGAACCGGATGGCGCTGGAGCGCATGCGGACAGTCGACGTCGTGCTGTTCGACAAGACCGGAACCCTGACCAGGGGCGAGCCGGAGCTCAAGGAGGTCGCCGCCGCAGGCACGGGCACAGCAGCCGGCCAGGACGCAGTGCTTGGACTCGCGGCCGCCGTGGAGGCGGACAGCGAACATCCGCTGGCCCGCTCGATCGTTGCCGCCGCCCGGGACCGGGGACTAAAGATTCCGACGGCGGACGGGTTCACCTCGCTGACCGGCCGCGGAGTCCGCGCCACGGTCGATGGCCGCACGGTCCAGGTGGGCGGCCCGGCCCTGCTCCGGGAGCTGGGTTTGCAGGAACCGCGGTCTTTGGCCGCCACCACCGGCGCCTGGCTGGAGCGCGGCGCGGCGGTGCTCCACATCGTCGACGGCGGCACAGTCGTGGGCGCTGTCAGCCTCGAGGATGCCGTGCGGCCCGAGTCCCGCCAGGCCGTCCGGGCCCTCCAGGCACGCGGCATCAAGGTGGCCATGGTCACCGGCGACGCCCGCCAGGTGGCGCACGCCGTCGCCGCGGAACTTGCCATCGATGAAGTGTTCGCCGAGGTCCTCCCCGCCGACAAGGACAAGAAGGTGGCGGAACTGCAGGGCCGCGGACTGAAAGTGGCCATGGTGGGCGACGGCGTCAACGACTCCCCCGCACTGGCACGGGCGGAGGTGGGGATCGCGATTGGCGGCGGCACGGATGTGGCAGTGGAATCCGCGGGCGTGGTCCTGGCCGGCAACGATCCGCGGGCCGTGCTGTCGATGCTGGATCTGTCCAAGGCGAGCTACCGGAAGATGTGGCAAAACCTCGTGTGGGCCACCGGATACAACATCATCTCGGTGCCGCTGGCGGCCGGGGTCCTCGCCTTCGCGGGGATCGTCCTCTCCCCCGCCGCGGGCGCCGTGATGATGTCGGCGTCGACCATTGTGGTTGCCCTCAACGCCCAGTTGCTGCGCAGGCTCAAGCTCAACCCGGCCGCTGTCGGCTGACCGCAAGGACGCCCCCATGCCGGAAACCAGCCGCCGCGAGTCATCCTTCGGGAGATCCTATGCCCGCGTGGGTCCGCGGATGGATGCCCGCGGGGCAACGGAGCACCGCCGGCGGCTCGTGGCAGCGGCTCACGGCGTCGTCATCGAAATCGGGGCGGGCTACGGGGCCACCTTCGCGTTTTACCCTTCAGCGGTGACCGGTGTGCTGGCCCTCGAACCGGACCCCACGCTCCGGGGGCTGGCCCTCGCCGCCGCGAGCAAGGCACCGGTGCCTGTCAGGGTGAAAGACGGCGTGGCGGAAGCGCTGCCGGCGGCGGACGCCTCGGTGGACGTCGTCGTCTCCAGTTTGGTGCTGTGCAGCGTGGCGGACCAGTCCGCCGCGCTGGCGGAGGTGGTCAGGGTCCTGCGCCCCGGCGGCTTGCTGCTGTTCTATGAACACGTCCGCTCCGCACACCGCGTCCTGGGCGCCGCCGAAGACCTGGTCACCCCGCTATGGAGCCGGGTGGCAGGCGGCTGCCACCCGAACCGCGACACAGCCGCCGTGATCGCCGGGGCCGGCCTCACCGTGCAGGGCCTCGAGCGCTTTGGCTTTTCGGTCCTCCCCGGCAACCCGCGGCTTGCCCACGTTCTTGGGATGGCGAGCAAGTCCTGAGCCCCCGGCCCGCATACGCCGTTACAACGGAGGGGGCGCACGACAGAGGGGCGCCTGCCGCGATGGCAGACGCCCCTCTGGTCAATCATTTAAACCCGGCATTCAAACCCGGCGTTCAAACCGGGCCGCTGGGCCCTGGAAGTTGGGCCCGGCCGGCTAGGCCTTCTTCGGAGGCAGGGCCAGCTTGAAGACCTTGGCCCACGTGGAACCGACCTGCTTCAGCAGCGGACCCGTGGTGTACGGCAGTCCGTAGCGCTTGCAGATCTCCTGCACCTTCGGTGCCACTTCCGCGTAGCGGTTCGAGGGCAGGTCCGGGAACAGGTGGTGCTCGATCTGGTGCGAGAGGTTGCCGGTCATGAGGTGCATGAACTTGGAGCCGGAGATGTTGGCCGAGCCGATCATCTGGCGCACATACCAGTCGCCGCGGGTCTCGCCTTCCACCATTTCCTCGGTGAAGGTGTCAGTGCCTTCGGGGAAGTGGCCGCAGAAGATCACCGCGTGCGCCCACACGTTGCGGACGGCGTTGGCGGTCAGGGTGCCGTAGAGGGCCTGTTTGCCGGAACCGGTCAGCATGGCGACGGCGGGCGTGGCGGCGTAGTCCTTGGTGAACTGCGTCAGGGCCTTGCGGCCGAGGGCCTTCAGGTCCTTGGTCAGGGCTTCCTTGGATTTCCGGCCCTCTTTGTAGTCCACCAGTTCGAGGTCGTAGATCGCGATGCCCCACTCGAAGACGGGTGCCAGCAGTGCGTTGTAGAGCGGATTGCCCAGGTTGAAGGGCGTCCATTCCTGGTCCGGATCCATCCGCAGCAGGTTGTATCCGATGTCGTTGTCCTTGCCGACCACATTTGTCCAGCGGTGGTGGAGATCGTTGTGGGTGTGCTGCCAGGAGCGTGCGGGGGTGACGAAGTCCCATTCCCACGTGGTGGAGTGGATGTCCGGGTCCCGCATCCAGTCCCACTGGCCGTGCAGGATGTTGTGCCCGAGTTCCATGTTTTCCAGGATCTTGGCGAAGCTCAGCAGTGTGGTGCCGGCGATCCAGGCGGGCTTCTTCTTGCTGACCAGCAGCAGGGCACGGCCGGAGAGCTCCAGGCCGCGCTGGATCTTGATCATCCGCCGGATGTAGGCGGCGTCAGATGCGCCGCGCTTGGCGAGGATGTCGTCCTTGATGGCGTCGAGTTCGCGCCCCAGCTCCGCCACCTGCTCGTCGGAGAGGTGGGCGGCCGCGGGCGGGCGCAGCAACGGGCTGCCGGTCTCGGCCAGGGCGCCGGGCCGCGTCTTCGCGGCCGTTCGCACCTCTGCTGCTGGGGCGCCGGCGGCTGACCCGTCTGTACCGCCTGCGGCGGTGGCGTCGTTGTCGGAAATATCCGGTTTGTTGGAAACAATCGTCATGCGGTGATACTCCTCAGAGGTCGAGGTTAACGGGGCCGGCGGCTGCCGACACGCACGTCTGGATTAGTTGGCCGGGCTCGCCGTGCACTTCGTTCGTGCGAAGGTCACGGACCTGGCCGGCACGCAGCGGGATGAGGCAGCTGTGGCAAATGCCCATGCGGCAGCCGCTGGGCATCAGGATGCCGGCGTCCTCGCCGACATCGAGCAGCGGGGTGTCCCCGTCTGCCTCGACTTCGCGGTCGGAGGCCTCGAAGGTGACCAGTCCGCCGTCGTGCCCGGCACCGCCGGCGAGGCTGGTGCTGAAGCGTTCGATCGTCAGGGTGCCCGCCCGGGCCGCCGCGGCCTGCTGAGCGTCCTCGGCTTCGGCTTCCCACAGCGCCTCGGCGTCGTTGAGGAAGCCTTCCGGGCCGCATGCGTAGGCGGCGCGCTGGCGCCAGTCCGGGCACAGCCGGTCCAGGTCGGCGGCAGAGGTGAAGTCCAGCCGTCCGCGCTCCCCGGTGAACCAGTGCGTGACGCGCAGGTTGGGGAACTGGTCGGCGAGCTCGGCGAGTTCTTCACGGAAGATGGTGTCCGCGGCGGTGCGGGCGGTATGGATCAGGACGACGTCGGAGTCGGGGCGGTGCGGCACGAGGGTGCGGATCATCGACATCACCGGCGTGATTCCGCTGCCGGCTGTGAGCATGAGCAGCGGGCGCGGGTGTTCCGGCAGGACGAAGTCGCCCTGCGGAGGCGCCAGGAACAGGACGTCGCCCGGTTTGGTGCCGCGCACGAGGGCCCCGGAGACGGCGCCCATGTCGGTAACGGTGATTGCCGGATCCTGTCCGGCGGGGGCGCTGAGCGAATAGGACCGCCAGTGGCGGACGCCGTCGAGCTCGACGCCAATACGGGCCCACTGGCCGGCAAGATGCGCTTGCCAGCCGCGGCCGGGACGGAAGAAAATGGTGGCGGAATCGGCCGTTTCTGGAACCACCTTGGTAACCACGCCGCGCAATTGGCGGGCGGAAAACACAGGATTGAACAGCGACAGAATGTCTTCTGGAGCTAGGGGGGTGGTCAGTAGAGATGCGGCGCGCGCCAGCTTACGGAGCCGGATCATTCACCAAGCTTATGTCAGATTGGGCCATACTTCTTCACCCAAGGCATACGATCGACTCGAGAAAACTATCCCGCCGCAACAACTCATCGGATTGTCCATGAACGCATCCCCTGCCAGGGAGCCCGCCGGCCCCGCCCCCGCCTACGATCCGCCATGGCTGGCCCTGCCGCGGGAGGTCAGCGACATGCTGCGTCCCAGGATGCCCGGCATCGTCGAGGCGATCATCGAGGCCGTCCCCCAGCTCGTTCCGGCGTACGCCAGGCCGATTGAGGGGCGCTTCGGCAGGGGCCTGAGAAGGGGCGTGGCCGCGGCGCTGGACCGGTTCCTGCAACTGCCCGGGACCCGGCTGCCGGCGTTGTCCGAGGAAAGCCGGGAGCTGGTGGCCGGGCTGGGCAGCGGCGAGTTCCGGCAGGGGCGGAGCATGGACGCGCTCCTGAGCGCCTACCGGATGGGTGCCCGCGTGACCTTCCGGGAAATGTCCAAGGTTTCCGTGGAACACCACCTGGGCCAGGGCGTCGTGGTGGATCTGGGCGAATCGATCCTCGCGTACATCGATGAGCTGTCGGCGGTCAGCGCCGAGGCCTACGCCTTTGAACAATCCGAACGCGCCGGAGCGGTGGACCGGCGACGCACAGAACTGCTGGACCTGCTCCTGCTCGGCCAGGCCGACGAGGCGGCCCTGCGCCAGACGGCGGCGATGGCGGACTGGTCCCTGCCCCAGCGCATGGCGGTGGTGACGCTTCCGCTGGACCGGGCAGCCGGGCTGCGGCTGCGCCTCGGTCCAGGCACCCTAGTGATTGAGCGCGAGACCGACGTCGTGGCCCTGGTTCCGGCGCGGAAATCGCAGTCCGCCCGGGAGGACCTGGACCGTGCCCTGAAGGGGCGCGGCGCCTCCGTGGGGCCGTCCGGCGGCTGGGAGAGGGTTCCGGATTCACTGCGGCTGGCCGTGCTGGCGGCCGCGGCGCTGCCTCCGCGCGAAGGGCCGGACGATCCCCCGATCTGGGCCGACGAGCATTTGGCGCAGGTGATTCTCGGAGCGGAGCCCTCGGCAATCACCGAACTGGCCACCCGGCGGCTCGCGCCGCTCGAAGGGCTCCGGCCCGCGCAACGCGAGCGGCTCGCCGAAACGCTGCTCTCCTGGCTGCGGCACTGGGGCCAGCGGGCACCTGTGGCCGCCGAGCTCGGGATCCACCCGCAGACCGTGGGCTACCGGGCCGCGCAGCTGCGCGAGCTCTTCGGCGACGCCCTCGAGGATCCAACGGCGCGCTTCGAACTCGAACTGGCCCTGCACGCCGGCCGGCGGTAGGCGGCCGGGCGAGGCCGGCGTTCGACGTCGGCACCGACTTCGGGGGCCGGCGGCGGGCAGCAGCGGCCGGCGAGGCCGGCGCCCGGCGGCGGGCCCCGGATTACCCGGCGAGCGCCCGCCGGCTGTGGAGCCGCAGCTCCAGGTCGTGCATCACGAGCGCCGCCAGGTCCTCCAGCGCAGCGGTGTCCTCATCGCTGAAGTCTCGGGGCTCACGGTCCAGGATGCACAAGGTGCCCAGGTTGTAGCCGTCCGGAGTGCGCAACGGCACCCCTGCATAGAACTGCAGGCCGAACTCGCCGGCCACGAGAGGGTTGGACAGCGTCCGGGGATCGTTGATGGCGTCCCGGACAATCCAGGCATCCCCTTGCAGGACGGCGGAGGCGCACAACCCGGGGTCCCGGCCGATCTCGGTAACGTCCGTGCCGTGGTGGGACTTGAACCAGATCCGGTCATGGTCCACAACACTGACAATTGCCACGGGCACCGAGAACATGCGTGCGGCCAGCGCCGCGATCCGGTCGAAGGCGCCATCCGCGGGAGTGTCGAGGATCCCGTACCGCCCGACCGCCTGCATCCGCCCGTCTTCGTCGGTCAGCAGCGCGGCCGCTTCCCTGCGGTGGCGACCCGCGCCATTGATGACTTCCTGGCGCAGGGCCAGGGACACTTCCCGGGCCGGCGGGCGGGCCGCCGGATCCCTGTCCAGCATGGAGGTCAGCAGGACCGACCACAGGGGCGCCAGCTCTTCGGGGATGTGCGGGTCCTGGAGCAGCCGGGCCAGGGCGGACTGGACCGGCGCGCCGGGGTACGCCATTTTCCCGGTCAGGCCTTCCAGCAGGACCAGCCCCAGCGAATAGACATCGCTGGCAGGGCCGGCCGGTTCACCGGCGGCCTGTTCGGGGCTGAGGTAGGCCGGGGTGCCGGAGCTGTCGTCGGGGTCGCCGCAGTGGCCCTCGCGGACGGTGATGGCCACGCCGAAGTCGCTGAGTTTGGCGCGTGGACGCCGGTCCTCGGCGCTGTAGTCCACCAGCAGGATGTTGGCCGGTTTGACGTCCCGGTGGATGATGCCGTGGTGGTGGATGTGCGCCAGTCCGTCGGCGAGATCGTGCCCGATCAGCGCCATGTGGGCCGCCGAAAGCGGGCCCTCGGCCGAGCGGCGCCGGAGGTCGGGGCCGCGGACGAGTTCCATCACCAGATAGCTGAGCCGGCGGCTCGGGTCACTCAGGTCGGTCCCGGCGTCGAACAGTGTCACGAGGGCGTGGTGGGCCATCCCTGCCAGGATCCGCACTTCCTCGCTTTGCCTGCGGGTCCGTTCCTCGTCCACAGTGCCGTCGCGGAAAAGTTTGACCGCCACTTCGCGTCCCAGGACCTCGTCCGTGGCACGGTACACACTCGATTGGCTGCCCCGGCCAATGAGTTCTTCGATCCGGTAGCGCCCGCTGAGCAGGAAACCGGGGTCCATGGTTGTCAAAAGGTCTACGTGGTCCCTCTAATGGGGCCGCCGCTGGAATCGGGCGGATCAGTCCAAAGCCGGAAAACTGATCCCGGCACCCGCATCATAAGCAAGCTTACTTATGATAGCGCGGAAACCGGATTTCGGAAGACGTCCGGGCGGTCTTCCGGCCCGGCGTCCTGCCGCTATTTCGCGGGGTTGTGGGTCCCGATCGGCACCAGGGTGAGGTCAGGGTGGTTCTTTTCGATCCGGCGCAGGGCCCAGACGTCGTTGAACAGGGCCAGATATTCCCCGTCAGAGCGCAACAGGACTTCGGCGCCGGGGACGTTGGCCAGCGCCGGCATGGCGTCGGCGGTCGAGATCCGGGCCATGGAATACGGGAGTCGTTCCAGCCGCATCGGGGCGCTGAAGTCGTGTGCCATGCGGTCTTCGACGACTTCGAACTGCATGGGGCCGACGGCGGCAAGGACGGGCGCCTGGTCGCCGCGGATATCGGAGCGGAGCACCTGGATAACGCCCTCGTGCTCGAGTTGTTCGATGCCGCGGCGGAACTGCTTGAACCGGCTAGGGTCCTTGGAGCGCGCCACCTGGAAGTGCTCCGGGGCGAACAGCGGGATCGCCGGGAACTCCACCGGCTGGTCCAGGAACAGGCTGTCCCCCACCCGGAGGGAGGAGGCGTTGACGAGGCCAACCACATCGCCCGGGAATGCCTCGTCGATCACCTCGCGTTCGCGGCCGAAGACCTGCTGGGCGTATTTGGTGGCGAAGGATTTCCCTGTCCGGCTCTGGGTGACCACCATGCCGCGCTCAAACATGCCGGAGCAGACCCGGATGAAGGCAACGTGGTCCCGGTGGGCCTTGTTCATGCCGGCCTGGACCTTGAAGACGAATCCGGCGAACGGGGCATCGACCGGGCGGGGCTCGCCTTCGACGTCGGGCCGCGGGGCAGCGGGCGGCGCAAAGTCGACGAGGGCGTCGAGGATTTCCTTTACGCCGAAGTTCAGCGCGGCCGAGCTGAAGAGGATCGGCGTCGCCTTGCCGGCATGGAAGGCCTGGACGTCGAACGCCAGGTTGGATTCGATGACCAGCCCGGCCTCGTCCACGGCGTTGGACCAGTCCTCGCCCTGGCTGGCCGCGGCCTCGTCCGGGGTGAAGTATTCGGTGAGGGCGATGTTGGCGCCGGAGTTGTTCCGCTTGAACTGCGCGAAGCGGTCGTTGCGCAGGTCCCAGACGCCCCGGAAGTCGCCGGAGATGCCCACGGCCCAGGTCAGCGGCATGGGCTGCAGTCCGGTGCGCTCGGTGATCTCGTCCATGAGGGCCAGGGCGTCCAGGCCGGGCCGGTCCCACTTGTTGATGACCGTGATGATGGGCAGGTTCCGCTGCTTGCAGACCTCGAAGAGCTTCATGGTCTGGGTTTCCAGGCCCTTCGCGGCGTCGACCAGCATGACGGCGCAGTCCACGGCTGCGAGCACGCGGTAGGTGTCCTCGGAGAAGTCCGCGTGGCCCGGGGTGTCCAGGAGGTTGATGACGGTGTCCCGGTAGCCGAACTGCAGGGCGGCGGAGCTGATGGAGATGCCGCGGTCCTTTTCCATCTGCATCCAGTCCGAGACCGTTTCCTTGCGGTTGGCCTTGCCGCTGGAGGCGCCGGCCGTGCCGATCACCTTTGCGTGCAGCGCAAGGGCCTCCGTCAGGGTGGATTTGCCGGCGTCGGGGTGCGAAATGACCGCGAAAGTCCGGCGCCGGGCCGCCTGCTTGTGAATCTCCTGGACTCGGGCGGGGCTGAGGACTTCTTGAGACACGATGCTACTTTCGCTGCGGCTGTGGACGGGTCACGGCGCGGAGAGCCCGCGGTACACCCAAGGACTCAAGTTTATCGCAGGCCGCGGACCGCGCACGAAGCGGCGGCCATTCAGCGCCAAAATGCCTTCGCGGACGGGACCCGGGACAGCCGTTCCGGGGGCTTCCGGCGGCATGCCGCAATGGACCACTTTAAGGCTTGCCTGTGCGGAAGTTGCGGTACTTTGCCCCTATCATGGGGAGAGCGGGGAACTGAGTACTTTTGATCCTGCCGGGGGACCCTGGAAACCGGCGCACTTGCAGGCTCTCGCCTGCACCTTTGAAGGGGAAATCTATGGCTCGGAGCCCTGAAGATGCGCTCAAGGCGACTCTGGCCAGGGTGGCACCGGGCACAGCCCTCCGCGACGGCCTGGAACGCATCCTCCGCGGACGGACCGGCGCGCTGATCGTGCTGGGCATCGACAGGACCATCGAGTCCATCTGTTCGGGCGGCTTCGAGATCGGCATCGACTTCTCCCCCACCCGGCTGCGGGAACTGGCGAAGATGGACGGTGCCATTGTCTGCGACAAGGATGCCAGCAACATCCTGCGCGCGGCGGTCCAGCTCGTCCCGGACTCGAGCATCGAAACGCAGGAATCGGGCACCAGGCACCGGACCGCGGAACGAGTGGCCATCCAGACGGGTGTCCCGGTCATCTCAGTCAGCCAGTCAATGCAGATCATCGCCCTGTACGTGCACGGACTACGCCACGTCCTGGAGGGCTCCGAGAAAGTCCTGGCCCGCGCCAACCAGGCCCTGGCAACCCTGGAACGCTACCGCTCGCGCCTGGACCAGGTGACCAGCTCGCTCTCCGCCCTGGAAATCGAGGCCATGGTGACGGTCCGCGACGTCGCGGTCACGCTTCAGCGCCAGGAAATGGTGCGCAGGATCTCCGAGGAAATCTCCCAGTACGTCCTGGAACTGGGCGAGGACGGCCGCCTGCTCTCCCTGCAGCTGGACGAGCTCACCGTGGGCCGCGGCCCGGGCAGCGACGTCATCATCCGCGACTACTCCGGCCCGGCCGCAACGGCGGAGGACATCGACGACGCGGTCAAAGCCCTTGTCAGCCTGGGCCCAACCGAGCTGATTGACCTCGGCAAGATCGCCGGGATCGTCGGCTTCGCCGGCGGCGAGGCCAACCTCGACGCCGTCGTCCAGCCGCGCGGCTACCGGCTGCTCTCCGGCCTTAAGGCCGTGCCGAAGGCAGTCGCCGACCGGCTCGTCGACCACTTTGGCGGCCTGCAGTTCCTGATGGCGGCAACGATCGATGACCTCATGACCGTGGACGGGATCGGTGACCAGCGCGCCAGGACCGTCAGGGAAGGCCTGAGCCGCATGGCCGAGGCCAGCCTGCTGGACCGGTTCCTCTAACCCCCTCCAACACCCGTCGGTTGCTCCCCGCCGGCCCCCTCGCCTCGCAAGCTCGGCCAGGGAACCCTGCCGGCGTGGGCCCAGATGCCCTTTTGATCGCCCAAAAGGGCACCTACCGACGGGGGTTAGCGGGGCTGACTGGGGTTAGTTGAGTTGGAACACGGCCTTGGGGCTGGTCTTGTTCGCCAGCCGGGCGGTGAAGACATAGTAGGCGCCGCCGGCACCGGGCTCGGCCTCGACGGGTTCGCAGCCCTGCACCGTGCGGTTGCGCTGCCACGGGAAGTTGGCGGTCTCGCTCTTGCCCGGCGCAATGGTCTTCGTCAGGTCCGTGCTCTCCGCCTGACAGTCCTTGGAAGAGAAAATCCGGTCCGAGCCGCTGGTGATCATGTATTCCATCTGGGAAGTGCCGATGTTGACCTCGCACGGCACTTTGTTGTTGTTAGTCACCTTGAGGCTCAGCAGCGGCTTCTCCCCCGCGGCATAGACCTGCTTGTCGGTGGCAGCTGTGACTATCACCAGGTTCTGCTCGCAGCCATCGCCCGATGATGCGGCGGGTGACGCCGAAGGATCCCTGGACGCCTTGGGGCTACCGGACGCGGACGCGGCCGGCAGGCTCGCCGGCGCCGCTCCGGACGGCTGGTCGCCAGAAGACTGGCCGCCGCTCATGGCACTCGAGACCGCGACGAAGCCACCGAAGACCACGGCGATGACGAGCAGCAGGACCAGGCCAGCAAACAGCCGGCGACGGCGGTATACCGGGCGGAGTGGTGGCCGTCCGGTTTTCCGCCCGGATTGTCCTGGGGGCGAACCTTTCGTCCTCGAACCGCCCGTTCCTGAATTGCCTTGCCTGACCATTCTTCTAGCCTAGAGAACCGTGCGGGCTATGGCGCCCGACCACGCCGCGGGACCTGCCGCCGTCCCGATCCGTTACCCCGATCTATTACGCTGAATGGATCGAAACTCTAACCCCAACGCCCCCCGTATCCGCTCCGGCACAGCGGCAACCCCTGCCCGCCGGGCCGCGCGCCCGCGCCGCCGATCTCACCGCGCTTCATGCCGCCTTGGACGACTGGTTCGCAGCCAATGCAAGGGAACTGCCATGGCGGGCTGCGGAGTGCACGCCCTGGGGCGTGCTGGTCAGCGAGGTCATGCTCCAGCAGACGCCGGTGGTCCGGGTCCTGCCGGTCTGGGAGGAATGGCTGCGCCGCTGGCCGGAGCCGTCCGATCTGGCGCGCGAGCCCGCCGGGGAAGCCGTCCGGTCCTGGGGCCGGCTGGGGTATCCCCGGCGCGCCCTGCGCCTGCACGCGGCCGCCGTCGCCATCAGGGACAGCCACGACGGCGCCGTCCCCGACGCCTACACCGAGCTCCTGGATCTCCCCGGCGTGGGCAGCTACACGGCCGCGGCCGTCGCGGCGTTCGCCTACGGACGCCGCGAAACAGTGGTGGACACGAACATCCGCCGGGTCCATGCGCGGCTTCTCACCGGCTCGGCCCTGCCGGCGCAGGCCCTGACCGCTGCCGAAATGCGGCTGGCGGCGTCCCTGCTCCCGGACGACCCCGGCGCCTCGGTGCGCTGGAACGCCTCCGTCATGGAACTCGGTGCACTGGTCTGCACGGCGCGGGCCCCCAAGTGCGGCCAGTGCCCTGTCCGGGAGTCCTGCGCCTGGCTGGCTGCCGGCGAGCCGCCGCCAACGTACACGCCCAAGGGACAGGCCTGGCACGGCACGGACCGGCAGGTGCGCGGCGCCGTGATGGCCGTCCTGCGCGTAGCCGAGGACCCCGTGTCGCCGGTGCTGTTCCACGAGGCCCCTGCGGACCTGGGCTTCGAACCGCAGGGAATCGGGATCCCGCTCGCGGCCCTGCACCGGCTCAACGCGGCTCCCGAGCAGCTGGAACGGGCGCTGGCCGGCCTGCTGGGCGACGGCCTCGCGGAACTGCACCGGGGCGGCTTCCGGCTTCCGGGCTGAGGATCTACGCTGGAGCATGCGCAAGCTGGCGGCCGCGGCCGCACTGGCCCTCACCGCCGTCCTGGTAACCTCGTGCCGGCCGGAGGCCGCCTGCCCGGCGATCGCTCAGGCGCCCGTCGTGTCCCTGACCGTGGACCGGGAATACGCACCGTCGGTGCGGACCATCCACCTTTTGGCCTGCCAGGACGGCCGCTGCAAGGAAGCGGACCTGGAACTGGTTCCCGGGAGCACCACCGTGGACCAACGCTGCGAACCCGGCCGTTACGGCGGCGACGGCGTCTGTTCGGCCACGTCTTCGCCCGACGGCACCCTGACCGGCATGTTGATGATGGAGACGCTGACGGCCAGCCCCATCGGGGTGACGGCCACGGGCACGGATACCGCCGGGAACCCGCTGCCGGCACGGACCGCGGCCTTCACGCCCCGCGCGGCGCAGCCGTTTGGCGAGCAGTGCGGAACCTTCATCACGGCCGGCGTGGTGCTGGACGCGGCCGGCCTTCGGCAGGCACCCTAACCCCGGCACCCCGGAACCCCAGCCCCGGACGCTCGGCCAGCCAGACCCGCACGGCCCGCCAGGTTTGCCTGCGAAATCCAGGCCCCGCCTACGGTTCTCCGAACCCCGAACTGACCAGGCGCT
Organism: Arthrobacter sp. P1_B3; assembly: GCF_056406615.1. Taxonomy (NCBI): domain Bacteria; kingdom Bacillati; phylum Actinomycetota; class Actinomycetes; order Micrococcales; family Micrococcaceae; genus Arthrobacter; species Arthrobacter sp. P1_B3. The sequence goes on along the minus strand of NZ_JBFTZV010000001.1, from coordinate 354,379 downwards.
CCAGGTAGCCGACCGCCTTGGCGGCGTCCGGGCCGCTGGCCTCCACATGCAGGACTGTTCCCTTGCCCGCGGCGAGCATCATGAGCTCGGTCATGGAGGCGCCATCGGCGCCGTTGACGGTCACGTCGGCGTCCATGGCGGACAGGCCGCCGGCAATCTTCGCCGCCGGCCGGGCGTGCATGCCAGCCTGGTTGACGAGCTCGAAGTCCCCCGTGGCGTCCGGCGGCTGCTGGTGTACGTGCTCGGCCTCCGCGGGGTGGGCCGGGGGCCGGTAGACGGCCTCGGCCGCGTCCTTCACCGCCGCCGCTTCGGCCCCCGCCTGGGCAGCCACCGCTGCTGCAACCAGTCCTTCCACCAGGGGTGCGTCCGCGAGCAGCACCGATCCCGGATCCGGCGCGAACTCCGCTGCGGACTCGGCCGTCATCACGGCGGATCCGAGGTCCGTGAGTACCACGACGCCGTCACCGGCGGCCTGCTCGAGCGCAGCCATGACCTTCTCCAGGCTCGTGCCGATCCGGCCGTCGTCGGTACCACCGGCGGGGAGGATCAGGACGTCGGGGGCCATCTGGGCAGCGAGCTCGGCGGCGCCGTCCGCGATCTTGGCGCTGTGCGAGACAACGACTAGCCGGACTGTCATTCGGCTGCCCCGGCGGCGGCGCGCAGGATCAGTGCGCTGGAGACCGCTCCCGGGTCACGGTGGCCGATGCTGCGCTCCCCGAGGTAGCTGGCGCGGCCCTTGCGGGCGAGCATCGGATCCGTGGACACGGCGCCGGCTTCGGCGGCCTCCGCCGCGGCAAGCAGCACCTTCCGGACGTCGCCGTCGCCAGCCGCGGCAGCGGCGGCCTCGATCGCGGGCGTCCACGCGTCCACCATGGTCTTGTCCCCGGACTCGGCCTTACCGCGGACGACGATGCCGTCGCGGGCGGCCTGCAGGGCGGCGGCCAAGGTGGCGGCGTCGACGTCGGAGGTGTTGCCCAGCGCTGTGGCGGCCCGCAGGAATGCCGTGCCGTACAGCGGACCGGCCGCCCCTCCCACCTTGGACATCAGCGTCATGGCCGTCAGTTTCAGGGCGGCGCCCGGGGTTTCCGGCGGTGTCTCGGCGAGTTTGTCCATCACGGCCTTGAAGCCGCGGTCCATGTTCTCACCGTGGTCCGAGTCCCCGATAGGCCGGTCCAGCTCGATCAGCTCCACCCGGTGATCCGCCATGGCCTGCGCCGAAAGGGTCAGCCAGCGCACGGCCCAGCCGACATCCAGCCCCACCGTCAGACGCCCCAGCGGAGGGCCGGAGTGTGGACGGGAGCGTCCCAGAGCGACGTCATTTCGTCATCGAGGCGCAGGACCGTGATGGAGCAGCCCTGCATTTCCAGGGACGTGATGTAGTTGCCCACGAGGGAGCGTGTCACGGTGACGCCCTGCTCCGCCAGTCTCTGCGCGGCCCGGCGGTACACGATGTACAGCTCGCTTGCCGGGGTGCCGCCCATGCCGTTGACGAAGAGGAGCACCTGGTCCCCGGAGCTAAGTCCGAGGTCGCTGACCACCGGGTCCAGGAGGCGGTCGGTGATGCCGTCGGCGTTTTCCATGGCAATCTTGTGCCGTCCCGGCTCGCCGTGGATGCCGATCCCGATCTCGATCTCGTTTTCCTCGAGCTCGAAGCTGGGGACTCCCGCGTGCGGAACGGTGCAGGCGGACAAAGCAACGCCCATGCTGCGCACGTTCTGGTTGACGCGGTCACCGATCGCGGCGACGGCGTCCAGGTTGTCGCCGCGTTCGGCGGCCGCCCCGGCGATCTTCTCGACCAGGACAGTACCGCCGACGCCCCGGCGGCCGGCCGTGTACAGCGAATCCTGCACGGCGACGTCGTCGTTGACCAGGACGGTGCGGACCTCGACGCCTTCTGCTTGCGCGAGTTCGGCGGCGGTTTCGAAGTTCAGGACGTCACCGGTGTAGTTCTTCACGATGTGCACGACGCCGGCGCCGGAGTTCACGGCCAGCGTGGCCGGCAGGATCTGGTCCGGGGTGGGCGAGGTGAACACGGCGCCCGGAACGGCGGCGTCGAGCATGCCCATTCCCACGTAGCCGCCGTGCAGCGGCTCATGTCCGCTGCCGCCGCCGGAGACGAGTCCGACTTTCCCCGCCACGGGCGCGTCTTTGCGCACGATGTATTTCGGGTCCGGAAAGACGGTCACGAGGTCGGCGTGTGCAAGCCCGAACCCTTCCACTGACTCGTCGACCACGGCTTTGGGATCATTGATGAGTTTCTTCATGGCGGTGCTCCCTGGATGGTGTCCTGGCTGCTTGCTTAGACCCTACTACCGGGGCACGGCCGGCGGTAGGCTCCCGATTCCCTCGGCCCGGGGGCTCCTGGCGGGGCTTCGAATCCCGGACCGGCGGGTTGTTGCGGTGCGTTCCTGCGGATGCTTCAGGCTTGTTTGTCGGCCCACGCCGGGAAATGCGGCCAGGCGTCGACGCCCAGCCATGAGAACGGCGGCGCTGCGAGCCGGCCTTTGCGGGCGCGGGACGTGGCCGGTGGCGCTGCGGCCGCAGGCGCCGGGCCAGCGGTTTGTCCCGTCACGGGAGCACCCGTGCCGGGCGAGGAGCGGTTGGTGGATTCTACCGGTGGCGCTTCCAGCGGCTGGCCGGGCAGCTGGACCGGCGGCACTGCCGGAGCGCTGGCTATTGTCCTGTGAACGGCGGAGAAATCGGGAAAAATCACGTCTTTATGCAATTTTTTGCCTCCGAAAGTATGGCGGCCCACCCCCTGGGCCGGGATCAGTTTATCCACCAAATTTATTGAAGGGAAGCCCCGGGCGGACGTCGTGTTCCAGGCGGCTGCGGGTGCCGGCCGGAATCCGCCGAAAGTTCCCCGGACGGGCACAGCCGGCGGGCGCTACAGCTCCTTGATCATCCTGGTGTTGCCGAGCGTGTTCGGCTTGACCCGGGCCAGGTCCAGGAACTCGGCCACGCCTTCGTCATGCGAGCGCAGGAGTTCGGAGTACACCACGGGATCGACCGCGCTCTGGTCAGCCATGACTTCAAAGCCGTGTTTCTTGAAGAAATCCACTTCGAACGTCAGGCAGAAGACGCGCGAGACTCCCAGCGCGCGGGCATCCCCCAGCAGACGCTCCACCAGCGCGTGGCCCACGCCCTTGCCGCGCCAGGCATCCGAAGCCGCGAGGGTGCGCACCTCGGCGAGATCCTCCCACATGACATGCAGCGCTCCGCAGCCGATCACCTCGCCGTCTTGCGATTCGGCGATCCGGAATTCCTGCAGGCTTTCGTAGTAGGCCACGGTTTCTTTGGCCATGAGGATCCGCTGGTCGGCCAGCGGCGCCACGAGCGTCTTGATGGCGCCAACGTCGCCGGTGCGGGCAGGGCGGATGCGGATCGTCTCAGTCGCGGTCTCAGTCACGGTCTCAGTCACAGCCCAATCTTACGGGTGCCCCGGGTCCGGCCGGCTCGCGGCCGGTCCCGGGGACGGAGTGTCAGAGACCCAGTTCGTCGGGGACGGGAATGTCCTTGTCCAGCAGGTTCCTGGCCAGGAAGTGCTCCACCACGCCGTACCAGACCTTGGCGTGCTGCGGCTGCAGGATCCAGTGGTTCTCGTCCGGGAAGTACAGGAAACGGTGGTCCGTTTCGCCGTTCCCGTCTGCCGCCAGTTGTGACTTGGCGAGCAGCTCGTACCAAAGCCGGAGCCCCTCACCGATCGGGACACGGTAGTCCTTGTCGCCATGGATGACCAGCATGGGAGTCCGGATGTTTTCCACGTGCAGATGCGGGGAGTTCTCCAGCGCCATCTCGGCCGTCATCTCCTTGAGCCAGTACTGCGCGGCGTCGGTGGTGGGACCGAACTGGTCGAGGGCCCAGAGGCTGGCGTGCGTGACGATTGCCTTGAAGCGGTCCGTATGCCCGGCTACCCAGTTGGCCATGTACCCGCCGAAGGAACCGCCCATGGCGGCGGTACGCGTCTCGTCGATGTCCGGGCGCTGCACGACGGCGTCGGTGATGGCCATCAGGTCGGTGAAGGGAGCCTTGCCCCATTCCCCCCAGCCGCGCTGGATGTGCTCCTGGCCGTAGCCGGTGGAGAGGGCAGGGTCCGGGAGCAGCACCGCGTAACCGCGGGCCACCAGCAGCCACGGGTTCCAGCGCCAGGTCCAGGCGTTCCAGGATCCCAGCGGGCCGCCATGGATCCACAGCAGCAGCGGGGCCGGGCTCGCGGCGGACGCGCCCTCGGGCAGGGCCAGGTACGCGGGCACACGGGCGCCGTCGGCCGCCGTCGTCTCCACGCGCTCCAGCGTCCCCGTGAAGTGCGGGCGCTCAGCGGGTGCGGGCAGGCGGACGACGCCGCCGCCGGCGAGGTCGATCCGCACAGGTTCGGCGGGGAATTCGTAGGAGCTGCGCAGGGCGTAGGCGCTGCGTCCGTCCGGCGAGACGACGACGTCGGTGTACGCGGCGGCGTCGTCCGTCAGGCGGAGCACCTGGCCAGCCTGGCCCGGGTCCCCCGCGACACCGATCCGGAATACCGGCGATGCGCCGTCCTCGTCGGCGGTGACCAGCAGGGCCGATCCGTCCGGCAGCCACGCGGCGGGGCGGGCCCAGCGGTCCCAGTCATGGGCGAGCGGCGTCAGGGCGGCCTCGCCTGTTGCCGGGCCGGCGACGTCGAGGAGGTGCAGCTTGACCTGCGGGGCCGCCAGCGGCGTGGTGTCGCTTTCACTGACCACCACCAGGCTCCGCCCGTCCGGACTGACCGGGCCCGGGAAGTAGCTCAGACCTTCCGTGTCCAGCAGAACCGTCCGGGTGCCGGTGGCGACGTCGATGGCGACCAGCACGGAACGTGAATCGGCGTTCGCGAGGGGCTTGGCGAAGCTGCTGTAAATCATCGTGCCGTCCGGGCTGACCACCGATTCGGCGTCCCTGAGCCGGGTGCCGGCGTCGGGCGTCAGGTTGCGGAGCTTCAGCGGCGGCGCGGCGTCGACGGTGGTCGGCTTACCGGCCTCCACCGGCTCGCCGGGTTCGACCGCGAACAGCCGCGGCTGCGCCGGGCCCAGGTCCGCGTCCCAGTAGCGGACGGGGTAGCCGCTGTGCAGGATGGCCGCGACCTTGTTGTCTTTGCGCGCCTTGCGGCGTTCTTCGTCATTGTCCTCGTCCGTGGAGCCGGCCAGCACCGAGGCCGCGACCACCACGGTGTCGGCGTCCTTGGCGGCGTGGACCCCGCCGATTCCGCCGGCGCGGGACAGGGCCACCCGGGCTTCGCCGCCGTCGGCCGGGAGTATCCAGAGGGCGCTGACGGGGTCAGCCTCGGGGCTCTCCGGATCGGGACGGGCCGAGGTGAAGTAGAGGTCGCCGTTGGCGGCAAACACCGCACCCGCCTCCCCCTTGGCGCTGCGCGTGATCCGGCGGGCCTTTTTGACCCCGCCCGGGTCCACTTCCCACAGCGCGGTGCAGTATTCGGTGCCCTTCGCGCCGAGTGTCGCCACAGTGGTGACCAGCCGGTCACCGTCCGGGCTCAGCGTTAAACCACTCACTTTGGGGATGGCGAGGTAGTGGTCCAGATCATGGAAGGGGGTCTCGGGTTGTTCGCTCAGGGTCTCTGAGTCCTTGGCAGCCATGCACCGATTCAACACTGTATGTGGCATCGATCACAGAAAGTTCACTGAGAGTGAAACGGTGCTTTCAGAGTACGAGCGGGCACTCCGGTCTAAGCACGTGCGATCACCGCCGGGACGCGCAGGCGCCACAGACCCGCGTATGAGGCGCTACAGGTCAGCGAATTGACGACGATGGCCGCTACGCCCGGCCCCTTAGCGGCCATCTCTGGCAAATGGCCCAGACACGTGGGGCGCTGGCAGCCCCGGTCCCCAGAACCCCCACGGAGCGCGGCCCGGGAAGAGCAAACGCGAAGGCCCCGCCGTCCTTGACAGGACAGCGGGGCCTTGGTCTTGATGCTTAGACGCTCGGAGCGATCTCCGGGATGCGCGGCTTGGCGTTGCCGGCGAAGGTGAACTTCGCGTCGTCGCCTTCGCCCTCCACATCCACCACCACGATGTCGCCGGAGTGCAGTTCGCCGAAGAGGATCTTCTCGGAGAGCTGGTCCTCGATCTCGCGCTGGATGGTGCGGCGCAGCGGCCGGGCACCCATGGCGGGGTCGTAGCCGCGGGTTGCCAGGAGCACCTTGGCCGCGGACGTGAGCTCGATGCCCATGTCCTTGTCCTTCAGGCGCTTCTCGAGSCGGCCAACGAACATGTCCACGATCTCGATGATCTCGTCCTGGGTCAGCTGCGGGAAGACCACAACATCGTCAACACGGTTCAGGAACTCGGGGCGGAAGTGCTGCTTGAGCTCCTCCGTGACCCGGGCGCGCATCCGGTTGTAGCCGGTCTGGGTGTCCGTGCCGGACTGGAAGCCCGTGGCAACACTCTTGGAGATGTCCCGGGTGCCGAGGTTCGTGGTCATGATGATCACGGTGTTCTTGAAGTCCACCACGCGGCCCTGGGAGTCGGTCAGGCGGCCGTCTTCCAGGATCTGCAGCAGCGAGTTGAAGAGATCGGCGTGCGCCTTCTCCACTTCATCGAACAGGACCACGGAGAACGGACGACGGCGGACCTTCTCGGTCAGCTGGCCGCCTTCCTCGTAGCCAACGTAGCCCGGAGGGGCACCGAAGAGCCGCGAGACCGTATGCTTCTCCGAGTACTCGGACATGTCCAGGGTGATCAGCGCGTCTTCTTCGCCGAACAGGAACTCGGCGAGGGCCTTGGCGAGCTCGGTCTTGCCGACGCCGGTGGGGCCGGCAAAGATGAACGAGCCGCCCGGACGCTTGGGGTCCTTGAGCCCTGCACGGGTGCGCCGGATCGCCTGGGACAGGGCCTTGATGGCCTCGTCCTGGCCGACCACACGCTTGTGCAGCTCATCTTCCATCTTCAGCAGGCGCGAGGACTCTTCCTCGGTCAGCTTGAAGACCGGGATGCCAGTGGAGTTCGCCAGCACCTCGGCGATCAGGTCCTCATCAACTTCGGAGATGTCGTCCATGCCGCCGGTCTTCCACTGGCGTTCCTTCTCGGCGCGCTCGGCAATGAGCTTCTGCTCCTTGTCGCGCAGCGACGCGGCGCCTTCGAAGTCCTGCGCGTCGATCGCGGATTCCTTCTCCAGCTTCATGGCGGCGATCTTCTCGTCCATGACCTTGAGCTCGGGCGGGGCGGTCATGCGGCGGATGCGCAGCCGTGCCCCGGCCTCGTCGATCAGGTCGATCGCCTTGTCCGGCAGGAACCGGTCCGAGATGTAGCGCTCGGAAAGGGCCGCCGCCGAGGCGAGGGCGCCGTCGGTGATGGTGACGCGGTGGTGTGCCTCATACCGGTCGCGGAGGCCCTTGAGGATCTCGATCGCGTGCGCAACGGAGGGTTCCTTGACCTGGATCGGCTGGAAGCGGCGCTCCAGGGCGGCGTCCTTCTCGATGTGCTTGCGGTATTCGTCCAGCGTGGTGGCACCGATGGTCTGCAGTTCGCCGCGGGCCAGCATGGGCTTCAGGATCGAGGCCGCATCGATGGCGCCTTCGGCGGCTCCGGCACCCACCAGGGTGTGGATCTCATCGATGAACAGGATGATGTCGCCGCGGGTGCGGATCTCCTTGAGGACCTTCTTCAGGCGTTCTTCAAAGTCGCCGCGGTAGCGGGAGCCGGCCACGAGGGACCCGAGGTCCAGGGTGTACAGCTGTTTGTCCTTGATGGTCTCAGGGACGTCCCCGCGGACGATCGCCTGGGCCAGGCCCTCGACGACGGCGGTCTTGCCGACGCCCGGCTCGCCGATCAGCACGGGGTTGTTCTTGGTGCGGCGGGAAAGGACCTGCATGACGCGTTCCATTTCCTGCTCGCGGCCGATCACGGGGTCCAGTTTGTTCTCGCGCGCCGCCTGGGTCAGGTTGCGGCCGAACTGGTCCAGGACCACGGAACCGGCGGGGGTGCCCTCGGCCTGGCCGGGGCCGACGCCGGCGCCGGTGGCCTCCTTGCCCTGGTAGCCCGAGAGCAGCTGGATGACCTGCTGGCGGACCCGGTTCAGGTCGGCGCCGAGCTTGACGAGCACCTGGGCGGCAACGCCCTCGCCCTCCCGGATGAGGCCGAGGAGGATGTGCTCGGTCCCGATGTAGTTGTGGCCCAGTTGCAGGGCCTCACGCAGCGAGAGCTCCAGGACCTTCTTGGCGCGAGGGGTAAAGGGGATGTGGCCGGAGGGGGCCTGCTGGCCCTGGCCGATGATCTCCTGGACCTGCTCGCGGACACCGTCGAGCGAAATGCTCAAGGATTCAAGGGCTTTGGCGGCAACACCTTCACCCTCATGGATCAGACCCAAGAGGATGTGTTCGGTACCAATGTAATTGTGGTTCAGCATGCGTGCCTCTTCTTGGGCAAGCACAACTACGCGACGGGCACGGTCCGTAAATCGCTCAAACATTTCGCCACACTCCTAGCTACGACGTACTTTGATGCTACGTGGCCGGGTTCCAGATTTGGGGCTTGTTCGCCACAGGGGAAACCGGAGGGTTTGCGCGCCCCTGCCCGGACCCCGTCCCCGGACGGGGCGGGAACCGTCCGGAAGCCTTCCCGGCGGGCGCAACCGGATGTCCCGGGCGGGACCCTCCGCCCCTTCCCGGCGGGCGCAACCGGACGTTCCGGCCCGGCCCGTCGGCGGGCCGGCGTGCGGTACGGGCGCACGGGCGCACGGGCGCACCGCCGTCGGCATGCAAATGCCCCCGCCAGATAACGGGGGCATTGGCATTTGACTGCGACTTCATTGGGACTTGATTGCGACCTGTTACTGGGTCCTGATACGGCACCCTGACGCGCGGTCCCGGCTAGGAATTAGCCTTTTGGTACGCTTCCTGAATTTCAGCCTGGATACGTCCGCGGCTGTTTACCGCATAGCCGTTGTCCCGTGCCCACTGACGGATCTGGGCAGAGTCCTGATTCCGTCCGCTGGAAATTTTCGTACGCGTGGCGCGTCCGCTTGACGTCTTGCGTGCGTGCACCACAAAACGCTCCACCGCGGAGCGCAGTTCTGAAGCATTGCTTGACGACAGGTCTATTTCGTAGCTCACGCCGTCAAGGCCAAACCGGACAGTTTCGTCCGCGGATCCCCCATCCAGATCATCAACGAGGATGATTTTTACTTTCTGTGCCATAAAGGACTCTCTTTCCAAAGATCGAGCGTTTAGAAAAGCAGGATGTATCTGGAATAAGTATCCTCCGCGTTACAGCAGGGAGTCAAAGCGCAAAACTCTGTTCAAAGGAAAACCACAGGCGGCAATAGGGGACTATTACTTTCCCGGGTAATTAGCCCCCGAGGGCCCGGAATCCTGCTCCTTGGTTTGAGCTACCGCTCGCGTTTCCGCTTCGGCATGGGCGCGGGCTTCTGCCTGCCGCTCTGATTTGTCGGCATTGAATATGGATTTCATGGCAAACCAGAAAAGCAGGCCCACCACGATGGGGGGCAGCAATACGGCGATATAGTCCATGCTCAGTGTCCTTCAGGCTTCAACAGGGGGAAGAGGATCGTTTCGCGGATGCCGGCGCCGGTGAAGAGCATCACGAGGCGGTCGATGCCCAGGCCGATCCCGCCCATGGGCGGCGCGCCGTACTCGAGCGCACGGAGGAAGTCTTCATCCAGCTGCATAGCCTCCACGTCGCCCGCGGCGGACCGGCGGGACTGTTCGGTGAGGCGTTCGCGCTGGATCACCGGGTCGATCAGTTCGGAGAACGCCGTGCCCCGCTCCATGCCGCCGATGATGAGGTCCCAGGCCTCGATCAGGCGGCCGTCTTCGCGGTGCTGGCGGGCCAGCGGCTGGGCGGACGGCGGATAGTTGTAAACGAACGTGGGGTTGAGCAAAGTGGGCTCCACCAGTTCGCCGAAGAGTTCGACGACGAGCTTCTCGGCTTCCCAGCCGGCGTCGACCTTGACGTCGTGCTTGGCGGCCAGTTCCAGCAGTTCGGCAACCGTGGTGTCCGGGGTTACTTCCTGGCCCACGAATTCGGACAGTCCCGGGTAGACGGCCAGCCAGGTCCAGTCACCGTCGAGGTTGATCTCCCCGGCTTCGGTCTGCAGCACGCGGCCCACACCGGCGGCGTCGGCGGCGTCCAGGATGATCTCCTTGATCCGGTCCGCCATGACGAACTGGTCCGCCCACGCCTCGTAGGACTCCAAAGTGGTGAACTCGGGACTGTGCGTGGAGTCCACGCCTTCGTTGCGGAAGACCCTGCCCATGTCATAGACGCGGTCGATCCCGCCGACCACCGTGCGCTTGAGGTAGAGCTCGGTAGCGATGCGCAGCGTCATCTTCTGGTCGAAGGCGTTCATGTGCGTCTCGAAGGGACGGGCCGTGGCGCCGCCGTGAACCAGCTGCAGCATGGGGGTTTCGACCTCGACGTAGCCCTGGCGGTGCAGGGTTTCGCGGATGGAACGGGTGATCGCGGCGCGGGTGTAGACCATCTCGCGGGCTTCGTCGCGGACAATGAGGTCCACGTAGCGCTGGCGGACGCGCGTTTCTTCGTTAAGCCCGGCGTGCAGCACGGGCAGCGGGCGCAGCGCTTTCGAAGCCATGGTCCAGGAATCCGCCATGACGGACAGCTCGCCGCGGCGCGAGGAGATGACCTCGCCCTTGATGAAGACGTGGTCGCCGAGGTCCACGAGGGACTTCCACTCCGCGAGCGCCTCCTCACCGATGTTGGCCAGGCTCAGCATGACCTGCAGCCGCACAGCCTTCCCGTCCACTCCGCCCTCCTGGAGGGTGGCGAAACACAGCTTGCCCGTATTGCGGATGAAGACAATGCGGCCGGTCACGCCGACGACGTCGCCGGTGGTTTCATCGGCCTGGAGGTAGGCGTATTTCTCCCGGATTTCCGTGAGCGAGTGTGTGCGTTCGACACCCACCGGATAAGCCTCGACGCCGCGTTCAATCAGCTTGGCGCGCTTCTCCATGCGGATGCGGGTCTGCTCGCTGGCATCGTGCGGCTCGGCGGCGGTGTTCGGGGCGGGGGTGTTTTGGGAAGTCACAATCCCCAAGTTTACCGGGGATTCCACCGGGGCGGGTTCCGCCCGGCTATGGCCACGGCGGAATAGACTCAGGCTGTGGAGACGCGGAGGATCAGCACCGACGACGGCGAGGGGCACCTCGAGCTGCACTCCTTCCGTCCGGCTGCCGGCCCGGCTCCGGCGCCAGCACCCGCCCCGGGACCCGCGCCAGGTTCGACGCCCGGACGGCCGCCCGCGCCAGGCATCGTCGTCGTGCACGGCACCATGATCACCGCCGCGCTGTACCGCCCGTTCGCGCGGAAGATCAGCCGCCTGTTGGGCCGCCCCGTGCACTGCTACAACCGGCGCGGGCGCGCCGGGTCCTCCCCGCAACCGGCCGGTTACTCGGTGGCCACGGAGGTCGGTGATCTGGCGGCGGTGATGCGGGAAACGGGATCGAGCGACGTGGTGGCGCACAGCTACGGCGGCTTCGTGGCCCTGCAGGCGGCACGGACGGTGCCGATCCGCAGGATGGTGACCTATGACGCGGCCGTGTCCCTCTCCGGAAACCTCACCCACCGCTGGCGGCCCGAACTGGAGCGTTCAGTTGCTGCCGGGGAACTCGACGAGGCCTGGGCGCATCTGGTCCAGGGCATTGAGGTGGGCGGACCGGTATCCAAGCTCCCGCTGGGCGCGCTGCGGATGCTCAGCATCCTCTCCGCCCGGACCAACATGGGCGCCGAGATGCGCAAACTGCTGCCCACCGCCGTCGCGGAGATGCGGGCGGTGCTCGACGCCGACGCCGAACTGGACGACTTCGCAGCCGTGACCACCCCCACGCTGCTGCTCAGCGGCGGCTGGAGCCCGGAGTACTTTACCGAGACCGGCCGGCAACTTGCCGCCGCCGTCCCTTCCTTTGAATTTGCCGTGTTGCCAGGGCAGCTCCATGAAAGCCCGCTCCGGCCCGGGATCCGACTGCCCCGGGCAACTGCGCGTTTCCTCCTTGCCGGCGAAGGACACCTGCGGCCCCTCCCGGCGCCCAGGCGGCGGCTCAAGCTGGGCCACTGACGGGTGCGCCTTACAATCGGTGGGCGACCCTTTCGAAAGGACCCCCTTGGCCAAGCTCTACTTCCGCTACGGCGCCATGAACTCCGGCAAATCTACGGGGCTGCTGCAGGCGGCGTTCAATTATGAGGAACGCGGGCAGCACGTTCTGCTGGCCAAGCCGGACGTGGACACCAAAGGCGACTCCGACGTCGTGTCCCGCCTGGGCATGACCCGTTCGGTGGACTTCCTGATCCCCGCCGGCGCGTCGGCCCGCGAGCTCTTCACCGCCCAGGCCCACGGGGACGATCCCGACGCCCTGCTGCAGCACGTGGACACCCCGCCGGTGGCCTGCCTGCTGGTTGACGAGGCCCAGTTCCTCGAACCGGAGCAGGTGGACGATCTTTTCCGCATCGCGGTCCTGGACAACGTCCCCGTCCTTGCCTACGGCATCCGAACCGACTTCCGGACCCGCGCGTTCCCCGGTTCCCTTCGGCTCCTGGAGATTGCGCACACCCTCGAAGAGCTCAAGACCATCTGCCGCTGCGGACGGAAGGCCATCTTCAACACCCGCCGGATCGGGGACCAGGTGGTCTTCGACGGAAACCAGGTTGCGATTGACGGCCAGGACGTCTGGTACGAGTCGCTCTGCGGCGCCTGCTACCTCGAGGTCTCCGGCGGCCGCCTGGGCAACTAGCGCCAGCGCGCCGGCGCAATGCTGTACCCAATTGAACTGCGGCCTACTGAACTGCGGCTTACTGCACTGCGGCCTACTGAGTTGCGGCTTACTGCACTGGGGCGCGGCCTCGGCTAGGCTCGGAGCATGACCCGCGAGAACATCAGAACCCCCGACGGCGGAACAATCGAGCTTTTCAGCACGGGCGCCGAGCTCGCCTCGGCGGGTTCGGGCATCGTCGTCGTGCCGGCCTCGATGGTGACGGCCGCCGACTACACGCGCTTCGCGCAGAAACTCAGCGCGTCACTGGGCCGGCCGGTGCACACCTTCAACCGTCGCGGCCGCGGCTCCTCCTCCCCGCAGCCGGAGGACTACACCCTGGACGTGGACATCCACGATCTCGACGCCGTCATGAAGCACACGGCCAGCACCGACGTCTTCGGCCATAGCTTCGGCGGGGCGGTGGCCCTGCACGCGGCCCGCACCCTGCCGGTGGAACGGCTCGCCGTGTACGACCCCGCCGTGTCCGTCAACCACAGCGTGACGGCGGACTGGACGCCCGAATACGAGCGGGCGACCGCAGCTGGCGACGACGACCGGGCCCTCGCCGTCCTGCTCAGGGGCTTGGAGACCGGCAGCGCCCTGTCCCGGATGCCGCTGTCCATGCTGACGCTGGCGAACAAGCTTTCGGCGGGCACTCCGATGGGCAAGCAGCTGCGCGACCTGATGCAGACCGGTGTCCGCGAGATTAAGGCGATCATCGCCGCGGACATGCCGGCCGAACCGTTCCTGGAACTGCCGCTGGAGACGCTGATCATCGTGGGCGAGAAGAGCCCGGCATACTTCGGCGTGGCCTGTGCCCAGATCCACGACGTCCTCTCCGGTTCCAGCTATACGATCCTGCCGGGCATGGGCCACGACGGTGTCAACAAGGCGCCGGACAAACTGATCGCAGAGCTCAGCGCGTTTTACGCGGGCTGAGCCTCTAGTGGGCGGCCGGGTGCGGCGCGCCTTCGGTCTTGCGCATCATAGTGGACAGCACGACGGCGGCGACCGCTATGACGGCCGCGGTCAGGAAGGCCGCATGCATGCCGGCAACCATGCCCGAGGCTTCGGACACGAAGGCATAGATCGAGACCAGGAGCGCCGTGCCGGCCGCGCCTGCCACCTGCTGCAGCGTGCTCATGACGGCCGACCCGTGTGAATACAGGTGCGGCGGCAGCGGGTTCAGGCCGGTCGTGAAGGCGGGGGTGAACAGCAGCGCCAGGCCCAGGCTCAGTGCCACATGCAGGGCAATGATCCACCCCACCGGCGACGCGGCGTCCAGCATGGAGAACTGCCAGAGGGACAGCACCATCATGATCGACCCCGTCACTGTCAGCGGCAGGGGCCCGATCTTGTCGAAAACGCGGCCGATGAAGGGCCCCAGCAGGCCCATGGCGAGGCCGCCGGGCAGCAGCACCAGGCCGGTCTCAAGTGAGGTCAGGCCGCGGATCTCCTGCAGGTACAACGGCAGCAGAATCACGGCGCCGAACAACGCGATCATGGCCACAACCAGCAGCAGCACGGACACCGTGAACATCCGGAAAGTGAAGGCGCGCAGGTCCAGCAGGGGTCCGTCGGTTTTCTGCAGCTTCAGCTGGCGCAGGACGAACACCGCCAGGGCCACCACGCCGACGGCCAGCGACAGCACCGCCGGGGTACGGGATCCGGCCTGGCCGCCGCCGATCTGGCTCAGGCCGTAGACGAGGCCGCCGAAGGCCGGGACCGTTAGCACCACCGAAAGGGCGTCCAACCGCGTTTTTTCGGTTTTGCCGATGTTGGTCAAATACTTGGCCCCGATGGCCAGCGCGGCGAGGGCAATCGGCAGCACGAAGACGAACATGAACCGCCAGGAAAAGTGCTGGAGGATCAGGCCGGAAACCGTGGGGCCCAGGGCCGGCGCTACCGAGATGGCGATGCTGACGTTTCCCATGACGGCGCCGCGGCGTTCCAGCGGCACGAGTGTGAGGATGGTGGTCATCAGGAGCGGCAGCATGATGGCGGTGCCGCCGGCCTGGACGATGCGGGCCAGCAGCAGGACTTCGAAGCCCGGCGCGAGGGCGGCCAGCAGTGTGCCGCCGGAAAAGAGTCCCATGGCCAGCATGAAGACGGCACGGGTGCTCAGGCGCTGCAGGATGAACCCGGTGGTGGGAATGACGACAGCCATGGTGAGCATGAAGCCGGTGGAGAGCCACTGCACGGTGGGCGCATCGATGTTCAGGTCCACCATCAGCCGCTGCAGGGCCACGTTCATGATGGTTTCGTTGAGGATCACCACGAAGGTGGCCACCAGCAGCGTGACGATGATGGTGACGGACTCCCGGGACATCTTCGCCGGCGCGGTTGGCGCCGTCGTCGCTGCTGCAGACGCGGCAGGCGCTGCGAGGGCCGGGGCAGCGCCCCGTGCGGGATCGCCGGCGGCGTTGGAAGAGATGTCTGTTGACATGGGAATTCCCTCAGGGAGTTGGGTGTGGGTCCGGTGAGCGTCGGCGCTGCTGCAGATTCCAACAGTCTAGGCCCCGGGGGCATTCCCGTCGCCGGAAAACCAATGTGGGGTATGTGTCAGGAGTTCAGGGGCGCGTTGTCGATGAGGCGGACGGGACCGACCTTGGCGGCGATGATCGCCAGCCCCTCGCCGCGGAACGGGGTGTCCCTGCAGTTTTCCGCAAGGGGCTCGAGGGTGCGCGGATCCACCACTTCGAAGTAGTCCAGTTCCACGAGCGGCTGGGACCGGACCAGGTCCTGCGCGGATTCGATGTCCAGCGGCTCATGCGCGTTGGCGCGCTCCCCGATGAGCCGCAACGCGCGGGAGAGCACCAGGGCGGCCTCGCGCTGGTCCTCGGAGAGGAAGCGGTTGCGGCTGGACAGTGCCAGGCCGTCGGCCGAGCGCACGATGGGCACGGGCACGATCTCCACAGGGAAATTCAGGTCCGCCACCATGCGCTGGACGAGCGCCAGCTGCTGCGCGTCCTTCTGGCCGAAATAGGCGCGGTAGGCCGGCTGTCCGCCGCCGGGCAGGCCGGTCCCCGGGAAGCCATAGTGGAGCAGTTTCGCGACGACGGTCAGCGCGCCGTCGAAGTGGCCGGGCCGGGACGCGCCCTCCCATTTTTCCCCCAGGGGTCCCGCCGTGATCCGTACCAGGGGTGCCCCGCCGGGGTAGACCTCCTCGACGCCGGGCGCGAACGCCAGGTCCACGCCCTCGGCGTCGAGCAGCGCGAGGTCGGCATCGAGCGCCCGGGGGTAGCGTTCCAGATCCGTGGCCTCGCCAAACTGCAGCGGGTTGACGAAGATGCTGGCCACCACGACGTCGTTCTGGGCGACGGCTGTCCGGGCCAGCTGGGCATGCCCCTCATGCAGTGCGCCCATGGTCGGCACGAGCCCCTGGGACGTGCCACCTTTCTGCGCCAGCAGCCGGGCGCTTCCGGCGCGGAGCTGGGCGGCCGTGGTCACGAGTTGGATTGCCATGTCAGGGTCCTTCCGGGGCGTGCGTCCCGTTCTGGTCGGGGCCGCCGAGCGCCTGTTCGATGCCGTCGATTTGTTCCGGCTTCAGGAGTCCGCGGCTTCCTGCCCGGCGGGCTGTCGCCCGGGCCATGGCCAGGTACGCCTCAAGAATATCGCCGGCGGCCCCGCCGTCGTATTCGCGGAGGGCGCCGGCGTGCGCGGCAACCGTGCCGGTGTCGCCGCGGGCTACGGGCCCGGTCAGGGCCGATTCGCCGGAGGCGAGGGCGTTCTCGAGGGTGGCGCGCAGCAGCGGGCCCAGCATCCGGTCCGGGGCCTCGACGCCGACGTCGCGGAGCAGTTGCGAGGCCTGCGCCACGAGCGTGACCAGGTGGTTCGAGCCGTGCGCGAGGGCAGCGTGGTAGAGGACGCGGTCGGCCTCGGCGATCGCGACGGGCTCGGCGCCCATTTCGACGACGAGTGCCTGGGCGATCGGCAGCATCGCGGCGTCGGCCGTGACGCCAAAGGTGCAGTCCAGGAGCCTCGTGAGGTCCAGGCTCATGCCCGTGAACGTCATGGCCGGGTGCAGCGCGAGCGGCACGGCGCCGGCGGCACGGACCGGGTGCAGGATCCCGACGCCGAAGCGCCCGGAGGTGTGCGCCACGAGCTGGCCGGGTTGCCAGGCGCCGAGCTTGGCCAGGCCGTTCACGAGCGGGCCCAGGGCATCGTCAGGGACGGCGAGCAGGACCAGCTCGGCGCGCTCCACGATGTCCTGCACGTCCAGGATCGGGACGCCGGGCAGGAGTGTTTCGACGCGTTCCCGGCTGGCGTCCGAAACGGCGGACGCCCCGATGACAGCGTGCTCGGCTCCGCGCAGCGCCGCCCCCAGGACGGCACCGACCTTCCCGGCGCCAATGATTCCGACGCCGAGGCGTCCTGGTTTAGCCATGATGCGGGCCTTCCTGGGGGTCGTCTGCGGGTGGTGCGGCCGGCTTGGCCGCCGGCTCCATCCAGTGCTCGCTCTTCTGGCGCTTGCGCGCGGCGCGGGCACGGGACGACTGGGCATCGAGCAGGGCCCGGGCTTCGTCGAGGCCGGCCTGGATGAGCCGCGGGGCCACCGGACCTGCCGTGGTGTGCAGGACCAGGTCCGCCACGCGGAATCTGCGGGCGAGCGGGCCCTGCTGCAGGGCCATGGACTGGGTGCGCTGATGCGGCACCACCACGAGGTTCCGCCACCACCGCCCCGATCTCAGGAGCAGGGCGGTCTCCGTTGCCGTGAAGCCGTTGCGCCGCCAGCCCAGCGGTGCCAGGAACCGGGCCCGGCGCGGGCTGGTCACGAAGCCGCCGTCGGTGTCCTGCCCGCCTCCGCTGCCTGGCGTCCCGGCGGCGTCCGCGAGGCCGGTGATCCCTGCGGTGAACACGCCCAGCGGATCCGGAGTGCCTGGATCCGGGAGCACCAGGGCGAGGATTTCCAGGACGTCGGCGAGGGATCCCACCGGAAGCAGCGTGGTCCGGGCTGATCCTTCGCCGGCGCTGGCGGCCAGGCCGTAACCGGCCACATTGACCTGGATCCGGTACCAGCCGAACAGCCGCCACAGCGGCGGCTGGCTGACCTTCAGCGCCTGGATCCTGCCCGGCGGCACGGTCTGCGCCTGTGTGTCCAGCAGGCCGTAGCGCAGCCGGATGCCGTCCGGGGAAACGGCGGCGGTGAAGTTGTAGCCCTTGTTGAACGAGGACCAATAGGAGGCCACGAGTCCGATCGCGGCAGGGATCAGGAAGACCGCGAAGCTCCGGTTTTCGGTGACGGCGGAAAGCAGCACTGAGGCGATGCCGCCGGCCAGGATCACGACGCTTTGTTCGCTCAGGAGCAGCGAGCCCATCAGGCGTGGCGGCGGCACGGTCAACACCACTCGTTCCGGGGCCTCCACGGCGGCGGTCTCGGGCTGTCCCGGCTCCGGCGACGGCGACAGCGACCCGCCGGAGGTGCCTGAGGCGCCTGAGGCGCGGGCCAGGATTGTCGCGCGGAGCTGTCGGGCCTCGTCCGCGCGCAGGTACGCCAGGCGCACGGCGGATTCGCCGGCGTCGGCGACTTCGAACCTCAGTTCAGCGAGTCCGAAGATCCGTGCCAGCAGGGGCTGCACGACGTCGATTGCCTGCACCCGGTCCAGCCTGGCCTGCCGCTGCTGCTTGAAGAGGAAACCAGTGTTGACGCGCACGTAGCCGCCTGCGACCTGGTAGCGGGTGAAGTACCAGCTCAGGACGTAACCGAAGACAGTCAGCAGCAGCAGGATGCCGCCGCCGGCCAGCAGCCACGGCGCCCGTCCGGCCAACCGCTCGTCAAAGAGCGGGCCACCCTGAAGGAGACGTTCGAAACTGTCACGTCCAAAAAAGAACAACAGTGCGGCCAGCGCCACCCAGCCGCGGACAAAGGGGGACGCCGGGTGCACGCGCAGCCAGACGTCGTCGGCGGGTCCGCCGGCGTCTGCCGTTCCGGCGGCGATTCCGTCGCCGGCGGGTCCGGCGCCCTGCGGTGTCAGCGCCATCCCGTCACGCTCTTCCCGTCACAGCCCGGCCAGCCGGGCTTCGCCGCGGGCGGACAGCTGTTCGCGGAGCCTGGCCCCTTCGCTGGCGGGCAGGCCGGGAATCTCGGCGCTGGTCGCGGCTGCGGCGGTGTGCAATTTCAGGGTGCACAGGCCCAGCGGACGCTCGACCGGGCCCACCGAGATGTCCACGTACTGCATCCGCCCGTAAGGGACCACGAGGGTGCGCTGGAAGAAGATGCCCCGCCGGATCAGGAGGTCGTCCTCCCGCTCGGCGTAGCCGATCGAGCGCACCTGCCGGGGAATCAGCACGAGCCGCCACAACGCCAGAAGCAGCCAGGCGGCGGGAATGGCGATGCCCAGCCAGACCGGCGGCCAGGTCCACGCGCCGGCAAGCACCAGGACCAGGGGAAGCGACAGCAGGGACACCGCGATCAGGTTTCCCAGCGCCCACCCGGCGAGGCGCACCGTGACGTACTTCGGGGACACCCTGAGCCAGTCGATGCCCGGGGGATCAATCGCTTCGGTACGCATATTCGCCTTCCGCCGAGGGCTTGCTGCGCTTTCCCTGCACGCCGGGCCGGGATTCGGCCTCGCCGTCCTCGGGCGGAATCCGGCAGAACCGCTCGACGACGAGCCCCACGATCACCATGATCAGCCCGCCGCCGGCCATTGCCAGGGCCTGCCAGGTGAGGTCCTGGTTGCTGCGCAGGTTCCACAGCCGCAGTTGCTCCAGCACAATTCCCGCGTGCCAGCCCAGCAGGACCGTGCCGGTATAGGCGCAGGCCTGGGCGAGGACCAGGGTCCAGGCCGCCAGGATGGGGTTGAGGATTTTCTTCTTCTTGCCGTTGCGCCACCGGAGCACGCGGATGCCCAGCACCAGGGTGAGGGCCACGATCACGCCCATGGTCAGCAGCCCCGTCAGCGGCAGCACCGGGGAGGCCAGGCCGTAGCGGCCCGAGAGCATGGTGGCGAACCAGCCGGCCACGGCCAGGACCACGCAAATGGCCAGCAGGAGCAAGGGGCTGGTCAGCTTCACGGCCGCTCCGCCGCGCCGGACACGCCGGAGCGCCCTGTGGCTGCGATGTCCGCGCCAGCGGTGCTCTGGAAGCCGTCAAACGTGGCGAGGTCGCCGAAATCGGCGGCTTTCGCGGCGAGGTCGCCCACGCGTTCGCCGTTGAGCTCCGCCGCGGAATCGATCAACGACCACGGGTAGAGCACGAACGCCCGTTCCGCGGCCCGGGGGTGGGGCAGGGTGAGCTCCGGGTCGGAGCTCACCACGTCCCCGTAGGTGATGATGTCCACGTCCAGGGTCCGCGGCCCCCACCGGACCTCGCGCACACGCAAATGCTTCTGCTCCACGGCGTGGCAGTGCTCCAGCAGGGCGCGCGGCGGCAGGGACGTCTCGACGGCAATCACCATGTTCAGGAAGTCAGGCTGGTCGGGCGGGCCACCCACGGCCTTCGTCTGGACGATCGGCGAGATGGCCAGCAGGCGCACCTCCGGCGGGTCGACGAGGTCCGCGACGGCGGCAGAGAGCGTGTCGCTGCGCTCCCCCAGATTGCTGCCGAGCGCGATCACGGCGCGGGTGTAGAGCGGGCTCACGGCCGCCTCCGGTGCACGCTGACGGAAACGTCGCCGAAGTCGACTTCGATTGGGGCCTTGGGCTTGTGCACGGTGATGTCCACAGCGGCCACCGGAAATTTCTGCAGCACGTCCTCGGCAATCCGCACGGCGAGGGCCTCGATCAGGTTCAGCGGAACACCCGTGATCCAGTCCCGAATGCAATTGGCCACTTCGCCGTAATGCGCCGTGTCCAGGACGTCGTCGGAAGTCGCGGCCTTGCTGAAGTCCAGGTGCAGCACCGCGTCAACGACGAACGGCTGGCCGTCGCGGCGCTCGAAATCGAACACACCGTGATGGCCGACGGCGGTGACGCCGCTCAGCGTGATCTGGTCCATGGCGCCGGCCGGATCAGTTGGTGCCGGCGTCGGCGGAACCAGCCGTTGCCGGGGGCGTCGGGGGTGCCATGCGGGCGGCGACCTTGACGGCGTCGAGGCTCGCGCCGACGTCGTGCACGCGTACGGCCCAGGCGCCGCGGAAGGCGCTGATGGCGGTCACGGCGGCGGTCGCGGCGTCGCGTTCAACGGGCTGGGCGGCCTTGCCGGCGACGGTCAGGAGGCTGCCGAGGAAGCGCTTGCGTGAGCCGGCGACGAGGACCTTGTGACCCATGGCCTGCAGCACATCCAGGTGCTGCAGGAGCTCCCAGTTCTGGACCTCGTTCTTGGCGAAGCCCAGTCCCGGGTCCACAATGATCTGCTCCGGCGTGACGCCGGCGGCGTAGAGCTTTTCGCGGACACCGGCGAGTTCCGTCACCACTTCGCCGGCGACGTCACGGTAGTCCGTCAGGGAGTTCATGGTGCTGGCGTCGCCGCGGCGGTGCGTCAGGATGTAGGGGACCTTGGTGCGGGCGGCCAGTTCCGCCATTTCAGGCTCCATAGTCAGGCCCGAGACGTCGTTGATGATCGCGGCGCCGGCTTTCAGGGCCGCAGCCGCCGTCACGGCGTGGGTGGTGTCGATGCTGACGAGGGCGCCTGCCTTGACCAGGGCCTCGATGACCGGCAGGACCCGGCGCTGTTCCTCGTCAACGCCGACTGCCGTGGCACCCGGGCGGGTGGATTCGCCGCCGACGTCGATGATGTCCGCCCCGGCGTAGAACATCCGCAGTCCCGCCGCGATCGCCGTGTCCGGGGTCGCGTGCGCTCCGCCGTCGCTGAAGGAGTCGGGGGTGACGTTGAGGATTCCCATCACGAGTGTCCGGTCCGCGGGCAGGTCCTGGAACTTCGCCGCCGGGCGCGGTTTGCGCAGGATGGGCAGGGGCGAGGTGGCGGGCCCGGTCCCCGGGGCTGCAGCTAGGGAGTCCATAGTCTGTGTTCTTACCTTCCGAGTATGAGGCTCATGGCTTCGGCACGGGTGGCCGGGTCATGCAGTTGCCCGCGCACTGCGCTGGTGACGGTCTTGGCGCCGGGCTTGCGGATTCCCCGCATGGACATGCACAGGTGTTCACATTCGACGACGACGATCGCGCCGCGCGGTTTGAGGTGCGTGACGAGGGCCTCGACGATCTGGGTGGTCAGGCGTTCCTGTACCTGCGGGCGCTTGGCGAACATGTCCACGAGCCGGGCCAGCTTGCTCAGGCCCGTAACCTTGCCGTCATGAGACGGGATGTAGCCCACATGCGCCACCCCGTGGAACGGCACCAGGTGGTGCTCGCATGTGGAGTAGAACGGGATGTCCTTGACCAGCACGAGTTCCTCGTGGTCGAGGTCGAAGGTGGTGGCCAGGATCTCGGAGGGGTCGTGGTGCAGGCCGGCAAACATTTCCGTATAGGCCTTGGCCACCCGCTTCGGGGTGTCCAGGAGACCGCCGCGATCCGGGTCCTCGCCGATGGCCAGCAGGATTTCCCGCACGGCGGCTTCGATCCTGGGGCGGTCCACCTTGGACCGTGAATGTGGGGTTTCCCCGTCCCCCGCCGAAGCAGCAGCGGGGGCGGGAACGTCGTCGTCGAAGTTAGAAGTCACAGAAGAAGCCTAGCCGGGATGACCATCAGTCCCGATATCCGTTGCACCGCCCTGGAAGGACTCCTGTCCGGACACGCCCTGGGCATGCGGGGGCTGGGCATCCAGGGGCTCTTCGAGCCGGGCCTGCGTAGCTTCCTCCTGCGCTTCACGCTCCGCCTTTTCGCGGCGCGACTCCACCGGGCCGGCGGACTGGAGCGTGCGGGTCTCCTTGGAGAGCCAGACGTCGCGGAAGTCGCGCTTGCGGATGTTGGTGAAAACTTGCGCGATTTCGGCCTGGTTCAGCGTCTCGCGTTCGAGCAGTTCCAGCGCCAGTTCGTCCAGGACGTCCCGGTTCTCGGTCAGGATGGCGTAAGCCTCATCATGCGCGCCGTCGATCAGGCGGCGCACCTCTTCGTCGACGATGTAGGCGATCTGGTCCGAGTAGTTGCGCTCGTGGCCTGCGTCGCGGCCCAGGAACGGCTCGCCGCCGCCCTGGCCGAGGCGCACCGACCCGACCCTTTCACTCATGCCGAACTCGGTGACCATCTTCCGGGCGATTCCGGTGGCCTTCTCGATGTCATTGGA
The DNA here is from genome assembly GCF_056406615.1 of Arthrobacter sp. P1_B3. Classification (NCBI taxonomy): domain Bacteria; kingdom Bacillati; phylum Actinomycetota; class Actinomycetes; order Micrococcales; family Micrococcaceae; genus Arthrobacter; species Arthrobacter sp. P1_B3. Next base: position 331,505 of record NZ_JBFTZV010000001.1, on the reverse strand, counting down.
GGCACCCGTGGACGGATCGTGGAAGACGAGTTCCTCGGCGACGCGGCCGCCCATGGCGTAGGCCATCTGATCGAGCAGCTCGTTGCGGGTGATGGAGTACTTGTCGTTTTCCGGGACCACCATGGTGTAGCCGAGGGCACGGCCGCGGGGCAGGATGGTGATCTTGGTGACCGGGGCGGAGTTCCGCAGGGCAGCCGCCACGAGGGCGTGGCCGCCTTCGTGGTACGCGGTGACCTTGCGTTCGTGTTCCTTCATGACCCGGCTGCGCTTCTGCGGGCCTGCCATGACGCGGTCGATCGCCTCGTCGAGGGCGCGGTCATCGATCAGGTTGGCGTTGGAGCGGGCCGTCAGCAGGGCGGCCTCGTTCAGGACGTTGGCCAGATCCGCGCCGGTGTAGCCGGGGGTCTTCTTGGCAACAGCCTTGAGGTCGACGCCGGCAGCCATCGGCTTGCCCTTGGCGTGCACCTGCAGGATCTGGTCGCGGCCGATCAAATCGGGGGCCTCGACCGAGATCTGCCGGTCGAAGCGGCCCRGACGCAGCAGTGCGGGGTCCAGGACGTCGGGGCGGTTGGTGGCGGCAATCAGGATGACGTTGGTCTTGACGTCGAAGCCGTCCATTTCCACCAGCAGCTGGTTCAGGGTCTGCTCGCGCTCGTCGTTGCCGCCGCCGATTCCTGCGCCGCGGTGCCGGCCGACGGCGTCGATCTCATCGACGAAGATGATTGCCGGCGCGTTGGACTTGGCCTGCTCGAAGAGGTCGCGGACGCGGGAGGCGCCCACACCGACGAACATTTCCACGAAGTCGGAGCCGGAGATGGAGAAGAAGGGAACGCCGGCCTCGCCGGCAACCGCGCGGGCCAGGAGGGTCTTGCCGGTGCCCGGAGGGCCGTAGAGCAGCACGCCCTTGGGGATCTTGGCGCCGACGGCCTGGAACTTGGCCGGCTCCTGCAGGAATTCCTTGATCTCCTCGAGTTCCTCGACGGCCTCATCGGCGCCGGCGACATCGCTGAAGGTCACCTGGGGCATGTCCTTGTTGACGAGCTTGGCCTTGGACTTGCCAAACTGCATGACCTTGGACCCGCCGCCCTGCATCCGGGAGAGCAGGAACCAGAACAGGACGCCGAGCAACAGCACGGGCACCAGCAGGGAGAAGAGCCCGGAGAACCAGTTGTTTTCGAGCGGCTGGTCCGTGAAGCCGCCCGACGGTTTAGAGTCCGTGACCGCCTTGACGACGTCCTGGGCCCGGGCGTTTACGAAGTAGAACTGGACGTTCTTGCCCTTGTCCTGCCCGTCGACCTGCAGGTTGTCCTTAAGGACCAGGTCCACACGGTTCTCGGCGTCGAAAATCTTGGCCTGTTCAACCTTGCCGCCGGCCGTCAGCAGTTCAAGGCCTTTGTCGGTGTCGATCCGGCTCGCGCCGCCCGGTGCCAGGGTGGCAAATGCCAGCAGCAGCATGGCCACCACGACGACAATCCAGATGCCGGGGCCCTTGAAGAAACTCTTAGCTTTCATCTGTTCGGGGCTGGCCCCGTCCCTCCTGGTAGTGCTGCACGGCGACCGTTCTGCGCGCGTGTGGTGCTGCGTCAGGTTCTAGCTATACACCGTCGCACTAACTCACGCACGGCGGAGTGCAAAAGTTCCCTGTGGGCGTAGCGGGGCCGGGCCTCCCCGGCACCCGGGCGCCGGGCGGAGGGGTGCCTCTGCACGAACGATTTACTCGTAGACGTGCGGGGCCAGGGTGCCAACGAAGTCCAGGTTGCGGTACTTCTCGGCGTAATCCAGGCCATAGCCCACGACGAATTCGTTGGGAATGTCGTAGCCGACATACTTGACGTCGATCTTGACCTTGGCGGCCGTCGGCTTGCGGAACGCGGTGCAAATTTCCACCGACGCCGTGCCGCGGGATTCCAGGTTCGTCTTGAGCCAGGACAGTGTGAGGCCGGAATCGATGATGTCCTCGACGATCAGGACGTCCTTGCCCATCAGATCGGTGTCGAGGTCCTTCAGGATGCGGACCACGCCTGAGGACTGCGTGCCGGAGCCGTACGAGGAGACGGCCATCCAGTCCATGGAGACGTGGCTGTGCAGTGCACGGGCCAGGTCCGCCATGACCATGACGGCGCCCTTGAGCACGCCGACGATCAGGAGGTCACGGCCCGCGTAGTCCTTGTCGATCTGCGCCGCGAGTTCGGTGATCCGTTCCTGGATCTGTTCCTTGGTGTAGAGAACGTGTTTGAGGTCTGCCTGGACGTCGTTTGAATCCACCAATGGCTCCTGTGTAGATGCGGGGTGCGACTAATTTCGGGGCGGCTGTTGAGGCCGGAATACAAGCTTCCCACAGCGGGCGGCTTCGCGGGGAACACCGGAGGCACCGGACGGCTCCGCAGCAAGGAGCTGCGCGAGCGAGAGCCGGTAGACGCTGACCGCACCGGGAAGCTCCACCGGACCGGCTGATCCCTGCCGGCGCAAGAGTGCTTCCGCTGCGAGCAGGCGCTGGTAGCTGGGCTGCTGGCCTCCGACGGCGGCGGCGGCCTTGGCGATCACCCGGAACCTCACGGCCGGGGCAAGATCGCGCAGCTCAGCTTCCGGGAGGCTGATCTCCTCCCCGGTCTGCTCGCGCAGCCGGTCGAAGGTGTCGTTCGCCACGTCCTCCAGGTAATCGGCGTCCAGCTGGAGGATCGCGGCCGTGCGGGCGAGCGATTCGGCGACGCCGGGGCCGAGCTTGTCCTCAAGCAGGGGCAGCACTTCAACCCGGGTCCGGGAGCGCGCGTACACCGGGTCCGTGTTGGACGGGTCGTGCCAGGGCACCAGGGCCTCCACCCGGCAGATCTCAAGGGTGTCCGCACGCCGCAGGCCCAGGAACGGGCGCAGCAACCTGCCCCGGGAAGGTCGCATCCCGGCGAGGGACCGGGTGCCCGACCCCCGCGCCAGGCCGAGCAGCACTTGCTCGGCCTGGTCATCGAGGGTGTGGCCGAGCAGGATCGCGCCTGCACCCGCCTCATCCGCGGCGGCCTCGAGGGCCGCGTGGCGGGCGTCCCGGGCTGCCGCTTCGGGGCCCACGCCGGTGGATGCGACGTCGACAGTCCGGATCTGCACGGGAGAGAGCCCGAGGTCCTCAAGGGTCCGGGCGGCGGTGGCGGCGACCCCGGCCGAGCCCGGCTGCAGCTGGTGGTCCACGACGACGGCGCCAATGGACACAGGGCGGCCGTCCACGTGACCGCGGCGGGCGAAGTAGGCGGCGACGGCGGCGAGAGCGAGCGAGTCCGGCCCGCCGCTGCAGGCGACCAGGACGCGCTCGGGGTAGCCGGCCCCGGCAAGGGCGTCCTGCAGCATTTTTCGCGCCGTGCCGACCACCGGCGCGAGGCGGCCGGGCCGGCGTCGTCCGCTGGAAACTGAGGTCGAACCGGCCCCGTTGCGGGCAGTCATGACGGTTAGAGGCCCATCCGGTCGAGCCAGAGCTTGGAGTCGTGGATCTCGGGTTCGCTGGGGAGATGCTCAGCGGACTCCCAGACCTTGTTGAAGCCTGCCATGCCGGCGGCGTCCACCACTTCCCGGACGAACTTGGCGCCGTCAGTGTACTGGCGCATCTTGGCGTCGAGGCCGAGCAGGTTGCGGATGAACTTCTCGATCATGCCGCGGTCCTGGCCGCGGGCATTGAAACGCTGCCGGATGGTCTTCACCGAGGGGACGATGCTGGCGTCCACGGCGTCCATGACAACAGTGGCGTGGCCCTCGAGCAGGCTCATGAGAGCCGTCAGGCGGGACAGGGCCGCCTTTTCCTCCGGGTTCTGGAGCAGGTCCAGGATGGCGCCACGTCCGGGCGCGGCGCCGGGTGCCGCGCGGTCCTTCAGCGACTTCGCGGCGGCGGAGGCCCGTTCCATCAGGGAATCGACGTTGCCCAGCAACAGCCCGCTCAGGTTTTCGATCTCTTGGAGCATGTGGTGCCGCAGCCACGGGGCGGCGGCAAACTGCACCCGGTGCGTCTGTTCATGGAGGCAGACCCAGAGCCGGAAGTCCGCGGGCTCGACGTTCAATTCGCGTTCCACGGAGATGATGTTCGGAGCGACAAGCAGCAGGCGCCCGGATGCGGGGGCCGTGGAGTTTTCGGCCAACGCGGAGAAGGGATCGTACTGGCCCAGGACTTTGCTGGAAAGGAAGGCCAGGATGGCGCCGAGCTGGCTGCCGGTGATGGCCGCGCTGACGCCGGCAGCTCCGGGGCTGAGGGATCCGCGGCCCTCCAGCAGCTTTTGCATGGCGGGCTTGAGCATGACGGCGAAGCTTTGCGTGTTGGCCTTGGCCCATGAGGCCCTGTCCACCACGAGGACCTCGGAGTCGCGCAGGTCCCGGGCGGCGTCAAGGCCGGTGATGTCGTGGACGTGCGGCACGGAAATGTCCGCCATGAGCCGCAGGTTCTCGACGGCGGCGCCGATCTCGGCAGCGCTCAAAACAGGGCCCGCCGGGGTCAGGCGGGCCGCCGTGGACGCGGCGAGCTCCCAGTTGATGAGATCTTGGGCCTGGACCTCGCTTGATGTCCCACTCGGCGTCCTTGGTGATGGCTTGCTTGATGTCTCGCGTGCAGAGGGCTCCATGGGATCCATCAGAACACAGAGGCCCGACAATCCGCCTTAATTTTCGCTGACCGGCGAACCAGCCGGCCCAAGTCACGGGCGGGCACCGGGGTCCAGCCGGGCCGCCGACTGTCAGCGGCAGCCGCAGCCGGCGAGGACAGCGGCGGAGCGGTCCAGCGCGGCCTTGTTCGCGGCGCCCGGGGTCAGCCCGTTGCCGACGAACGAAAAGACCAGAAGCCGGCCGTCGGCGTCGACGACGTAGCCGCTGAGCGCAATGACCGTGTTCAGCGTGCCCGTCTTGGCGCGGACCAGCCCGGCGCCCGCGGCCGAAGCCGCGTCCGTGTACCGGTCCCCCAGCGTGCCGGTGAGACCGGCTACCGGGAACCCGGTGAGGGCGGCGCGCAGCCGGGCGTCTGTCCCCGAGGTCATGGCCCGGACCACGTCCGTGAGCTGCCGGGCCGAGACCCTGTTGGCCAGGGCCAGGCCGGAGACGTCCGCGGCCCGGAGGGCGTCCGTGGGAACGCCCATATCCCGGACCTGCGCCAGCACGGCGGCAATGGCGTCGTCGCTGCTGCCGGGCCGGCCGGCGCCGAGGGCGGTCATCCGTCCCATCACCTCGGCGAGATAGTTGTCCGAGGTCTGCAGCATGAAGTCCACCTGCTGCCCCACCGTGGCGGACTGGACCTCGGCCAGGACCTTGGCGTGTGCGCTGTCGTATGCGCTGTCCGGTGCGCCGGCGCCGATCCGGGCGACCCCGGGGGCCACGGACAGCCCCGCGGCCGCCGCGGCCGCCGTGAGCCGGGCGGCGAACGCCTCGGCGGCGGTCATGGCGGCGTCCTGCGGGCGGGGTCCGGTGGTCTTGGCGGGATCGAACCTGGCGGAGTTCAGGGCCAGCGGGTACAGCGGGGCCATCTCGCCGGCGGCCACGTCCTCGGGGTTCCATGCCTGGCTGAGCGACGGGCCGGTGAAGAGGGAGTCATCCAGCAGGACGCTCACGGCGCCGGTCACGCCGCCGGCCTGGAGGGCCTCGACCGTCGCGTCGGCGAGCGTCGCGAGCCCGGCACGGCCCAGAACGGCCGCGGGGGCGGATTCTCCGGCGCCCAGGAGGACGTCGCCCCCGCCGGTCAGGACYACCGAGCCGGGGGTTGGCCCGGCCACCACCCGGGTGCTGAAGCGGCGGTCCGGGCCCAGGACGCGCAGGGCCGCGCCCGCTGTGAGGAGCTTCATGTTCGACGCCGGAATGCGGGCCTCGTCGGCCGCGCGGTCAAAGAGCACCTGCCCCGTGGTGGCATCCTGGACGATCCCGGTGAAGGAGCCGGCGCCGTCGGGCTTTAGCGTCCCGTTGAGCTGCGCCGCGAGGGCAGCGCCGGCTGGGACTGGCGCGTTATCGCTGAGGGGCCCGATTCCAGCGGCACCGCTGCCGGGGGCGCTCAGCGTGGCGGGGATCTGCTGCCAGGGCGGGGCTGCCTGCGAGGCGCCGAAGGGCCGGTCAGGGCCGAGGAATGCCGGGGCGATGGCGATGCCGGCGGGCAGTGCCACCGCTACCACCAGGAGGGTCTGGAGCAGCAGTACGGGGATCCCGCGAATCCTGCCGGCCGCCTGTTCGGTGCCCGCGCGGCTGGTTCTCGGTTTCATGCTGCTGCTGGTCCTTAGTCCTGAAATGTCCCCACTAGTTCCTGAAACCAGCGCCTCTCGCTATATCCTCAATAGTAGTCGGCGGCACCGACAGCCCTTATGCACGTGCCGCGCACCCCTGAATTCGTCAAGGAGCATTCCATGAAGCATGACGTGACCATCGAGATCCCCAAGGGATCGCGCGTCAAGTACGAAGTCGACCACGAGACCGGCCGCGTCCGCCTGGACCGCGTCCTGTTCACGTCGATGCAGTACCCCACCCACTACGGTTTCTTCGAGAACACCCTGGGTGAGGATGGAGATCCGCTGGACGCACTGGTGCTCCTGCAGGACTTCGACCTTTACCCCGGCGTGATCGTCGAGTCCCGCCCGATCGGCGTTTTCAACATGACCGACGACGGCGGCGGGGACGCCAAGGTCCTGTGCGTCCCGACCGATGCCCGGTTCGACCACATCAAAGAGATCAGCGATGTCAGCGAGTTCCTGATCAAGGAAATCGAGCACTTCTTTACCCGCTACAAGGACCTGGAGCCGGGCAAGTGGGTCAAGGCCGAAGGTTGGGGCGACCGCGCCGCCGCCGAAGCCGAACTGGCTGCGTCCATCAAGCGCTACGTTCCGGCAGCCGGCCACTGACCGTTTCTGCGCTCCAACGCGGGGTTACTTGCCGCCCATCCGGACCTCCGGACCGGGCGGCAAGTGACCCCGCGTTTCTTTATTTACTGACGGCGCAACGGTGAGGACCCTCGGCGTCGACCTCGCTGCCGCCGAGAAGAAAACGGCGGTGGCGGTCATCGAATGGGCCGACGGCGCGGCACGCCTGGCGCAACTGTCCCTGGACGTTGGCGACGAGGAGATCCTCCGGCTCTTCGGCACCAGCGACATGACGGGAATCGACTGCCCCCTGGGCTGGCCGGACGCGTTTCTTCCCTTTATCGCCGGGCACCTGAACTTCGACGCCCATCCGGTGCTGGACCATGACGGGATCGAAGGCCGCCGGCTGCTGGCCTACCGGGACACAGACAGGTTCGTCACCGGCCAAACGGGCCTGATCCCGCTCAGCGTCTCCGCTGACCGGCTGGCCCACCCGGCGATGCGTTGTGCCGTCATCCAGGCAAAGATCGCCCGGGAATTCGGGGTGCAGGCCAGGGACGGCAGCGGCCGGCTCGCCGAGGTGTACCCGGCGGCTTCGCTGAAATTGTGGGGCCTGCCGACCCGCGGCTACAAGGGGCGGGGCGCACCGGAAACGGAGCGGCTGGCAGTGGCCCTGGACGCGCTGTCGACGGCCGCACCGTGGCTGGACCTGGCCGGACATGATGACCGGCTGGCCGCCTCCGATGACATGTTCGACGCCCTCATCGCCTCCCTGACCGCGCGGGCAGTGGCCCTGGGCAGGACGCTGCACCCCGATGACGGACATCGCCGGGCCGCCCTGACCGAGGGCTGGATCCACATCCCCCGGGGCGGGCTGCAAGAGCTCTCGGGCTAGCCCCGACGGAGGGGCTACTCTCGCAGCGACCAGTTGCTGATCGCGGCCGGGTCCTCGCCGTGCTCCCGGGTGTGGTCACGGGCGCGCATGCGGCTGTCCTGCAGGGACTGGCGCAGCAGCGAGTGCTTCTCGGACAACCCTGGGACCCGGTCGATCGCGTCAATTGCCAGCTGGAACCGGTCGATCCCGTTCAGCATGGCCATGTCGAAGGGGGTCGTGGTGGTGCCTTCCTCCTTGTAGCCGCGCACATGCAGGCCCTCCTGGTTGGTGCGCCGGTACGTGAGCCGGTGGATCAGCGCGGGATAGCCGTGGTAGGCGAAGATCACCGGTTTGTCCGCCGTGAAAATGCCGTCGAAGTCCCGGGACGTCAGCCCGTGAGGGTGCTCGCTGGCGTCCTGGAGCCGCATGAGGTCCACCACGTTGACCACCCGCACTTTCAGCCCGGGCGCCCCCTGCTTCAAGAGTTCGGCCGCGGCAACGGTTTCGACTGTGGGGACATCGCCGGCGCAGGCCAGGACGACGTCGGGCTCCTCACCGCTGACTTCGGAGCCGGCGAACTCCCAGATGCCCAGGCCGCGGCGGCAATGGTGCGAGGCCTCGTCCGGCCCGAGCCAGGTTGGCGAGGGCTGCTTTCCGCTGACCACGATGTTGATGTAGTCGCGGGAGTCCAGGCAGTGCTCCATCACGGCCAGCAGTGTGTTGGCGTCCGGCGGCAGGTAGACCCGGATGATCTCGGCCTTCTTGTTGACGGCGTGGTCAATGAAACCGGGGTCCTGGTGCGAAAAACCGTTATGGTCCTGCTGCCACACATGGGAGGACAACAGGTAGTTCAGCGAGGCCACGGGCTGGCGCCACGGCAGCTGCCGGTGGACCTTGAGCCACTTGGCGTGCTGGTTGAACATCGAATCGACAATGTGGATGAACGCCTCATAGCAGTTGAACACCCCGTGCCGGCCGGTCAGCAGGTACCCCTCGAGCCAGCCCTGGCAGAGGTGTTCGCTGAGGACTTCCATCACCCGCCCGGCGCGGGCAATATGCTCATCCAGCGCATCAATCCTGTACTGCCAGACCTTGTCGGTGGCGTCGTAGACGGCCTGCAGCCGGTTCGATGCGGTCTCGTCCGGGCCCAAGAGCCGGAAGGTGTCCGGGTTCAGGGCAATAACGTCCCGCAGCCAGGGTCCGAGCGTCGTCATCGGACTGATCCGCTCGACGCCGGGTTCGGCGACGTCGACGGCGTGCCGGCGGTAGTCCGGCAGGGTGAGCGGACGCAGCAGCAGCCCGCCGTTGGCGTGAGGGTTTGCGCTCATCCGCAGCGGGCCGGCAGGGGCGTTCCTGGCCGTCTCCGGCAGCAGCCGTCCGCGGCCGTCGAAGAGTTCCTCGGGCCGGTAGGACTCGAGCCACTGCTGCAGCTGGCTCAGGTGCTCGGGGTTGGTGCTGACCCCGCCCAGCGGAACCTGGTGGCTGCGCCAGGTTCCCTCCACCTGCAGCCCGTCCACCTCCTTGGGCCCGGTCCAGCCCTTGGGGGAACGCAGCACGATCATCGGCCACTGCGCTGCCCCGTCCTGCGCAGTGCCGTCCTGCGCCGTCCGGCCGCTGCGGTGGGCCTGCTGGATGGTCCGGATCTGGGCCAGGCAGGTGTCCAGCGCGGCCGCAAAATCCCGGTGGGCCGCGGCCGTGTCCGCCGGATCGGCCACGGTGACGAAATGGGGGACGTGCCCGTAGCCGCGCAGCAGCTGTTCCAGCTGGGCTTCTGGCATGCGGGCCAAAATCGTGGGGTTGGCGATCTTGTAGCCATTCAGGTGCAGGATGGGCAGCACCGCGCCGTCGGCCGCCGGGTCCAGGAAGTTGTGCGAATGCCAGCTGGCGGCCAGCGGCCCGGTCTCGGCCTCGCCGTCACCGATGACGACGGCGGTGATCAGCTCCGGGTTGTCGAAGACGGACCCGTACGCGTGTGCGAGTGAGTACCCGAGCTCGCCGCCTTCGCTGATCGAGCCGGGGGTCTCAGGGGCGGCGTGGCTTGGAATGCCTCCCGGGTAGGAGAACTGCCGGAACAGCTCGGCCAGGCCGGCTTCGTCGTCGCCGACGTGCCCGTAAATCTCCGAATACGTGCCTTCCAGCCAGGCGTTGGCCACCAATGCGGGGCCGCCATGGCCGGGACCGGCGACGAACAGCATTTGCTGGCTGTCCCGGCGGATGGCCCGGTTCAGGTGGGCATAGACGAAATTCAGTCCGGGCGTGGTCCCCCAGTGGCCAAGGAGCCGGGACTTTGTGTGTTCTGCGCTGAGGGGTTCGCGCAGCAGCGGATTGGACCGGAGGTAGATTTGCCCCACTGAGACATAGTTCGCCGCCCGCCACCAGCGGTCCACCAGGTCCATGGCCGCACCGTCCGGGATCGGGCCGGCCAGAATCGGGCCGTCGGCCGGCATTTGAGTGCGGGTGCTTCCATTCACGTCACTGCTGGACATGTCACTGCTCACTGGGGTCCTCGCATCCGTGGTCCTGCCTCGGCGTATTTTGTCCATCGCAACACGTCCGGCGGACGGGACACAACCCCGGTCCACGGGCGCTGCCGGCGACTTGCCCCCCAAGTGCCAGCAGGTAGTGTGTCATCCAGAATGTTCACGCTGACCATCAATCAAACCGACAGCCGGCGCGACGGCGACCGCGTGCCGCAGCTCCTGAGGGACCTGCGGCACATTCCGGCGCGCCTCGATTTCGACCGTTCCGTGGAGGACGAGGTACAGGGGATCGTGGACTGTCCGCATCAGGCGGTGGAAGCGGCCATGATCGCCCTGCGCAGCGGCAGCTGGTACGTCGGCATTGGCGTGGGACCGGTCAATGAACCCCTGCCGAACCAGATCAAGGACGCCTCCGGACACGGGCTGATCTATGCCAGGCGCGCCGTGGATCGCCTCCGGAACCACAAGGACCGCGTTCGGGTGGCCGTGGAGGGACCGCTGGCCGATATTGCGGCAGAAGCCGAGGCCGTCCTGCGCCTCCTGGGCCACATTGTGCACGACCGGAGCCACGCGGAATGGCGGGTGCTGGACCTGCTCACTCCGGGAGTACGGGGTCAGCAGAAGGCAGTCGCGGAGGAACTCGGGATCACTACGCAGGCCGTGAGCAAAGCCGTGGCCCGGTCCCAGTGGAACGAAGAGCACGCGGCCCGGCCGGGCGCGGCACGGCTCCTGGGCCTCATCCTGGACGTCCGCTAGCCGGCCCGGTCCCTTCCGGGAACCGTCCGCCCCGCGATGCCTAGAGGAGGCTGCGAAGCACGTGCGCGGCGCCGTCGTCGTAGACCGATTTCGTCACTTCATCTGCGGCGGCAATCACTTCAACGGGGGCCTGGCCCATGGCCACGCCACGGCGCGCCCAGGTCAGCATCTCGATGTCGTTGCGGCCGTCCCCGACGGCGATGGTGCGGTGGGCTTCAATGCTGAGCCGGTCCCGGAGCTGTTCCAGCGCGCTGGCCTTTGTGACTCCGGCGGCGGCAATGTCCAGCCACGCCGTCCAGCCCACCGAATACGTCACGCCGGCGAGCCCGATGTGGCGGATCGCGGTGTTGAACTCTTCGGGCGTGTTCTCCGAGCTGAAGACCACCACGCGCACGGCGGTTGCCTCAAGCATGGTCTGGAAGTCGACGCCGACCGCTTCGACGCCGAAGCTGGCGTCCTGGAAGCGTTCGGTGGACAGGAAGTTGCCGTCCGCGTCCTCGAGCGCGTACTTGGCAGTGGGCAGCCGCTTACGCAGGGCGCGGAGCACCGGCCCGGGGTCAAATGTTGCCTTATGGAGGATTTCATAGCCATCCGGCAGCCCGGAGTCGACGCGCAGGATCACACCGCCGTTGGAGCACACGGCGTAGCCGTTGTCGATCCCGATGTGTTCGATCACGGGCAACGTTGCGTTGAGGGAGCGGCCGGTGGCGATCATGACGTGGTGGCCGGCGGCCACGACGGCCTGGGCGGCCTCGCGGACGGGAACCGACATGTGCCCGTCGTGGTCCACGAGGGTGCCATCGACGTCCAGGGCGATCAGCATCTTTTCGCCGGCGCCGTTCCGGGCGCTTCTGTCCCGCGCTGACTTGATCGGGGCTGACTTGATCGGGGCTGACTTGACCGGGGCTGCCGTGATCGGGGCTGCCGTGTTCTTGTCTGTCGTGTTCTGGTGTGTGGTGCGCCGGTCATCGTTGCCGGCGACTGAGGATTCAGTCATGGTTGTCATCTCACAAGTAGAGCAGACACCMCCGACGGCCGCTAGGACACACGCCACAGCAGCGTGTTAACTTGTGGTAAACACCCACAGCTTCTCCCCAGTGTGAATGTTTACCCGGCGGCCACCGGAGGCCTGGCTGGGGTTAGGGACGGGGGGGTTAGAGGACGGGGAAGACCGTCATGCCGCCAAGGTACTTCTGCAGCGCGGCGGGGACGTTGACGGAACCATCGGGGTTCTGGTGGTGCTCCAGGATGGCCACGATCCAGCGCGTGGTGGCCAGGGTGCCGTTGAGCGTAGCCACGGCCCGCGTGCCCTTGGGCGCACCGTCCTCGTTCACAACCCGTTCCCGGATGTTCAGGCGGCGCGACTGGAACGTGGTGCAGTTCGAGGTCGAGGTCAGCTCCCGGTACGCGCCCTGGGTGGGGACCCATGCCTCACAGTCGAACTTCCGCGCCGCCGAATTGCCAAGGTCCCCGGCAGCGGTGTCAATGACACGGTACGGGAGCTCGCACTTGGCCAGCATCTCCTCTTCCCACGCCAGGAGGCGGTCGTGCTCGGCGGCCGCCTCCTCAACCGTCGTGTAGATGAACATCTCCACCTTGTTGAACTGGTGGACCCGGATGATGCCGCGGGTGTCCTTGCCGTGCGAGCCTGCCTCGCGGCGGTAGCACGAGCTCTGGCCCGCGTAGCGGATGGGGCCGGCCGAAAGGTCCAGGATCTCGTCGGCGTGGTAGCCGGCCAGGGCCACTTCCGAGGTGCCCACCAGGTACAGGTCGTCTTCGGCGAGACGGTAGATCTCGGCGTCGTGCTTGACGTCGAAGCCGGTGCCCTGCATGGTTTCCGGGCGGACCAGGGTGGGCGTGATCATGGGGACGAACCCGGCGTCGATCGCCTGTTCCATGGCCATCTGGAGCAGTGCCATTTCCAGCCGGGCGCCGACTCCGCGCAGGAAGTAGAACCGGGATCCGGAAACCTTCGCCCCGCGTTCCATGTCAATGGCCCCGATCAGCTCACCGATCTCCAGGTGGTCCTTCGGCTCGAAGTCGGGGAATTCGCGCGGCGTGCCCACCTTCTTGACCACAATGTAGTCGTCCTCGCCGCCAGCCGGGACGCCGTCCTCGATCAGGTTGGGGATGGCGCGGAGCAGTTCCTCCTGGGCCGTTTGAGCTACATCGGCCTCGGCCGATGCGCTCTTGACGGAGGCAGCCAGAACCTTCAGCTCGGCGAGGAGGGCCTGCTTTTCCTCGCCCTTGGCCTGGGCGACCTTCTTGCCGTAGGCATTCTGTTCGGCCCGGAGGTTCTCGAACCGGATCAGCGCCGCTCGCCTGGCCGAGTCCGCAGCGATGATCGCGTCCACCACGGATTCGTCGGCGCCGCGGGCGCGCTGGCTGGCACGGAACTTGTCCGGATATTCGCTGAGGTCTTTTACGTCGATCACCAGACAAGAGTATCCAATCCGGCCACCGTTGCCGGGCAAGCCGGTCGGGGGCGCTGGCGGGATACTGTTGGATCACAATGCGCGACTGGCTGCTCTACCTCGTCATCGCTGGGGTCTTGGTCTTTGCCGCCTCCAGTTGGTGGGGGGTGCGCCGGCTGAAGGCCAAGCACACCCGCCCTGCCGTGTGGGAGGAAACCCACAGCCCTGGCACGGGCCGCCAGAAGGTTGCCGTGGTCCTGAACCCGATCAAGGCGAGATCGGCCGAGGCCCGGGGCCTGATTGAAGCCGCGTGCGCGGAGGCGGGCTGGCCGGCGCCGCGCGTCTTCGAAACCACCGCGGAGGACCCCGGCTTCTCGCAGGCGCGGGCGGCGGTGGCCTACGGGGCCGACGTCGTACTGGCCGGTGGCGGCGACGGTACCGTGCGTGTGGTGGCCGAGGTCCTTGCCGGGACGGACATCCCGATGGGCCTGGTCCCGCTGGGCACCGGCAACCTCCTGGCCCGCAATGTGCATCTGGAGGTGAACGACCTCCCCGGCAACGTGCAGGCCTCCTTGTTCGGACACCAGCGGTTCATCGATACGGCGCGGCTCACCTTGGAGAATTCACGCACCGGGGAATCCGCGCAGTACACGTTCCTCGTGATCGCGGGCATCGGCATGGACGCCGAAGTGGTCACTGACACCCTAGATGGCCTGAAGAAGGCCGTGGGCTGGCTGGCGTACACGGAAGCCTGGGTCCGGCACCTTGCGGGGCGTCGCAAGAGGGTCTCGATAGCGCTCGATGACCAACCCGAGCAGACCCGGAAGATCCGCAGCGTTTTGTTCGCGAATTGCGGCCTGATCCCCGGGGGAATCGACTTCATCCCGCAGGCCATGATCGATGACGGGATGCTGGACATCGTGGTGATGAGCCCGCGCAGTGCAATCGGCTGGCTGGCCATGTCCACAAAAATCGTGCTAAAGCACAAGAAAGACCTGCCGGTCATGACCTATTACCGCTCCGGCAAGATCACCATCCGATGCCCCGAACCTATGCCCACCCAGGTGGACGGCGATCCTTCCGGGGAGGCCACGAAGGTCGTCGTGGAAGTGGCCCCGGGATCCCTGCTGGTCCGGGTCAAGGACGGTATCAAAGGCGGCTAGGCGCCGACGGCGGCTGGAGCGAGGGCTAGGCGCTGGCGGCCTTCTTCGCCTCAGCCGCTTTTTTCGCCTCTGCTGCAGCCTTGGCGGCCCGGGCTTCGGACTGCTCCCGGATCATTGCCTGCTCCTCTTCGAAGCGCAAGCGGTCCGCGCGGTCGGCGTCGTCGCCGTCCCAGTCCTGGTTCTCAGCAGTCGGCTTGGGATTGACAATCATTCCCTGGCCGTCATTTTCTGTGCTGGTGCCTGACATGACCCGCTCCCTCCCGTAGGGGACTTCCCCAATATGGATCAGGCAAGCATACGCACAGTTGGGAAGTGGTGGAAGTGCGCCATATGGCATTTGCCTACGCTCTGGGCGAAGCCCCCGGGGTATATTCCGCCTCAGCAGATGCGCCGCCCAGAATGTCTTTCACCCACGCATGCGCGGCGCGGAATGCCTGGTCCGAGGTATGCGGGGCAACGCTGGTGCGGTGGCCGTCGGCACGCTCGTAGGAACCGAGGAAGCGTGTGGCCGGGCTGATCCGGTGCAGACCCGCGAGCGCGTCGGCCACCCGGGCGTCCGCCACGTGGCCGTCGGCGTCAATGCTGAAAAAGTAATGGCCCAGGTACTGCCCGGTCGGCCGGGATTCGATCCGGCTCAGGTTCACGCCGCGGGTGGCGAACTGGTCCAGGATCTCCATCAGCGCACCCGGCCGGTCCTCGGGCAGGGGCACCACCACGGTGGTCTTGTCCGCGCCGGTGGGGGCAGGCAATTCGCCCGGCCGGCCCACGAGCACGAACCGGGTGACCGCGCCCGGGTTGTCGCCGATGTTTTCCGCAAGCACCTTCAGGCCGGGCTGCTCTGTGGCCACTATCGGGGCGCAGATCGCGGCGTCGTAATGGACGCTGTCGCCGTCCAGCAGGCCTATGGCGGCAGCGGCGGTGGAAGACCCGGGGATATATTCCGCATTGGGAATATTAGCTTCAACCCAGAGCCTGCACTGGGCCCAGGCATGACCGTGGGTGGAGACGCGCCGGATGTCCCCGATTGCGACGCCGGGCCTGGCCACCAGGACGAAGCTGATGGGCACCAGGGCCTCCCGGAGGATCCTGAGTTCCTGGCCGGTGGCGATGGCGTCGAGGGTGGCCGTGACGCCGCCCTCGACCGAGTTTTCGATCGGCACCATGGCCGCATCGGCGGAGCCGTTCCGCACCTTGTCCAGCGCCGTGTTCACATTCGAGGACGGGATGCGGATGGCCTCGGCCGCGTCCGGGACCTGCATCAGGGCAGCCTCGGTGAAGGTGCCCTCGGGTCCGAGGAATGTGTAGGTGAGCGTTGGTGCGGGCATCAGTTCTTCCTTCTTCGGTTACAGGACGACCGGTTTAAGCCCGTTGTCGGACACCAAAGGCATGCCGGACTCGACCCACTGGTCCATGCCGCCGGCCACATTCACCGCGGAATATCCCATTCCGACCAGCCACTGAGTGGCCCGGTAGGAACGGCCGCCGGTGCGGCAAATAACATAGAGGTCCTCGTCCGGGTCAAGCTCCTCGACCCGGGCCGGCAGCTGGTCCATGGGAATGTGCAGGGCACCCTCGGCGTGGCCCGCAACCCATTCGTAGTCCTCGCGGACGTCCACGATCTTGGCACCATCGGGGATGCCCGACACGCTCACGGTCTGGAAGTCGCTCATGTTCACCCTTTCCGCAGATTTGAAGCTCCGATCCCAGCGTATCCCCCGCCGCTTCCAGCGCGCCCACGCCGGCGGCAGGTTACGCTTCTGGAGACCGCAAAGGAGACCTCATGGCAGCCCAACACCCCGCGGAGCGGTCCGTCCGCGGCCCCCGCCACGGGACATGCCCTCCCCTGGCCGCGAGCGCTGGGCATAATGCCATTGTGTCCTTCCGCAGTTCCCAAGAATGGGCATGTCCCGCGGGGATTCGGGCCGCGCGGCCCACGGAACGGCCGGGACCCCGCCTCCTTGGCTGAGATCCACGAGCTCTCGGCCGTCGAGCTCCGCGATGCGCTCCGGTCCGGGGAACTGTCCGCCAGGCAGGCCACCGATCATTTCCTGGACCGCATCGAAGCCCACAATCGGCAGCTCGGGGCCTTCATCACCGTCACCGCGGAGCAGGCGCAGAAGGACGCCGCGGCAGCTGACCGGCTCCACGCCCTCCGGAGCCGGAACGGCGGCGCCTTGCCGCCGCTGCATGGGGTACCGGTCGCGTTCAAGGACCTGACGGATGTGGCAGGGGTCGTCACCACGCATGGCAGCGCCGCACTGGAGCGTAAACCGGCGCTGGCCGACGGCGCACTTCCCGTCGCGCTCAAGACTGCGGGGGTCATCTCGCTGGGCAAGACCCAGGTCCCGGAGTTCGGCCTGACGGCCTACAGCGAGAACCGGGTCGCTCCGCCGTCGCGCAATCCGCATGCGCTCAGCCGCAGTTCGGGCGGCTCCTCGGGCGGCAGCGCTGCCGCCGTGGCCGCGCGGATGTTGCCGTTCGCCCCCGGGTCCGACGGCGGCGGCTCCGTCCGGATCCCGGCCGCGGCGTGCGGGCTGGTCGGGCTGAAGCCCGGACGTGGGCTCGTGCCGGCGGGGGAAAGCTCCGGCGATCCCGCGCAGCTCGTGGTAGCCGGACCGCTCGCCCGCTCCGCCGCCGATGCCGCCCTGCTGCTCGATGCCCTGATGCCCGGCGCGGCTCCGCACGGTGCAAGCCAAAGTGAGGACGGACCGGCTGCGGCAGGCCCGGCGGAGGCCGGATATCTCGAACTGACTGCCAGGGAGCCGCGCCGGTTGCGGATCGGGATAAGCCTCGACAGCCCGTGGCAATCGATCTTCCCTGTCATCCCGGACCCGGAGGCGCTCGACGCGCTGGCCGGCGGCGTCGCGCGGCTTGAGGCGGCGGGCCACGAGACCTCGACTGCAGCGATTCGCTATGACAACCGCTACCCGGATGCCTTCACCACAGCGTGGACCGCCGGCATTGGCAGCGCGCGAATCTCGCCCCAGCGCGAGGCGCTGCTGACCCCGCTCACCAGGACGTTCCGCCGGCGCGCACAGCAGCGCAGTGCGGCCAAAGTCAACGAATCCGTCGGGTTCCTCCGGCAGTTCCAGCGGGACACGATCGCGCAGTACACCCCATGGGACCTCATACTGACGCCGGCCCTGGCACAGACACCCCGCCCGGTGGGCTGGTTCACGGGCGCGACCCACGGCGGGGGCTACTGGCCGGTCGCGGAATGGGCGGGCGACGCCGACGACGACTACCGCAAACAATGCGAATACGCGCCGTGGTCGTCCATGGTGAACGTCTGCGGGCTGCCGGCGATCAGTGTCCCGGTGCACTGGACCGGCGGCGCCCCCGGTTCCGGCCTGCCGATGGGCATCCAGCTGATCGGGCCAATGGGTTCCGAGGGACTGCTGCTGCAGGTGGCCGCCCAACTGGGGTTCTAGCCAAGGACCCGCCACTCACCGGGGACATGCCCAGTTCTCACGCCGGACACGGGACATTTTCGGAACGCAGGTCAAGCAGGGGACATGCCCACCCTCCACCGTTGAGGACATGCCCATTCCCCACGCCGCACCCGGGACATGTCCGGTGCTCATCCTGGACATGCCCACCCCTTGCCGCGGCCGCTGGACACAATGCCATCATGTCCACCCGCGGGCGCCAAGAATGGGCATGTCCCCCGGCCGGGCCCAGGAAGCCAGCCAGACACCTACCCCGTGGCACCCAGGAATCCAGCGGGCCGCCCTTCGTTCCGCGACGGACCGGCCCCCTACCCGCGGAAGTAGCCGGCGACGTCGGCGATGATCTGGACGGATCCGCTCGAGTTATTCGTAATCTTGACGTTGCCGTCCGGCCCCACCGGAACCACGGCCAGGTTGGCGATCGTCTGGCCGCGCACGTAGAACAGGCTCGAGGCGTTCGGCGTGGGCGACCCCGAGCCGAACGCCGTGAGGAACCCGGTGGACTTTGCCTCGGTGGTCGTCAGGTTGACCACCACGGCGGCCACGGTTGTCGCGATTCCCTTGACGCCGCGCACGTGGAACGTCAGCGAGGCCCCGGCCGCGACGGGGCCGGAGGAGACCCGCGTGTCCAGGAAGCGCGTGGGGCTCAGGGCGCGGAGGGCGCCTGCCTGGACGGGTTTGCCGGGCAGGAAGTATCCCGCGACGTCAGCAATGACCTGCGCGGCCCCGGATGAGGTGTTCGACACCGTCACTTTCCCGTCCGTCCCGACGGGGACCACGACGAGGTTGGGCACGGTCTGCCCCGCCGAGTAGTTGACATTGGACGCCCTCGGCATCAAGGAACCCGCGGCGTACGCGGTCAGGAAACCGAAGCTCGCTGTCTGGGTCGCCGTGAGATTCAGGACCACCGCCGAGGCGTTCGTCGGGATCCCCAGCTTGCCACCGACCATGAAGGACACCGATTTTCCGCCGGCAACCGGCCCGGAGGACAGCCGCGTGTCCAGCAGCCGGGTGGGCGCCACGGAACTG
Organism: Arthrobacter sp. P1_B3; assembly: GCF_056406615.1. NCBI lineage: Bacteria > Bacillati > Actinomycetota > Actinomycetes > Micrococcales > Micrococcaceae > Arthrobacter > Arthrobacter sp. P1_B3. The sequence goes on along the minus strand of NZ_JBFTZV010000001.1, from coordinate 312,546 downwards.
AACGTCCCCGGCGACGACGGCTTGCCCTCGTGGAAATAGGCGGACACATCTACGATCAGATGCGCTGTCCCGGACGAGGTATTGGTGAGCGTCAGCCGGCCGTCCGCGCCCAGGGGCACCATGGCGAGGTTTGAAACGGTCTGCCCGGCAACGTAGTTCAGGTTTGAGGTGCCTGGTTTGTTTGTTCCGGAGGCGTAGGCGGTGATGACGCCGTACGACGTCGGCGAGGTCACCGTCAGGTTCACGACGACGGCGGACGCGTCGGCCGGCACGCCGCGGACGCCGGCAACGCGGAACGTTACCGACTTGCCCGCAGCCACCCGGCCCGGCCAGACCCTGGTGTCCAGGAATCGCGTCGGATCGATGGCAATGGCCCGGCCCGCACAGTTCGGCACTGCGAGATCCGGAGTGGCAATGCCGGACGCTTGAGTGTTCGCGATCGCCTTCCGATACGCGGAAAGGTATGACCTTCCCAGGTATTCGATGCCGGCCCGGGAGAAGTGGGTCATGTCCCCCGGATTCAGGGCGCAGGCCAGGGAGGGCGCGAAGCCGGTATAGGCGACGCGGCCCGGAGTCTGGTACTGGCTCTTGTCCACGTTGCCCCTGCCCGGAGTGGCCGCGATGCCTTCCGGCGACATCCGTCCCAGCACAAAGGGCAGCTTCGGCGCGGACAGCCGGTCGCGGAAGAAGGCAATGAGCTGGTCCAGCCTCGCACTGTAGGTGGCAGTGCTTGTGGCGGAGTTGCTCTCGCCCTGGTGCCAGAGGATGCCCTTGAGGCTCACGGTGTAGCCGGCCGTTTTCGCCGCCGCGATGCCGCTCAACGTCTGCTTGACGGCGAGCGTCGGCAAATCGAACTCCGGGGCCGAAGCCGCGCCGACGGCCCAGGTCAGGGTCCCCGGCAAGCTGGTGAATGCGGTGTCGCCGTGCGCGGCCGGGATGATGAGGACTCCGACGTCGGGGGGCTGGGTCTTCAAATACTCGCGGGCCATGGTCATCGCGGGGGAAATGCCGCTGGGCGTGTCGTTCATGTCCAGCGGGACAGAGGCAGGGCGGAGCGAGCGGATCTTGGCTCCGTACTGAAAGATTCGTGGGTTCGGCGCCGTGTCTGCCGTTTCAATGATGGGAACGCCCCGCCCGGACATGTTCGACTGCCCGGCGGCGAGAAAGACGTGAAGAGTGGTGACTTTCCCTACAGCCTGCGCCGGTACAAGGCCCGCCATCATGAGGGCAGAAACCGCCAGGCCGATCAGGAAGCGGTGAAGCCACCGGCCGTGGGCCCATGTGGCGGACCTTCCTGACGGGGCCGGGGCCGAGGGCCACCGGGGTGGCCGCGGAACAGAGGCCGTTGTTGAGGAAGGCAATACCCTCACCACCCTCACCGCGGCCCTGCCGGGTTCGGGGGACGACAGAGCTTTCCCCGACCAGCCATGGTTCACACTCTGGCCCTGCCACCTTGAGGTTTTCTTGCCTGCGGGGGCGGCCCGGGGCCCTCCGTGGCGCCGGGGCGCGGCCCTCCGCCAGCCGCTAACGGCCAGCGCGGGCGCCGTCGGGAAGCCCCAAATGGACGCTGGCTGCGGCCGGCGGCTATCGTTCACTCAAACCCGACCAGGCCGCGAAAGAGGATCAATGAAGATCACCGGTGCAGTACTTGAGGAAATCGGCCGCCCGCGCCCCTTCGCGGACTCCAGGCCCATCAGCATCTCCGAGCTGGAACTCGCGGCTCCCGGGCCCACCGAGATCCTCGTCCGGATGGAGGCCGCCGGGATCTGCCACTCGGACCTGAGCGTTGTCGACGGCAACCGGGTCCGGCCGGTACCCATGCTGCTGGGCCACGAAGCGGCGGGCCGCATCGTGACGGTCGGTTCCGACGTCACGGACCTTCAGCCCGGCCAGCGGGTGGTCATGTCCTTCCTGCCCCGGTGCGAGAGCTGCGCGAACTGCGCCGAGGACGGCCGGCTGCCCTGCACGGCAGGCTCGCAGAGCAACAACGACGGAACGCTGCTGCACGGATCCAGGCACCTGAGCCGCGACGGCGAACCCGTCCACCACCACCTGGGCGTCTCAGGTTTCGCCACCCACGCCGTGGTGGACCGCGCTTCCGCCGTGCCGGTAGACGACGACATCCCCGCGGACATTGCGGCGGTCCTGGGCTGCGCCGTGCTGACCGGCGGCGGCGCGGTGCTCAACGCGGCCCGGCCCCGCCCGCAGGACAGCATCATGATCGTCGGTCTCGGCGGCGTGGGGATGGCGGCGCTCATCACCGCCATCTCCCAAGGAATCTCGCGGATCATCGCCGTGGACACGCTGGAGCAGAAGCTCGATCACGCCCGCCGCCTCGGCGCCCACGAGACATACACTCCGCAGCAGGTCCTCGAGGCCGGGGTTAAAGCCAGGTTCGTGATCGAGTGCGCGGGAAATCCGCGCGCGTTCGAAACCGCGTTCGCTGCGACCTCCCCCGGCGGCACCACCGTCACGGCCGGGCTACCCTCCCCCGATGCCCGCGCCCAGCTGGCGCCCCTGACCGTCACCGCAGAAGCCAGGACAATTGTGGGCAGCTATCTTGGCTCGGCCGTCCCGTCGCGGGATATCCCGAAATACGCCCAGTTGTGGCGGGACGGGAAACTCCCCGTCGAGGAGCTGATCTCGGACCGCATCGCCCTGGCCGACATCAACCGGGCCATGGACCAGCTGGCAGACGGCCACGCTATCCGGCAGATCATCATGTTCGACGCGGACGAGCCCGTCGGCGAGCCCGCCGGGGAGACCGCCTAGGACATAGCCGCGCGGCCCGGCACGCCCCGGGAAGTCCTCCCGAAAGAGAGGCAAAACACGGTTTGGGTTGCTTGCCTGGGGCCTGCGCGAATGTGACAATCGCGCGTCACAATGTCACCATTAAGTAAATGAGCACAACTCATTTATCCCATCCCCCCGCTACAACGCCGGGCGATCCCTCGTTCAGTCCCCCCACGAAGACGCCGGACGACACGTCGTTTTTTGGCCACCCAAAGATGCTGGCCAGCCTTTTCTCCGTAGAGATGTGGGAGCGCTTCTCCTTCTACGGAATGCAGGGGATCCTCCTCTATTACATGTACTTCTCGGCCGCCCAGGGTGGCCTTGAGATTCCGCAGGCCCTGGCGGCCGGCCTGGTCGGCGCCTACGGTGGCGGCGTCTACCTCTCCACAATCCTCGGCGCCTGGCTCGCGGACCGGCTCTTCGGGTCCGAGCGCGTGCTGTTCGGCGCGGCCGTCCTGATCATGGCCGGCCACATCGGGCTGGCACTCGTGCCCGGCGTACCCGGCCTGATCGCCGGACTGGTGCTGGTGGGCGTCGGCTCCGGCGGGCTGAAGGCCAATGCCACCGCCCTCGTCGGCAGCCTGTACGGCGAGAAGGACGAACGCCGCGACGCCGGGTTCTCCATCTTCTACATGGGCATCAATGCCGGTGCGCTGATCGGCCCGCTGGTCACCGGCTGGCTGCAGGAAAGCCAGGGCTTCCACTGGGGCTTCGGCGCCGCCGCCGTCGGCATGGCCGTGGGCCTGGTCATCTACTCGCTGGGCCGCAAGAAACTGCCCGCAGAAGCACACCGGGTACCGAATCCCCTCCCGGCCGCCCAGCGCACCCGGTACGGCTTGATCTTCGCCGGCATCGCCGTGATCATCGCCGTGCTGCTCGTGACCGGCACCGTGAACGCCGAGAACCTTGCCGTGTCCATGGCCTACGCCGCCATTGGCGCGTCTGTGCTGTACTTTGCCCTGATCTTCAGCAGCAAGAAGATCACCGCCACCGAGCGCGGACGGGTGGCGGCGTTTATCCCGCTGTATATCGCCTCGGCCGCGTTCTGGGCGCTGTTCCAGCAGCAGTTCACGTTCATTGCCGTGTACTCGGAGGAGAAACTGGACCGGAATCTCTTCGGCTGGGAAATGCCTGCCGCCTGGGTCCAGTCCATTAACCCGGTGTTCATCATCATCTTTGCCGGCATCATGGCCGCCCTGTGGACCCGGCTCGGCCGGAAGCAGCCCGGTTCGGCGCTGAAGTTCTCGATAGGCCTCTTCGTGATGGGCCTTGCTTTCCTTGCCTTCATCCCGCTGGCCGGCGCCGGCAAGACCCCTCTGCTGGCACTCGTTGGAATCCTGCTCCTTTTCACTCTCGCGGAGCTGTTTCTCTCCCCCATCGGCCTGTCCGTCACCACCAAGCTGGCGCCCAAGGCCTTCCACACCCAGATGGTGGCGCTGTTCTTCCTCTCCGTGTCCCTGGGCACCACGGTGGCCGGCATCCTGTCCGGCCTGTACAACCCGCAGGACGAGCTGCCCTACTTCATCGGCATCGGTGGAACCGCGATGCTGCTGGCTGTGGGCCTGGCGGTCGCCTCCCCGGCGATCAAGAAGCTCATGGGCGGCGTACGCTGACCCGATGAACCCCGTGCATCGCGTCCCGGTTGCTTCGCGCGTCTACACCCCCGCCCCGGGCGAGGCGTCCGACGTCGAAAGTATGCCGGCGGGCGATGTCACCGCGGGTGTGGTGCGGGTTGGCGGAACCATCCGCCGCCCGCACCAGGAACAATCATTCGCCGTCGCCGAGTATCTCGACTGGCTCCACGACGCCGGCTTTGAGGGCTCCCCGCGCTTCCTCGGCCGCGACATAGAAGGCCGGGACGTCCTGACCTTCGTGCCGGGACAGTGCGCCGGGGCGCCGCCGGAAGCCTGGGTGCAGTCCGAGGACCTGCTGGCCTCCGTGGCCCGCCTGGTGCGGCGCCTGCACACCGCGTCAGCGGGCTTCGTGCCGCAGGTCCACGCGTTCCCGCCCCGGCCGGTCCGGCCGAACCCCTCCGATGCCGCCGGGCTCATCTGCCATCTGGACGTCACACCCCAGAACGTGGTGGTCCGGGACGGCCTGGCCGCGGGACTGGCGGATTTCGACCTCGCCGGACCCGCCACGGCACTCCACGATTCGCTCAATACCGCCATGCACTGGGTGCCGCTCCGCGACCCGTCAGACGCGTGGCCGGGCTGGGATGACCACGACCCGTTCCGCCGGCTGCGCACCTTCGCCGACGCCTACGGCTGGACCGAGGATGAACGACGCCGGGTGCCCGGCGCCGGGATCGAGGCCGCGGCGCTCAGCTTCGAACGGATGCGGCACAACGCCGCGGCCCTGGGCGGCGGCTGGGCGCGGATGTGGCAGGACGGCGTGGGCGGCCAGATCAACCGGCGGCGTGCCTGGCTTGAGGCCAATGCCGGAGCGCTCGTGGCTGCGCTGACACGCTGAGCCGACGCAGGCCCCGGCCGCAGGGCAGGCCTAGACGCCGTATCCGCTGTTGCGTGCGGTGCCGATGACCAGTCCGAAAATGACCAGCACCAGGATAGTGACGGCGATGCCGACGTATCCCATCACGAGGCCGGCGATCGCCATGCCCCTGCCGGCCGGTTCGCGCCGCAGGGCCAGGTGTCCCAGGATGACGGCGGCCAGCTGCGGGAGCAGGAAGAATCCGAATCCCACCAGCGCGGCGATGCCGCAGCACATGCTGGCGATGCTCAGGCTCTTGGGCGCCGCCGGTGCGCCGTAGTACGCGGGCTGACCGTAGGCGTTGGGACTGCCCGGCTGAGCGTACGGCGACGGTTGGCCATACGGTGGGGCCGGCTGGTTGTAGGCCGCTTGGCCGTAGCCCGGCTGGCCCGCCGCATATGGCGCCCGGTCGGACTTGCCGTAGATCGGAGGGTACGGGCTTGAGAACTGGCCATGGCCAGGTGCCGCCTGGCCGGGCTGCTGCTGGCCGGGCTGCTGCTGGCCCGCGTGGGGCTGCTGGCCGACGTGGGGCTGCTGGCCCGTGTCGGGCTGCTGCCCGGACCCCGGCTGCGCGCCCGCATAGGGCTGCTGCCCTGACCCCGGCTGCGCGAACTGCTGCGTCGCCGACTGTCCGTGGTCCTTACTGGCGGGCGGTGCCTGCTCTGGCGGAAAGTCCGGTTGGTGGTCCGGGAGCCGCAGGGTCGGCTGGTAACCCTCCGGGGTCTCGTCTTTGCCTTGTTTTGGCTGTTCAGTCATGGCATGTCCCCTCAAGAAGTCTCTGGATCCAGCGTACCGCCGCAGGGTTGGCTTGGGACCGGGCCGATCGGCGGGTTTTCTTTCGTCACAGGAACGGGTTTGACGCGAAACCGTGCTGCACCCCGCCCTCGTCTGGCATGCTGGTGCCATGGCTAGCCGCGCGGGCACTGTTGCCCAACCCCAAGACCTTGTTGACCTCACTGCGCTATTGGATGCGTACTACGACGTTTCGCCGGACCTCTCGGACCCGGGCCAGCGGGTGGCCTTCGGTACCTCCGGGCACCGGGGATCGAGCCTGAAGGCGTCCTTTAACGAACCCCACATCCTCGCCATCACGCAGGCGATCGTGGAATATCGCGCGGGCCAAGGCATCACCGGCCCCCTTTACATGGCGAAGGACACCCATGGCCTGAGCGAGCCCGCACAAAACTCCGCCCTTGAGGTGCTGGCGGCCAATGGCGTGCACGTCCTCATCGACGCGCGCCACGGCTACACCCCCACCCCTGCCCTGAGCCACGCCATCCTTACGCACAACCGGAACGCCGCTCCGGGCGCGCCGCAGGCCGACGGCATCGTGGTGACCCCGAGCCACAACCCGCCGGGAGACGGCGGATTCAAGTACAACCCCCCGCACGGCGGCCCCGCCGACACCGACGCCACCGGCTGGATCGCCAACCGCGCCAACGAGCTCCTCGAAAACGGCCTGCGCGGAGTCAAGCGGATCCCAGTGGCCGACGCCCTCGCCGCCGGGACCACCGGCAAGTTCGACTTCCTCAGCAGCTACGTCGACGACCTCCCCTCGGTGCTGGACCTGAATGCGATCCGCGAGGCTGGCGTGCGGATCGGCGCCGACCCGATGGGCGGCGCGTCGGTGGACTACTGGGGCGAGATCGGCGAGCGGCACCACCTGAACCTCACCGTGGTCAACCCCACCGTCGACCCCCAGTGGGCCTTCATGACCCTCGACTGGGACGAAAAGATCCGGATGGATTGCTCCTCGCCGTCGGCGATGGCCTCCCTGATCAACCGCATGTCCGACGGCGCCAAGTTCGACGTCGCCACCGGCAACGACGCGGACGCCGACCGCCACGGAATCGTTACGCCGGACGGCGGGCTGATGAACCCGAACCATTACCTCGCCGTCGCCATCGATTACCTGTACCGGCACCGCACCGGCTGGAACCCGCAGTCCGTGATCGGCAAAACCCTGGTCTCCTCCTCGATCATTGACCGCGTGGCTGAAAGCCTGGGCCGCAAGCTTGTCGAGGTTCCCGTGGGCTTCAAGTGGTTCGTCCCCGGGCTGCTGTCCGGAGAAGGCGCTTTCGGCGGCGAGGAATCCGCCGGTGCCTCCTTTAACAAGATGGACGGCAGCGTCTGGACCACCGACAAGGACGGCATCCTGCTGGCACTGCTGGCCTCGGAGATCACGGCGGTAACAGGCAAGTCACCGTCGCAGCTGTACAAGGGCCTCACCGACCAGTTCGGCGACCCGGTCTACGCCCGGATCGACGCGGCGGCCACCCGGGAGCAGAAGGCGGCCCTCGGCAAGCTCTCTTCGTCCGACGTCACCGCGACAGAGTTGGCCGGCGAAACGATTACGGCGAAGCTGACCGAGGCACCGGGCAACGGCGCGGCGATTGGCGGCCTCAAGGTTGTGACCGAGAACGCCTGGTTCGCGGCCCGGCCCTCCGGCACGGAGGACGTTTACAAGATCTACGCCGAGTCCTTCAAGGGTGCCGAGCACCTCAAGCAGGTCCAGGCCGAGGCGAAGGCGCTGGTGGACGGCGTTATTTCGTAGTTCAGCCGCCGGTGGCCAACTCGGCGCGGTCCCTGCCAAGCGTTTTTGCCTGGTAGAGGGCCGCGTCGGCCAGGACCACTGCAGCGTCGAGGCCGTCCGGTCCGGAGCCGGTGGACGCGATGCCGTAGCTCACGGTGGGCAGCCGGGGAACGGCTGCCGAGCCGGTTTGATGGAGCCGGACGCTGATGTCGGCCGCGATTTCCTGCGCCCGGTCCGGCGTGACGCCCGGCAGCAGGAGGATGAATTCCTCGCCGCCGTAGCGGCCCACGAGGTCGGTGGAGCGGACGCTACCGGCGCAGGCCCTGGCAAACGCCTGCAGGGCGGAGTCTCCGGCTGAGTGGCCGAACTGGTCGTTGATCGTCTTGAAGTGGTCCAGGTCCGCCAGGATCAGCGACGCCGTGGTGCCGGTCCGGCGCAAGCGGCGCAGTTCGTTTTCCGCAAGATCCAGGAACGCCGAGCGGTTGAGCAGGCCCGTGAGGCCATCCACGGTGGCGCGGGCCCGCAGATCCCGGGTCTGTTGTTCGTAGCTCAGCTCGGCCATGGTGAAGGAAGCAACCACCAGCGTCACCATCGAGAAGACCGTCATGGGGACGGATCCGAAGACTGACGTGAAAACCGCACCGTCCGGTCCCTTCGTCAGGAAGGCGAAGAGGCGGCCAAGGTAGAAAACGGCCAGGATGCCGGCGCCGACGGCGAGGGGACGGTGGACGCGCGAGTAGTCGCGCTCGAGCAGGAACAGCTCCCGGGATCCCAAGCCGATCAGCACGGCCATGAATCCCAGGTACACGGGGCCTCCGGCCCACGTGTTGGTGGCCGGGTGGTCAAGAACTGAAGCGACGGCGGTGGCAGCCGGGCCGGCCGCGAGGTGCCAGAGCCGGGGTGAGGGGGCCCTCAGCGATCGTCCGCCGGCCCAGATGCTGGCGGCACCGGCGACCAGCAGGACGTTGCCGGCAGGGTTGGCCCACCCCTGGTGCACCGTACCGTCCAGCAGGTACGCGGCGTTGCCGACCAGGAACAGCAAGAGGGCCATGCACCACCAGCCGCTGTAGGGCGACCGGGTGCGCCGGAACGTGATGAAGTAGAACAGCATGAGCAGTGTGAGGTCGACAAGCGCCAAGGCAACCCGCAGTGTCGCGGTGTCAAGCATCATTTAGTGGTCCCCCCGGTCCGCCGTGATTTGCCCGAATACGTCACTTCACCGTCGAAGTTGACCCAAGTATGGCACCCGGCCCGCAGGAATCCACCGCCGGTGTCCCGGATATGACGGGAAGGCTATCCCATGAGACCGTTCCGGCGCTTACGCCGGGCCTTCGGTCCACAACTTCAGGATCCGGCGCGTGGCGTGCCCGCCGTCGGGCGCCATGTCCACCAGCGCTATCCGGTCAAGGGCGAAGGTGTCGCCCTGCTGGAGCCGTTTGTCGCCGTGGTGCGAGACGTGCGGCCGGTATCCTTCCAGGGTGTAGGCGGGCGTCGAGATCCTGCCGGGCAGCTGCTCCACGATCCGGACCAGCTCGTTGTGGAGGAACTGCAGCTCTTCGCTGGGCTCAATCAGGTTGACCGGGATCGACCCTGCGCGCCCGAACCCGGCTTCGCCGTCCACGCTGAGCCGGCAGCCCAGGGCAGCGGTCACCGGGTCCGCCATGAGGGTGGCGATCCGTTCGGCGAGCGGATCGACTGAGGCCGGCGCGTCAGGTTCAGGTTCGGTGCCGGCTTCCTCGCGGGGTTCGACGGCGCCGAACTTAACCACATCGAACTTAACCACGTCGAACTTAACCAGGGTGAGGTGCAGCGGCCAGTCATCACGGGGAAACTCGAGCCCCTCGGCTACCGGTTCCACGAAGGCCACCGCGATCAGGTTCCGCATGGGAAAAGTGTGCCACGTCGCGGCGTTTACGGACCGGGCGGCCGTCGCAAAACGCACAGTGCCGGCGGCGAAGGCACGGACTAAAATAGGAAGTGGCCCTGGATGTGGGCCTTGCGCTGAACCGCAGAATCGCATCCCGCGTGCCTCCGGCCTGTCCCCCATGGTGCCGGAGGCACCTCCGCGGGCGGACAGCGCCGGAGGGCGGCGCCGGGGCCTTAGACGGTACGGACGACGTCCTCGTAGGCGAATTTCGGCTTGGCTGCGCCCCATGCATCTTCCCCGGGCTGGCCGATGTTGACCACCAGGAAGCTCTTCTGGCTCCCGTCGGGGAAGAACGCGGCGTCGATCTTGGCGAAGTCGGCGCCGGTCATCGGGCCGGCCGCGAGGCCCAGGGAGCGGACCGCGAGGATGAAGTAGCCGGCCTGCAGGTGGGCGTTGTTGTTGCCCGTGGCCGCGGCGAGGTCCGGCGCGGCGTCGTACATGGCCTTGGGGGCGTTGTAGCCGGGAAGGAACGCGTCCCACTGTTCCTGCCAGGCGGTGTCGTAGCTCAGGACCGCGACGAGCGGCGCGGAGGCCGTCTTGGCACGGTTTCCGGCGGAAAGTGCGTCCACGAGCGTGGCCCGGGCTTCGTCGGAGCGCACGTAGGTTACGCGCAGCGGCTGGGAGTTGAAGGCGGTGGGGCCGAACTTCGTCAGTTCGTAGATGGCGCGGGCCTGGTCCTCAGTAACGTCGCCGGTGAAGGCGTTCGCGGTGCGGGCCTCGGCAAAGATGGCGTCCACCGCTGCTGCGTCGATTACTGCTTCTTCATGGGCGATCGTCATTCGCATCCCTTTCCCTGGGCTGGCGCACTCTTGGGTGGCCGGCTTCTCCTGCTGTCCATAGTTGCAACTTCAACGGCCTGCGTCTGCTTCCCGCGGCATCCTGTGACGTCGGACACCAGCCCGGCGCACCCCGCCGTCCCGATCCGCGCCGTCCCGATCCGCGCCCTCCCAACACACGCCCTCCGGAGGCAACGGACGGCCGGTAGAGGATCGGCCGGTATACCCCTGGGCGGTAAAGTTGCTCGGGAAGATTCCTTCCGCCTCCGCCCCACATTCTCTGAAAGGCTCCCGGCATGAGCATGCTCGGCACCAAATGGAAGCTCCACGGCACGGGCAAGTCCGTCCGCCCCGGTGAGGTCGTCAGGCCGGATGAGCGGCTCATCTGGCCCCTGACGGTAGGGATCGGGATGCAGCACGTTGTGGCCATGTTCGGTGCCACCTTCCTGGTCCCGATCATCACGGGCATGCCGCCAGCCACCACCTTGTTCTTCTCCGGCATCGGCACCCTGCTGTTCCTGGTCATCACGCAGGGACGCGTGCCGAGCTACCTCGGTTCCAGCTTCGCGTTCATCGCACCGATCATGGCTTCCCAGCAGCAGTTCGGCATCCCCGGGGCGCTGGGCGGCGTGGTGCTGGCCGGCGCGGCCCTCGCCGTGGTTGGTGCCGTGGTGCAGAAGTTCGGCGCCGGCTGGATCAACCGGGTCATGCCGCCGATCGTGACCGGCGCGATCGTGGCCTTGATCGGGCTGAACCTGGCGCCCGCGGCGAAGAGCAGCTTCGACCAGGCCCCGGTGACAGCCTTCATCACCTTGGCCGTCATCATCGTGGTCAGCGTGCTGTTCCGCGGCATGCTGGGCCGGCTGAGCATCCTGGTGGGCGTTCTGGTGGGCTACCTTGTTGCGATGATCCGGGGCGAGGTGAACTTCTCCAAGATAGACGGCGCGGCGTGGGTCGGTCTGCCGCATTTCCAGACTCCCGAGTTCCACCTCGGCGTCGTGGGCCTCTTCGTGCCGGTGGTGCTCGTGCTGGTGGCGGAGAACATCGGCCATGTGAAGTCCGTGTCGGCCATGACGGGCCAAAACCTCGACGGCGTTTCCGGCCGGGCGCTGCTGGCAGACGGCGCCGCCACTGTACTTGCCGGTCTGGGCGGCGGGTCCGGGACCACCACGTACGCCGAGAACATCGGCGTCATGGCTGCCACCAAGGTGTATTCGACGGCGGCGTACTGGGTGGCCGGGATCTTTGCAGTGATCCTGAGCTTCTCGCCGAAGTTTGGCGAACTTATCGCCACCGTCCCCGCCGGCGTCCTGGGCGGCGCGGCCACGATGCTCTACGGCATGATCGGCGTGCTGGGTGTGAAGATCTGGGTCCAGAACAAGGTGAATTTCTCCAACTCGATCAATCTGACCACGGCCGCCGTCGCCCTCATTGTCGGGATTGCCGACTACACCTGGACCATCGGGGACCTGAAGTTCACCGGGATCGCGCTGGGCTCGGCTGCGGCACTGGTGATCTACCACGGCATGAAGGCAATCGCGAAGGTGCGCGGCACGGTGGCGGAACCGGAAACTGAAGATCCCTTGCCGGCTGCGGCCTCGACGGCCGCGGTCAAGGCAGCCACCAAGCGCACTCCCAAGAAGCGCCGCTAAAAAAACTCCGCTAAGAAGCGCCGCAGCGGAGGGGCGACGGGGGGCGACGGCGCGGGGACTAGCCGGCGTCGAAGGCGTCCTTGTCGTCGTCGCGGTCCTTCGGCGACCTGCCCTCCGGCAGGTCCGTCCCGGAGCCGTCCGGCAACCCAGCAGCATCCTGCCCGGACTCGGAGGAGAAGGACCGCCCGGGGGCAGGCTCGTCGGTATTTGCCGGGTCCATTTCGGCCTCAGCGGACGGCACGGCAGCCCCGGACTCCGCCCGGACATGCCGGCCGGCCATTTCCTGCTCGGCGGTCGGCGCGCCGTAGCCGCCCTCTTCTTTGGCGGTCTTCGGATCCTGCTGGTTGTCAGTCATGTCATTGCTCCTGTCGTTGGAAATGGGACTAGCTGGCATTGGGACGGGTCCGGAGCGGGCTCAGAGTCCTTTGCCTCCGGTGACCGGAAGGACTGCTCCGGAAATGTAGGAACCGTGGTCCGAGGCGAGAAGCACATAGGCCGCCGCGAGCTCCGCCGGCTGCCCCGCCCGCTGCAGGGGCGTGTCCTGGCCAAACGACGGCAACTTCTCCGGCCACTCGGTGGCCGGAATCAGCGGCGTCCAGATGGGGCCAGGGGCCACGGCGTTGACCCTGACCCCCTTTGGCCCGAGCTCCTGCGCCAGCGCTTTGGTGAACGCTACCTGCGCCGCCTTGGTCATGGCGTAGTCGATGAGTTGCGGGGACGGGTTGAAGGCCTGGATCGATGCTGTGGTGATGATGGAGGCGCCGGCTTTCAGGTGCGGGACGGCGGCGCGGGCGGTCCAGAGCAGGGAGTACAGATTGGTTTTGAAGACACGGTCGAACTCTTCGGTGGGGAGCGATTCCAGGCTGTCCCGGTTCTTCTGGTAGGCCGCATTGAGCACCAGGACATTGAGGCCCCCGAATTCGGCCAGCGTCGCCTTCACGATGTTCGCCGCGAAGTCCTCGCTGCGGCCGTCGCCAGGAAGCAGCAGGGCCTTGCGTCCGGCCTTCCGGATCCACTCGGCGGTGTCCTGCGCGTCTTCCTCTTCCTCCGGCAAGTAGGAAATGGCGACGTCGGCCCCCTCACGGGCGAAGGCGATCGCCACCGCTTTGCCGATTCCGGAGTCGCCGCCTGTGATGAGGGCGGCTTTGCCGTTCAGGGCGCCGCTGCCGCGATAGCTTTCCTCGCCGTGGTCCGGTTTGGGCTCCATCGGCGAGGTGAGGCCGGGCTGTTTCTGGACCTGTTCCGGGAACGGGCCGGAATGGTAGCCGGCGCGGGGATCGCGCGGCTGGTCCTGCTGCTTGCCCTGGCCGCCCGAGCTGCTGGCTGCGGTGCTGCTTGCGTCACTCATAGTCCACCTAACCAATGTGTGTCGGTTTCCAGGGATGCGCCTCGGGGCCCGTGTGACGGGGCCCTCGGAGAACGTCCCAGCGAAGTAAACAGTCTTACCCTAACCGCAATATCATCAGCAAGCTTAGTACCGACTTGTTTTTGGCAACTCTCAAGCCTAGGTTGAGGGTGGACTGCACGCTGCGGCAGGTTCACGATGATTTCAGGATTGCGCGGAGGAGCATCAAATGACAGGCCCAGTGGCGCCGAAGGATGACGGCCGGGATGAATCACGTGCTGAGCGGATGGACCGCAACTGGGCCGAACTGCTGCAGGAACTGCGGGTTCTCCAGACCGGGGTCCAGCTCCTTGCCGGCTTCCTGCTGACGCTGCCGTTCCAGGCGCGCTTCGAGACGCTCGATGATTACCAGACCCGCCTGTACCTTGCCAACGTCGTCCTGGCCGCCCTCACCACGGCCACGATCCTGCTACCTGTGAGCGTGCACCGCCGGCTGTTCCGGCAAGGCCTGAAGGCCACGCTCGTGGCCAGCGCCGACACCATCGCCAAGTTCTCACTGGCCGGCGTCGGGCTCCTGAGCGTGGGTACCACATCCCTCATTTTCGACGTCACCGTGGGCCGGACGGCGGGCCTGATAGCCGGCGCCGGCCTGCTGGCCGTACTGGTGCTGCTGTTGGTGGTCGTCCCTGCCGGCCTCCACCGCAAGGGCCGCGAGGAGGAGCCACTATGACGGACGTTTCGCAGGAGCAGCTCGGGGCAGGCACGGGAGGAACCATGGGCAGGTGGGTCAAGGAACACGGACTGCTGCTGGCCAATATCGGGCTGTTCGCCATCTTTTTCGGCGGCATGGTCCTCAGCGGAGCCAGCACCTACAGCGACGAGCAGATGGCCCACGGCGAACCGGCCGTGACCGTCCTGAGGTACCTCGGCACCGGGGCCTTCCTGGAGGCGACATTCGAGAACTGGGAGTCGGAATTCCTGCAGATGGGCATGTACGTCGTCCTGACCGTCTTCCTGTTCCAAAAGGGGTCCTCGGAGTCCAAGCCAATGGGCCGCACTGCCCCGCAGGACGAGGACCCCCGGCAGGCCAGGGTCAAGGCTTCCACCCCTTGGCCCGTACGGCGCGGCGGCTGGGTGCTCACGCTCTACGAACACTCGCTTTCGATCATGTTCCTGCTGCTGTTCCTGGCATCCTTCATGCTGCACGCGGTTGGCGGCACGGACGAGTACAACAGTGACCAGGAGGCACACGGACAGCCCACCGTGACGGTGCTGGGCTATCTGGCGACGAGCCGATTCTGGTTCGAGTCCTTCCAGAACTGGCAAAGCGAGTTCCTCGCTGTGGCGGTCCTGGTGGGCGCCTCGGTCTACCTGCGCGAGAAGGGCTCCCCCGAGTCCAAACCCGTGGCCGAGCCGCACTACGAGACCGGCGCCTGAACCACAAGGTGGTCGGCACGGCAGCCGGCCAGCAGGTGCGCTAGGCGCCTTCGAGGACCTGGCTGGTGACCCAGGCAAGGTACTTTGCGGCGTTGGCGACAGCGTCCTCCGCGCTGCCGGCGACGTCCAGCAGTTGCGCCGCGGCGACGACTCCGTGCCGGCCGAGGTCCTCCGGGGTGACGAGGATCCGGCCGGCCACCACGATCACCGGAATGCCGAGGGCCTGGGCCGCGTCGGCGAGGGCGATCGGCGCCTTGCCCGTCAGCGATTGGCTGTCCATGGAGCCCTCCCCGGTGATGACCAAATCAGCCACGGCGAGTTTCGCGGCAAGCCCGGTGAGCCCGGCCACCAGCTCGAAGCCGCCTTCGAGGGCGGCGGTGCTGAAGGCCAGGAACGACGCCGGGAAGCCGCCGGCCGCGCCGGCGCCGGGCACATTGACGTCCCGGCCCGTCGACGCGCGCAGGATCGAGGCCCAGTTGCGCAGGCCGGCGTCGAGCAGCTCAATCGCATCGGCGTCGGCGCCTTTTTGCGGACCGAAGACGTACGCCGCCCCGTCGCTGCCGTACAGCGGGTTTTGGACGTCGACGGCGATCCTGAACTTCACTTCGACCAGCCGCGGATCGAGGCCACTGATATCCACGGATGCGACCTCGGCGAGCGATCCTCCGCCGAGGGGCACCACGTTGCCGGCGGCGTCCAACGGCTTGAGTCCGAGGGCCCGGAGTGCGCCGCTGCCGCCGTCGCTCATGGCCGAACCGCCTACGCCCAGCACGATTTCCGTGGCACCGGCGTCCAGCGCGGCGGCAATCAGCTGGCCGCAGCCATAACTGTGGGCGCGCAGCGAGTTCGCCGGTGTGGGCTCCATGTGCGCCAGCCCGGAGGCCTGCGCCGTTTCTATCACCGCGGTGGCCCCGCCGAAGGCGTCGGCACGGATGGCCCACGCGGCACCGATCGGGGCCAGGATGGGGCCAACGACTGCGTTGAGCCGTTCCTCGTAGCCGGCCGCGACGGCCGCCTCGAGGGTCCCTTCGCCGCCGTCGGCCACCGGAAACTGGATGGCTTCGGCGTCGGGGTAGACGCGCAGGGCGCCTTCGGCAATGGCGGCGGCGGCTTCAACGGCGGTGAGGGAGCCCTTGAACTTGTCCGGGGCGATGAGGATGCGCATGGCTCTATCCTGCCAGTCCGGCGGTCCCGGCGTGCTGAGGAGACGCGGTGTTCAGGCCCAGGTTCCGCGCTCCGTCAGGACCGCTTTGAGCAGGTCCGCTCGGTCCGTGACAATCCCGTCGACGCCGAGGTCCAGCAGCCGGTGCATTTCGGCGGGCTCGTTGACTGTCCACACATGGACCTGCAGGCCGTGCCGGTGTGCCCGCCGGATGAAGCCGGGCGTCACCACAGGCACGGCGCCGTAGCGGACCGGGACCTGAAGGGCGTGGACGCCGCGCAGCGCCCGGCGCGCCACGAGGGACATCAGCCGCGTCGGCAGCACGGGCCCGAGCAGAACGAACACGGCATTGGACACGATGCCGGCCGAGCTCGCGGCAGGACGGCTCAACTGCTTCAGCACCGCGCGGCGCCGCCGGTCCGAGAAACTGGCCACCAGCACGCGGTCGTGCAGTCCGTGGCGTTCAATCGCCGAGGCCAGGGGACCGACGGAATTCCAGTCCTTGACGTCGACATTGAGCCGGACGTCCGGGAAGGCCGCGATCAGTTCCTCGAACCGCGGGATCGGTTCGGTCCCGCCGATCCTGGCCAGGTCCACGGTCGCGGCCGGAAGGTCCGCGATCCGGCCCCGGCCCTCCGTGATCCGGTCCAGGGTTTTGTCGTGGAAGAGCACCAGCACGCCGTCGGCCGTTGTGTGCACGTCCGTCTCCAGATGCCTGAACCCGAGGTCGACGGCGGCGCGGAACGCGGCCATCGAGTTCTCCAGCCCGTCCAGCGAGAAGCCCCGGTGGGCCATCGCCAGGGGCGCCCGGACGCCGCCCGGGGCCCGGGCTGCGGTGTCCTCCGGACCGCCGTCGCGATTGCCGCGAGGGGCAAAGTAGGGGTGCTGGTCAGTCACTCCTGAAGCGTACCCGAGCCCTTGATCTGCCGGCCGCCGGGCCTCAGCTGCCCTTGGCGGGACGAGGTGTCAGGACTCGTGTTGGCGGATTTCGACGTCGTCGCTGCAGTGCAGCAGCGTGCGGCCGCGGCCGCCGTCGAGATCCACCCAGACCACGCTGTGGTCCGCCGTCACGGCGTCCACGAGCCCGCCCGTCTCGAAGCCCGGACCCAGCCGGACGCTGACGCGGTCGCCTTGGCGCAGCTGCCGCCAGTGCCGGTCCGGCTCCACCGGGTGCAGGGGTTGTTCGTCCGTGTTGTTGATGCGATGCCTGGCCATGATGTCCCCACTATCAGTCAAACGATCTGTCGCGAGCTTCCAGCCTAGGACGCCAAGGTGAACGCAAGTTGACTGTCCGCTGGGAATCCGGTGTCCACGGGGAACTGGACCGGTGTGCGGCGCAGTGCCGGCCGTGCCGGGCGCCTGTTCGGACAGCCGGGCGCCGGGTGGCTTTTAGCGGAGCCGGACGCCGAGTTCGGCGAGCTTGGCCTCGAGGATCTGGGCGACGCCGTCGTCGTCGAAATGCGGGGCCTGCTGGCCGGCGGCCCGGATCGCTTCCGGGTGGCCGCTGGCCATCGCGTAGCCGTGCCCGGCCCAGCGCAGCATCTCGATGTCGTTGGGCATGTCCCCGAATGCCACCACGTCCGCGGCGCCGATGCCGAGGGACGACGCATATTCAGCCAGGGTCACGGCCTTGTTCACGCCGGGCAGGGACAGCTCCAGCAGGGCCATGTTCGGCGCCGAGTGCGTTGCGGCGGCCAGATGGGCGACGGCGGGCGTCACCTCGGCCAGGAAATCGTCGGCGGTGCCTTCCCGGACTATGGCCAGGAACTTCGCAATGGAGTCCCCCTCGGTGAGGGTGGTGTGCAGCGGGGCCGGAGTGAATTCCGCGAGCAGTCCGCTCGAGCCGTTTTCGATAAACCCCGGCTCCAGGTGGAAGCCGGTCAGGGTTTCGGCGGCAAAGAGTGCGGACGGACGCAACCGCTTGATGATGCGGCGGACTTCGAACATAGCGTCAAGGTCCAGTGTCCGCGCCGAGAGCATGCGGTCCGCCTCGAGGTCCCACACCACGGCCCCGTTGGAGCAGATGACCGTTCCGGTGTGCCCCAGCTGGTCCTGCAGGGGGTGGAGCCAGCGCGGCGGCCGTCCCGTGACGAACACCAGTTCCAGCCCGGCGTCGCGGCAGGCGTGGAACGCGCGGACAGTCCGGCCGCTGATTTTGCCGTCATGGCCGAGGATCGTTCCGTCGATGTCACTTGCTACCAGCCGCATAATGCCAGTCTACGTGCGCCGGGACGGTCGGCCCTCGCGGCCGTATGCGCCGAGATCGCCGGACCGCGCCGGGTTCGCCGGACAATTCCGGCGATCTGGAGAGTTTCCGGCGAACTCGACGGCGGCCGGCTCAGTGGCGTTCGAGGATGCCGGTGAGTGTGCCCCGGCCCAGGGTGTGCCGCGACAGCTTCGCTTCCAGGCCGCCCGGAGCGGTGTGCTCGTTCAGCCCGGACGGTGCAATGTCGAGCGCGTGGACGGTGATGACGTAGCGGTGCGGCCCGTGCCCGGGAGGCGGCGCGGCGCCCAGATAGCCGTGGAATCCGCCGTCGTTCCTTAACTGGATGGCGCCCGCGGGAAGGAGGTGGCCGCCCTCGGCGCCCGCCCCTGCCGGCAGCGACGTGACGTCGGCGGGGACGTCGAGCACGGCCCAGTGCCAGAAGCCGCCGCGGCCCGGGGCATCGGGGTCGAACATGGTGACTGCATAGCCCTTTGTGCCGGCCGGGGCGCCGCTCCAGCTCAGCTGCGGGGATTCGTCCTGGCCGCCGGCGCGCATCTTCCCGCTGCGCTGGGCAGGCGGGAGCGTCTGGCCCTCCGTGAAGGATTCACTACGGACAGGGAACACCGGAAAATCGTGGCGTGTCATGGCTGCCTTTCACTCACTGCAGGGGCGGGGCCCCCATTTCCATCCGTGCCATCTCCGCGCGGGTGGGCGGGTTGGCGCCGGCGCGGGACACGGTGACCGCCGCTGCCCGGGAGGCATGGGCGAGAAGATCGCGGAGACTTTCGGGGGAGAGTTCGCGCAGGGCCTCGCGGTTTTGTGCCCCGTCCAGGCCCAGGTCCACCACGCCGGACAGCAGCGCGGCCATGAACGAATCCCCTGCCCCGACTGTGTCCGCGACGCTGATCTCGGGGGCGGGGAACTGCGCCGCACCTGCAGCGTTGATGCCCCAGGGGCCCTTGCCGCCGCGGGTCACCACCACCATCGCGGGACCTTCGGAGCCGCCCAGCGCCAGCCAGCGGCGGGCCGAGTCCAGCGGGTCAACACCAGGGTAGAGCCATTCGAGGTCCTCGTCGGAGGCTTTCACAACGTCAGAGAGCGTCACGAACTTTTCGGCCTGCCCGCGGGCATAGTCCACGTCCGGGATGATGCTGGGGCGGCAATTGGGGTCAAAGCTGATAGTGGCGGACGGGTGGGCGCGTTCGACGGCGGCAAGCACGTCAGCGGCGCCGGGCGCCAGCATGGTGGCGATGGATCCGGTGTGCAGTAGCGTGGTTCCCTGGAGCAGGAACGGCAAGCGCGCCGCAACGCCGGGAAGCTCCCAGGCGAGGTCGAAGGTGTAGGTGGCGGCGCCGGCGTCGTCGATCAGTGCGGCGGCCACGCTGGTGGGCAGCTCGTCGGGTCCTAGCGGGAGCAGCACGGAGCTCGACTTCAGGTGCGCGGCCAGGGCCTCTCCATAGGCATCGCGGCCGTAGCGGCCAATGAACTGGACGGGATGGTCCAGCCGCGCCAGCCCTACCGCCACGTTGAGGGGGCTGCCGCCGACATGGGCCTGGACGCCGGAGGACCGCTGGACTACATCAACCAGCCCCTCGCCAATAACTGTGAGCATGACCATACTCTGCCAGAGAATCCGCTCCGGCGCCGTGTGTTGCGCGCACGGCCCGCAACCGCCTCGCTGCCCGCTCAGGCCGCCGTGGTGTCCAGGGCGATCCCGGCGGACGCGGCGTGGGCGAACCTGGCGTCGATGTGGACCACATCCCGGCCTGCCCGCGCCAGGAGGCTGGCGGCGATCCCGGCACGGTACCCGGAACCGCAGTGCACCCAGAGCTTCCCGGCAGGGACGTCCCCGAGGCGCAGCAACAGCTCGTGCAGCGGCACGTTGACCGCGCCCACAACGCGGGCGGCGGCGAATTCGTCGGCCCGGCGCACGTCCAGGACGGTGTCCCCAGGCGCCCGGTGCGCGAGCACGCCGTCCCAGCCCACGCGCGGGTAGGAGGCAAGGCCGGCCTGTGGCGCCAGGACCTCCGGCTCGGTTCCGACGGCGGCGTCCGGGGATTCGATGCCGATCCGGGAGAGGTCGCGGATGGCGCTCTCTATGTCTTCCCGCGAGCCCACCAGGGTCACCGGTTCACCCCACGGCAGCACCCAGCCGAGATAGGTGGTGAAACTGGAGCCGGAGCCATACTCAAAACTGACGCTGCCTTTGAGGTGGCTGCTGGCGAACGCCACCCGCCGCCGCACGTCCACCACCCACTCGCCGTCGTCCAACCGCCGGGTGAGCTCGGCGGCATCGAGCGATTCGGGAACGGCCAGCTCCGCAGGCCCCGGGCCCCGAAGGTTGGCCGGACTCATGTGGGCGTAGTACGACGGGTGGTCCGTGAGGTTGGCGATGAGCTGGCTGACGAAGTGGTCCTCGTCAGGGTCCGTCAGGGCATGGTTGGCGGCGAGCTGTTCGCCGATGGTCGAGGACCGGGCGCCCGTGGCGGGTCCCGAGGAGCAGAACGAGCCGAATCCGTGGGTCGGGAACAGCGCGGCACCACGGCCGGCCTCGGCGGCGAGGCGACGGACCGAGGCGTACTGGTCATGGGTCAAGCCGACCGTGTCCGCCTCGGCTACGAGGTCGGTGCGGCCCACGGAACCGTACAGCAGGCTGCCGCCCGAGAAGACGGCCCGCTTCCCGCCGTCGTCCACGATGAACGACATGTGGGTGTGCGTATGGCCCGGTGTGGCCACCGCCTTGACCGAGAGCGAGCCCACCCGGATCGTTTCGCCGTCGGAGATTGGCGTGCGCTCGAATGCCACGGGATCGGCGGCGTTCACGAGGTAGCTGGCGCCGTGGGCGCGGGCCAGGATCAGGCCGCCGGTGATGTAGTCATTGTGCAGGTGGGTCTCGGCCACGTGCGTGATGGAAACGCCGGCGTCGCGGGCGGCCGCCTCGATGCGGTCGGTGTCACGCTGCGGGTCGATCGCCAGCGCCACAGAGCCGTCGTGGACCAGGTAGCTGCGGTCCCCGAGTTGCGGGGTCTCGATAACGATGACTTCCATGGTCCCTCCGCTGAGGTCAGCCCTGTCAGGTCAGCCCCGGTTGACGGGGTGCCCCTCGTCCTGCCACTGCATGATCCCGCCGGTGACGTTGACGGCGTCGTACCCCTGGTCCTCCAGGTAGGTGGTGGCCTGGGCGCTGCGGCCCCCGGCGGCGCACATGACGTAGACGGTTCCGCTGGCCGGAACCTCGTCGAGGGACTGGACAAACCGTGAAAGCGGGATGCTCCTGGCGCCAGGAACGCGGACAGCGGCGTATTCGTCTTCCTCGCGGACGTCGACGATTTCGGTGGCGTCGCCCAGGGCGGCCAGGTCCTTGACGGAAATGCTCTTCATGCCTGTTCCTTTCGCGGGCGCCGGACGGCCCGGCGCGCGTATTCCAGCGAGACAATGATACCCCTTGGGGTATCATGCATGCTCTGGACGGCACGTCCTTGCCGCACCCTCAAATCTCGTCCGTCGGCCTGTCCTGTCCATCTGGCCCGCGGACTCCACTTAGTCTGCGGGACGGTCTTGCTGGTAGACGTCCGGGATGCCGTCGTGGTCCGAGTCGATCTTTTCTTCCTCCTCGGCCCGGCGGTACTGCTGGTTGCGGGCCCGGAGCACGCCGGTGGCGAGGAGCGCCGCGAGCACAGAGGCCGCGAGAATCCCCACCTTCGCGTGGTCTTCGTGGGCAGTACCTTGACCAAAGCTCAACTCAGCCAACAGCAGCGACACCGTGAAACCAATGCCGGCCAGGATCGAGAGGCCGAAGACGTCGATCCACTTGAAGGAGCCGTCCAGCCGGGCCCGCGTGACTTTGGTGATGAGCCATGTGGTGCCGAGGATCCCGGCCGGCTTTCCGGCCACGAGCGCCAGGATGATGCCCACCGCCACGGGATCCGTAAGGGCGGCACCGAGGCCCTGCCAGCCACCAATGACCACCCCGGCGGAAAAGAACGCGAAAACCGGGACGGCGATCCCGGCCGAAATCGGGCGGAACCGGTGTTCGAAGAGCTCCGCGAGCCCCGGGCCGGCTTCAGGGCCGCCGCTGGCCCGGGAGCGCTTGACGGGAATTGCAAACCCGAGCAGGACCCCGGCCACGGTTGCGTGGATGCCTGACGCGTGCACGAGCGCCCACGTCGCCGCGCCGAGCGGCAGCAGGATCACCCAGGCCGCCCATGCGTGCATGCCGAAGAACCGGCGGCATTTGTGCGCCAGGATTGTGTAGAGGCCCAGCGGGAGCAGGGCCAGCAGGAGCGGCTCGGGGTGGAGGTCGCTCGTGTAGAAGATCGCGATGATGGCGATGGCCAAGAGGTCGTCCACGACCGCGAGGGTCAGCAGGAAGATGCGCAGCGCACTGGGAAGGTGGGAACCGATGAGCGCCAACACCGCGACGGCGAAGGCGATGTCTGTGGCGGTGGGAATCGCCCAGCCGTGCAGGGTCTCGGGGCCTGAAAGGTTGACGACCGCGTAAATGAGCGCCGGAACGGCCACACCGCCCACGGCGGCGGCCACCGGAACCACGGATTTGCTCGGCTGGCGCAGATCGCCGGCGACAAATTCGCGCTTGAGTTCGAGCCCGACCAGGAAGAAGAAGATGGCCAGCAGGCCGTCGGCGGCCCAGGCGCCCAGGGTCAGGTCCAGATGCCAGGGCGCGTAGCCGACTTTCAAGTCGCGCAGCGCGAAGTAACTCTCCGAGGCCGGGGAGTTGGCCCAGACAAGGGCCACCGCCGCCGCGGCGACCAGCAGCGCGCCGCCCACGGTTTCCTTGCGGAGGATTTCGCCGATCCGCAGGGCCTCGGAGTAGCTGCCCCGGCCGATAACGGTGAGTCGAGGGGGTGTGGGAGTGGGTGGCAGGGCGCTCATGGAGTCCTCAAAGTGGGGTCGACGGAACTATGCCGACCAGACTTCCCGGCGCACCTGCGGTCCAGTGTATTCGCTTTCGCCGCCGTGGGACGCCGGGTGGACGCCGGACGAGTGCTTGGCTGGCGGCAGGGCGGGCGTCTGGCCGACAGCTTCACCGGCAGCCGGGCCGGCCGGATTTCAGGCCAACAGCTGCTGCACGAGTTCACGGCATTTCCGGTAGGCGGGTGCTTTCGGATCAATCAGCGCAAAGTGGTCGCCCGGGACCTTCAGCAACTGAACCGGCGCGCCGGCCGCCTTGGCTGCTCCGGCGTAGGTCTCGGACTGGCTCACCGGCACGGTGTCGTCTTCCGTACCGTGAACGGCATATACGGGCACGCCCAGCGGCACCGCGCTCATGGGGTCCGCATATCTATGACGCTTGGGATATTTCTCGGACGAGCCGCCCAGGAAGTTGCTGACGGCGCCGTTGCTGAGATTGAGCCGCTCGGCGGCCGCGAGGTTGAGCACCCCCGACTGACTGACGACGCCGGTAAGCTGCACCGCGCCGTCGTCGTCGCCTCGGCGCGTGAGCTGGCGGTCCGCATCCGGGGCGCCGAGCCCGGCGAGGCGGCTGCGTCCCGCCGCCCAGACCGCGAGGTGACCGCCGGCAGAGTGGCCCAGGGCCACCACCCGGTCCAGCCCGAGCCCGTGCTCGTCGGCGAGTTCACCGAGCTTGTCGATTCCGGCCAGGACGTCGGCAAAGGTGTTGGGCCAGCCTCCGCCGTTGCCGGCGCGCCGGTACTCCAGGTTCCAGGCTGCCATGCCGTGCGCGGCGAGGTCCTTGGCAAGGGGCTCCCCAAGTTCTGCGCCGTACTGCGAACGCCAGTACCCGCCATGGATCACCACCACCACACCCTTGGGCGCGGCCACTTCCGGGAGGAAGAGCTCACCCCACTGGCTGGGGTCCTCGCCATATTGGTACTTCTGCCTCTTCACAGCGTCCTCCTTGGGGCCCGGTGAACAGGCGGCGGAGATTGCCCCCAAAGTCACCGCCGCTGCGCCAGCGATCATAGTCCGCCGCCGCATTTCAGCCATGTGCTGAGCCTACCTTGGGCGCCAAGCGGCCCCGCGCAGGCCGGCCCCCTGCACGCCGCCCTTGCCCACCGCCCTTTGGCGGCGGCTGCGAAAGTGCCTGCGGGAGAGCCTGCGGCCCGGTGTCGGTGGTGCGCCGTAAGCTGGATCCATGGCGAGCAACTGGGACCGTTTGGACTTGAGCCTGCGCGATTCCGTGCAGGAAAACGTGGAACTCTACGAGCGGGTCCGGCCTGCCCTGAAGCTGGTCACCCGGGAGGTCCTGCTCACGCTGCGGACCATGCTCAAGGACACCGAGGTCACGCCGTTGTTCGTCACCGGCCGCACCAAGACGGTTGAATCCTTCCGCGAGAAAATTTCCCGCACGGAAGAACCGCTGGAGCCGGGCGGACCACCGGTGCTGAAGTTCCCGGACCCGTTCCGGACCCTGAACGACATGGTGGGCATCCGCGTGATCACCAAGCTTCCGGCGGAAAACGCGGTGGTGGCCAATCTGATCAAGCGCCAGCGCCAGCTCTTTGACTGCCGCGGGGACCGTGAAAAGGACATCGGCTCGATCGAGTCCGGCACCTACGGCTACTCCAGCCGGCACCTGATCCTGCGAACCATACAGAACGAGGCCGTCAAGGACTACCAGCTGGCCTTCAACCCCGACATCCCGCCGAACGGCAGCTACTTCTTCGAGTGCCAGATCCGCACAGTGTTCGCCCACGCGTGGAGCGAAATCGAGCACGACATCCGCTTCAAGGCCGAGGACCCGAGGGCCTGGACCCCGCACTTCGACCGCCAGTTCACCGCCACGGCCGCCATGCTGGAGACCGTGGAGAGCGCCTTCTCGGACCTGCATGAGCGCTACGAGGAGGTCCGCGGTTACTGGGATGTGGACGGCGAGGGTGCCGCACCGCTGACGCCCAACCGGATCCGCGACGTCTGGCGGACCCTGCTGCCGCACGTGGACCGCAAGGTCGACGACGACTGGGGCTGGGCCGCGGAGCTCATGGCCGCCCACGGCCTCAACCAGACCATGCAGCTCGCCGGGCTGCTCAGCGCCAACCGGATCACCGAGGTCCGCAAGGCCCTGGACCACCGCTACTCGCCCGGCCCGGACCGGCTCCTCGATGACCTGCTGCTGTGGCAGTACGGCACTGAACACATCGAGCTCACCGCCGAGCCGGCCGACGCCGTCCCGCACCCCCGGCGCGACAGCCTCCTGCGGCGGCTCAAGCAGATCGAACGGTACCGGCTCACCCAGGGCTAGCGCGGGCGGGCCTGCGGACGCCTATGGCGCGCTCTGCTGCGCTCTGCCGCGCTCTGTTGCGCCCTGCCTGCCTGCCGAGTCTCCCCACCTTTGACACAGCTACGCCGGGACTCGCCGGCGATTCGGCGGGGCACGCCGGGCGCCGACTTCAAAGGTGGGGAAAGTCCGGCGTCGATTCCGGTGGAGACGGCTGGTATTCCTTGGTTCGATGGGCGCGGACGCCGCGTGCGGCTTATTTGTGGGCGTAGGTGAGGCAATCGGCGTTGTCGACCCCCGGGCCCACGTGAACTTCGGAGGCCTTGCACATCAGATGGTCGTTGTGGGTGCATTCAGTTCGCTGGCAGGCGCCGACGTCGGCCAGCACCTTGGGGAGCCCGCCGTGCACACCGATGTCGATGAAGGTCGCGCACGAGGCATGATCTTCAGCGCCGCCGACGGTAATGGCGGCTGCGTTGCAATGGGAGTGGTCGTTGAAGGAGCAATTGTTCACGCTGCAGTCGGCTACGTGCGTCGTCATTGGGTCTTCCTCCATGCTCCGGCCACCCCGGCCGGGCGGCGCCGTGGTTCCACCGTAGGCCGCACCTGGGCAAACAAAAAGACCCAAACGTGTGACCTAATACCGGTCCGGACGGGCGCCCTGCCGGCTAGTTTCCGGCGCCGAGCTTGCCGGCCAGGCGTTCGCGCATCAGGGCGCTGGCCTCATTCAGGCCCACGACGTCGACGCTCTTGCCGTGCCGCCGGTACTTCTCAGTGATGGCATCCAAAGCTGCGATCGTGGAGGCGTCCCACAGGTGGGAGTCGCGCATATCAATGACCACGTGCTCCGGGTCCAACGCGTACTCGAACTGGGTGTAGAGGTCATTCGAGGAGGCGAAGAACAGTTCGCCGTCCACACGATACGTGGCGCGGCTGCCGCCGTCGTCCTCCGTCACCGAGCGCTCCACTGTGACGAAGTGGGCCACCCGCCCGGCGAACAGAACCATCGCAACAATGACGCCGACGCCGACGCCGATCGCCAGGTTGTGCGTGGCCACGGTCACCACCACGGTGGACGCCATGACCGCGGTTTCGCTCTTGGGCAGCGCCTTGAGCGTGGCGGGCCGGATGCTGTGCCAGTTGAACGTGGCGACGGAGACGAAGATCATGACGGCCACCAGCGCGGCCATCGGGATCAGGGACACGATATCTCCGAGGGCCACCACGAGGATGAGCAGGAAAACGCCGGCCAGGAGGGTGGAGATCCGGGTGCGGGCGCCGGAGGCTTTGACGTTGATCATGGTCTGGCCGATCATGGCGCAGCCGCCCATGCCGCCGAAGAAGCCGGTGACGATGTTCGCGACACCCTGCCCCCATGCCTCGCGGGTCTTGGGTGAACGCGTGTCCGTGATGTCATCGACGAGCTTCGCGGTCATGAGGGATTCGAGCAGCCCGACGAAGGCCATGGCCAGCGCGAACGGGAAGATGACCTGAAGCGTTTCGGGCGTGAACGGCACGCCTGGAAGGGACAGGGCGGGCAGCGAGTCCGGCAGTGCGCCCTTGTCCCCCACCGTAGGAACGCCGACGGCGGCCGTCACCGTGATGAATGTCAGGGCCAGAATGGCCACGAGGGGTGCGGGGACGGCTTTGGTGAGCCTGGGCAGGCCGAAGACGATCAGCAGGCCCAGGGCGGTGAGCGGGTAGACCAGCCATGGCACGCCGATCAGCTCGGGCACCTGCGACATGAAGATCAGGATGGCCAGGGCGTTCACAAAGCCCACCATGACCGGGCGCGGGATGAAGCGCATCAGTTTGGCCACGCCGGAGAGGCCCAGGACGATTTGGAACACGCCGGCCAGAATCACCGCCGCCACAAGGTAGTCCAGGCCGTGGGACTTCACGAGTGGGGCGGTCACCAGGGCGACGGCGCCGGTGGCAGCCGAGATCATCGCCGGACGGCCGCCGACGAAGGCGATCGTCACCGCCATCGTGAAGGACGCGAAGAGCCCGATCCTCGGGTCCACGCCGGCGATGATCGAGAAGGCGATCGCCTCAGGGATCAGGGCCAGCGCCACGACGAGTCCGCCCAGGACCTCGGTCTTGAGCCTGCGCGGGGACGTCAACGCACCTCGGACCGATTGCAGTTGCTCGGGCGTGAAGGCCGGGGCCTCCGCGTCGATACTGGTGGCCATCGCTGGCTCCGTTCGTGGCTAAGAAGGCGCAACGGCCTCCAGATTTCAAAGAATGTGCAGAATTCAGGGAATGTGGGGCGCTGCGTCGCGCCGGAGGGGCGGGGAGTTCGCCGATTTGGGCTCACCCACCCACTGAAACCCTACCCGTTGGGTTCTCCCGGCAGACGGATGCCCAAAAATCTGACATATTAGTCCGACAGGTGGTCACGAAGTGGCCAGTGCCCGGACGCCGGTGGCACCATTCTTGGATGCTTGAGGCAACTAAAATCCCCGATACCGTCCAGGATGCGAGCATCGCCGCAGGCGTCCCGGCCAATCCCGCCCTCGCCGCCGAGGCAAAGATCGCCCGCATCGCAGTAACGGTCTTCCCCATCCTCGTCGTGGTGGCCGGGCTCGCCGGTTTCCTGCTCCCCGGGGCGTTCAAACCCCTCGCACCCAGCGTGCCCTTCCTGCTGGGCATCATCATGTTCTGCATGGGCCTGACGCTGACCCCGCCGGATTTCGCCTCGGTGGCCAAGCGCCCCTGGGCCGTGGCCCTGGGAATCGTGGCGCACTACGTCATCATGCCGGGGGCCGGCTGGCTGATCGCCGTCGCCCTCCACCTCGAGCCGGAGCTTGCGGTGGGCCTGATCCTGGTGGGCTGCGCGCCGTCGGGCACGGCCTCCAACGTGATGGCGTTCCTCGCCAAGGGCGACGTGGCCCTGTCCGTGGCCGTCGCTTCCGTGTCCACCCTGATCGCCCCGATCGTGACGCCGCTGCTGGTGCTGTTCCTGGCCGGCTCGTACCTGAGCATCGACGCCGGCGGCATGGTCCAGGACATCGTCAAGACCGTCCTCCTGCCTGTCATTGCCGGCCTGCTGGCCCGCCTCTTCCTCCGCAAACTGGTGGCCAGGGTCCTCCCGGCGCTGCCGTGGGCCTCCGCCGTCGTAATTTCCCTGATCGTGGCGATCGTGGTGGCCGGCAGCGCGAGCAAGATCGTCGCCGCGGGTGGCATCGTGTTCCTCGCTGTGGTGCTGCACAACGGTTTCGGACTGGGCCTGGGCTACCTGGCCGGCAAGCTGGGACGCCTGGATGACAAGGCGCGCAGGGCCCTCGCCTTTGAGGTCGGTATGCAGAATTCCGGCCTGGCCGCCACCCTCGCCACGGCGCACTTCGGCGCGCTGGCAGCGCTGCCGTCTGCCGTCTTCTCCCTGTGGCACAACGTCTCCGGCGCGATCGTGGCCGCATGGCTGGCCCGGCGCCCCATCCGGGAAACCGCAACGCAGGAAACCGCAACGCAGGACACAGCACCGGAGGCCTCCGCGCTGAAAGCCTAGGCGCGACCTAGCCCCGGAGCCGGCCGAGCAGCAAAGCGACGGCGCGCTCGGCCAGGACCGCGGGCGTGTCCGTTCCGGCCGGGACCACATCGTATCCGCCCTGGACAGCGAGGCTGCCGGCCCCGGCGTCGTCCGTAATGAGCACCTGGGCCATGCCGCGGCCGGCGAGTTCCGCCATTGTCCCGGAGTCATCGCCAGTCGCCGGCGCGCAGGTGTGGATCACGCCGTCAGCGCCGCCGGAGAGCATGAACTGCCGCCAGCCCCCGCCCAGCAGGATGACCGCCTGGTAGCCGCGCTCCGGCAGGATCCCGGCCAGCAGCGTGGCGATAGCCCTGTCCCGCGGCTGTTCGAGGTCCGCGACGGCCACAACCACGAGCTCCGTGCGGCCCCGGCGCATTCCCCGGGCGGCACGGTTGGCCACGTAGCCAAGTTCGCGGACCGCGGAGTGCACCCGGTCCTGGGTGGCCTGGCTGATCCGGGTGGTGCCGCCGGAGCGGCCGGAGAGCACGTAGGAGACGGTGGTCAGGGAGACCCCGGCCGTCTCCGCGACGTCGCGGATGGTGGGCTTGGATCCATGCCGCACGAATTGCTCCCGGGTACTTCGGCGCCGCGAATGCGCGGCGGTTGAGGCGATACTGGCACGGCGCGGAAGTCGCGCCGGCCTGTTCTGCACTCTATCGCCGGGATGGCCCCCGGCGTGACCCTACGGGCAGGTCCTTGGTGAATGCCAGCGGTCCGATGGTTTCCGGGTCCGCGGAGAGATCAAACTGTGCCTCGTAGCCGGTGTTCAGGTAAAGGTGTTTCGCCTCCGGCTGGCGGGGGCCGGTGGTCAGGTAGACCTTCCGGTAGCCGCGGCGGGCGGCCAACGCCTCCAGTTCGGCGAGGACAAACCGGGCCAGTCCGCGGCGGCGATGTGCCGAATGCGTCCAGATCCGCTTGAACTCGGCGGTCTGCGGGCTATGCCGGCGGAAGGCACCGCCCGCCACGGACTCGCCGTTCTCGCGCACAATCAACAGGGCCCCGCCCGGGGCGGCGAATTCCTCGGCCGGGTAGCGGTTGAGTTCCTCCGCGGCGGCTCCCCTGCCGAAGAGGTTGCCGTAGCGGGTGTCATATTCGAGCGCGAGCTCATCCAGGAGCGGCCGGACCCTGGGATCGCTCATGGGGAGATTGAGGACCGTCAGCGCGGCGTTGTCCACGGGCGGGGTTTCCACGGGCGGGGTGTGTAGTGGTGACGGGGTCATGACTGGTCCTTTCCGCCGGCGGCGGCCTCGGGCACCGCCTGGCCGCTGTTGGTCTGGCCGGTGTTGGTCTCGGCCAGGAGGTTCAGGATGCGCCGGGCCAGGGCGTCGTTTTCGCGGAACGCCGCGGCGTTGGTGCCGGGCCGGGCGAAGGCGCCGGCGCCCCAGCCCGAGGTACCGGGCCCGACGCCGAACAGCCGCTCGCGCCGCTCCCCGACCGGACTGATCAGCTCGTTGTGGGCGGACACCAGGAGCCGCCCCGTCGCGTGCGTGCCGTCCGCGGTGAGGAGCTGCTGTTCGGTGCCGAGCCCGGAGCTGTGCAGCTGGCGCAGCAGCGGGTTCGCGGAGCGGGCCACCGACGGCGCCGGGAGCCGGGCCTCGATCAGCGCAGCCGCTGACACGGTGATCCCGGCCTGGGCCGAGCGGGCGACGAACCGGCCCGAGTACTCCGCGGCCTCGATCTCCAGCCCCGGGCCAATGAACTGCAGCAGCCCGGCCCGGTGGATGGCCAGCATCTCCCGCAGCCTGCGCGGCGGCGGCCCGGAATCGACGAAGCTAAAGAAGCCGTGCCACCAGCCCTGGACATCGCGCTGTGAGCGCACGTTGAGCCGCTCGGACGGCACCAGCCGGCCCAGGTCCATATAGGACTTGAGCAGCGAGATGAACAGGGCCAGGGTCTCCGAATGGTCCGGCCCGGTGCGCAGCTCAAGGTCGCGGCCGATGTACGCCGCCACCGCGGCCTGGGCGTCCGCGTGGCCGGCGAAAACCCGGCCCGCGAAGGGATGGTCCAGCCGTTCGAGGTCCAGGTGGAGCTCTGCGTCTGGGACGGACTCAGTGACCAGCCGCTGGCGCTCCTGGCTGTACCACTGGGCGGCGGAGAACCGCTCGGCGAATTCCTGCCAGCCAATCCGGACCCGGCCCGGGTAGCCGGTGAACAGCTCGCGGTAGTACGCGTAGCCTGCATCCTTGGCAATCAGGGGCCAAAGCTGGGCGCGGAAGTCCAGCTCGCCGGGCCCGTCCAGCAGCGCCGCGACGGCGTCTGCGGTAAAGAACGCCGGTTCCCCCGCTGCGTCACCGCGCAGGGTGGACGTGATCTTGGAGTGGTAGGGCACGCCGCGGCGGGAGCCGGCCCACAGCCGCGGCTCAGCACCGGAGGGCCGGTAGCGCAGGCCGCCGTCGGGCAGCTCCTCGAACCTGCCGCCGCGGCCCTCCATGAGCAGGACCAGCAGGTCCACGAAGGCCAGGCCCATGCCGGAGACAATCACGTCCTGGCCGGCGGCGAGCGGTGAGTAGTCGACGTCGGTCGTGTAGCTCGGCGCCGCGTGGAATGCGCCGTGCCGGGCGGCAAAACCGGCCCACGCGGCAGACTCCGGTTCGGGCAGCGAATCGGTGTGCCCCAGGGAGGCGATCACGACGTCGGCGCGCAGCATCGCGCCGCTGGCCAGCCGGACGCGGTAGCTTTCGGCGCCGGGTTCCGGTTCGCCCTCTTCGAGTTCGACGGCGGACGCGGTGTCCCGGTGCACCGTGACGGTGACGTCCTGTCCGAGCGCGGCGACGGCGCGGCGGAAGAACCATTCCAGGTGGACACTCTGCAGCTGCCGGGTGGGAAAAGTGGAGCCGGTGAGGGCAGCCAGCTGGCGCCGGAGTTCCTGCGGCAGCTCCGGAACATCCACGATTGAGCCGTCCAGGACCCCGGCGGCCCAGTCCGCCAGGCCGGGGCCTTCGATGGCCGGTCCCTCGCATTGGACGGAGGCATCGGTGAACATCGTGACATCCGCCGCGGCGGAGTTGAGCATCAGCCCGGGATGCTGCTCGTAGCGCCAGATCCTGCCCGCACCCGGAGCGTGCGGCTCCACCACGTGGACCTGGAGCGTACCGGCGAACAGTTCCGGCCGGTTTGCGGCGAGGCGTTCCAGCAACCCGGCCGTGCGCGGGCCGCCGCCGATGAGGACCACGGATGGGGCATTCACTTGCATGACGGTCTCCTGGCTCTGGTGCGGAGCCCTCATGCTAGGCACCCGAAACGGGGCCGGTCGAGGCGCCGGTCACAGCCGTTCACCCCCCGTAATGCGGCGTAAATCGAGGCAAGAAAACGTCGTGTGACGCCGTGCGAACCTGCGTGAACGTATGCAACTTGCCGCCTTGCCGCGCGTTTTCGCACGCCCCTAGATTGGCAGCCAACCGTACCCCCACAGCAACTGGAAGAAGCGAGGTGGCGCATGAGTTCAACAGCAACCCCGGTGGCACAGTCCGCCCCGGAGCCGGCGTCCGCCAGCATCGAATCCGCACCCGACACTGCACCGGCCGGAGCTGCCGGCTCCGGTTCAGCGGGCCGCAAGGCCGCCACCGACTATGCCGACTACCGGCTGGTCCCGGCCCGCCACCCGTGGCGCTGGGTGGGCACCGCCGTCGTCGCCCTGGGCGTGGCCGGCATTGTCTGGTCCCTTGCCACCAACCCGCGCTGGGAATGGGGCGTGGTGGCGCAATGGTTCACCGCCCAGTCAATTGTGAATGGCCTGCTCGAGACGCTCAAGCTGACGGCGATCTCCGGGGCGCTCGGGTTCATCCTGGGGTTCATCCTGGCACTGATGCGGCTCTCCGCGTCCCCGCTGCTGGTCTCGGTCTCCTGGACCTTCTCCTGGATCTTCCGCTCCACGCCGCTGCTGGTGCAGATGCTGCTCTGGTACAACCTGGGCTACCTCTACGAGAAAATCAGCTTAGGGCTCCCGTTCACGGACGTGCGCTTCTTCGAGGCGCAGACCACCACCCTGATCAGCCAGTTCGCCGCGGCCGTCCTCGGCCTGACCCTGAATCAGGCCGCCTACTCCGCCGAGATCATCCGCGGCGGCATCCTCTCCGTGGACCAGGGCCAGCTCGAGGCCGCAACCGCCCTGGGCATCCCGGCATGGCGGCGCTCCACCCGGATCGTCCTGCCCCAGGCCATGCGGGCCATCCTGCCCACCGCCTTCAACGAGGTGATCGGCCTGGTCAAGGGCACCTCGATTGTCTACGTCCTGGCCTATTCCGAGCTGTTCTACACCGTCCAGGTCATCTACAACCGGACCCAGCAGGTCCTGCCGCTGCTGCTCGTGGCCACCCTCTGGTACGTCGTGATCACCTCGGTGCTGAGCGTCTTTCAGTACTACATCGAGCGGCACTACTCCAAGGGCGCCGTCCGCACGCTGCCCCTGACCCCGTTGCAGAAGGCCCGCAAATTCCTCGCCACGCATGCGCCCGCTACCGGGGAAACTACCCAGGAAAGAGGCACCCGATGAGCGCTCTTGCCACTAACACCCCCGCGGCGCCTGCCGCCACGGACGCCGAAACCACCCGCGGCCTTGTCGAGATCACCAAGGTCCGCAAGTCCTTCGGGGCCACGGAGGTTCTCAAGGGCATCACGCTGACTGTCGAGCCAGGCGGCGTCGCCGTGATTGTCGGCCCATCCGGGTCCGGCAAATCCACCCTCCTGCGCACCATCAACCACCTGGAAAAGGTCGACGCCGGGTTCATCGCGATCGACGGCACGCTGGTGGGCTACGAGGTCCGGGGCCGCCGGCTCCACGAACTGCGCGAAAAGGAAATCCTGAAGCAACGCACCGAGATTGGCATGGTGTTCCAGAACTTCAACCTCTTCCCGCACCTGACCGCGCTGGAAAACGTCACCGAGGCGCCCGTCGTCGCGCCGCGGGCAGGAAGACCCCGCTCTTCGCAGGCCGAGGCCCGCGCACGCGGGCTGGAGCTGCTGGACCGGGTGGGCCTTAAGGACCGCGCCGGCGCCTACCCGCGCCAGCTCTCCGGCGGCCAGCAGCAGCGCGTCGCGATTGCCCGGGCCCTGGCCCTGGACCCCAAGATCCTGCTCTTCGACGAACCCACCTCGGCCCTGGACCCGGAACTGGTCAACGAGGTCCTGGACGTCATCCGCGAGCTCGCCAAGTCCGGCACGACACTGATCATCGTCACGCATGAGATGGGATTCGCCCGCGACGTCGCCGACACGGTCGTGTTCATGGACCAGGGCCAGATCGTCGAGCAAGGCACACCCCAGGAGATTTTCACCAACCCGCGCGAAGAACGCACCCGGAGCTTTTTCTCCAAAGTGATCGAACCCGCCTTCAACATCTAAGGAACACCCCCATGGCAAGCAGCCCCACCCTCCGCACCGCCCTTCCCAATACTGGTCCCCGGCGGAAGCCTGCGGCGTTCCCCGCCGTCGTCCTCATCGGCACCCTGTCCGGCACGCTGGCGCTGAGTGCTTGCGCAGATCCCGGCGCCTCAGCGGCTGCCGGCGGGCAAGCGGCCACGACGGCGGCACGCAACGGCGTCGTCTACAACACCTCGCCGGACCAGCAGCGCATCAGGACCGAGAAGGACGCGGCCCTGGCCGCGAAGGTCCCTGCGCTGATCGGCAAGGACGGCAAGCTGACCGTGGCCACGACGGCGGGCGCGATTCCGCTGTCCTTCCATGCCACAGACGACAAGTCCCCGATCGGCGTCGAGGTGGACCTGGCCCAGCTGGCCGCCGACAAGCTGGGCCTGGACCTGGATGTCCAGGTGACCTCCTGGGAGAACTGGCCCCTGAAGACGCAGTCCGGCGACTTCGAGGCCGTGTTCTCCAATGTGGGCATCAACGCCGCCCGCGTGAAGCTCTTCGACTTCTCCACCTACCGCGCCGCGTACATGGGCTTCGAGGCGAAGAAGAGCTCCAGCTACAACATCAAGGACTCCGCCGACATCTCCGGCCTGAAGATCTCGGTGGGCTCGGGCACCAACCAGGAGAAGATCCTGCTCGCCTGGAACAAGGAACTGGAGGCCAAGGGCAAGACACCGGCGGTGCTGCAGTACTACTCCTCCGACGCCGACACCATCCTGGCGCTGTCCTCCGGCCGCACCGACCTGAACCTCGCGCCCTACCCGTCCGTCACGTACCGGGAAAACACCCGCGACGACCTCAAAGTGGTGGGCAAGGTCAACGCCGGATGGCCCTCCGAGACCTTGGTCGCGGCCACCACGCTCAAGGGCAACGGCCTGGCCCCGGCCATCACGGACGCACTGAACTCCGCGATCAAGGACGGCTCCTATGCCAAGGTCCTGGACCGCTGGGGACTCTCCGAAGAAGCCCTGCCCGAGTCCACGACCGTCACGGAGGCCAACTTCGGTACCGCCCCCGCAGGGAAAACAGAGGCAGGAAAAACACCGTGAAGTTCCAGGTCCTCGACATCATCCCGCACCTGAAGAACCCCGTCACCGGGGCAATCGTCTCCACCGCGGACCGGCTCAACCAGGTGTTGGAAACCGCGCGCCGGGCGGAGGAACTCGGCTACGACAGCTTCTCGGTCGGGGAACGCCACGCGGGCGAGTTCATCTCCTCCTCCCCCACCACCGTGCTCGCCGCCATCGCCGCAGTGACCACCAGGATCCGGCTGCAGAGCGGCGTGACGGTACTGTCCGTGCTGGACCCGGTGCGGGTCGCGGAGGACTACGCCACGATCGACCAGCTGAGCCGCGGCCGGCTGGAACTGGTGATCGGCAAGGGCAATGAGGTGCTGCAGTACCCGCTGTTCGGCCTTGACCTGGCGGATCAGTGGGAGCTCCTCGCGGAGAAATACGGCCTGCTCCGCCGGCTCTGGACCGAAGAGAACCTCACCTGGTCCGGGACGTTCCGCACCGCGCTGACAGAGCCCACCACCACCATGCCCCGGCCCTTCTCCGGCGCGCCGCGCGTCTGGCACGGTTCCGCCACGAGCCTGGCCTCGGCGGCCCTCGCGGCGCAGTGGGGCGATCCGCTGTTCACGGCCAACGCGATCCAGCCGCGGGAAAACTACAAGGTCCTCATCGACCACTACCGCGAGGAATATGCACGCCACGGCCACGATCCCCGGCACCAGTACCTTGGCTCCGGATCGGGCGCCGGCGGGGTGTTTATCGCGGACACCACGCAGGAGGCCAAGCGGCAGTTCGGCCCGGTCTACGAGGCCCTCACGACCGGCAGGAATGTTCCCGGCAACAACTCCCGGTACCGGGACATCGACCACGCCGTCGCCGAAGGCCCTGCCCTGGTGGGCAGCGCGGAGCAGGTGATCGACAAGATCCTCAGCTACCACGCGCTCTACGGCCACGACCTGCAGTCCATCTCGCTGCCCACCACGCTGCCCTTCGACCAGCAGCTGGAAATCCTGGAGCGGTTCGCCCTCGAGGTCATTCCGGCCGTCCGCGCCGCCGCGCCCACCACCCTCTGGGCCGACGGCGACCCCTATGCCGGCCGCCCGCAGGCCAGCCTCGCCGGCAACACCGGCGGCGCCACCGAACCCGACGCCGCCGCCCGCGTCACAGCCGACCGCACCAACCACAGGAGCTCCCATGTCTACACCCACTGACACCGACGGCCGCTCCGACCCGGAATTCCTGGCCGCCGGCAGCCAGGACCGCCGGACCAGTCCGGGTCGCAGTCCGGGCCGCAGTCCCGACCCGGAGTTCCAGGCCGCATGGGCGGACTGGCATGCCGCGCACGAACGCCACCGCGCCGACCCCCACGGCTTCCTCGCCGTCACCCACCTGCACTGGCTCGCTTCCTCGCCCGCCCGCCTGGACGGCGCGCCGGGCACGTGGAGCGTGGAGGACGGCATTGTTCGCCTGGATTTGCGGGCAGGCGAACGCGTCCTGCGCGACGGGCAGGAACTGAACGCCGACGGGATCGGAGCCACGGTGTTCCTGGGCCCGATTCCCGAGCGCGAAGGCCTGAATCTGCGCGTGGAAGATGCCGGCGCCGGTCATACCGTGGTCGAGCTCGCCAAACGCGGCGGCCGCTATGTGGTGCGGCCGCGGCATCCCCTGAACCCGCTGCTCACCGGCTACCGCGGGACACCCGCCTACGCCCCAACCCCCGAATATGCCATTTCAGGAATATTCATCCCGTTCGCCGAACCGCGTCCCACCACCGTGGGCGCGGCGGTCGAAGGAATCCACCACGTCTACGAGGCCCCGGGGGAAATCCGTTTCCGGCTCCGCAGTAAGGACCTGAGCCTCACCGCCTTCAACGGCCACACGCCGGGCACGCTGACGGTGCTCTTCACGGACGCGACGTCGGGCAAGAGCACATACGCGGCCAACCGTTCCCTCACCGTGCCGGCTCCGGGCGCCGACGGCGCAGTCTGGCTCGACTTCAACCGGGCGGTGAACCTGCCGTGCGCCTACACGGATCTCGCCACTTGCCCGCTGCCGCCGGCCGAGAACCGCCTGCCGGTGGCCATCGAAGCCGGCGAACAGATCCCCTACGAACGACAGGACGCATCATGAGCACACCTCCCGCCCACGACGGGCCCCTGGGACACGGCCTGCTGCTGCTGGAGCTCGACGGCGCCGGCAGCCACCCGGCCGCGTGGCGGGTTTCCCGCACAGCACCCGCGTCCTTGCTGGCCCCGGAACACCTCCGCGGCGCCGTGCTCGCCGCCGAGTCTGCCGGGTTCCATGCGGTGACGTTTTCCGACCCCGGCCTGCCGGACCCCGATCACCCGCACCCCGATCCTTCGGGCCCGGACGCCGCGGCCCGGCTCAACGCCTTGCAGCGCGCGGCGTTCGCCGGTCCCGTGACGCGCTCCCTCGCCTTGATCCCGGAAGTGGACACCGTCTACACCGAGCCATTCCACGTCTCGACCCAGCTGGCCAGCCTGGACTACGTCTCCGGCGGACGGGCCGGCTGGCTGGTGGCCGCCTCACCAAGCGCAGCCGATGCCGCCGCCGTCGGACGGGACACCGCGCGCGGGGAGCGGCTTTCCCGGGAGGCCGCCGATTCGATCGAGGTCAGCCGCAGGCTCTGGGACTCCTGGGAGGACGACGCCGTAATCCGTGACGTCCCCACCGGTCGCTACCT
The DNA here is from genome assembly GCF_056406615.1 of Arthrobacter sp. P1_B3. Classification (NCBI taxonomy): domain Bacteria; kingdom Bacillati; phylum Actinomycetota; class Actinomycetes; order Micrococcales; family Micrococcaceae; genus Arthrobacter; species Arthrobacter sp. P1_B3. The sequence continues at coordinate 274,414 of NZ_JBFTZV010000001.1, read as the reverse complement.
CGACGTCGACAAGCTGCACTACATCGACGCCGAGACCGGAAGCTATTCCGTCAAGGGTCCGTCGATCATTCCGCGGCCACCCCAGGGCCAGCTCCCTGTGCTCGCCCCGGCCGGGCTCCTCCCCCCGGAGGCCGTCGCGGCCGGGGCGGCCGACGCGCTCCTGGTCTCGGCCCCGACCCCCGAGCTCCTGGCCGCCGAGCTCGGGGCGACGCGGGCAGACCTCGCCGCCGGCGGGACCGGGCCCGCGCTGATCGCCGAGCTCGACGTCGTGCTGGACTCCCGCGGCCAGGCCGCCGCGGAGCGGCTGGACCGGCTGAACGGCCACGCAGCGTGGCAGAGCCCGCGGGCGCGTTTCGTCGGGACGGCGGCTGAGCTGACCGAACTGCTCGCCGAAGTACTGGCCTGGGCCGACGGCGTCCGCCTGCACCCCGCGGTGCTGGAGACGGATCTGGAGGAACTGTCGCGGCTGGTGCTGCCGGAGCTGCGCCGCCGCGGACTCCTGGCGCCCACCACCCCGGACGCCACCTTCCGCGAGCAGCTGGGACTGGCGCGGCCAGCAAGCCGGTATGCCGCCGTAACAGCCGGAACAACTGCCCCCGGCACGGAAAACTAAGGAGTCCACCATGAGCCACATCAGCCACCCCGCCGCTGAATTCACCCCGTCAGGTCAGCTCCAGCTGGGCGTGTTCTTCCAGGGCGTCAACTCCGGAACTGTCTGGAAGAGCGCCGAGTCCGGCTCCCAGACTGATTTCGAATCGTTCCGGCGTATCGCCCAAACCGCCGAGCGCGGCCTGTTCGCGGCGTTTTTCCTCGGCGAAGGCCTGCGGCTGCGCGAGCACCTCGGCCGCCCGCACGCGCTCGACGTCGCCGGCCGCCCCGACGCACAGACCGCGCTGGCCGCCCTCGCGGCCGTGACCACGAACATCGGCCTGGTCGCAACCCAGAACACCACCTACAACGACCCCGCAGACCTGGCGCACCGGCTCTCCACCCTGGATCTGCTCTCCGGCGGCCGCGCGGCCTGGAACATCGTCACCACAGACAACGCCTGGACCGGCGCGAACTTCCGCCGCGGCGGCTACCTGGCCCACGCGGACAGGTACACCCACGCCGAGGCCTTCGTGGATACCGCCAAGCGCATCTGGGACGCGTGGGGCGACGCCGCCGTCGCGGGCTCAGCCTCCGCGGCCCGGTGGTCGGCGGAGGGGGCGGTCCGGCGGGTGCGCCACAGCGGCCAGCACTACTCCGTGGACGTCACTCCGCGGCTGCCGCGCAGCGCCCAGTACCGGCCGGTGCTGTTCCAGGCCGGGGATTCGCCCGAGGGCCGGGACTTCGCCGCCCGACAGGCGGACGTCATCTTTTCCGCGCACCCGCAGCTCGATAACGCGCTCGAATTCCGCCGCGACATCGTGGAGCGCACGCTCCGGGCCGGCCGGGGCGCCAACGACGTGAAGATCATGCCCGCCAGCGAGTTCATTCTCGCCGCCACACCGCGGGAGGCGCTCGAAAAGAAAGCCTGGGTCCGCAGCCTGCAGATCGGCCCGCAGCAGGCCATCGCGTACCTCGAGCAGTTCTGGGGCCGGGAGCTGCAGGGCTACGATCCCGACGGCCCTTTGCCGGACATCGACCCCGTGGTGGAAGAAACCTCCGAAACCCGCGGCAGCGGCTTCCATGGCGCCAAGGCCCGCCAACTGGCCGACCAGTGGCGGGCCGAGGCCAAGGAGAAGGGCCTGTCCATCCGCCAGTTCGTCTCGGCCAAGACCAGCCGGGGTGACTCCACCTTCACCGGCTCGTACGCCGAGGTCGCGGACCGGCTCACCGAGTATGCCCGGACCGGCGCCGTCGATGGGTTCAACATCTCACCGTGGCTCATCCCGTCCGGACTCGATGACATCGTCAACCACCTAGTGCCGGAACTGCAGGAGCGCGGCGTGTACCCCACGGAGTACGCGGGCAGCACGCTGCGGGAGAACCTCGGCCTGGCCACCCCGGTGCGCACAGCTGCCGGCGTCGAGGCGGACTCCGTCACCTCACAGGCCTAAGCAAGCACCATCGATTGCTCCGTAGCCGCCCTTTTCGAGACTCAGAAGGGCGGCTACGGAGCAATCGACGTTCCGGGCAATGGGCTACTTCTTTGGCAGGCCCGCCGGGTTCAGTTCCGACGTCGCTACGGCCTCCTCAGACAGCCCCCAGCGGTCCAGGATCTTGGCGTAGCTGCCGTCCTGGATCAGGTGGTTCAGTCCGGACTGGGCCGCGGCGGCGAAGCCGTTGTCCTTCTTGGTCGTGACGGCGATGCTGGCCTTCAGCGGCCAGCCGCCGTCCACCAGACCCACCAGCTTGGTCTTGGCGTCCGTGGCGGCCTTGTAGGCCGCCGTGGCGTTGGGGCCGAAGGTGAGGTCCGCGCGGCCGGACTGGACGGCCAGCTGGGAGGCGGAGTCGTCGTCGAAATACTGGAACTCCACAGGCTTGAGGCCGTTCTTCTTGTTCTCTTCATCCCAGCGCAGCAGGATCGCCTCCTGGTTGGTGCCGGAGCCGACGATCACGCGCTTACCGGCGACGTCCGGAGCCGATTCGACCCTGGTGACGCTGCTGTCCGCCTTGGCGTAGAAGCCGAGCTTGTCCTCGCGGTAGCTGGCGAAGTCGAACTTGAGCTTGCGCTCTTCCGTGACGGTGACGTTGGAGAGTACTGCCTCGTACTTGCCGGAGTCGACGCCGAGCGGCCAGTCGGCCCACGCGGTCGGGACAATATCGGCCTCCAGGCCCAGCGACTCGGCCAGTGCGACGGCGAGATCCACCTCATTGCCCACCGGGGTCTTGTTGTCCGTGGCGTATACGGCCAGCGGTGCTGCGAACGGACTCACCGCCACGGTCAGTTTCCCGTCCTTCTTGATGGCGTCCGGGACCAGCGCGGTGGCCGCGGCATCCACCGTGGCCTTGATGCGGTCCTGCTGCGGGGAGAGGTTGAACTGCTTGACGCCGGAGGAGGACGACGGCGCCGCCGACGTGCCGCCGTCCGCGGCGGCGCCGGGATCGGAGCAGGCCGCGAGACCTAGGGCAGTGGTGGCCGCCAACGCGACGGCGACGCCTGATTTGAACGAAAGACTCGACATGGTTTCTCCTTGAAAGTGGTGGTCTGCGGTGCTGGTGCCAGCAACTATCCGGGGCGCGCGAAAGCCGGTCAAAGCGCCGTGAAACCGGGTGAAACCAAGGGATACAGGCGGTAATACCCGTTCATCCGGCGTCCGCGGACGCGGCCTGCGGACGCCCAGTGTTACCGAAGATTGCCCTGCGTGACGTGGCGGGAAGGAATTGTTCACGGCGGGCCGCAACTGGCCTAGCCTGCATAGAAGACCTGCAGGGTGACAGCACGACACAGGAGGGGTGAACTTGTCAGTGAGCACGCACCAGAGCACGCACCGGACCACGCACCGGCTCGGCATCAACGCCCAGGCGGACCTTGTCTTCAGCATGCTGCGGGACGCCTCACACTGGCCCTACCTTGACGGCTTGACGGTGTACTCGGAGCGCGTCAGCGGCGACGACACCGCGCACGAGCTCCGCACGTCGGTGGTTTCCAACGGTTCGTTGAGTTCGAGCCACGGCTGGCGCGTCTTTGATGCCGCCAGCCACCGCGCCGAGTTCCACCAGTTGGACCTCGAACCCCCGCTCCGGGAGCTCGGCGGCGACTGGGAGATCCGGCCGGCGGACGGGCTCTCTCTGGTCACACTGACCCACGAGTTCGAGGTCGACGACGAGCACCTCGCCGAGCGCATCAACGCGATCATCGAGGACTACAGCCGGCGTGAACTGGAGGCGCTCAAGGTCAGCTGCGAACGGTTGTCACTCCTCCTGCAGCACCACGCCCCGCAGACGCACCCAGCACCGCATCCCACAGCAAAGGAGGCCTGAATGTCGGAGGCCAGGTTCACGACGGAACGGGACAGTTTCGGCCGGCTTCTCGCGGACCGCGAAGTCTGGCGGCAGGCCACCACCATCCCCGCGGCAGGCGAGCTGACCGCCCGCTGGCTGGAGGGCAACAGCGAATACCAACCGGGGGTTTTCTCGCCCGGGTTCGACGACGAGACCACGTCCATCGCCGGAGAGCTCGCCCGGCTCAACCGCAACGGGCTCTTCACCAAGGAATCGCAGCCGGGCGTTCAGGCCGGGGGCCTCGCGCAGCGCGCCTACGTGACGGCTTTCTGCAGCCCGGAAACAGCGTCGGCCCTCCTGGCGTTGTCCACCCGGACCGGACTGGTGACGGTCGCGCACGCCCCCGGTGAGACGAGCAGCGCCTCTATCCCGGCGACCGTCCAGGACGACGACGTCGTAACCGTGCTCGGAAGCAGCGAGGGGCCGGTCGGGGAAGACCAGCTCAGGGACTGGGCGGCCGAGACCAACGAGACATTGGCCCTCGTCCTGGCGGATGCCTGGTACGTGGAAATCTTCGATCCCGTCTGGGGTCGGAACGATGTCCTGCTGACTGCGGTATTTGAGGCGCTGCAGGCCGAATAGCATGTGTCGCCGGGCAGCCGGCGGCTACCCGGCTCCCGGAAAACTCACATATCGGTCGCGTCCCAGCCGATGCTGGCGGCCTCGTCCAGTGTGCGCGCCTCGAAATGCTCCAGCATGTCCTTCATTGCCTCGACGCCCTGCTTGAACAGGGCCGAATCCCGCCACTGCTCAATCTGTTCCAGGGATTCCCAGGGGCCGGTGCTGATGAACCGGTTCTTGACGTCGCGGTCGTGCATCAACACGGCTTTGGCGTTGGGAAAATCCTCCTTCGTTTTCCTGGCCAGGTCCCGCCAGGCCTGCACAAAATCGTTCTCGCGGCCGGGATGCACCAGCCAGATTCCGAGCGTGTAAACAGACACGTCGATCGCCTCCATTGTCCGTACGGGGTTGATAGGGCGATTATGTTCCAGTCCTCCGGCGGGCGGTAGGGCCGGATAGCCCGGCGGGCGCACTCGGGGCCCGCCAATAAACCGTTGTATGGGTGGAGCGGAAGGCCTAGCATGTGGGCAGGCCCCACTCTGGGACCAGCCCCGGACCTTCCATTATTGGGAGCGGGCACGCTTCGGAGGCCGATGTCCTGGGCGTCACAGGATAGGAAAAACGATGAGCAAATATCTGTTCGAAGCGAACTACGTTGGCGACGGGATCAAGGGCCTCATGCGTGAGGGCGGCACCAAGCGGCGTGATGCGGTCGTCGAGGCCCTCAAGTCCGTGGACGGTTCACTCGAAAGCTTCTACTACGCGTTCGGGGAGACGGACGTCGTGGGGGTCTTCGATATCCCCGACCAGGCCAACGCCGTCGCCCTGTCGCTGATGATCAATTCCACCGGCGCCGTGAACCTGCACCTGAAACCGCTCATGTCAGCCGAGGACCTCGACGCGGCAGCCAAGAAGACGCCGTCGTACCGGGCCCCGGGGCAATAGATCACGAACGCTGGGCGCGTTCTGACGGATCCCCGCCGCTGTGAACCATAGGACTAGACTCGTCCCAGCTACGTGAGAAGGGGGACTCGTGGGGTTGTCTGCGCAACAAACGCGCCAGGGCACGAACTATAACCGACTGGCCATTGTGTCGCTGGCCCTTGCTGCATTGGCCGTGATCGGCACCGCTGTCGCCAGTGTGGCGGTTCTCGCTGTCTTCGCCGTCGGAGCCGGCCATGCATCGCTCAGCCAGATCAAGGCACGCGGTGAGCGGGGACGCGGGCTGGCCCTCACCGCCCTCGTGATCGGCTACGGCGTCGCTGCCCTGGCCCTCGTATCCACGATCTACTTCGCTGCAGTCTTCGCTGTTCACCAATAGCCAGTTCACCAATAGCCGGTTCACCAGCAGCCCGTTCACCAGCAGCCGACGGCGGGCGCCGCTCGGGCGTGCCCGCTGCCTTGCCCGCGCGGCGCACCAGCGGCGACGCGTGAGTGCCCGCATGTCTGCCAGTAGGCTCAGGGCATGTCACTGAGCAAGTCACTCCACCGGGGAAGACATTGGATGCGCGGCACCGCGCTGCTGTTGGCTGTGGCCGGCGCGGCAGCAGGCCTGGCCGGGTGTGAATACACCGATGACCTGTCAGATCCGACGGCGGCGCCCACCAGGTCCGGACGGCCGGCACGTTCGCTGCCGCCACCGGTGGACCCGGGAGTCGCCACCGCGGAGAAGCGCAACCTGGATGACCTCGGAGCGGTCCTCGGCGCCCGGCCGGGCGGGATCGTCCTGGAAGGCGTCGGCGGGATCGGCGGCGGCGGATTGCGCAAGTCGGTCAAGGCCCTGGCGAAGGGGACCTACACGGTCACCGCCGCCTGCGTCGGTGCACCGACCAGCTACATTTCCATCTCCCAGGACGGCCTCCGGAACGGAGGGAAACTCGAACTGACACTCGACTGCGGCAAGGCCACCCAAGCACAGGTGGAGCTTGCGGCCGGCCCGGTCCAGGCCCAGGCCGACCGCCGTATGACCGGGCCCGGGGCCGGCGAAGTCGCCGGTTTCTGGATGGTCCCGGCCGCGCCCGGGTCCTAGCCGGGCACCGTTTCAGCGTCAAAACTTCGGGGTCAACGGCTTAACGGCAACCGCCAGAAGGCCGCCGGCAGCTGGCCCGCCAAGCGGGGCCCGTCCCCTCGCAGGCGGCAGGGCCCCGCACCGGCAGTACCGGAGGTTTTAGCGCAGCTGTGTTATTTGGTGCCGTTGTATTCCTCGTCGGTCACGAGGTCACCCCACTCGGACTCCGCGCCGCCCTCGGCGGGGGCTTCCCACATCGCAAGGTGGGTCATGAAATGGTCCGGCGCGGCACCGTGCCAGTGCCATTCGCCCGGCGGCGTGTAGATCGTGTCGCCGGGACGGATCTCCGTCACCTCTCCGCCGCGGGCCTGGACCAGGCCGACGCCTTCGGTGACGTGCAGGGTCTGCCCAACGGCATGCGAGTGCCAGGCCGTGCGTGCGCACGGGGCAAAGTGCACGGCGTTGACGCGCATGCGGGACGGTTCGGGCTGCGGGGCCGCGATGACGTCAAACCAGACGTCGCCGGTGAACATCTGCGCCGGTCCCTTGACGCTTGGCTTCTTTGCTTGGATTTCCACTGTCATTTCCTCACAGGGTGTTTGTCTGGGTGTTGACTGGCTGGCGCGACCGGAGGCCGCGTCCCGGGGCTCGGAGGCTGGTTCGGCGTCCTAGTTCAGGGTCGCGGTGTCAATCACGAAGCGGTAGCGGACGTCGGAGGCCAGGACGCGCTCGTAGGCGTCGTTGATCTTCGCGGCCGGGATGACCTCGATCTCGGCGCCCAGACCATGCTCAGCGCAGAAGTTGAGCATTTCCTGGGTTTCGCGGATGCCGCCGATGGCCGAGCCGGCGAAGGAGCGGCGCCCCATGATCAGGGAGAACACGTTCACCGGGAGCGGTTCCGCGGGCGCGCCGACGTTGACCAGGGCGCCGTCGAGGGACAGCAGCTGCAGGTAGGCGCTGATGTCGATCGCGGCACTGACCGTGTTGATGATCAGGTCAAAGGTGCCGGCGAGTTCCGCGAAGGTGTTTTCGTCGCTCGTGGCGTAGTAGTGGTCCGCGCCGAGGCGAAGACCGTCTTCCTGCTTCTTCAGCGACTGGGACAGGACGGTGACGTCGGCGCCCATGGCGTGGGCGATCTTGACTGCCATGTGGCCCAGGCCGCCCAGGCCGACGATCGCGACCTTTTTGCCAGGGCCTGCGCCCCAGTGGTTCAGCGGCGAGTAAGTGGTGATGCCGGCGCACAGCAGCGGCGCGGCGACGTCGAGCTCGATGCCCTCAGGAATGGTGACCACGAAGTCTTCGGCCACCACGACGTGGGTGGAATAGCCGCCCTGGGTGATGGTGCCGTCACGGTCGACGGCGCCGTAGGTGCCGGTCATGCCCTTGAGGCAGTACTGTTCCTCGCCGGCCAGGCAGTTAACGCACTCGCCGCAGGAGTTGACCATGCAGCCGACGCCGACGCGGTCGCCGACGGTGTGCTTGGTCACGGCGGAACCGACCTCGGTGACGATCCCGGCAATTTCATGGCCGGGGACCAGTGGATAGGTCTGCGGACCCCAGTCGCCGCGGACGGTGTGGATATCCGAATGGCAGATCCCGGCGAACTTGATCTCGATCAGGACATCGTGCGGGCCCACGTCGCGGCGCTCGATGGTGGTGGGGGCGAGCGGCTCGATCGCGGACGGTGATGCGTAAGCGTTGACGGTAAGCAATGAATCTCCTGCTTGTTGATCGTTGGGGTTGTTCAACGGAACACCATCCATCAAACCCGTCTTCGCAACGCTGAGGGAGTCCCTGCTGATAGGGGTACTGGCAGGGTCTCCCTCAGCGGGCCGTAAGGCCTAACGTTGATGGCATGGACAATCGAGACGCGACCCGCGAATTCCTTGCCTCGCGCCGGGCGAAGATCACCCCCGAGCAGTCAGGGCTGCCGGTCTACGGCGCCAAGCGCCGCGTGCCGGGGCTGCGCCGCGGGGAAGTCGCGATGCTGGCCGGCGTCAGCGTCGAGTATTACACCCGGCTCGAGCGGGGAAACCTGTCCGGCGTTTCGGAGGGTGTGCTGGATGCTGTGGCAAAGGCGCTGCAACTCGACGACGCCGAACGGGCCCACCTCTTCGATCTGGCCCGGGCGGCGGCCCCGGGCAGCCGGACCCGCCGTCGCCCCCGTCCCGCGGAGTCCGTCCGACGGAGCGTTCAGCTGACGCTGAACGCAATCACCAACGCGCCCGCATTTGTGCGGAACGGACGCATGGACATCGTTGCGGCCAACCCGCTGGGCTATGCCCTGTATTCGGACATGTATGTGGGTCCGGCCCGCCCGGCCAATCATGCCCGTTTCATCTTCCTGGATGGCCGCTCGCGCAGCTTCTATCCGGACTGGGAGCGTGCGGCGAACGACACCGTCGCGATCCTGCGCACCGAGGCCGGCCGCGACCCCTACGACCGCGGGCTGACCGACCTGGTGGGCGAACTATCGACCCGGAGCGAGGAATTCCGCACCCTGTGGGCCGCGCACAACGTGCGCCAGCACTACACCGGGCTCAAGCACCTCCACCACCCGGTGGTCGGGGATCTCCACCTGATGTACGAGGCCATGGATGTCTCGGCCGACGCCGGGCTATCCCTACTGGTCTACAACGCCGAGCCCGGCTCCGCGTCGGAGGATGCGCTGCGGCTGCTGGCCAGCTGGGCCGCGACCAACCGACAGGTCAAGGAGGCCAAGGCAGCTTCTACGGTGGACAAGGCCTAACCGCACGGAGCAGGCCGGAACGCTCACGCCAGGGCGGAAATGCCGTCCGCGTATCCATCGGGCTGGCCGCCGTTGGAGGTGAAGTTGTTCAGCCAGGCCATGGCGTCGTCCCTGGAAGTGAAGAACTCATGGGGGTACCGGGTGTGCCGGCTCATTGCCGCCGCAATCACGCGATCCACAGTGCTGGATCCAAGCACGGCGATCGCCAAAACCCCTGTTGTCTGCGCGAACTCGTACCTGGCGGCCGCGCTGATCTCCACATCCGTCATTTCGGAGAGCATCGGCATCGGTGTTCCGCCGCTGACCTGCGCTACGGCCCGCATGGCGTCCCTGGCGTCGTGGACATCAACAAACGAGCCGGGCTGCCAAACCGATCTGATGATGCCCGCGCTGACGCTCAGCACGTTCTTTCCATCAGCAGCTGCAATATGTCCTGGCATCATCGAAACCATTGTAGGTCCGGCCCTGCCAAGCCAGGGCTTTGGGCACGGTGTGCGTGGCGGAGCGCAAACGGTGGCCGGTTGCGGCTGCACTGGGCCCGGCTCCCCCCGGAATGGACATGCCCCACGGCGCGGAGGGCATGCCCCTTGGTCCGGCGCCACGCGCCAGCCCGGGACATGCTCTGTTGCTCTGTACGGTGCTGCCTTGCAATGAGCATGTCCCCAAAGGCCTGCGTTGACTGGACATGTCCCCCTCCGGCATTTGGACATGCCCCACGGTGCGGCCCAGGGATGGACATAGTGGGCTTATGTCCATCCCTGGGCGCCGGAACAGGGCATGTCCCCCGGAGAGAAACAGCGGAACCGGCCCAACCCCTGACCGGCTCCGGGATCAGGACTCCAGGACCAGCAGCTGGGCCTTGTCCGCGTCCCAGCCCACCCACAGCTCCTCATCCGGCAGGATCCGGGTGCCCCTGTCTGAGCTCAGCTCGCGGAGCTGGAGTTCGTGGCCGCCGGCCGTGAGGCGGTGGCGGACCGTGGCGCCCAGATTCGTGGAGGACACCAGGGTCGCGGCGCATCCGTTGCCGGCCGAAGCCCGCGTCCTGAACTTGAGGTGCTCCGGGCGGATCGAGACGGCGTAGCTCTCGCCGCTGGCCCCGCGGTCCCGGACCTTTGCCAGGCCAAGTCCGCCGAGGTCCACAACTGCCTCCTCGCCGTTTCGCTCCACGATGGTGCACGGGATGAGGTTCGTGTCGCCGAGGAAGCTGGCCACCCAGTCGGTCATGGGGTGGTTGTACACCTCCTCCGGCGGGCCGGACTGCACGATCTTCCCGTCCCTCATCACCACGATCCGGTCCGACATGGCCATGGCCTCGTCCTGGTCGTGCGTCACGAACAGCACGGAGATGCCCAAGCTCTTCTGCAGGGTCTTGATTTCCTCCTGCATCTGCTCGCGGAGGCGCTTGTCCAGGGCTGCCATCGGCTCATCCAGCAGCAGGGCCGCCGGGTTGAAAACCAGTGCCCGGGCCAGCGCCACCCGCTGCTGCTGCCCACCGGAGAGCTGGCGGGGCTTGCGGTCACCCATCTTGCCCAGTCCCACCCGGTCCAGAGCATCCGAGGCGCGCTGGCGCCGTTCCGCCCGCGGCACCTTCCTCATGCGGAGCGCAAACTCCACGTTTTCCAGCGCGCTCATGTGCGGGAACAGGGCATAGTTCTGAAACACCACACCAAGGTTGCGGTCCCGGGGCGGCAGCGAGTCCACAGGCCTGCCGTCAATGAGGACGGTTCCGGCGGTGTGTTCTTCAAACCCCGCAACCATCATCATGGTGGTCGTCTTGCCGGAGCCGCTGGGGCCCAGGAGGGTCACGAACTCTCCGGGCTGAACCGTCAGGTCCAGCCCGTCCACGGCAACGACGTCGCCGTAGTGCTTGCTGACCTGGCGGAGCTCAATGGCGCCCTGGGCGGCTCTCCCCGTCCCGGGAATTGACTCCGCGGAAATCACTGATGCGGTCATCGACTTTCCTTACGTTTGTGCGGACACGGCCAGCGGCAGCATCCGGGTTGAAGAACGGCGCTTGAGGACAAACAGGACCTGGAGCAGCAGCCCGATTGTGGCGACGCTGACCAGCAGCGCGGACGACACCGCGATCTTCGGGGTCAGGTTGAACTGCATATCCGTGAACATCTTGACGGGCAAGGTGGTGGCACCCGGGGACTGCATGAACAGGGACATCACCGTCTCATCGATGGAGACCGAGAACGCGAAGAGCGCCCCGGAAATCAGGCCGGGCAGGATGATGGGCAGATACACGTGCCGCAGGACGGAGAGCGGACCTGCCCCGAGGCTCTGCGCCGACCGGACCAGGGCCGGGTTGAGCCCGGCGAGGCTGGCACGGGTGGTCAGGTACACATAGGGGGTCGCGATGACTGCGTGCGCCAGGCCGATGGGAACGATGCTGCCCACCATGCCGATCGAGATGAAGAACTGGTAGAAGGCCAGCGCGAGCACCACGGTCGGCACGATCATCGGCGCGAGGATCAGACCCACTACTGCGGGCTGGCCGGGGAACTTGCGCCCGTGAAGGCCGATCGCCGCGGTGGCGCCCAGCAGCACACCGATCACGACAGCGATCGCCGCCGACTGCAGGCTGGCCGTCAGGGCGGAGGTCCAGGCCCGGTCGGCGAAGAATCCGGCCACGGCGGCGAAGGAGATCCCCTCCGGCGGGAAGGTGATGTAGCGGCTGTCGTTCAGCGCGACCGGCACCACAATCGCCGTCGGAATGACGAGGAAAAGGAAGGCCGGGATGGAAAGAAGCGCCAGCAGGCGGTGCTGCGGATTAGTTGTCTTCATGTTGGCCTCCTGCCTTGAGGACGCGCTGGTAGACGGCCACGAGGATGCTGACCATGACCGTCAGGATGACGGCCAGAGCAGCGGCCCCGGAGAAGTCCGTGAGCTGTCGGGCGTAGTAGTCGATCTGGTTGGCGATCATCATGTCGCCTGGTCCGCCCATCACCACGGGCGTGATGAAGAAGCCCGTGCTGATGATGAAGACCAGCAGCCCGGCGGCGGAAATGCCGGGCATGCTCAGCGGCAGCGTGATCCTGCGGAACACGGCTCCTTCCCGTGCGCCAAGCGAGCGGGCCGCCAGCCCCAGCCGGTCATCGATCGAGGCCAGCGAGGAGAAGATCGGGAACACCGCGTACGGCAGCAGGCAGTGCACCATGCCGACGATCACGGCGAACCGGTTGTGCAGCAACGGGATCGGCGCACCCGTAAGCCCGATTCCCTGCAGGAAGGCGTTCACCATGCCGTTGTCCTGGAGCAGGACCGCCCAGGCGAAGTTTTTCACCAGGATGCCGGTCCAGAACGGCAGGAGTACGACGGCGAACAGGATCACCCGGGTGACGGTTCCGGCCCGCCACAGGACCATGGCGATGATGTAGCCGAGCACCACAGTGACGACGGTGCTCGCCAGGCTGATGGTCAGGGTGTTGACCAGTGCGCGCACCACCAGCGGGTCCTCAAGGACGCGCTGGTAGGCGTTGTCGGCGAAGCTTGCGCCGACAAGTTTGCCCAACGGCGTCAGGAACAGCACGACGTCGAAAGCAAGGATCGGGGCCAGCAGCAGCCACCAGCCGCTGCGCCGCCGTCGGGGTGCGTCAGCAGAAGGTGGCGCACCGCGGCCGCGTGGCCGCGTCCGTTCGAGGGTTGCGTTGCTCATCTCAGCTGGCCTGCCAGAGCTTAAACTGCTGCTCGGTCTTCTTCAGGTTCTGCGACCACCATTTGTCGTCGCGGACCAGGATCTTGTCCGCGAGCCGGGGGCTGGTGGGAAGCGTGTCCGCGATTTCCTTCGGCAGCTTGGACAGCGCCGGGGTGTTGGCCAGGGTCAGGTTGGTGACCTTGTCGAACGCTGCGCCGGCCTCCGCGTCGTTGGACATGAAGTTCATCAACTTGAAGGCGGCTTCCTTGTTCTTGGCGCCCTTCGGCACCACGAAGTAGTCGCCGGCGAGGACGGCGTTTTCGGCGGAGAAGTTCAGCTTGGCGCCGTCATTGCGGGCTGCGTTAATGCGGTTGTTGAAGCTGGTGGAGAGGGAGACCTCGCCGGAGGTGAGCTGCTGGATGGGCTCCTGGTTGGCGGCGTGGTAGAGCAGCCGGTCCTTGCCCGGGTGCTGGCCCAGGACCCTCAGGGCCCGGTCGACGTCGAGAGGGTAGACCTGGTCGAACGGGACACCGTCGGCCAGCAGGGCGGCTTCCAGGACGGAGCTGTCGGACAGCTGGTTGTACACCGAGCGCTTGGTGTTGTACTTGCCCTGGTCGAAGAACTGGGCCCAGTCCTTCGGGGCCTGCGCGTCAGAAATGACCTTCTGGTCCCACGCCATGACGAACAGGAAGCTCAGGTACTTGATGCCGTATTCGGCCTTCGCGTATCCCGGCAGTCCCTTGTCACTGATGATGTCGTAGTCGAACTTCTCCAGCAGCCCCTCGGCCACGGCTACCTCATACTCCGGCGCCGTGATTTCCACGAGGTCCCACTGCACGTCGCCGGACTGGACCTGGGCCTTGAGCGCGGCCAGGCTGGTGTTGGCCAGCAGCGTCGTCTGGATCCCCGACTGCTTGGAGAACGGGTCCAGGATCGTCTGGGTCAGCTGGTCGTTGTAGGAGCCACCGTAGGACGTGACCGTCACCGTCTTGTTCGCGGCGGCACTTTCGGCGGGCTTGGCCGCGCAGCCGGAGAGCGCCAGACCCGCAAACGGCGTCAGTGCTGCCGCCTTGAGGAGCTGCCTGCGGTCAAAGGGAGTGGAACGGAATTCTGTCATGGGGGACAGTGCCTCTCATGTACGCGGGCACGCCGAAAGAAGGCGCGCCGGATTGCGGGCGTGGTGGGGTGCGGTGCGTGTGGTTGCGTGTAGCGCAGGGAAAAGAGGAAGGGACAGCGGCGGTTCGCGCGCGCCATCCATTCCACCTGGAGATCTCGAGTCCGCCTTCCGGCGGCTTTTCGGTTTCGCAACTCTAACTGTGAAGTTGCTCACTAGTCAACAGTTGTATTGCTTTAAGAAACAACGGGATTTCTGTCCCGCGCGCTCCCCTAACGCCGACTTCCGCTGCCCTCCCGGGCATCTCCAGATCCACGGACCGCCCCTGGCCGGATCATGAAGAATGCGCCTGAACCGGCCGGGGACGTGAAGACCACGCTCGATTCCTCGATCGGCGGCTTGGAACACCTCATGGTCCACCCGACACCCGCCGCGTGAGCCGCGGGGATCACTGAATGATGCGGCCGTCGTGGATAACAGTCCTCGGCCTGTCCTGGTCCCAGAGAACTGCCGGGTCCGCAAAGGGGTCGCCGTCCAGGATCACGGCATCGCCTGCCATCCCGGGTCCGATGCGCCCGATGCTTGGGTCCTGAAGAAGTTCCGCGTTGACCGAGGTCAGCGACCTCAGCGTCTCCAACACCCCCGCCGCCTCGATCTGCAGCCGAATGCCGACGAGCTGATCGTCCTCAAGGTCCCCCATCAGGTCAGACCCGAAGCCCACTTTGACTCCCGCCTGCAGGGCCAGTTCCACAGCGACCTTTCCAGCCTCAAGCACCTCGGCGTTCTTGGCCTGGGAAACGGGGTTCAGACCCAGCCCCGCTCCCCTTCGGCTCATGGCATCGTAGGCCGCAAGCGTCGGCACGAGGAAGCTTCCGTGCCCGGCCATCATCTGCGCCGTGTCCCGGTCCAGGAGGTTCCCGTGTTCTATGGAACGTACCCCGTTTTCCACGGAATGCCGGATTGCCTCGGGTGAATACGCATGGGCCGCAACGTAGCTGTTGCGCCGGGTGGCCTCGTCCACCACCGCCCGGACTTCTTCTGCTGAATACTGCGGTAGGCGGATGGGATCGGTCAGGGAGACGACGCCTCCGGAAGCCATGATCTTGATGGCATGGCTTCCCGTGCGGAACCGGTCACGGACTGCCCGGCGCAGGTTGTCCACACCGTCCACTACTGCGCACATGTGACCGTGATCGAAGCAGACGTCCAGATCCGCGGACCGGGGATCCCCATGGCCACCAGTCTGGCTGAGAGCCGGACCCGTGTAGTAGTACCTTGGAGCCGTGACCAGGCCGCTGCGGATGGCGCGGGCGAGCCCGCTGTCCCCGCCGGCCACGTCGCGGACGGTTGTGAATCCCCGCTGCACCGCGGCGCCCAAGCGGCGCGCCCCCACCAGGGCTGTGTAGCTCAGGAGCGAGCGCTCAACCTCAAGGCCGCCCAGACCAACGGCGTACGCATGAAAATGGGCATCAATGAGCCCGGGCACCACTACACGGCCGCCGGCGTCGATCACCTCGCCGTCGGGGATGACGTCCCCGGTCTCCTGAATGACCCCGTCCCGGAACAGGATGGATCCGCTTGCCAACTCGGGCGAATGTCCGTCAAAGATCCGGGCGTTCTGGATGGTCAGGGCGGCTGCGTTTGTCATGCTGACAACTCCTCGGTGAGACGTTCGCGGTTGGGCTCAGTCCGATTTTCTAGGTGCTGGCCGGTTCCGTGGAACCGCGCACCATCAGCGAGCCCTGGAGGATCAGCTGGGGCTGTTCCAGGGCCTGGCCCTCCATGAGCCTGCGGAGCTGCTCGCCGGCCTTGGCCCCGAGGGCGTCGCCCGGGAGGTGGACGCTGGTCAGGCCCGGGTTGGACGTGGCCGAATAGGGCAGGTCATCGAAGCCCGCCACGGCGAGCTCCTGCGGAATGCGGACGCCGGCCACCCGGGCTTCCTGCAGCACCCCGTAGGCATGGGTATCGGTGGCGCAGACGACGGCGGTAACACCGTCCCACTGCCAACTCGGCCACGCCGCGGCGAATGCTCCGGCGGCGGCGCCGACGTCAATGGTGGTGCCGATGACATGGTCCGCGGCCACGGTGATGCCCACCGCCGCGGACTCCTCCAGGAATGCCGCCCGCCGGATATCGAAGGTCGCCGTGCCGGTCACACTGTCCATGTACGCCGCCCGTTTGTGTCCGGCCCCCGCCAGGTGCCGGGCCAGCTGCCGGGCGCCGTGCCCGACGTCGAGGTTCACCGACGGGGCGAAGGACTCCAAGCCGGGTGCGTCCAGCAGGACCAACGGCCCGGCTGCGGAAAGTTCCTGAAGGAACGCCGCGCTGGGCGCATCCACCAGCAGCCCGGCCGGCCGCAAAGCCAGGAGCTTGCGGACATCATCGACGCGCGGGGACTCGCCGGCGTCCGTGACGGAGAGCAGGAGCTGGTAGTTGGCGCCCAGGGCGCCGCGGACACCGGCAATGACCTTGGCGAAAAATGGGTTGGAGATGTCCGGTGCCACCAGAATCACGATCGAGCTGATGCCCTTGGCCAGCGAACTGCCAATGCTGTCCACCACATAGCCAAGTTCGGCAATGGCTTCCCGCACCCGCGAAATGTTGTCTTCCGACACCCGCCCCTGGGTCTTCCCGTTGGCCACCAGGGAGACCGTTGCCGTGGAGACCCCGGCCCGCTCGGCCACCATCGCCGCGGTGACGCGCGGGGTGCGCCCCCGAAGTTCGTGCACTTGTTCGCCGGATTCCATACCTCGATCGTAGCCGGGAGGGGTGCGTCGCACCCGCCGCAATACATCAAGCGCTTGACGTAATGAACGTTAAGCGCTTGACGTTGACTCCGGGACAGTGTCAAACTCACTCTGAACGCTTTATCGCACCGCCCCGGCGGACCCCCAACGACGTGGAGATATTTACGTGGATCCCATCACCCTGAACCCGGAACGCAGGAAGATCATCCTGGACTGCGACCCGGGCCATGACGACGCCGTGGCCATGCTGCTGGCTCACGGCAATCCGAACATTGAGTTGCTCGCCGTCACGACGGTCGTCGGCAACCAGACCCTCGAAAGGGTCACCCGCAACGCCCTGTCCGTCGGCACGATTGCCGGCATCACCGGCGTCCCCTTCGCCGCCGGCTGCGACCGGCCCTTGGTCCGCAGCATCGAGACCGCCCCCGACATCCACGGTGACAGCGGCATGGACGGCCCCGCCCAGCCCGAATCCAGTATCGAACTGGACCCGCGCCACGCCGTCGATCTCATCATCGACACCGTCATGGCGCATGAGCCCGGCACCGTGACGCTGGTGCCGACGGCAGGACTGACGAACATCGCCATGGCGGCCCGCAAGGAACCGCGCATCGTGGAACGCGTGAAAGAAGTTGTCCTCATGGGCGGCGGGTACCACGTAGGCAACTGGAGCGCCGTTTCCGAATTCAACATCATCATCGACCCCGAGGCCGCACACATTGTGTTCAACGAACCCTGGCCGGTGGTCATGGTCGGCTTGGACCTCACGCACCAGGCCCTCGCGACCCCCGAAGTCGTGGAAAAAATCGCTGCCGTGGGGACCAGGCCGGCCCAGTTCGTGCTGGAACTGATGGAATTCTTCACCAAGACCTACAAGGACGCCCAGGGCTTTGACTACCCGCCCGTCCACGACCCCTGCGCCGTGGCCTACGTCATCGATCCCACGGTCATGTCCACCCGCAAAGTGGCGGTGGACATCGAGCTGCAGGGCCGGTTGACGCTTGGCATGACCGTGGCCGATTTCCGGGCCCCGGCACCGGCGGACTGCCACACCTCCGTGGCTGTGGACCTCGACCACGGGAAGTTCTGGGACCTCGTCACCGACGCGCTGGTGCGCATCGGCGACGTGGACCCGTCCGCTGCCGTCAGCATCGGCGCAGGGACCGGAGGAGCCAACTCATGAGCACCCTGACCTACGAATCCAAGACCACGCGCAGAAGTGTTACTGCCCTCACCGCCGCATTGTTGACGGCCTGCGTTGCTTTCCAGCTCAATGCCTCAATGCTCAGCCCTGCCCTGGTCACGATGGGCAACGAACTCAACACGGATCAGGCCGTGATCGGCCTGTCGCAGACCTGGTTCTTCACCGCGGCGGCATTGTTTTCCCTCTTCCTGCCGCGCCTTAGTGACATTGTGGGGCGCAAGAAGATCCTGCTGGGCATGATGGTGATGATGGCTGTCGGCTCCCTGATCGCGGCTATGGCCCCTGACATCACCTGGCTCTTCGTCGGACGCATCGTCCAGGGAGTCAGCGGCCCCACCGTCCCGCTGTGCCTGATCATGTTGCGGTCGGCCGTCAGCGACCCGCGAAAGTACGGCGCCCTCATGGGCCTGATCACCGCCGTCAACGGCGGGGTTGCCGGTGTGGACTCGTTTGTCGGCGGCTACTTCGCCGAACACTTCGGGTTCCGCAGCATCTTCTGGCTCATGGTCGCACTGGCCGTCGTGGCGGCAGGCCTCGTCGCCCTCCTGGCAGGTGAAAGCAAGCCAGCGATGGGCACCAAAATGGACTGGCCCGGCGTGGTCTTCATCGTCATCGCGGTCGGCGCCCTGCTGACAGCCCTCAACGAGGCCTCGAAGCTGGTCGGCGCGTTTTCTCCCGGCACACTTGCGCTGGCCATCGGCCTGATCGCCGTTGCCGCTATCGCCTTCTGCGGGTTCTGGATCGTGGAAAAGCGCACGCCGCAGCCTATGGTGGAGACCGCCCACCTGCGTCAGCGCTCGACGTGGGCGCCGCTGTTGACCACAACACTGACCATGACCGGCGTCTTCGCGGTCATCAACGGCATTGTCCCCGCCTACGTGCAGGCCACGGCCCCGGGCTTCGGCGTGGGACCCACCGAAATGTCACTCATCATCCTCACTCCCTATGCCCTTCTGGGGTGGGTGGTCGGCCCCATCAGCGGCCGTCTGGCCCCGGTTCTTGGCTACACCAAGGTGCTGCGGATCGGCATGGCCGGCAGCGTCGTGGCCCTGGCCGTCATTGCCTTCTACGGTCTCAGCAGCCTGCCGATGATGATTGCCGGAACAGCGTTGCTGGGCATCATGTACGCGGGGACGGTCAACATCATGCTGAACGGCCTTGGCGTTGTCCTCTCCCCCGAAGGCAACCCCGGCTTCCTCCCCGGCATGAACGCCGGCGCGTTCAACCTGGGCGCGGGCCTGAGCTTCCTGGTCCTGCCGGCGGCGCTCGTGGCCTCCTCCGCACTGGGCGATGCCCAGGCTTCCTACCTGGCCGCGATCGTTGTGGGACTTATCATCACCGTGGCGGCATTCGCTGCATCACTGCTGATTCCCAAGCCCGTAGAAGCTGAGGCAAAATGACCATCCCGACCCCGCCCCCGATCGTCGTCGTCGGATCGCTGAACGCGGACCTGACCATCTACTGCGACAGGCTCCCGCTCCCCGGCGAAACAGTGCACGGGAACGGTTTTGCGGTCAACCCCGGAGGGAAGAGCGCCAACCAGGCCGTCGCCGCGAGCAAGCTCGGGGGACGGGTCTTCCTGATCGGCGCGGTCGGCGACGACAGCAACGGGAACATGCTCCTGGCATCCACCGCCGGGGCGGGCGTGGATATTTCCCACGTCCGCCGCGCTCCCGATACCGCGACCGGCGTCGCCGTCATCTCCGTAGACGCGAACGGTGAGAACAACATCATCATCTCGGCCGGGGCCAACGGCACGCTGACGCCGGAGGATGTTGCCGCCTCCATCGAAGTGTTCCAGGGCGCGTCCGTGGTGTGCCTGTGCCTCGAAGTCGGCCTCGCCACGGTCGAAGCCGCGGCCCGGTTGGGCCACGACGCCGGCGCGACAGTTCTGCTCAACCTCTCGCCCTACGCCGAGATCCCGGCGAGCCTCGCAGATCTCTGCGACGTTCTGCTCGTGAACGCGCATGAGGCGTCGCTGTTCCTGGGCGGCACCGCCGTACCCGACGCCGACGCGGACACCGCGGCATGGGCGCCGGTCCGGGCCAAGTTCGCCGATCGCGGACTGCACCGCGTTGTGGTCACTTTGGGGGCCAACGGCTCCGTCGTCCTGGACTCCGGGACCGGGGCCGGGGCTGGGGCTGGGGACCACATCACCCGCATTGAACCCACCAGGGTTGAGGCCACGGACACCACCGGAGCGGGTGATGCGTTCACCGGCGCCGTGGCTGCGCGCCTTGCCGCCGGCGCATCGCTCCCGGCCGCTGCCGCCTTCGCATCCGTTGCAGCGGCCTTGGCAGCGACCAGGAAGGGCACGCAAACGGCGTACCCGGAAGCGGCCGACGTTCAGGAAATGCTGGCGTAACGGCCACCCCCACCAGTTGGGACCGCCACGGGAGTGGGCGGCGCTGCAGATACTGTCTGTGGCGCCCACTACCGGTTAAGCTCCGGACATGCCCGGTGGCCATGTCATGGCAGCAAACAATATGCACAGCAGATTCACAGCGAGGCGCTATTGAAGTTACCGCCGCAAGGCCGAGAATGGTTCGACCTGACAGGAGTATTTGCCGGGCGATGGTGGCCGCGACTTACTGGAGCATCAGTGGCGAGCGTCTTGACTAATCGAGCCGAAATCAAGCGAACGTGTACCGACTAGTGATGGGCTCCCAGCATGATCACTCTGCGCAAGCATGTACTTCCCTCGCTCCTCGCCCTGGTCCTGCTATCGACGTCGGCCTGTACGTCC
This sequence comes from Arthrobacter sp. P1_B3, assembly GCF_056406615.1. Classification (NCBI taxonomy): domain Bacteria; kingdom Bacillati; phylum Actinomycetota; class Actinomycetes; order Micrococcales; family Micrococcaceae; genus Arthrobacter; species Arthrobacter sp. P1_B3. The sequence continues at coordinate 253,715 of NZ_JBFTZV010000001.1, read as the reverse complement.
GGGACAGCAGCCGGCTCCCCGTCCGGTGCCGCGCCGAGCCAATCCGCCAAGCCCGCCAAGTCCGCGAGCCCCAGTGTTGCCGTGCCGCAGCTGGCGCCCGTCAGCACGGTGGACGCGCGCACCGTGCTGGCGGCTTTCAAGTCCCGGGACATGGCGGGGCACATGCAGGCGCTGCAGCGGGTGGCCGATGCCAATGGCGGCAACCGCGCGTCGGGCACCTCCGGATATGAGGAATCGGCCCGCTATGTCGAGGAGCAGCTGCGGGCAGCCGGGTATGCGCCGGTGCGGCAGGCCTTTCACGTTCAAAGAGGACGGCCGGCGCGGGAAGACGGTGGAGTCCTTCAACATCCGGGCCGACACCGGCGGCGATGCCGGGCACACCGTGGTGGTCGGCGCGCACCTGGACTCCGTGCAGGAGGGCCCGGGCATTGACGACAACGGCAGCGGGGTGGCGGCGGTCCTGGAGACCGCGCGGTGGATGAAGGAGGCCGGGATCACGCCGGTCAACCGGGTCCGGTTCGCGTTCTGGGGCGGGGAGGAGGACGGCCTCTACGGGTCCCAGCACTACGTCGACGAGCTCAGCCAGGCCGAGATCAGCCAGACCGCGGTGAACCTGAACGTGGACATGGTGGCCTCGCCCAACGGCGTGCGCTCCGTCCATGACGGGGACGGCACGGACTTCGGCCACGCCGGTCCCGCCGGGTCCAAGGCGATCGAGGACATCTTCTTCCGCTACTTCGAGGAGAACGCGCTGCCCGCCGAGACGACGCCCTTTGACGGCGGGTCCGACTACGACGCCTTCCTCTCGGCCGGCATACCCGGCGGCGGGCTGTTCACCGGCGATGAGAAGAAAAAGACCCAGGCCCAGGCCCAGACCTATGGCGGGGTGGCCGGCAAGGACCTCGATCCCTGCTACCACGAAGCCTGCGACACCATCGCCAACACCAACCCGGAACTGCTCCAGGAAATGTCGGGCGCCCTGGCCTACGGCACCGTGGCCTACGCAATGGCGAAGACCGGCTAACTGCCCCGGTTGCCGATGAGACCGGACGTCCACACAGGAAGGTCCCCGGAACGGCACCTTCTGGTGAGGGGCCGTGCCGGGGACCTGTGCTTCCTGGGGCCAAACTGTGCCCTAGATTTCGGCCCCGCGTCGCGCCGGGGCTCCTTGGGGCTGCCGCACGGCGGCCGGCGTGAACCGTGCGCCGGTGTCCGGGAATCCGGGCACGGCAACGCGGGCATGGGTGTGGATCTCCTCGACTGAGTCGCGCGTGTGTTGCGCGATCTTCTCCATGGTGGTGACCCACATGCCGTCCATGGATTTAACCCGGTCCATCAGCTGTTCCAGGGCCACGGCCTTGGACGGCCGGCCGGAGATGAAGGGGTGGTTGGTCAGGACGAAGCAGCTCCCGGCAGCGTGGTGCGCTTCGGCCTCCAGCGTCCACATTTCGAGGACCTTGGCCGGGCTTTCGATGACACCGCTTCCGGTGACGCCCGGGTAGAAGGCGTACTGCTCCCAGTCGTCCAGAGCCCAGTCGACGGGGATTTCCACGAGGTCGCGGGGGTCCCCCTCGGCAACGCTGAAGCGGTAGGGCGCGTCGCCGTCGAGCAGGCTTGAGTCATAGAGGAACCCGCGGTCGGCAAGGAGCGTTGCGGAATGCCAGTTGAGCTCCCACCACGGTGCACGGTAGCCGGTCGGCCGGACGCCGGCGGCCTTGGCCAGGGCATCCAGGCCCCGGTCCAGGTACCGTGCCTCCGTGGCGGCGTCGATGCCCTGCATGTGTTCGTGCAGGTAGCCGTGGTGGGCGATCTCGTGGCCGCCGTCCGCAATCCGGCGAACTACGTCCGGGTAGCATTCGGCCGTGAAGCCCGGGACGAAGAACGTCGCCTGGATCTCCTGTCGCTCGAGGATTTGCAGGATCCGCGGGACGGCGACCTTGGGCCCGTAGGACTGGTGCGTCATGAGCGACATGCGCCTGGTGCTCTGCGGGTCATGGGCGATGGTGCAGGATTCGGCGTCGACGTCGAAGGTGAAGGACGCCGCGGCACGGTGGCCGTCGGGCCAGGTGATGGGATGGGCGGTGTCAGCAAAGGCGGGGAAGAAGTTCACGGGTTGATCTCCTGCTAAACGGCGGGGGTGGTTGACGTGACCGGAAGGCCGGTTGCGTCAGGTGAATCTGCGGTCTGTTCGCTGGGTGCGGGGACATCCAGGAACTTGCGGTGGAACCGCGGTCCGAGGACGGCGTAGGCGGCGGCGCTGGCCAGTCCCCCGGCGAGCCAGGACAGGTCCCATCCGCCCAGCGCGACGGCGATGGGCCCCTGCATGGCCGGCACCAGCCCGTACATGAACAGCCAGGTGGCGAAGATGCCGATGAGCAGGGAGGCGATGCCGGCCGGGTTCACGCCGGGCAGCCGCTTGGTGCCGACGGCGTCGAAGAGCCTGTCTGGGTTGCCGGGCCAGCGTTTCTCGATCCAGAAGTAGTGGACCAGCATGACCCCGCCCCAGGCAGCCACCCAGGCGACCAGCCCAATCAGCCAGGCGTCCAGTACCGTGGCGAAGTCTTCCTGGAAGATGAAGAAGATCACGACTGCCAGGGAGAAGACGCCGACGAACAGGTTCAACTTGCGCCTGCTGATGGAGATGTCCAGTGCCTGTGTGGCGACGGAAAAGGTGTAGATGTTCAAGATGTTGGTCGCGATCGGGCCGTGCAGCACCATGAGCAGCACGGGCAGAGCCAGCGCGCCGAAGTTCAGGACGATGAGTTTGCCGGGGTCTATTTCCCCTGTGTTGGTGGCCAGGCTGGCCCCCAGGATGCCCAGCCAGACGACGGGAATGAACTGGCCCAGCACCGACGCGAGGTAGACCTTGCGCTTGGGCACCGTGGTGCTGACGAAGCGGGAGTAGTCCGCGGCATAGGTGAACCAGGTGATGCCCCAGCCGATGCCGATGGCCGTCATGACCGCACTCATCGCGGCGATGCGTTCCGAGCCTTCCAGGATGTGGCCTGCAGGGCCGGCGTAGGTCCAGTTGATCTTCATGCCGAACCAGGCCACGGCGGACATCACGGTCAGGATGATGATGGTCGGCGGGACGGTCCATTTCTCGAACGCCGCGATCGCCTTGTAGCCGAACCAGGCAATGGTTACCTGCGCCGCCATGATGAACGTGGCGATGCCGATCTTCCATGCATAGTTGTGGGCCTCCGGGTCAACCCATCCCAGGGTTCCGAACAGCGCCATGACCAGATCCAGGATGATCCACGTGTTGACGGCACACCAGCCGATCACCAGAAGGGCCTGAATGGACGCCGGCAGGTAGTTTCCGCGCCGTCCGAAGGCGGCGCGGGCCAGCACCATGCCGGTGGCTCCCGTTTTTTGGCCCAGCAGGACAAAGCACCCGAAGAGCAGCATTCCGATCAGGTTTCCAAGGACGAGGACGGTGACCGTGTCCGCGAACCCCAGGCCGAGCTGGATGCCGAGCGCTCCGAGCACCCAGTTGATCGGGGCGAGGTTTGCTCCAGCCCAGATCCAGAACTGGCCGGACACTTTGCGGGTCCGCTCTGATTCGGGGATGGGGTGTAGCCACGCTTCGTGGTCTTCACCGGCTACCGGCGCGGTGCCGGCTGGGGCCGCTGGGGTTTTTTGACGCATTGGGAGCCTCCGGGGGTGTGTGGGATTCCTTCAAGATTATGTGTCGCAGGCCACATTCGACCATATACAATGTGTCCAAATAAACGTAGATCAACGCGACGGAGTGTCATGTCCATTCGTCTTGAAGACGCCCTGAACCATCCGACGCTGGCGGCCGCCGATCCCATCATCCGGGCAGCGGCAGGGGCTGCCGCCAGGACCCAGCTGCGGTGGATCCACTCCAGTGAAATCATCGACATCGCGCCCTTGCTGGCCGGCGGGGAGCTTCTGCTGACAGGCGGGGAAGCTCTCGCCCTCGCCTCTGAGGAGCGGCAGGTCAATTACGTTCGCCAGCTGGCAGAGCGGGGTGTGGCGGCCGTAGCCATCGAGACCGGGGCGGCCCTTCCGTCGCTGCCGTCCTCGATGGTGGCGGCCGCCGAAGCAGCCGGCCTTCCGCTGATCGAACTTCGCGGTGTGGTGCCGTTTGTCGGGGTCATGCAGGCCATCAATTCGATGCTGGTCAGCGACTCGGTGTCCCAGTTGCGGCGGGCAGACGAGGCCAGTCACGCGATGGCCGTCGAGCTGGCACACGGCGGCGGCCTGGACCGGATTCTCGCCGTGCTGGCCGGTATCACCCATGCCGAGGTGACCCTGACGTCCGTCTCAGGTGCGACCCTGGCCAGCGCAACCCCGGGACAGCCGGAGGCCGCCGACGCCGACGCCTCCGCCCTGGGGCCGCAGGAGCAGGCACGCCTGATCCACATCGACGTTCCGATCCGCGGCATTCTCGCTGCGCAGCTGTTGCTCCGGATCCCGCCGGGCGAGGACGAGAACCTGGCCCGTACAGCCGGGAACCGCTCAGTGGACATCCTGGCCCTGGCACTGTTGCAGCGGATGTCTCCCGGGCTCAAGGAAGTCGCCGGGGCGGCCCTGCTTCGCGCGATAGATTCCGGCAGCCAGGCCTGGCGGCTCCAGCAGCTGGCTTCCGCGGCGGGGATTCCGCCGGCTGCCGCGCTCCTGGCCATCGTGATCCGGTCCGACATGCTCCAACAGCTCCGGGCTCCCGTGGAGCGTCTTCTGACCCGCGGGGCGCAGCCGAGCGCCACCTATGTCGACAACGCCGAGCTCCTGGCGGTGGCCGTCCTCCCGGGCGATAATCCGCGCGAAAGCCGGCACGCACTCCTGGCCGGCCTGCGTGGGCTGCCCGCACTGGCCGACACGCTCGGTGCCGTTGGCCCGATGTCCGCCGGGATATCGGAAGCTCCCTGGTCCCTGTCGGAAGCCAGGCTCACGCTGGAGTTGGCGGACACGCTGGGACAGTCACCGGCGGGGGCAGCAGGCCCGCACTGTCCCGTGATCGATTCCGAGGCCTTCGCCGTCGAACGCCTCGCGGTGGGAAGCCTGGACACCGAGCAACGGCGGAACTTCGTGCGCCGGCAACTTGGCGCACTCCTGGACCATGATGCCCAACGCAATTCGCGACTGCTCGATACCCTGGCCACCTGGCTGGATTCCGGATGCAACACCGCCCAGGCGGCCAGGGAACTGCACGTGGAACGGCAGTCGATGCATCAGCGGCTGCAGCGGATCTTCGAGCTGTGCGGCGGCGACCCCCGGCGAACGGGCCGGCTCGCGGCGCTGCATTTGGCCACGCGGCTGGCCCGGCTGAACTGAGGCGGGTGGGCTGCGCTTGCCGGCCCGGCGTCAGTCGCTGCTGCGGGACGCGCGGCCGCCCAGCCGCCTGGTGATTTTGTCGGCCGCAGCCGCGCACGCTTCGCCCAGTCCCTGCAGCCGTTCGCGGGAGACGCGGAACCGGGGCGCCGAGATCAGGACAGCCGCCACGACGTCGCCGCGGTGGTCATAGACAGGAGCAGCCACGCCCACTTCGTCGATGGAGGATTCGCCATAGTTGATGGCCCAGCCACGAGCCGCCACATCCTTGAGCTTCATCTCGTAGCCGTCCAGGCCTGCGTCATCGAGTCCCGGGTAGCTGATCGCTCCGCTGCGCAGGAGCGTACGGACACGTTCGGCGGCCTCGGCAGACAGGAAGACCTGCACGGAGGCGCTCATGGCATCCGTGTACCGGGCGCCCAGCGGGGTGGCGTGCTTGATCTGGTGGTGGCTGGCGATCTGCTCCACGCACATTGATTCGGCGCCGTTCCACACCATGAGGGCGCCGGTTTCGCCGGTCTGTTCGGTGAGTTCACGCAGGACCGGGTAGGCCACACGCCGTTCTTCCAGTTCGGCCAGCAACGGTCCGGCGACGGCGATCAGTCCCAGCCCCAGCCGGAAGCGGCGGGTTTCCGGGTCCCGTTCCACCAGGTGTTCCTGTTCGAAGGTGGCCAGGATCCGGGAAACGGTGCTCTTGTGCAGGCCCACCCGGTTGGCGATCTCGGTGACGCCGAGCAGCGGTTCGTCCGGCGTGAACGTTCGCAGTACGGCGATGGCGTTGACGATGACGGAGGTGCCCTTGGTGTCGCCGGGACGTGGCGCCGCTTCTCTGTCCGTCCCTTGTTGGGGGTGTGGGGGTCAGGCGCCCACGATGTTGTATTCGGGGCCGAAGGGGAACTTCGTGATGTTCTCGGCTCCGTCTTCACCGACCACCAGGATGTCGTGCTCACGGTAGCCGCCGGCGCCGGGCTGGCCGTCCAGGACCGTGATCATGGGTTCCATGGAGACCACCATGCCCGGTTCCAGCACGGTGTCGATGTCCTCGCGGAGTTCCAGTCCGGCTTCGCGGCCGTAGTAGTGGCTCAGGACGCCGAACGAGTGTCCGTAGCCGAACGTCCGGTTGGCAAGCAGTCCGTGGCCCACGTAGATCTCGTTCAGCTCGGCGGCGATGTCCTTGCAGACGGCTCCCGGCTTGATGAGCTCGAGGCCGCGCTTGTGGACCTCCACGTTGATGTTCCACAGTTCCAGGGAGCGGGCGTCGGGTTCGCCGTAGAACAGGGTGCGCTCCAGTGCGGTGTAGTAGCCGGAGGTCATGGGGAAGCAGTTCAGGGACAGGATGTCGTGTTCCTGGATCTTGCGCGTGGTGGCCCAGTTGTGGGCGCCGTCGGTGTTGATGCCGGACTGGAACCACACCCAGGTGTCACGGATTTCCGAATCCGGGAAGGTCCGGGCGATTTCGTGAACCATGGCTTCGGTGCCGATCAGGGCGACCTCGTATTCGGTGATGCCGGCGGTGATGGCGTTGCGGATGGCTTCGCCGCCGAGGTCGCCGATGCGGGCTCCGTGCTTGATCACCTCGATCTCTTCGGCCGATTTGATCATCCGCTGGCGCATCGCGGCCTGGGCAACGTCCACCAGGGCGGCCCCGGCAAACGCCGCCTGGATCTTGTTCCGGTTGTCCAGCGGGAGCGAATCGTCTTCGACGCCGAGCCGGCGGGGGTTAATGCCGCGGGTGCGCAGCGCCTCCTGGATGGCGAAGATGTAGTTGTCCCGGCGCCAGTCTGTGTACACCACGTTGTCGCCGTAGCTGCGCCGCCACGGCATGCCGGCGTCGATGTTGGCCGTAACAGTCACGGTGTCGTCCTTGGTGACCACCATGGCGTAGGACCGGCCGAAGTAGGTGAAGAGGAAGTCGGAGTAGTACTTGATGGAGTGGTAGCTGGTCAGGACGACGGCGTCCAGGTCCTTCTCGGCCATGATGCGGCGCAGTCCGCCGAGCCGGCGCTCAAATTCGGCGTTGGAAAAGGTCAGCTTTTCCTTCTGCCCGTTGTGCAGGACTTTCAGTCGCTCCAGTTCGGCGATGGATGAAGCGTTGTTGGAGGTTGTGACGGTCATGGTGGTGGTGCCTTTCTGCGGTGCTGTTCTTTGGAGGGGAAAAATTGGGGCGTCGGCCGGCTAGTCGTGGCGCAGCGGTTCCTTGCTGGTTTCACGGGAGAGCACGACGGCGATCAGGGAGATGGCCGCGGCGCCGGCCAGATACCAGGCCGGCGCCAGGTCATTGGCTGTCGCGGCGATCAGGAGCGTCGCCATGAACGGCGCAGTGCCGCCGAACAGCGCGTTGGAGAGGTTGAAGCTGACGGCGAAGCCGCTGTAGCGGACACGGGTGGGGAACATTTCCGCCAGGAAGCTCGGAAGCGTGCCGTCATTGAGCGTGAGCATGCCGCCCAGCAGGATCTGGACCAGGACGATCACCAGGAAGTTCCCAGTGCCCAGCAAAGCGAAGGCTGGCACGGTCAGCAGGATGAAGCTCAGGGATGCGGCGATGAGTACCTTTTTCCGGCCGTAGCGGTCCGAGAGCATTCCGGTCAGGAAGATAAACCCGATGTACGTCACCAGGGCGATGGTGGTGGCCAGGAAGGATTCGGCCGCGCCGAGACCGAGTTCCGAAGACAGGTACGTGGGCATGTAGCTCAGGATCACGTAGAACCCGACGGCGTTGAGCAGCACGGCTCCGACGGCTTTCAGCAGCAACCGCCAGTGGTTCCGGAAGAGGCTGGATACCGGGGCCTTGATGGCCTGGTCCTCCTCTGCCAGTTCGCGGAACACCGGTGTGTCTTCCAGCTTGGTGCGGATGTAGCGTCCGATCAGGCCCATCGGGGCGGCGAGCAGGAACGGCAGTCGCCACCCCCAGCTCTGCATCGCTTCGGCGCTGAGCAGGATGGTCAGCAGGCCCGCGAGCAGGGAGCCGAGCAGCAGGCCCGCGGCCGTGCTGGCCGGAACCACCGCAGCGTAGAGGCCGCGTTTGTTGGCCGGGGCGTACTCCACCAGGAAGGCGGACGCGCCGGCGTATTCACCCGAGGCGGAGAAGCCCTGGACGACGCGGACCACCAGGAGAAGGATCGGGGCCCAGATGCCGATGGCGTTATACCCCGGGATGAGGGCGATGCAGAAGGTCGCTCCGGACATGATCAGGATTGACAGGGAAAGCGCGGTCCGGCGCCCCACCCGATCACCAATGTGGCCCCAGACGAAGCCGCCGAGTGGCCGCACCAGGAACGAGATGGCGAACAGGGCGAAAGTCAGCAGAAGCGCGGTCTGGGGATTGGACTCGGGGAAGAAGACCGCGGCGATTGTTGCGGCCAAGTAGCCGTAGACGGCGTAGTCGAACCATTCGACGAAGTTCCCGATGAAACTTGCGGCGACCACCCGCCGTCGGGTCTCCCTGCTGACCACGGGATCTTGCCCGCCCGGGCCCACACGGCCGCTCAACGTGGCCCGTCCGGAGGAAGTACTGCCATGCCCGCTATTCGACTCCGGGCCGATCGGCCCCGCAAGTGGGGCCGGGGAGGAAGTTTCGTTACTCATGTGTCCACCAAAGTGTTTTGGGGTTGCAATCAGTGCAACGCTGTTGCACCAGATTAGGCGTGACCTGTGACACAGTCAATGCTTTTTGTTTTCCGATTTACAAATTACTCCGAGGAAACCGCGACAGAGGAGTTCAGCGGACACCTGCCAGGCCGCAGAACGATAGTTGCAGTCAACGAGACTGAGTTGCATTCATTACGCCGTGCGCGCGTCAGCTTGTGAAAAGCTTGAGCCAGGCAGCGGCGCGGTTCCCTCCGGGGCGGCGCGGTGGCACACTTGGGGGACTATCGAGTGACTGGGGGGATCCACGTCAGGAGATCGTTATGGGCATTCTGGTACACGCGCGCACTTCGGACCGCCGGTCGGCGGTAAAGCCATGATGGCCGGGTGGGCCTATCTCATGGCGGGAATCATGACCGTCGACGCGCTCCTGCTTGGCTTGCTCCTGATGAACGTGAAGTGGCCGAAGCGCTGGAAGAAGAACGGCTGAGGCTTCGGGAACGGCCGCCCACGCAAAACGCCCGGCTGGAAGACACCAGCCGGGCGCGTGCGAGATCTACTCTTGACTACCTAAACACCAGCGGTGTCACAATCACCCTGACATCCGCCAGTCGAGTCCACGTTCATTGACCGCGTTTCCCGGTGCGCGGGCCGGCGGCACAGACTCGGTGCAGTCGCAGCTCAGACCCTGCGCTGCATCTCGCCGCCGGGGGCTACCGCGGCGTCAGCCCCGGAATCTTGCTCTGCGACAGATGACGCCCGCAGCGAACGGCCGCTGGTTTCCGGCAGCAGGAAAGCAGCCAGCAGCGCCGCAGCGGCAATGGCCGTGAGGTAGATGGCGGGGGCGAGCTTGTTCCCCGTACTGGCGATCAGGAACGTGGCGACAAAAGGTGCCGTTCCGCCGAAGATCGCGTAGCTGACGTTGTAGGTGATGGCCGAGGCTGTGTACCTGACGGCCGTCGGGAACACTTCCGACAAAAGGACTGCCGTCACCACGTTGGCCGTCACGGCACCCAGGGCCAACAGGAGCTGGCCGGCCAGCGCGTTGCCGAATCCCCCGGTGGAGGCGAGCAGGTAGGCGGGGACCGCCAGACCGCCTAGAAGGAGGCAGGAAGCCACCATTGTGGTTCGACGACCGACCCTGTCGCAGACCCTGCCTAGGACCGGTGCCATCGCGGCGGCAAACGCCAAGGCGATGACGTTGCTCATGAGGACCTGGTCGGCCGGTAGATGCGCAACCTCCCGCAGGAACGTGGTCATGTACGTGGAGAACGTATAGAAGGACAGCGCCGTCAGGCTGATGTATCCGCCGAGGGCCAGCATGGGATTCCATTGCAGGCGCAGGGTTTGGCGAAGGGGCGCATGTACTGCGGTTGCGCTATTGAGCACTTCCAGAAACATCGGGCTCTCGTCCAGCCTCTGCCGGATGTAGAACGCGACGAGGCCAAGCGGAACCGCCACAAGGAACGGGACGCGCCATCCCCAGCTGTCCATGGCTTCCGCCGGAAGGTTGGCCGTGAGCAGATAGCACAACAGGGCTGCACCGCAGAACGAGGCGAAGGTTGCCGCCGGCATCCAGCTGCTGTAGCGAGACCGTTGATCTGCGGGGGCGTGTTCGATCACGTAGGTGACCGCGCCGGCGTACTCGCCGCCCGCGGACAGACCCTGAACGCTGCGGGCCAAGGTCAGCAACACGGCGGCCCAGATGCCGATGCTGGAATAGGACGGCAGAAGTCCGATGGTCGCGGTTGCGCCGGACATCAGAAGGACCGTCAAGGCAAGAACCTTTTTCCGGCCAATGCGGTCTCCGAGGGCACCGAAGAAGGCGCCGCCCAGGGGTCGCAGGGCAAAGGCGACGGCGAACACGGCGAACGTCTGCAGCAGGCCGGTGATGTGGTCCCCGGCCGGGAAAAACGTTCTTGCGATGACGGGGGCGAGGAATCCGTAGATCGCGAAATCAAACCATTCAACGACGGTGCCGGCAGCGGCGGCGCCGGTGACTTTGCGGAGGGTGGTTTTACTGCTGGGGGTTGCGGTGTAAAGCGTTGTCATGGTGGCTCCCATGGTTGGAAGGGCGTAGTCATTGTTTCGCGGCGAACAGTGCAGAGCGATCCGCGTCCTGGCGTTGTTGCTTTATAGCCAAATTAGTTGGGTCTTATGCGACTGAGATGTGCCGATGTGATACGGCACCGCAAAGCCGATGAGTGCCTCCCGGCAGGGACGAAAAAGGCGGCTTCTCACTGAGGTGAAGATGGCCGCCCTTTTCGGGCGTGCGGGTGGGTTAGGGGGTGGTGGTTTCGCTGAACTTGGGGAGGTTGTTGAGGTAGTCGAGGACGTTGCTGAGGGGTTCGACGTCGCCGAATTTGGAGTCGATGTCGAAGAGGTTCCAGGCGACGGTCCCGGCGACGCGGTCCCCGACGGCTTCGCGGACCACGATGGGGCGGAAGCCTTCGGCGATGGCGTCCTCGACGGTGTGGCGGACGCAGCCGGCGGCGGTGACGCCGGTGATGATCACGGTGTCGATGCGGTTGACGGTCAGGAACTGCTGAAGGTTGGTGCCAGGGAACGCGCTGGCGCGCTTTTTCGTGATGACGAGTTCGCCGGGCTCGGGGGCGATGCGGTCATCGATCTTGACGGCGTCCAGTCCCTCGGCGAGCAGCTCGACCGGGATCTTGGAGGACCAGAGGCCCATGTCGGAGGGCTTGGAGCGGTCGGTGATGTCGTACGCGGTGGTGGTGTAGATGACCGGGATGCCCTTTTCCCGGGCGGCGTCGTTCAGGGCCTGGCAGGCCGGGATGATCGTGTCCATGTTTTCGCAGGTGAAGGCGTGGCCCTCGCGGGTCCAGGCGTTGGCCATGTCGATGTGGATGATGGCCGGCCGGCTGCCGTAGCCGACGCGGCGCTTGAAGCCGAGTTCGTGGTACTGCTCGGTGCCGGCGGCAAAGGCCTTCTCGAGCAGTTCGTTCAGCTGGGTGTTGAGGTCCTGGCTCATGGGTTTCTCCTTGGATTGATTGACGGCGATCCATCACGACTAGTGAGTTGCTTTCGAATCAAATTAGTTGCTGTATGCGCAACTGAGATGTCAGCAATGTTTAATTTGCATTTCGTGCGGAGCCTGAGTCCGGGGACTGCGGGCCCGGCCGCCGATGGAAGTGACCTGGTTCACATTTTGTTGCTGCATGATCAATATAGTTGCTCGTTCAGCAACTCCACAAGGGTTCTAGCGGATATGACGGCGGTCCGCCGTTTGAGGCAAGGCCCGCCGTCGGACCTATGATTGCTAAATTGGGCCCTCCAATGCGGGCCGCAGACAGATACGACAGACTTAGAAACGGGATGGAACATGGCAGGCAGGCCACGTCAGAGTGACGAAGCCCCTCAGGGCGCCGCGGCGTCATTGCTGAATGGGCTGGGGGTCCTCGAAGCGTTTTCGATCGAAAAACCCGTCCTCGGTGTTACGGAAATTGCCCAGCGTGTCGGCCTGCACAAGAGCACGGTCTCCCGGATTCTGGCGGGACTGGAGAAAGCCCGCTATGTGCAGCGCGATGATGAGACCGGACGTTTTCGCCTGGGCCTCGGGCTCATTGCCCTTTCGGGGCCCTTGCTGGCACAGCTTGACGTGCGCCGGGTGGCCTATCCGGAACTGGAGCGGCTCACCGAGGCCACGCTCGAGACCAGAGCGCTGGCCGTATGGAACGGATCCGAGGCCGTGGTGGTGGAGCAGATTCCCAGTCCGCACCTGGTCAAACACACGGCTGCCATCGGTACCCGGTACAGCAAGTTTGAAAGTTCTTCGGTGCGCATGTTTCTGGCCGACCTGCCAGAGCCGAAGGCAGCCAGCCTGCTCGAGCAGGGGGTGGTTACACTCAAACCAGGCAGTGACCCGGCTCCGGATTTTGCGGAACAGTTGAACGCCAACCGGGAAGCCGGCTACGCCGTCAATGACGGACTCACCACGCCCGAGGAGTTTGGCGTCTCGGCGTTGGTGCGCGATTACAAAGGCGCCGCGGTCGGCTGCATTACGGTTTCAGCACCAAAGTCCCGGGTTCCGGAATCTGTGATCGACGTGCTGGCAGCCAACGTGATGGCCGCCGCCGCCGCCGTCTCGGCCAGGCTGGGCTATCAGGCTCTGGAGCGCCCGGAGGGGGACTCCTAGAGCACCTTCCGGATGGTCTCCTCGAAGCTGGTGACGTGGTGCAGGGCGAGCTCGGCCGCCCTGTCCGCGTCGCCTTCGGCCACCGCCTTGAGCAGCTCCACGTGCTCGTTGACGTGCCCGCTGACCGAGGGGACCTTATCCAGGACCAGGCACCAGATGCGGGTGGCCAGGTTGTCGTAGCGGATCAGTGTGTCTTCCAGGTGCGGGTTGGCAGCGGCCCGGTAGATCAGACGGTGCACTGTCAGGTCGTAGCGCATCAGCTCCCGTGACTCTGCGGGGCTCGGGGCCAGTTCCGCAATGGTCTTGGCGACGTCCAACAGTTCGCGGCGCATGGCGGCGTTGGCCCGCGTTGCCGCCCGGCGCGCCGCCAGCGGTTCCAGCAGTTCCCGGATTTCCGAGACGTCGGCCAGTTCCGTGAAGTCCACGGTGGTGGCAAAGGTACCCCGGCGCGGATAGGAAACCACCAGGTGGTCCACTTCCAGCCGCTTGATCGCCTCGCGCACGGGAGTGCGCCCGAAGCCGAGCTCGGCGGCCAACTGCCCGTCGTTGATGGGTTCGCCCGGGCGGATGTCGAGCATGATCAGCCTGTCGCGCAACTGCCGGTACGCGGCCTCGGCCTGGGACAGGACTTCGTCTTCTGCGGGCGGCAAGACAGTCAGTGCATTCACAGCTCGGCTCCGTTCCTGGTTTCCAAACGGAAGCCCGGTTCCACTTGGCTTCCGGCTATTGACTCCGGTGTGATTCCAATCATAGCATTGACCTCACACTGATATATCAGTCATAACAACAGTGGTATTTCAAAGGAGCAACCGTGGTTGAGCAGTTGAACGAGCGACTTTCCGTAGTCGATCCCGAGGTCGAACAGGCCGTGGCGAGGGAACTGACGCGCCAGCAGTCCACCCTTGAGATGATTGCGTCCGAGAATTTCGCCCCTGCGGGGGTCATGGAGGCGCAGGGTTCGGTGCTCACCAACAAGTACGCCGAGGGCTACCCGGGCAAGCGCTACTACGGCGGCTGCGAGCACGTCGATGTGATCGAACAGCTCGCCATCGACCGGGTCAAGGCCTTGTTCGGCGCCGAGTACGCCAACGTGCAGCCCCATTCGGGCGCCCAGGCCAACGCCGCCGCCATGTTCGCTCTCCTGGAACCGGGCGACACCATCATGGGACTGGCCCTGGCCCACGGCGGCCACCTCACCCACGGGATGAAGATCAACTTCTCCGGCAAGCTCTACAACGTGGTCCCGTACCACGTGAGCGAGCACAACCACCTGGTGGATATGGCCGAGGTGGAGGCCCTGGCCCTCGAGCACCGGCCCAAGATGATCGTGGCCGGATGGTCCGCCTACTCCCGGCAGCTGGACTTCGCCGAGTTCCGGCGCATCGCCGACCTCGTGGGCGCCTACCTCATGGTGGACATGGCGCATTTCGCCGGCCTCGTGGCCGCAGGACTGCATCCGAACCCGGTCCCTTACGCCGATGTCGTCACGACCACCACGCACAAGACCCTCGGCGGCCCGCGCGGCGGGGTGATCCTGGGCAAGGAGGAGTACGCGCGCAAGATCAACAGCGCCGTGTTCCCCGGCCAGCAGGGCGGCCCGCTGGAACACGTGGTCGCGGCCAAGGCAGTGGCCTTCAAGATCGCCGCCTCCCCCGAGTTCAAGGCACGCCAGGAACGCACCCTCGAAGGCGCCAAGATCCTCGCGTCCCGGCTCCTGAAGGACGACGTCGCAGCAGCCGGGATCTCCGTGGTCAACGGCGGCACCGACGTGCACCTGGTCCTGGTGGACCTGCGGAACTCGGAACTGGACGGGCAGCAGGCCGAAGACCGGCTGCACCGGATCGGCATCACCGTCAACCGCAACGCCGTCCCGTTCGACCCCCGCCCGCCCATGGTCTCCTCCGGTCTGCGGATCGGCACCCCGGCCCTGGCCACCCGCGGCTTCGGTGCCGCGGAGTTCACGGAGGTGGCAGACATCATCGCCTCCGCCCTCACCGCACAGGCGCCCGGGAACGAACTCAGCGCTGACACAGCCGCCGAACTGCGCGGACGTGTCAGCGCCCTGGCCGCACAATTCCCCCTCTACCCGCACCTTGGCGCCGGCACAGCGGCAACTGGGCTTGAGGCAGAACTGATTGGAGCAGCACAATGACCACCGAGCACCTGCCGGAGCACCCGGACTTCCTCTGGCACAACCCGGACCCCAAGCCCTCCTACGACGCGGTCATTGTTGGCGGCGGCGGACACGGGCTGGCGACGGCGTACTACCTGGCCAAGAACCACGGGATGACCAACATCGCCATCCTGGAAAAGGGCTGGCTCGCCGGCGGCAACATGGCCCGGAATACCACCATCATCCGTTCCAACTACCTCTGGGACGAGAGCGCGGCGATCTACGAGCACGCCTTGAAGCTGTGGGAGATCCTGCCGGAAGAACTCGAATACGACTTCCTGTTCAGCCAGCGCGGGGTCATGAACCTGGCCCACACCCTGGGCGACGTCCGCGAAAGCGTCCGCCGCGTCGGCGCCAACAAGCTCAACGGCGTGGACGCCGAGTGGCTGGACCCGCAGCAGGTCAAGGAACTCTGCCCCATCCTGAACATCAACGACAACATCCGCTACCCGGTCATGGGCGCCACCTACCAGCCGCGCGCCGGCATCGCCAAGCACGACCACGTCGCCTGGGCGTTCGCCCGCAAGTGCGACGAGCTGGGCGTGGACATCATCCAGAACTGCGAAGTCACCGGCTTCGTCAAGGACGGCAACCGCGTGGTGGGCGTCAAAACCAACCGCGGCACCATCAACACCGAAAAAGTGGGCCTGTGCGCCGCCGGGCACAGCTCGGTCCTGGCAGAAATGGCAGGGTTCCGGCTCCCCATCCAGTCCCACCCCCTCCAGGCACTGGTGTCCGAGCTCCACGAGCCCGTCCACCCCACCGTGGTCATGTCCAACCACGTCCACGTCTATGTCTCCCAGGCGCACAAGGGCGAACTGGTGATGGGCGCCGGCGTGGACTCCTACAACGGCTACGGCCAGCGCGGCTCCTTCCACGTGATCGAGCACCAGATGGCCGCCGCCGTCGAACTCTTCCCGATCTTCGCCCGTGCGCACGTGCTCCGGACCTGGGGCGGAATCGTGGACACCACCCTGGATGCCTCCCCGATCGTGGGCACCACCCCGGTGGAGAACATGTTCGTCAACTGTGGCTGGGGAACCGGCGGATTCAAGGGCACACCGGCTGCCGGCCTGACGTTCGCGCACACGATCGCCACCGGAACACCGCACAAACTCAACAAGCCCTTTGCCCTCGAGCGCTTCGAGACCGGCGCCCTGATCGATGAACACGGCGCCGCCGCCGTCGCCCACTAGAAAGGTACGGACATGCTCCTTATTCCCTGCCCCAGCTGCGGTCCCCGCGACGAGACCGAGTTCCACTACGGCGGCCAGGCCCACGTGCCCTACCCCGAAAACCCGAACGAACTGAACGACCGCGAATGGGCCGAGTACTTGTTCTACCGCGACAACACCAAGGGCGCCTTCGCCGAACGCTGGCTGCACAGCACCGGCTGCCGGCAATGGTTCAACATGCTCCGCGACACCGTCACCTACGACATCCAGGCCATCTACCCGATGGGCACGCCCCGGCCCGCCACGGGACCCACAGCCCCCACTATCACCAGCCCCGTTTCCCCGGAAGGATCCTCCAAATGAGCGCTCAGCCGCAGCCCGCGCGTCTTAGCACCGGCGGACGCATCGACCGCAGCGTCACTTGGCGCTTCACCGTGGACGGCCGGGAGTACACGGGCCACCCCGGCGACACCCTCGCCTCCGCCCTGCTGGCGAACGGCCGGCTGGAGGCGGGCAACTCCCTCTACGAGGACCGGCCGCGCGGCATCATGTCCGCCGGGGTCGAGGAATCCAACGCCCTGGTCAAGATCGCCGCCCGGTTCCCGGGCCACGTGGCCGAGTCCATGCTCCCCGCCACCACCGTGTCCCTCGTGGACGGCCTCAGCGCCGAATTCCTCAACGGGCTGGGAAAACTGGACCCGGACGAGGACCGCGCCGAGTACGACAAGAAATACGTCCACACCGACGTCCTCGTGATCGGCGGCGGCCCCGCGGGCCTGGCCGCCGCGCGGCAGGCCGTCCGCGCCGGCGCCCGGGTCATCCTCATTGACGACCAGCCCGAGCTCGGCGGCTCGCTGTTGTCCGGATCCACCGATCCGGCCCTCGCGGAGAGCATCGAAGGCCAGCCCGCGCTGGACTGGGTGGCCAACGTTGAAGCCGAACTGATCTCCGCGGCCGACTGCACGGTGCTGAACCGCACCAGCGCCTTCGGCTCCTACGACTCGAACTACGTCATTGCGGCCCAGAACCGGACCGACCACCTCCTGACCCCGGCCGCGCCCGGCGTTTCCCGCCAGCGGATCTGGCACATCCGGGCCGCCCAAGTCGTCCTGGCCCCGGGCGCCCACGAACGCCCGCTGGTCTTCGAAAACAACGACCGCCCCGGCATCATGCTCGCCTCCGCGGTCCGCACCTATCTCAACCGCTACGCCGTCGCCGCGGGTTCCCGGGTGGTCATCAGCACCACGAACGACAGCGCCTACGCCCTGGCCGCCGACCTCCGCGCGGCCGGAATCGGTGTAGAGGCCGTCGTGGACGCCCGGCCGCAGCTGAGCGAAACCGCCGCGGCAGCCGCGGCCGCGGGAACGCGCGTGCTGATCGGCAGCGCCGTCGCCAACACCACCGCTGCTGTGTCCGGCGACGGCCGGCTCCTCGGCGTCACCGTCCGGAGCATCAACGACGCCGGCGAGCTCACCTCGGGCATCGAACACCTCGCCTGCGACCTGCTGGCCGTCTCCGGCGGTTGGTCACCGGTGGTGCACCTGCACTCCCAGCGCCAAGGCAGGCTGCGCTGGGACGAAGACCTCGCCGCCTTCGTCCCCCACAGCGTGGTTCCCAACCAGCAGGTGGCCGGAT
Source organism: Arthrobacter sp. P1_B3 (assembly GCF_056406615.1). Taxonomy (NCBI): domain Bacteria; kingdom Bacillati; phylum Actinomycetota; class Actinomycetes; order Micrococcales; family Micrococcaceae; genus Arthrobacter; species Arthrobacter sp. P1_B3. The sequence continues at coordinate 235,690 of NZ_JBFTZV010000001.1, read as the reverse complement.
CCGGACGCGGCAGTTACGCCCTGGACGACTGCGTGGCCGAAGGCATCTCCGCCGGGGCCGCTGCGGTCATCGCCGCGGGCTTCGAGTCCGACGCGGAACCGTCTGCGCCGACGCCGCCGCGCGCCGCCGCCCCCACCCGCCAGCTCTGGCTGGTCCCCGGACAGGAAGGCGGCCCGGAAGACTGGCACCACCACTTCGTCGACTTCCAGCGCGACCAGACCGTGGCCGACGTGCTGCGCTCCACCGGGGCCGGCATGCGCTCGGTGGAACACGTCAAGCGCTACACCTCGATCAGCACCGCCAACGATCAGGGCAAGACGTCCGGCGTGAACGCGATCGGCGTGATCGCAGCAGCCCTCAAGCACGGCGGCGGGGAAACGGTTGGGGTAGGCGAAATCGGGACCACCGCGTACCGCGCGCCCTTCACCCCGGTGGCATTCGCTGCCCTGGCCGGACGCCAGCGCGGCGAACTCTTCGACCCCGCCCGCCTGACCTCCATCCACCCCTGGCATGTCGCCCACGGCGCCCTGTTCGAAGACGTCGGCCAGTGGAAGCGGCCCTGGTACTACCCGCAGGACAGCGAGGACATGGACACCGCGGTCCTGCGCGAATGCGCTGCCGTCCGCGAATCCGTGGGCTTCATGGACGCCACCACCCTGGGCAAGATCGAGATCCGCGGCAAGGACGCGGGCGAGTTCCTGAACCGCATCTACACCAACGCCTTCAAGAAGCTGGCACCGGGTTCGGCCCGCTACGGCGTCATGTGCACCCCGGACGGGATGATCTTCGACGACGGCGTCACCTTGCGCCTGGACGAGGACCGGTTCTTCATGACCACCACCACCGGCGGCGCGGCCAAGGTCCTGGACTGGCTGGAGGAATGGCTGCAGACCGAATGGCCGGAACTGGATGTGCACTGCACCTCCGTCACGGAGCAGTGGTCCACCATCGCCGTCGTCGGACCGAAATCCCGGGCCGTCCTCGCCAAAATGGCTCCGGAACTGGCAGCCGACGGCGGCCTCGACGCCGAGGCTTTCCCGTTCATGACATTCCGCGAGACCACCCTGGCTTCCGGCGTCCAGGCCCGGGTCTGCCGGATCTCGTTCTCCGGCGAACTGGCCTACGAAATCAACGTCCCGTCCTGGTACGGGCTGAGCACCTGGGAAGCCGTGGAGGCGGCCGGCGCGGAGTTCAACATCACCCCGTACGGCACCGAAACCATGCACGTGCTGCGTGCGGAGAAGGGGTACCCGATCGTCGGTCAGGACACCGACGGAACGGTCACCCCGCAGGATGCCGGCATGGAATGGGTGGTGTCCAAGGTCAAGGACTTCATCGGCAAACGCTCGTACTCCCGCAAGGACGCCGCCCGCACCGACCGCAGGCACCTGGTCAGCGTCCTCCCCGTGGACGGCACCATCCGGCTCCCCGAAGGCACCCAACTGGTGGAGCAGGGCATCACCGTCAACCCCGCCTACGGCCCCGTGCCCATGCAGGGATTCGTCACCTCGAGCTACCACAGCGCCGCGCTGGGCAGGTCGTTTGCGCTGGCCCTGATCAAGAACGGGCGCAACCGCATCGGCGAAACCCTCGTGGCGGCCGCCGGTGACCAGCTGGTGGACGTCGTCGTCGCAGAAACCGTACTTTTTGACTCTGAAGGGGCCCGTAAAGATGGCTGACACAGCAGCACTCGAAAATTCCAAGAAGATCCAGACCCTCCGGAAGAGCCCGGCGTCGGGCCTATGGGCAGCTTTTGAAGCGGGCTCCGTTGCGGGCACGGTGGAGCTGCGCGAGGTGCCGTTCCTGACCATGGCCGGGATCCGGGTCGATCCCGACGGCGATGCCGGGGAGCGGCTGGGCAAACGCACGGGAGGCCTTCCCACCGCTTCCGGGGAGGTCCGCAGCAGCGGTGACACCGCGGCGCTGTGGCTGGGCCCGGCAGAATTCCTGCTGGTGGCACCGGCGGAATCCCATGAAAGCCTGGGCGGTGAGCTCCCCCGGACGCTCACCGACGCACTCGGCGACGCCGAGGGCCAGGTGGTGGACCTCTCCGCCAACCGCACCACGCTCGAACTCTCCGGGCCCCGGGCCCGGGACGTTCTGGAGAAGGGCTGCGCCCTGGACCTGCACCCCCGCGTCTTCACGGCCGGCACGGCGCTGTCCACGGAAATCGGCGGCATCCCCGCCATCTTGTGGAAGACCGCGGAAGAGACCTACCGAATCTTTCCGCGGGCATCCTTTGCGGAGTTCCTGGGCCGCTGGCTCCTCGATGCCATGCGCGAATTTGCGTCCACCGAGGTCCCCTGATGGCACTTAGCGTCCTGGACCTGTTCTCTGTTGGCATCGGGCCGTCCTCCTCCCACACGGTCGGCCCGATGCGGGCGGCCAAGCTCTTCGCCGACGGGCTCAAGAGTGACGGGACACTGAGCTCGACTACCAGAGTGCAGGCCGAGCTGTTCGGTTCCCTGGGTGCGACCGGACGGGGACATGGATCGGACAAGGCTGTGGTCCTCGGTCTTCAGGGACAGGACCCCGAGACCGTGGACACGGGCACGGCGGATGACCAGGTGGCGGCTGCGGCCCTGGACGCGGAGCTGCAGCTCGCCGGCCACCACCGGGTGGACTTCAACTGGGACGAAGACGTGGTCCTGCACCGCCGCAAGTCCCTCCCGGCCCACCCCAACGGCATGACCTTCCGGGCACTGGACCACTCCGGCGGCGTCCTCAGCGAACGGAGCTTCTACTCCATTGGGGGCGGCTTCGTTGTTGACGGCGATGCCCAGGGCGCTGACCATGTGGTGGCAGACGACACCGTGCTGCCCCACCCCTTCACCACGGCCAACGAGCTCCTGGAAATTTGCCGCCGCGAAAATATGTCCATCTCCGACGTCATGCTCGCCAACGAACTCGTCTGGCGCAGCGAGGCCGAACTCCGGGAAAAACTCCTGGCACTGTGGGCGGTCATGCGCCAATGCGTGGACAACGGCTGCGCTGCCGAGGGCATCCTGCCCGGCGGGCTGAACGTCAAACGCCGCGCCCCGTCCCTGTTTCGGACGCTGGCAGCATCCGCCGTCAGCGCCGAGGCGGATGCCCGGAACCCTTCGCTCGTCCACGTGCCCGCTGACCCGCTGCTCGCCATGGAATGGGTGAACTTGTTCGCCCTGGCCGTCAACGAGGAAAATGCCGCGGGCGGCAGGATCGTCACGGCCCCCACCAACGGCGCCGCCGGAATCGTCCCCGCCGTGCTGCACTATTACGTCAAGTTTGTCCCGGGCGCCGACGACGACGGCGTCGTCCGCTTCCTGCTGGCAGCGGCCGCCGTCGGGATCCTGTTCAAGATCAATGCCTCCATCTCCGGGGCAGAGGTCGGCTGCCAGGGCGAAGTCGGATCGGCCTGTTCCATGGCGGCGGCTGGACTCTGCGAAGTGCTGGGCGGGACCCCGGAACAGGTGGAAAACGCCGCCGAAGTCGGGATTGAACACAACCTCGGCCTGACCTGCGACCCCGTGGGCGGGCTGGTGCAGATCCCCTGCATCGAACGCAACGCCATCGCCAGCGTCAAAGCCATCAACGCCGCCCGTCTGTGCCTCCACGGCGACGGCAGCCACAAAGTCTCGCTGGATAAAGCCATCAAGACCATGCGCGAAACAGGAGCAGACATGAAAACCAAGTACAAGGAAACCTCCCGCGGGGGCCTCGCCGTGAACGTCGTGGAGTGCTGACCATGACCACCGACCAGACACCCGACACCGTGGAGCACGTCCTGACCCTGGACTGCCCGGAAACGCGAGGAATCGTCTACGCCGTGTCCGGCTTCCTGCTGGACCAGGGCTGCGACATCCTGGAAAGCAAACAGTTCGACTCACAGCTGGACGGCCACTTCTTCATGCGGCTCCAGTTCGCGTCGGCCGGAGACCAAACCACGCTGGATGTGCTCAGGGAGGCGTTTGTGCCGGTCGCCGAAAAATTCGGCATGCGCTGGGAGCTGCGGCGGTCCGGGACCAAACGGCGGGTCCTGATCATGGTCTCGAAATTCGAGCACTGCCTCAACGATCTGCTGTACCGGGCACGCACCGGTGAACTGCCCATCGAGATCGTCGGCGTCGTCTCCAACCACCCCGATCACCGTCGGACCGTCGAATGGCACGGCATCCCCTTCTTCCACGTGCCCGTCACCCCGGACACCAAGCCCGCGGCCGAAGAGCGGCTCCTGGAACTGATCGACCGGATGGACGTGGAACTGGTGGTCCTGGCCCGATACATGCAGGTCCTCTCCGACAACCTCACCCGGCAGCTGGACGGCCGCGCCATCAACATCCACCACTCCTTCCTGCCCAGCTTCAAGGGTGCAAAGCCCTACCACCAGGCGCACGCCCGGGGCGTGAAGACGGTTGGCGCCACCGCCCACTATGTCAACGCGGAGCTGGACGAAGGGCCCATCATCTCCCAGCAAGTGGTGGACGTGGACCACACCTTCGGCCCGGACGATCTCGTGGCCGCCGGACGCGATACGGAATGCAAGGCACTCTCAAACGCCGTCCGCTGGCACTGCGAGGGACGCGTCATCCTCCAGGGCAACAGGACAGTAGTGCTGCGTTAGCCGTAACTCCTGTGGAGGTCCGGAGTTTCCCCACCTTTGCCGCCACTTGGCCGGGACCCGCCAGCGTGTTGGGCGGGCACGCCGTCGGAACCGAAGCAAAGGTGGGGAATCCGGGAACAGCCATCGTCGGCGCCGTACGGCTAGTCTTCAACTAGCTGTACCTGTCCCAAACGCCCGGCCACACAGAAACCAGGCACCATGATCCTTACCCCCGAGGACCGCGACGCCGCTGCCGCTCCCGCCTACTTCCTGCGGGGCGCCCTCCTGAGCGATGGTGCCGTTACCCCGGACTCCGTGGTGGCGGTGACCGACGGCCGGATCGCCTACGCGGGACCCAGCGGCGGCTTTGACGCCGGGCAGTTCCCTGGGGCCGAGGAGCTCCCGGTGCCGCAGGGCAGTTCGCTGCTTCCCGGGCTTGTTGACCTCCACTGCCATGGCGCCGCGGGCGGCGGATTCCCAACCGGAGATGACCGGGCCTGCCGGGAGGCGGTGGACTTCCTGCACCGCCACGGGACCACCACCCTGCTGGCCAGCCTGGTCACGGCCCCGGGCGATGAGCTGGTGCGGTCGCTCGGCGTACTCAAGGTCCTGGCGGCCGAGGGACTGATCGCAGGCGTCCATTCCGAGGGGCCCTTCCTCTCCTCCGCCCGCTGCGGCGCGCAGAACCCCCGCTGGCTCCGGGACCCCGATCCTGAACTGCTCCGGCACCTGCTGGCGGCCGCCGGCGGAGCCCTGCAGACCATGACTTACGCCCCCGAACTGCCCGGCGCCAGTGAACTGCTCCGGATTCTCACGGACCACGGAGTCACCCCCTCGCTGGGCCATACCGATGCCGATGCCCACGTAGCGGCCGCCTCGCTGGCGGAAGCCGCGGACCTCATCGGCAGGGCCGCGGCCGGTGGCGCCTTCGGGCCGCAGGCCCGGCCCACCGTGACCCATCTGTTCAACGGCATGCCTCCCCTGCACCACCGCAGTCCCGGCCCCGTTGCCGCGTGCCTGCGTTTGGCGGCGGCCGGCACGGTTGTGGTCGAGCTAGTCGGCGACGGCGTCCACCTCGACCCCGAGACGGTCCGGATGGTGTTTGACCTGGTCGGAGTCGAGGGCATTGCGCTGGTGACAGACTCCATGGCGGCGACCGGGCTGCCCGACGGCGAGTACGAACTCGGCAGCTCGGATGTTGTGGTGCACGACGGCGTGGCCACCTTGCGGAGTAACGGCGCCCTTGCCGGGGGCACGGCGACCCTGCTGGAGGTTGTCCGCGCCACGATCGCGGCGGGCGTGAGTCCTGCCGACGCCGTCATGGCGGCGACCCTGGTCCCGGCCCGTGTCCTGGGTCTGGAAACCGAGATCGGCGGGCTCCGGGCCGGAATGCGCGCTGACGTTATCGCCGTTGACCCGGGCTTCGAACTCGTGACCGTCCTTCGCGGCGGACGGATCCTGCCGGAATGCCGGCGCGTCGCGCAATAGCACCCTAATCCGGCGGCGCTGCGGAAGTTTCGAGCCGTCCGGCTTGTTGTTGTGATTGTGGGTAAAAAAATCTCCGGAAAGGAGCCCGCCATGATCCGCATCGCTATCGTGCTCGGGAGCACCCGGCCCGGACGCCTCGGAAAGGCCGTCGCCGACTGGGTAAGTGCCCGGGCATCAGAACGCGGCGATGCCACCTTTGACGTCCTCGACGTCGCCGACTTCCGGCTCCCGCTTCTCGACGAGCCGCTGCCGCCCTCCTTCGGCCGGTACAGCCAGCCCTACACCAAGGCCTGGTCCGAGGCTGTCGACGGTTTCGACGGCTACATCTTCGTCACCGGCGAGTACAACCACTCGATCCCCGGGGCGCTGAAAAACGCGCTGGACTACCTGTACAAGGAGTGGAACAACAAGGCTGCCGGGTTCGTCAGCTACGGAAGCAGCGGCGGCATCCGCGCCGTCGAACACCTCCGGGGTGTGGCGGCAGAACTGCAGATGGCAGACGTCCGGGCCCAGGTTGCGCTGCCATTGGCCACGGAGTTCGCGAATTACCGCACCTTCATCCCGACGGCGGCCGCCGAGGCGAGTCTGCAGACCTTGTTCGACCAGGTGATCGCCTGGGCCGGCGCGCTGAAGATCCTCCGCCCGGGCCACGCCCGAGGGAAAGAAGACGCCAGCGCCGCCTAGCGGCTGTGCTGACTATCTGCTGCGCAGGCGCGCGGCCTGGCGGGACGGCTGGTCGGGTGTCCCCAACTTGATAGCGCTGTACGCCTAGGCCGGGGTCCCCGTCCTGCGCCGCCGACGACGGACGGGAGGCGCGTCCCCGCCATGTGGTGCCCCTGCATAGGGACTGGGCAGGGGCTCTTTCTGGACCTGAACGGAATCGGGCACCAGGACATGGACCGTGGCGCCGGCGGCTTCCCGTGTAGCTCCGCCCGCGACGCTCCGAAGATAGTCGAGGGCTCCCTCCTCGCTGAGTCCGTACTCCCGCACCAGCGTCCGCAACGCCAGGCCGGCCAGCGCCCGGGAGAGCTGGGCCGAGGACAGATCCGCGCTGCTCCCGGACCTCAGCGCCAACTGCTCAACCAAACGCAGTGCACGGGACAGGTGGCGGGCCAGGCGAGCCGCGGCGGTGATATCTGCGCTGGTGAAGACATGCGGCCACGGCGCGTACAAGTTCACAGCGGCCTGGAATACCGATTGTGGGACCAGCGGAACGGATATGAGGGACCGGGCTCCGAAGGCTGCGGCGGCGCTGGCGTACCCGGGCCAGCGGCGCTCCAGGGAGGTGTCGCCCACGAACACAAATTCACCGCTGCGAACCGCTGTGCGAGCCGGCCCGTCGTCGAAGGATCGCTGCGCCTCATCTGCGGCCCGCGCCGGTTCGCTGCCGGCAGTAAGGGTGAGGGCCTCCGCGGACCCGAGCAGGGTGATTGCCCAGCTGATCCCGCGGCCGGGACCACCGATGTCGTCGACAAACTCACTCACGGCTTCGCTGAGGAAGGCACCGACATCCGGGTCGTTGAAGTGCAACTCCCAGAAGGAGGCATGACGATCCTGCCGGCCGTCTCTTGCAGTTCCTTGGGTCATGTTCCACGCTCGAAATCAAAGCACGCAGCTCACTGCTGAACCGATGAAAACAGCATACGTCCGGGCGGACACCGCCGCGCCATCCATCTGTCAGAGCCGACGATCCCGCCGCCTGTCGCTTGATCCTCGGCTGTTCCGGTGGGCTGTTCCGGTGATTGCAGAGCCCCATCAGCCCCGCGGCGGCCCAGGGAAGTTTTCAACGTCCTTCCCTGGACCGCCCGCCCCGGCTTCAACACCAGTCGCGGAGGACCCGTCCGCCGTGGCACAACCATTTATACCCGCGTTCACCCGGTCCCAAAAGAGCCATTTGGCCCCTGCCGGCCGGCCATGCATTTCCACCCAATTCACCCCCGGCGGATGAGGTCCGCGCCCGCGTCCCGGCGGAGGATGAATACGGCCCCCGATGCTCGGAGCCAACACCCCAGCTGGAAGAGGATCTTCCGATGTCGAAACCCCGCGCTATTCTCTTGGGATTCATCGCACTTGGGACCACCATCGCCCTGCTCACCGGATGCAGCCCAACCAGCCCGCCGGCGGCCACTCCCAGTCCGGCCGTGACCGTCTCAAGCCCCCCGGCAAGCACGTCGCAGGTCTGCGCGGCCATCGATGCCCATGCCGCAGCTCTGGCAGAGTTCAAGTCCACGCTCAAGCCTGATGCCACGATCGAGCAGGTCCGCGCGGCCCAAGATCAAGTCACGAAGACCTATGACGATCTCGTCAAGGCGAGCGAGAACCTCGCCCAGCAGCGGGCGGATGCCGTCAAGGCCGCCGAGGCCAAGTTCAATGCCGCCGTCGCGGCGGTCCCCGACGACGCCACGTTGACCCAGGCAGCTGATTCCCTCCGCGACGAGGCCTCCAACGTCGAGGCCGCGATCCGTGACCTCAGGGCTGAGGTCAATTGCTAGCTGGCAATGCCTGTGACGAAGTTCGTGTTTCAGTCGCCGGTGCGACGACCTCACAAAGGCCGGGCTGAAGGGATTGCGCCCGGTGCAGTACCGTACGCAGTCCCTTCAGCTCCGACTCCTTGGCGAGCAGGTCAGGCGGTGGGCTGGGTCACTTGTTTTCCGGGAGGAACATTGCCTTTTCCAGCGGTGTCACGGTGAGTGATTTGAGCTGGGCAATCCCGCCTTCTGCGAAGAGGGCCATCTTGTCGGCTCCGGCGTTGGGGAACACTTGGTCGGTGATGGTCCGCAGACCGTTCTGGGCGAACACTTCCACCGATGAGCGGTCGAGGTAGATCCGCATGGTGATGTTGCCGTCCTTGTCCAGGGTGACGGGGGCGTCCTCGACGGAAGCGAATGCCGGGTGGAACGCGGTGTTGCCGGAGTTGGTGCGGTCAACGAACATCTTTCCGGTCGTGGCGTCGTAGCCGATAACGGTGGAAGTGTTTGCGTCGCCCAGTACGGTGATGCCGGATTTTTTCGCCGTGCCGGGTGCGAAGGTGATGTCCACCCGCTGGACCTGGCCCGATGCGGAAGCCGGGAGCTGGTGTGTCCCGGCGGGAATCGGTCCGCCCTTCTTATCCTGATAGGAGACTCTCCCGCCCAGTTGTTCCACTTGCTTGACAGCGCTTTGGGTGAGGCGGGGGCCGTCAGGAGTCGTGGTCAGGTTGACCTTGCGGGGAAGTGCCATGGCGCTGCGCCAGGGGCTGGTGGGGATGTCGTTGGCGTAGTCCCAGTTGTTCATCCAGCCGAGCATGACCCGCTTGCTATCGGGCATGTTGGCGAAGGACACGGAGGCGTAGTAGTCGCGTCCGTAGTCCAGCCAGTCATAGGTCTCCAGGGCCGACTGTGCCGGTTTCGAGGAGAGCATGAACTCGTCCGCGAGAATGTGGCCCCAACCGAATCGGTTATTGTCGACCACTTTGATATGTGCTTGTTGGCCAACGAATTCTTTGACATTCCATGATGCCCAGTCGAGCTTTTCACTGTCGTTTCCGGTGGCCGTGCGGACAACTTGTCCGTTGACCACGAGGTTTACCGATTCCTCGTCAGACCGGGGAACGGCCGGGCCGTCAGTCAGCATGACGTGGTCAAGGGTCAGGTGTCCCCACCCGCCGGTGGCCTGGTCAACTACACGCAACTGTGCATTCTGTCCCGCGAACTCGGAGACGTCCCAGCCTTTCCAGTTCAGGATTCCGGAATTGTCTCCTGCGAGGGAGCGGACCACCTTGCCGTTGACGAGCAACTGGGCGGCCAGGATCTGTCCGGAGTCCGCGGAGCGGTTGCCGCCGCCGACCAGCATGCTCATGAAATTCTTGGTGATGGGGAATTCCGGTGATGTCAGGGTGCCCTGTCGGTCATCGCCCGGCGTGTTGCCGGTTTCGAAGGTGTTAATCCGTTTGGCCCCGAGGTAGAAGTCCCCGCCGCTGGTGGAGGGCTGGAAGTTGGGGGTGAGGTCGCCGGTCCCGGTCCAGCCGGTGTCGGCCAGCGATGTCCCGGCGGGAACCTCGAAGCCGTCAAACTTGAGCTCTCCTGCGGGCGGGGTGTTGTCCAGTTTGTCGGAGACGCGGGGGTGCTTGCCGCCGCCCACGAGGAAGTTCAGGTAGTCGTCGGTCACGGTGAAGTTAGGTGACTGCATGGACCCGAGCGGCCAGTCGCCGTCGTTGAACGAATTGATCAGGCCACTGCCGTCAAAGCCGGTCACGGGGCTCTGGCCGGGAAGGGCTCCGTTTGCCGGAGTGCTGCCGAATGGGCCGTTCTTCCAGTTTCCTGGCTCGTTGTTGACGGTCCAGCCGTTGTAAGTTCCGTCGTTGAATCCGGCCAGGACCGTGCCGGGAGGGGGCGTGGCCACGGGTTTGGTGGTTTCGGAGGTGAAGGTGGTGCCGTCGAAGTTCCCCACGAAGTACTGGCCGGCGGAGCCGCCGGCCACGCCGCCGGGATTGATGTTGACCACCATGACCCACTTGACGTTCTTCGGGTCGCCGTCCACGGCGAGGGGAAACAGGTCGGGGCACTCCCACTGCCCGCCGGTGGCATTGGCTGGTCCGAATTCACTCAGTGGGGACCAGTCCTTGAGGTTGGCGGACTTGTAGAGGACGACCTTGTGGTCCGTGGCTTCGACCGCGGTCATGAGCCAGTAGCCTCCGCCGCCGGGCGTGTCGTACCAGGACACCTTCGGGTCACGGAAGTTGGCGGAGTTCCGGTTCAGCACAGGATTGCCGGAGTACTTGGTCCAGGTCTGGCCATCATCGAGGCTGTAAGCCAGTGACTGCGCCTGCAGGCCGCGGTGCGGCGAGGCGTCCTTGTAGGCGCTGGTGTAGATGGCCACGAGCGGAGGGTTCTCTTTCGTACCGAAACCGCTCGTGTTGTCCTTGTCGACAACGACACTGCCCGAGAAGACGTCTTCTTGGGCATCGGTGGAGATCGCCAGCGGCTGCTCCTTCCAGTGGACAAGGTCCTTCGACGTGGCGTGGCCCCAGGACATGTTCCCCCAGGTGTTACCGGAGGGGTTGTGCTGGTAGTACATGTGGTAGACGCCCTTGTAGAAGACGAGCCCGTTGGGGTCGTTCATCCAGTTTTTTGCGGGCGTGTAGTGAATGGCCGGCCGGTAAGGTTCGTCCCCGGGGCCTGTCGCGGCCGATGCCGGCAGGGAACCTGCGAGTGCCGCGGCCAGCGTCAGTCCCGCGAGTGTCAGTGCAGAAACGGCGTGCGTCCTGCGGGTGTTCGTGTTCTTCATTCGCTTGATTCGCCCTTCGTTGCGCGCGTCGTCGATAGACAACGTTGTCAGCTCGAAGGACACTAAGTGATGTCCATCAGACAAGTCAACGGTTTTGGCGGCTCAGGCATGAGGCCGGCCGCGCGCGGCTGAGCCGGGCGAAGCGATGGGCGGGCAGCAGAAAATTCCCTCCCAGCGGTAGGGCTGGAAGGGTTATTTCCGGTAGGCGGCTCCGTTCAGCCCTCTCCGTGGGTCCTGGACGCAGCAGCTCCCGCCGACCGCGGATCGGCTGGATTTGGCTGAGGGCTATTCCAGCGGCAGGAGCCAGGTCAGCTCCGAGGCGTCGCCTTCGATGTGGCGGGCCAGTTCCTCGTTGAATCTGGCGCCGTAATCGGCGCCGATGTGTTCCTGGAACGCGGCTTCGTCGCGGTAGACCTCGAAGACAAAGTACTCCCGGGGGTTGTCTTCCCGGGTGCAGGGGAGGAACAGCTCGTTGCCCGGTTCACGACGGACATGCCGGGTCAGTTCGAGCATCATTTCAGCAACGCGGGCTTCGCTGCCGGGCTTGACGGTGAACTCGGCGTAGAGGGTTTTGGTCATCATGATCCCATTCAGGTTTTTGTGTTTGGCAGATTGTTCAGGAAGGTCCCCCGGCGTCAGGCCGGAGGGCGGAGTTCCCCGGAGCCTCTTTGTACCAGCTCAGACGGGACAACATAGGTATGCGGGGGCTGCTGGTCGCCATCGATCCTGGCCAGGAGCCGCTCTGCTGCCAGCTTCCCGATTCGCTCGGGGTGCTGGGCGATAACTGTCACGCCGGGATCCATCAAGTCGGCAAGCGTGAAGTCATCGAACCCTATCAAGGCCACGCGTTTGCTCAGCCCTAGCTCCCTCAGAGCGCGCATGGCACCGAAAGTGATGAGGTTCTGGCTGGAGAAGATCGCCGTCGGTGGTTCCGCAGCAGTGAGAAGCTCCAACGCGGCCAACCTGGCCGATTCCTCATCGTGCAGGTTTTCACGGACGGGAATCGTGGAGGTGGGAATTCCCTGCCGGCCAATCTCCTCAATGAACCCCCGCCGGCGTTCCCGGGCGGTCTGGATGTCCGTGCGGTCACCCAGATAGGCAAGCCTGGTGTGGCCGCGGCTCATCAGGTGAGCAGCCGCCCTCGCGGAGCCTGCGGCGTTGTCGGTCACGACGGCATCTGCTTCCACTCCTACCGGTTCACGGTCGATGAAGACCAAAGGCAGGTCACGGGAATGCTCCGGGATCACATACGCCTGGCTCCTGGCGATGGGCGTGAGGATGAGCCCGTCGACACGCCGCCCAAGAAATGCCGCCACGATGTCCTGCTCCCGCTGGGGGTCATCATCCAGGCTCGCCGCAAAGACCGCGATTCCCCTGGCCCCAAGAGCATCTTCTATTGCCCGGTTGATCTCGCCGCTGAACGGGTTGGAAACACTCGGCAGCAACAGCCCGACCGAGAGCGTCCTTCTGCCCGCGCGGCGCAGGCTGCCGGCCGCCATGTCCAGGTGGTAGTTGAGTTGTCGTGAAGCGCTGAGCACCTTTTCCCGGGTGGCGTCCGACACGCCAGGTTCGTCGTTGATCACCCGGGACACGGTCTTAATTCCGACGCCGGCAAGGGCGGCCACGTGGCGCATTGTCGGACGACTGGCGGAAAGGGCCGGCTGGCTACGATCGGACATCGTTGTCAAATAAATCGCTCCTTCTAAGTTGCATCTATTGACTCTCCGGTGTGATGCTGCTTACATCGTACATGACATCGTTGTCGAGGCCAGTGAGGGCCTCAAACACCAGGAGATTCAATGTTGAGTTCCAAAGCACCCCGTTCAACGGCCACCCGCCTGTTCGCTGCGGGAGCAGTGCTGACCCTGGGAGCGCTCAGTCTTTCAGCCTGTGGTGGAAGTTCCCCGTCCGCCTCATCAACGGGAAGCTCGTCAGGGGACAAGGTCGGCGTCTCGCTGATCGTTAAGACCACGACCAACCCGTTCTTCGTCTCCATGCAGGACGGGGCAAAGAAGGCGGCCGAGGCCGGCGGCGTGGACCTGAAGCTCGCAGCCGGCAAGGCTGACGGCGACGAGGACACCCAGATCCAGGCCATCGAGAACGCCATCTCCAAGGGCGACAAGGGCATCCTGATCACCCCCAACGGTCCGTCCGTAGTGGACGCCCTGAAGAAGGCCAAGGACGCCGGGCTCTTCGTCATCGCCCTGGACACCCCGCCGGACCCGGCCGACGCCGCCGACATCACGTTCGCCACCGACAACTTTGCCGCCGGCGAGCTGATCGGCAAATGGACCGCAGCCCAGCTGGATGGGAAAAAAGCGACCATTGCCCTCGTCGATCTCTTTGACGACAAGGTTGTCTCGGTTGATTACAACAGGGACCAGGGCTTCCTGACCGGCCTCGGTATCGACACCGCGGACAAGAAGAAGAACGGCGACGAAGCCAAGACCGGCAAATACACCGGCGGCAAGGGCGGCGACTACGAGATCGTCGGCAGCCAGGCCTCCCAGGGCGCCGAGGACGGCGGACGCACCGCCATGGAAACCCTCCTCGCCAAGAACCCGAACATCAACGTCGTCTACACCATCAACGAACCTGCCGCGGCGGGTGCTTTCGAGGCCCTGAAGGCCGCCGGCAAGGAAAAGGACGTCCTGGTGGTTTCGGTGGACGGCGGCTGCACCGGCGTGAACAATGTCAAGGCCGGCGTCATCGGCGCCACGGCGCAGCAGTACCCGGTCAAGATGGCCGAACTGGGCGTGAAGGCCATCGTTGACCTCGCCAAGACCGGCCAGAAGCCGGCCAACTCACCGGGGCTGGACTTCTACAACACAGGTGTCGAGCTCGTCACAGACAAGCCGGCCGACGGCGTCAAGAGCATCACCACCACCGAGGCCTCCGACATCTGCTGGGGAAAGTAATCCACCCAGCTTCACTGCGGGGCGGGGAGTCCGGAGCCCGCTACTCGGCCTCCCCGCCCCGCATCTACCGAGCTAGGGCCGCCCTAGCAACCATCACGGAAGATCAGGACCAATCGTGACCCAGCAACAGACCGCCGGCCCGCCCAGCGCCGGGCATGCCGACCTGGCGGAGGAATTCCTTGACCGCCAGACACCGCTCAGCCGGATACGCAATATCCTTCACCGCTACCCCGCCGTCAGCCCCGCTCTCGTACTTCTCATCGCGGTGGTGGTGTTCGGCCTCCTCAATGACAGGTTCCTGCGGGTTGAAAACCTCTCCCTGATAACCCAGCAGGTCTCCGTCGTCGGCACCCTGGCCATCGCCCAGACCCTCATCATCCTCACCGCCGGCATCGACCTCTCCGTCGGTGCCGTCATGATCCTCTCCTCCATGGTCATGGCCCAGCTTGCCGTCAACAACGGACTGCCCGCACCTGTTGCCCTGCTCGCAGGCCTCGTCGTCGGACTCGCCGCCGGAGCACTCAACGGATTCCTGGTCACCCGGTTCCGGCTCCCGCCGTTCATCGTCACCCTCGGCACGCTGAACATCTTCATCGCCCTGACACTGCTCTATTCCAACGGAGCGACAGTGCGCGGCTCGGCCATGCCGCCTCTGCTGACCTGGACCGGCACCACATTCCCGCTCGGCCCTGTGCGGATCTCCACCGGCGTCGTCATGATGCTCCTGCTCTACATCGCTGTTGCCTTCATCCTGGGCAAGACGGCCTGGGGCCGGCACGTCTACGCCGTGGGCGATGACAAGGAAGCCGCCCGCCTGGCCGGCATCCCCGTCAGCCGGGTGCTCATGAGCGTCTACCTCGCTGCCGGCGCTGTCCTGGCCGCCGGCGCCTGGATCCAGATCGGGCGGACCAACGCCGCCAGCCCCAACGCCGGCGTCGACCTGAACCTGGACTCCATCACGGCCGTCGTTATCGGCGGAACCAGCCTCTTCGGCGGCCGCGGCTCCATCTGGGGATCACTCCTCGGGGCCCTGATCGTCGGCGTCTTCCGCAACGGTCTCTCCCTTGCCGGGCTCGACGTTTTGTACCAGACCCTCGCAGTGGGCGTCCTGATCATCCTCGCTGTGTCCATCGACCAGTGGATCCGAAAGGTCAAGTCATGACCATGACAGAATTTACAGCCCCGCACGTCACCACCCGCGAACCCATCCTGCGGGCCCGAAACCTCGTCAAGACCTTCGGCCGCGTCGTGGGCCTGGATGGCGTCAGCCTCGACCTCTACCCCGGCGAAGTCCTCGCGATCATCGGCGACAACGGTGCAGGCAAATCAACCCTGATCAAATGCCTCACCGGCGCCGAAGTCCCGGACACAGGCGAACTCTTCGTCTCAGGACAGCAGGTGCACTTCAAACGCCCCCAGGACGCCCGTGTCCACGGCATCGAAACCGTGTACCAGAACCTCGCCGTCTCACCGGCCCTCGACGTCGCCTCCAACCTATTCCTCGGCCGGGAGGAACGGCGTGCGGGACTCCTCGGGAGCGTGTTCCGGATGCTTGACACCAAAGGTATGCGCCGGAAGGCCAAGGAAGAGCTGACCCGGTTGGGCATCTCCACCCTGCAGGACGTGACAGTGCCGGTGGAGAACCTCTCGGGCGGCCAGCGCCAGGCTGTCGCCGTGGCCCGCGCCGCGGCGTTCGGTTCAAAGGTCGTTGTGCTGGATGAACCGACGGCGGCACTTGGCGTCCGGGAATCGAACCAGGTGCTCCAGCTGGTCCGGGACCTTCGCGACCGCGGCCTGCCGGTCATCTTGATCAGCCACAACATGCCCCACGTCTTTGACGTGGCGGACAGGATCCACATCCAGCGCCTGGGCAAGTGCGCTGCCACCATCACTCCGCAATCACACACCATGACCGACGCAGTGGCGATCATGACCGGCGCAGCCACCGCCTGAGGTCCGGCTAGTACCCTCCCGCTCTACCGGAGCCCCTTCTCCGTCCGCGGACCTCCCCGAGGTCCGCGGACGGATCCATACCGGGAGTTCCCATCATCACCATCCCACGAGAGACAGACCATGGATTACCTCACAACAGCCCGGAACGACGCTCACCAGACGCTCGACGTCATGGTCATAGGCGAAGCGCTGATCGACGTGGTCACCACGTCACACGACAAAGTGGAACACCCCGGCGGCTCACCGGCCAACGTCGCCTACGGACTCGGCCGCCTCGGCGTAACAACAGGTCTGCTCACGGCAATTGCCCCGGACGCGCGGGGGATTTCCATCGAAAACCACCTCAGCAGCGCAGGCGTCATACTTCTGCCCGGATCAAAATCCCTCACCCGGACAGCATCGGCAACAGCAACCCTTGAACCGGACGGCTCCGCCAAGTACGACTTCGACATCATCTGGGACCTTGCCCCAGCAGTCCCCGCCTGCGTCCCCAAAATACTGCACACCGGTTCCATCGCCACTTTCCTCAAACCCGGCGCCGGCGCCGTGAGGTCACTGCTCGAACAGGCACACAGACACTGCATGATCACCTACGATCCCAACATCAGGCCAGCCCTGCTCGGCAGCCATGCAGAAGCGAAGGCCACCTTCGAAGAGCTCGTGCCACTAACCGACGTCGTCAAACTCAGCGACGAAGACGCCCACTGGCTGTACCCGCAAAACAGCCTGGACGAAACCGCAGCCCACATCCTCGGTCTGGGCACCGGGCTTACCGTCATCACCAAAGGCGCCGACGGCTCACAATTCACCACAACCGCCGCTACCATCAACATTCCCGCCGTGAAGTCAAAAGTTGCCGACACCATCGGCGCCGGGGACTCCTACATGTCCGCCCTGATCCTGGGCTTTCTCACCCGAGGAACCGAAGGCTTCGCCCCAGCTGTCCTGGAGCAGCTTGGACACACCGCAGCTGCAGCCGCGGCCATCACCGTGCAGCGCCCGGGAGCAAACCCCCCGACCCTGGAAGAACTCAACATCGCAATCGAAGCCCATCCCCTAGCCCAATACGCCGACTCCCGAAGCACGTCGTCAAAATGACCGGTTGCCATATGCGTGGAATCAACCCGAATCAGATCGGCCAGTTCCGCACGGGTCAGTACTTCCCCAAAGGAACCGACTTGTCCGTCTACGGCCCCGAAGACCTTGAACACGTGGCCCAGGAACTCAACGCCCGACCACGCAAAACGCTCGGCTGGGATACCCCGGCCGAGCGCGTGCGTGATCTACTAATGACCGCCTAGCCACCAGCAGTGTTGCAACGACCGCTAGAAACCGCCGACCTTCCGCCGTCGTCCGTTTGCGTTTTATCAGGCGGCGTCGTGGGCGAGGTTGCTGGAGAGCTCGCGGTGGGCGCCGGCCTGGTCCTGGAGCGCCTTGGCCCGGGTCTCGAATACGCCGACGGCGTCTGCGCCGGCGGCAAAGCGCAGCGGCGGCTCGTCCAGTTCGGCGAGCTGGATCAGGGCGTCGGCGAGCTTGGCGGGATCCCCGCCCTGCTGTCCGTCCATGCTTTGCCAGGCGGCGACGGTCTGGCGGGTGCGCTCGGCGTAGTCGTTGATGGTGGATTCGGCGTAGCTCGTGGATTCCGGGGTGAGCAGTTCGGTGCGGAAGAACCCCGGCTCCACGATCATGGTGCGGATCCCGAATGGGGCGACTTCGGGGGCCAGGGACTCGGCCCAGCCCTCGACGCCGAACTTCGATGCGGCGTAGGCGGTAAGGAATTCCCCGCCGGCGATGCCGGCTGTTGAGGAGATTGTGACCACCAGCCCCGAGCGCTGGGCCCTCAGGACCGGCAGGGCCGCGCGGGTGACGTTCATGGGGCCGAACATGGTGGTTTCGATCTGCGCCCGGAAGTCCTCCGGGGTGATTTCCTCGAAGAAGCCTGCGTAGAAGTTGCCGGCGTTGTTGACGAGCACGTCGATCCGGCCGAACCGGTCGACGGCGGCCTGCACGGCCGCTTCCGCCGCGGCGGGGTCGGTGACGTCGAGCTGCACGGCCATCAGGTTCTCGCTCTGGCCCACGGCCTGGGCGACCTTTTCCGGGTCGCGTCCGGTGGCGACCACCGCGTGCCCGGCGGCCAGGGCTGCCTTCGCGATGTCGGTGCCCATGCCGCGGCCGGCGCCGGTGATGAACCAGACTTTCTTCCCGGGCATGTTTTCCTTCTGGCCTGTCATGTTGTCGTTGTGTTCACTCATGTGACGGTTCTGTCTTTCCTGGGTTGTGTGGCCCCGGCTGCGCGTGGGCGCGCATCTCGGGGACGGTCGATCCACCGGCGGGACCGCCGGTGGTGGTTGTTTCGGGAGGCGTTGCCGCCCAGCTGGCGAGGAACGCCAGCGCGTTTTCGGACCCGGAGCCGGGCTCCGCGGTGAAGGTGAACAGGGTCTGTCCCTCATCTCCGGGAAGGGCCAGCGTCTCGAACTGCAGGGCCAGGTCCCCCGCGACGGGGTGGTGGAAGCGCTTGGTCCCTGTGGTGTGGATCCGCACGTCGTGTCCGGCCCATAGTGCGGCGAACAGCCCGCTGCGTGTGGTCAGCTCCCCGACCAGCTCGTTCAGTGCCCGATCGTGCGGGTTCCTGCCCGCTTCCAGGCGCAGCATCGCCACCGTGGTGGCGGCGATCGCGTGCCAATCGGGGTAGAGGTCACCTGCGTGCGGATCGAGGAAGAGGTAGCGTGCCTGGTTCGGCAGCCGCCCCGGCGTGGCCGGCCCCGACTGTACGGCAGAGTTGAACACCTCCGCGTACAGCGCACGGCCCAGCAAGTTGGCGGCCAGCACGTCCGAACGCCCGTTCTGCACCAGGGCGACCACTCCGGTCATGCCGTCCAGGAGTCGCAACACCCCGGGGCGGACCCGCTGCTGCGTGGGCCGGAGCGGCGCCCGGCGCGACGGTGTGCTGGCCGTCCGCACCAGATCCATCAGGTGCGCCCGCTCGGCGTCGTCCAGCCGAAGGGCAGAGCCGACCGCCTCGAGCACCGCGTCCGAGACGCCGCGCAGGCTGCCGCGCTCAAGCCGCGTGTAGTAGTCCGTGCTCACCCCGGCGAGCTGCGCCACTTCCTCACGGCGCAGGCCTGGCACGCGGCGCAGCTCCCCGTAGCTGGGGATGCCGGCCTGTTCCGGGCTGATCTTCGCGCGCCGCGAGATCAGGAACTCACGGATTTCCTCTTTTCTTTCCACATCCACCACGCTACGCAGGCCGGGCGGCCGGTGGCAGTGTCTATCAGACACCCCCAATCCGGCCAACGTAGCCGAGGGCGCAAGCGATGTCGCCACCCCTCTGTTGACAAATGCAAAACGTTTTGTGTAGCGTAGCTCACACCAGATACAAAACGTTTTGCAAAGGGAAGTCAATGACGACAAAAGTGGGAATACGCGACGTGGCCAAGGCCGCCGGGGTTTCAGTCACCACGGTGTCGCATGCCCTCAACGACGCCACGAGTTTCCGGGTGAAGGCAGCGACGCAGCAACTCGTCCGGGACGTGGCCAGGGATCTTGGGTACGCCCCGAACAAGATGGCCAGCGGACTGCGCAACCAGCGCTCCCAGATCCTTGGGCTGGTGAGCGACGAAATCACCACCACCCCCTTTGCAGGCGCAATGATCCGCGGGGCGCAGGACGCCGCCTATGACCGCGGCTATGTGGTGATGGTGGTCAATTCCGGCCTGGACAGCGAGCTGGAAAAGCGTGAAATCAACATGCTGCGGCAGCACCAGGTGGACGGGGTGGTTTATGCCCGGATGTACCACCAGAGCGTGCGGGTCCCCGCGGAACTGGAGGGCCTTCCCACCGTGCTGTTGGATTCCGTCACTGACAACAGGTCCATTTCCTCGGTTATCCCCGATGAAGTGGCCGCTGCCGAGACGGCCGTTGAAGCAATCATCCAGGCGGGCCACACCCGGATCGGGATGATCAACAACGTGGACGACATCCCCGCCACGCACGGCCGCAGGGAGGGTTTCCTTAACGCTCTCCGGCGGCACGGCCTGGAGCACGACCCCCGCCACTTCGTGATCGGCCAGCCCGAAACCGCGGGGGGCCGCGAGGCCGCGCTGGGGCTTCTCGGTCAGCCCGACCGGCCCACGGCCCTGTTCTGCTTCAGTGACAGGGTTGCCATGGGCGCCTACCAAGCGGCCACGGCATTGGGGCTGCGCATTCCCCAGGACGTGTCCATTGTGGGGATCGACAATCTCGAAATCATCGCAGACGCCCTGTGGCCGGGGCTCACTACCGTCGCCCTTCCCCACTACGAGATGGGCCGTTGGGCGGTCAACCGAGTCCTGGACGACATTGAAAATCCCGGCGCACCGGCAGCCCAGACGCAACTGGAGTGCCCCCTCATTGAGCGGGGGTCCCTCGGCCCGCCGCCAAGTTAGCTGATTGCCGGCAAGAGGCGCCCTCACCGAACCGTTCCACCGCTCCACTGTTCCACTGCCCGGGGACCGCACGAAAAGGGACGCAGCCGTTGCACCGGCCGCGTCCCGCCGGACCCGGGACAATCCCCCACGCCCAAATTCAGCAGAAAGATTGACCATCATGAACAAGCGATTCACCCGGATCCTCGCCACCAGTGTAGCTGCGGCGGCCCTTGTCGGCTCCCTGGGCGCCTGCGGAAAGGGCAGCGCCTCGGCCCCGTCCGCAGGCTCCAACGAGATCACCATGTGGACCCACAACGCGGGCAACCCCGAAGAACTCACGGCGATTGAAAACATCGTGGACTCGTACAACAAGAGCGCCGGCGCCAAGGCCAAGATCAAGGTCCAGGCGTTCCCGCAGGACTCCTACAACGACTCCGTGGTCTCGGCCGCGGCCTCCGGGAAGCTTCCCTGCATTGTTGACATTGATGGCCCCAATGTTCCCAACTGGGCCTGGGCGAAGTATCTGACACCGCTGCAGCTCGACGCGGATGTGTCCAAGAATCTGCCGAGCACGGTGGCCAAATGGGAGGGCGAGACCTACGCCGTGGGCACCTATGACGTCGCGCTGGCGATGCTTGCACGCGCCTCCGACCTCAAGGCAGCCGGTGTCCGCGTCGCCACTGTCGAGAAGCCGTGGACCAAGGACGAGTTCCAGGACGCGCTGAGCAAACTCAAGGCCCTGGGCAAGTGGGAATACCCGCTGGACATGGGTACCGCCGGAACCGGCGAGTGGCTGCCCTACGCCTACTCGCCGTTCCTGCAGTCCTTCGGTGGGGATCTGATCAACCGCGACGGGTTCCAGTCGGCAGACGGCACCCTCAATGGCGACAAGGCCGTCGAATGGGCCCAGTGGTTCCGCGGCCTTGCCGACCAGGGATTCATGGCCAAGAAGAGCGGCAAGGACTCCACCCAGGACTTCCTCAACAACAAGAGCGGCATTCTCTACACCGGCTCCTGGGCCGCGGACAAGGCACGCGCAGCGGTGGGTAAGGACCTCGTGGTCATGCCGTCAGTGGACCTCGGGAACGGCCCCAAGATCGGCGGCGCCTCCTGGCAGTGGGGTGTGACCAGCGGCTGCACCAACTCCGCGGCAGCCATGGACTACCTCTCCTACTCACTGAAGCCGGAAAACCTGGCCGCGGTGGCGAAGGCAACGGGCACCATCCCGGCCACCGACGAGGCCGCCGCACTGATCCCCGCGTACGCCAAGGGCGGCACAAACCGGATCTTCATGGAACTCTCCCGCAACTACGCGGTGATGCGCCCTGAAACCCCGGCCTATCCCTTCATCGCCACCGAATACGGCAAGGCTGTCCAGGACATCCTCGCCGGCGCCGACCCCAAGACGGCGCTGGACAAGTCGGTCAAGGCCATTGACGCCAACATCAAGTCCAACGGCGGCTACAAGAACTAGCCGGCTGCCCGCGGTACGACGGCGGTGCGCAACCGCCGCCGTCGTACCTCCGGCCCTGACTGTCGACGGAGAAAACCATGACAACAACCCAGCTCCCCTCCCCCGGCCGCGGCCTGGCGGATCCGGCCCCGGCCGCACCGCCCAGCAAACCGCGCCGCCGCCCACGCCGCCTGCGCGAACAGATCAGCGGCTGGGGAATGATCGCCCCGGCCGCGGTCCTCCTGCTCGCCTTCGTCTTCCTCCCGGCGATCATGGGCTTCGGCCTGGCATTTACCAACGCCCGGCTTGTTTCCCCGCGGCCCGTTGAGTTCGTCGGCACGGACAACTTCGCGCGGCTCTTCGCGGATCCCACGTTTTGGCGGTCGCTGCTGAACGTCAGCTATTTCGCCGTCGTGGTGGTGCCGGTCCAGTCGGGCCTCGCCCTGGCGATGGCCCTCCTGATCAACAAGAAGTTCCGCGGCGTAAACTTCTTCCGCACCATCTACTTCCTTCCCGTGGTGACGTCCATGGTGGTGGTGTCCCTGCTGTGGATGTTCATGTACCGCAAGGACGGCCTGATCAATGAGTTGCTGTCGACGGCCAGTTTCGGCCTGATCAACGGCCCGGACTGGCTCAACGATCCCGCCACCGCCATGCCGGCCATCATCGCCCTGTCCATCTGGCAGGCCGCGGGTTTCCACATGATCATCTGGCTCGCAGGTCTGCAGAGCATCTCCGGGGAACTGTACGAGGCCGCCCAACTCGACGGGGCCAGCCGCTGGCACCAGTTCCGCTACGTGACCTGGCCCGGCCTCAAACACACGCGCACCCTGGTCCTGGTGACCATCACCATCCAGGCGCTCGGGCTCTTCGACCAGGTCAGCGTCATGACCCAGGGCGGGCCCCTCGATTCCACCACCACCATCATCTACGAGGCGGTGCGCTCCGGCTTCAAGCAGCAGGAGACCTCCTACGCCTCGGCCATCTCGCTCGTGTTCTTCGTGCTCGTGCTGCTGATCTCCGCAGTGCAGCGCTACCTGACCCGAGAGAAGGACTGACGTGAAACAGACACTCAATTCCAAGGGTCTCGGCAGTGCAACGACCATGGCGGTCCGCCTCCTGTTCGCTGCCGTCGCCGCCTTCCCCATCGTGTTCATGATGGTGTCCTCCCTCAAGCCGGACCAGCAGATCTTCGGCGACATGTCCTCGGTGGCAGCGTTCCTGCCGATCGGCAACATTTCGCTGGACAACTACGCAGCCGTGTTCGACCGGGTCCCGGCCGCCCGCTTCCTGGTCAACTCCATCGGCATCTCCGCGGTCACGGTGGTGCTCGGCATCTTCATCAATAGCCTCTGCGCGTTTGCCTTGTCCCGCATGGAGGTCCGCGGCAAGCGGGTGGTGTTCACCGCGATCCTCGCCACCCTCATCGTGCCCTTCCAGACGCTGGCGCTGCCGCTGGTGTGGTGGGTCAACCAGCTGCCGTACTTTGAGCTCAACGGGTTCAGCCTCGAAATCTCAAAGGGCTGGCTGGACACCTACCAGGTCCAGATCATCCCTTTCATCGCCAACGCGTTCTCCATCTACCTGTTCCACCAGTACTTCGAGTCCATCCCGAAGGAACTGGACGAGGCAGCCCGGATCGACGGCGCCGGCTGGTTCACCATCTACCGCAAGGTGGTCATGCCCCTCGCGGGACCGGCCACCGCCACCGTGGCCATCCTGACCTTCCTGCCCGCCTGGAACTCCTACCTGTGGCCGCTCATGGTGGTCCAGTCCGAGGAGCTCCGCCCGGTGATGATCGGCATCCAGTACTTCTTCCAGCTCAACGTCTCCTGGGGCGAGGTGATGGCTTACGCGTCCCTCATCACCATTCCCGTGGTGGTCCTGTTCGTCGCGTTCCAGCGATCCTTCATCAACAGCATCGCCTCCAGCGGCGTCAAGGGCTGACCAGCCTCCTCACGCGAAAGCCTGCAAAGAACCCTCATGAAAACACTCACCGAACTCGACTGCCAGTACCGGCCACAGTGGCACTACTCAGCGGAGCGCAACTGGCTCAACGACCCCAACGGCCTGGTCTACTCCAACGGCACCTACCACCTCTTCTACCAGCACAACCCGCACGGCGCTGAATGGGGCAACATGTCCTGGGGCCACGCCACATCCACGGACCTGCAGCACTGGGACGAGCAACCCGTGGCCATCTGGTGCGATGACCAGGAGGCCATCTTTTCCGGCTCCGCCGTTCTCGATGTCCATAACACCAGCGGTTTCGGCGTCGGCGGAGTGCCTCCGCTGGTGGCCATCTACACCAGCGCGTATTCGCCCGCGTCGCCGCTCGCCGGACGGCAGGCACAGTCCCTCGCCTACAGCACGGACGAGGGCGCCACCTGGACCAAGTACGCCGGGAACCCAGTGCTTGACCGGGCGTCCCCGGACTTCCGTGACCCCAAGGTCTTTTGGCACGACTGTGACGCCGGCAGCTATTGGGTGATGGTCGCCGTCGAGGCTCTCAACCACGAGGTGGTTCTCTACAAGTCGGCGGACCTGTTGTCCTGGGAGTACCTGAGCACCTTTGGCCCCGCGAACGCCACGGGAGGGGTGTGGGAGTGCCCGGACCTGTTTGAACTGCCGGTGGACGGCGATGCCTCAAACACCCGGTGGGTCATGGTGGTAAACCTGAGCCCCGGCGGCATCGCCGGCGGCTCCGGCGGCCAGTACTTCATCGGAACGTTCGACGGCGTGAGGTTCCGTTCCGAAACCACAGTCACCGAAGGCGTGCAGGCCGACGACCGCCGGATGGCCGACTACGGATGGCTCGACTGGGGGCGGGACTACTACGCGGCCGTGTCCTTCAGCAACGTCCCGGACGGCCGGCGGCTCATGATCGGCTGGATGAACAACTGGCAGTACGCCGCCTCAACACCCTCAGACGGCTGGCGCAGCGCGATGTCACTTGTCCGTGAAGTCAGGCTGGTGTCCCGCGGCGGGCGCCCCGTGCTGGTGCAGGAGGCGGTGGACCCGTTCGACAGCGACTGTGCAGAGCCGTTTGCCATGGATCGGCAGCCGTTGGCGGAAGGGGTGACGTGGCTTCCAGCCGAGGCCTGCGGTGATGTGCTGCGAATCGATGCGGAATTCGAGCCGGGCACTGCCAGCAGGGTAGGTCTCGTGCTCCGGGCCGGCAGCGAAACGGACGGTGCATCCGGCTCCAGGTCCGGGCCCGGGGCCGGGGCCGGGGCGCGCATTGTCCTGGCCTACAACTGCCTCACGGCGGAGCTCAGCCTGGACCGGACCGGATCCGGCAACGTGGGGTTCCACGAGGCATTCCCGTCGGTGGAGCGCGTTGCCGTGCCATTGGAGGACGGCCGGCTACGGCTCCGGGTCTTCCTGGACCGCTGTTCCGTCGAAGTCTTCGCGCAGGACGGCCTGGCGACCATCACTGATCTGGTCTTTCCTGCACACGCCGGCAACGCCGTCGGACTGCTGGCCGAAGGCGACGGCGGCACCCTGGCGAGTCTGGCCGTCCTCCGTTGACCATCTAAAGCGTTCAACCTCGACCACGGCCCCGCACACCGGTAGAGTTCCCGCATCTGTTCCGGACACTTCTTGGGGGCCATCGTGCTTAAAGGAATCAGCAGGATGACAGGTGCTGTGGCGGGGCTGGTGCTTTCGCTCGGCATGATCGCACCATCGGTGACGGCAGTGGCCGCGGTGGGCTACGACTTCGATTCTGCCGCCAGCCTGCAGGTGGCGGTCAACAAGCACCGGCAGCTGAACCCGGCTGCTTATGTGCCGGGGCAGCTGGTCAGGGTCCAGGGCGAACGCTTGCGGACG
The DNA here is from genome assembly GCF_056406615.1 of Arthrobacter sp. P1_B3. NCBI lineage: Bacteria > Bacillati > Actinomycetota > Actinomycetes > Micrococcales > Micrococcaceae > Arthrobacter > Arthrobacter sp. P1_B3. The sequence continues at coordinate 209,797 of NZ_JBFTZV010000001.1, read as the reverse complement.
CAGGCCGCGGACGCCTACAAGCAGTTTGCCAGAGCCGCCAAAGCGGCCGGCGTGAACGTCATGCCGATCAGCGGCTACCGTTCGTTCAGCGAGCAGGCCAGCCTCTACGACAGCTACGTGCGCCAGTACGGACAGGCGACGGCAGATACCCTTGCAGCCCGGCCCGGCTACAGCGAACACCAGACCGGCCTGGCGATGGACATCGGCAATGCCAGCGGAACCTGCGCCCTGCAAGCCTGCTTCGCAACTACCCCGGCAGGCCAGTGGGCTGCTCAGCACGGCTGGGAGCACGGATTCATCATCCGATATCCGGCCGGGGCCGGGGCCACTACCGGCTACACCTACGAGCCATGGCATCTGCGCTATGTGGGACGGGCGATCGCCGAGGATATGCATTGGACCGGGATTAGCACCCTTGAGGAGTACTTCGGTCTGGGCGCGGCCCCGGATTATCTCCCGTAATGGACTCGCTCTTCGCCGTCGTGCGGTGCGCTGTGGGCCGCACGTCACCGGTCAGTGTGTGGAGGCCAACCGCCTGTAGCTGAAGGACTTCAGCGTCAGCGCGCCCCCCGCCGTGGCGGCTTTGATGCTCGGCGTCCCCGCGGAGGGGAAAACGAGTGAGGTCATGGTCTTTTCCCCGCCGTTGATGAAAACCTCCACCGAGCTATAGTCGACGAATATCGATAGCTCCACTTTGCCGTCTCGCGCTGGGCTGACTGCGCGCCGCGATGCCCGATAGTCCGGACTGAGTCCGGCCTTGCCGGTGGCGGCAGCATCAGCCTCGCGGGAGATGAATGCCGATTGGTCGGCAAAGTCATATCCGACAGTCGCGAACGTTTCCCCGTCGCTTCCGAGTTCGATCCTCGCAACGGAACCGTCGTCGTCCGCCGTCCGTTCAAGAGTCACATCGAGCCGGTACGCTCCGCCCTCCGGAGCCGGCAACTGTCCTGCGCCGTCCTGTGTTAGCCGGCGTTCCCCGGTCGTTGCCACCGGGCCCTCAATGGACTGCATGGCGGCGGAGGGGCTCGACACAAGGGTCGGCGTCCCCGCGATTGTCTTCAGCCGGATGTCGCGCACCATGGAGTCGGCGCCGCCGTGCCAGTCCTCGGTGGGCAACTGCCGGGCGTACGCCCAGTTGTTCATCCACCCGATAGCGTGCCTGGAGGACATCCGCTGGCTTTCGGTGAGCCTCGGATCGTCCCACGTCACGGCTGCGTAGAAGTCGGAGCCGGCGTCGAGCCACTGATGCGGCCCGCCGGACGGGGTGAAGCGGGTTCCGTCCCACTCGCCAGTCCAGTAGGCAACGCCAGTGGTGAATCCCTCTTCTTTTCCATTCGCGCTGGCGGCAAGGACCCAGGTCCGTTTGGATGGATCACCGTCGAGATCCAGTTGGAAGAGGTCCGGGCATTCGAGGGCGCCAAGACCGGTGCGTTCGACGCCCGAGGCGTAGCGCCAGTCCTTCAGGTCGGGCGAGGTATACATGCCGATTTTGTCGCCTTCGGCCAGGGCCATCACCCATTGGCCGTGGGCTTCATCGCGGATGATCTTAGGATCCCGCCAGTGCGGTTCGCCGGGGTTATCCATGACCGGATTCTGCCTGTACGCGGTGAAGGAGTATCCGTGGTCGGTGGAATAGAACAGGGATTGCCGCTGGATTCCCTGGTCCTGCTGCGTCATGACAGCGATCACGGCTCCTTTGCCAAAGCCGGCCGAGTTGTCATGGTCCACCACGGCGCTTCCGGTCTCGATATCGCCCAGCCCGTTTTTGTACTTGGCGATCGCCACCCCCTCGTCCTTCCAGTGCACCAGGTCTGTGCTGGTCAGGTGGTACCACTCGGTGCCGTTCTCTTTCGGGTAGCCCGCGTTGTAGAGGTAGTAGTAGTGCCACACGCCGTCCAGCAGGATCGGACGCTGCGGATCATTCATCCAGTTCTTCGCGGGCGTGATGTGATAGCTCGGCCGGAACTCGGATGCCCCCTCAGGCCGATCGAAAGCTGAATGCGCCTGCTCGGCCTGGCTCTGGGCGCCCGGACGGGATCCCGTCGCAGGGACCAGCGCCAGCGCGACAAGAACGGCCGCGGCCGCTGCTGCGAGCACAATCCAGATCGTCCGAAGGTTTTTCATGACTCAACATTCCTGTTTCTGGCGGAAGCCATCCCGCCCCATCTATGGCCTGTATATGCGGAGGACGGAAGCGCCCGGAATTCCGGGCGCTTCCGCCTCATGACTGCCTATTGCACTACTTGTAAAGGCCGGCTCCGCCGACGTTGAGGTTCGTGGGCAGGTACCCGAACGGGCCAAGGCCGTTCTGGCCGAAGGTGCGGTCAACTGCCGAAACTCCGTTGCGGAAGTTGATCTTCACGGTGGGCGAGAGTGAACCGCCGCGGACACCGTTCACGTTGTCGATGAAGGACTGCACCAGACCGCCCGGCTGCACGTAGTGCGAGTAAGCCTGGAACTGGCGGCCGTTCTGGAGGGGATTCGGTCCTTCGGGCGCGTTGGCCGGCATGTTCAGGTCCGTGGGGGAAGCCAGAGCCAGGCCGCTGTTGTTCATCGGCTGGTAGTCGGAACGGACACCGTTGCCCACGAAGCCGTAGACGCCGTCGGGGCCACGCATTCCGTCAGCGTAGGTGAACTGGTGGCTGATGGTGAACAGGTAGTACTTGTTCTTGCCGTCCTCGTTCTGGATGAAGATCTGCGGGCGCTCGGTCTGGTCGTTGACGCAGTTGGCGGACAGGATCGGCGGCAGGAAGTGCCACTTGGTCAGGTCCTTGTTGTCCGCGACGGCCAGGCCGACATTGGCGGTCTGGAACCAGGAACCGGTCGTGGTGTTCACAGTGTTCGTGGATTCGGCATTCGGATCGCCGGGCTGGTAGCCCAGGTCTTCGTCCTTGCACTTGTAGTCGCCGCGCTTGCCGCCGGTGTTGCCTTCGAAGACCATGAAGGTCTTGCCGGGCTGAGCCGGGTCCGCAAACGTGTACGGGTCCCGGAAGGCAAAGCCCGGGTTCTGCGCCTTGTTCTGGTACATGACACCGTCGGGCTCGAGGAGCTTAGTGTGCTCGAAGCCGTCGAAGCTCACGCCGTTCTGGTCCGCGTGGATGTTGCCCAGCGCCTTGGCAATCACGGCATCAGGGGCGATTCCGCCGCCGCCGGCGTTGCGCTCGGCAACGTCGTAGAACGTGGTTGCCGTGTAGAAGACGTTGACGTTGTCGCCCTGCATGAGACGGGTGGAACCGGACCATTCGGTGTTGCCGATGGAGGTGTTGTCCAGGAACAGGTGTCCACCGTAGTTCCACTTATCCTTGGCCGGGTCGGCGTTGGTCTTGCGGAAGAAATAGCCGATCCGTGCGTTCCAGTGCCGCTGGTCGAAGCCGTATCCGGCGTGGCGATCAGCAACGAGTGAGAAGATGACGTCCCAGCCCTTGTAGCTGATCTGGTTTGCGTTCTCGTCGGTCAGGGACCAGGTGTCCCAAACCCACACGTCGTCGTTCATGGCCGGGAAGTTCTCGGGGATTTCCGGCATGGTGACGTTCGGGCTCATGGAGTTCTGGCCCGGGGACACGGCGGTGCTGCTTTGGGCCATGATCTGCTTGGCATCCGCACGCGTCCACTTGGAGGTGAAGGCTGCGGCGGGATCGAACGACTGCTGGGTGTGCTTCGTGGGCAGGGGGAAGCCGGGCGTCGGAGCCGGCATCTGCCCGCCGCTCGGCGGATCCGAGGGCGTGTTTGCCTGCGCTGACGGAACGGAAAGGAAGACGGAGGCCGCCACGGCCGCCGCCAGTGCCGCGGCGACAGAACGCCACCGCAGCTTCCGGGGTGTATTGGGATGCTCGTGCATTTTTGCTCTTCTCGCGGAGTGAGACCATTCGTGGAAGGCGGGCGTGTGCCCTCATTCCCCGAAACTCCGGCAGCCCCGATGACACCGCAGGCGTCATCGAGGACGCCATTGTGTCGAGGGGCGGGACCTCGGTAGGGCCCCGCCTGATGGCCCGGGAGGGTGCTGACTTCCCGGACGTTCATCACCGTAGACAGTGCTGGCGAGGATTCAAAACCACATTTCAGGCACGAAAGAGGGCCAGAACGTGAGGCATGTAAGCGCTTGCACAACATTTGCGCGCGCGTGCCACGACTCAAATTTTGTGTCAAATGTTTCACAAAAAATATGCTTTATTTTCTAAGTTGCCCGCTGTTCACCCGTTTGTTCCTCCGTAGTCGTGCGCCATTGCGCCCAACAGGGCCGTCTCAGGCCCAACGCAAACCAGAGCCCCCGGCCTAGGCCGGGGGCTCTGGTTGGACGTCACGTCCAGGCCGACTCAGTGATCTACTGCCACCCGCTTCCGGCTCCGGGAGGGCGCCGCTGCGATGAGCAAGGCTGCAAGCGCCACGGCCGCGCTCAGGATCAGGCCCGGGCGATACTGTTCCAGCATGGCCGCCGCACCCAGGCCGGCGCCGCCGGCGGACGCATTGCCGTGACCGCTGACCATGGCGGTGGTGACGGCGAGAACCAGTGCAGCCCCCACCTGGGTGCTGGTCTGGATCAGGCCGGCCGCCAGACCCTGCTCAGAGTTCCGGATGCCCGCGGTGGCCTGGACGTTGATTGACGGGAAGGCCAGGGCGAAGCCGACACCCAGCAGCAGAACTGAGGGCAGAATGTCCGTCACGTAGTTGGGCGACGTGCCCACCCGCAGAAACAGCAGATAGCCGAGCGCCAGCGAGGACAAGCCGGTCAGGATCAGCCGCGGTGCGCCAAACTTGTCGATGAGCCGGTCAGCGAAAGGTGCGCTCGAGGCCACCAGCAGGCCCGTGGGAAGAAGCGCCAGGGCCATGCCGAGGGGGCTCCATCCCAGCACGGACTGCAGGTAGAGCGTGAGGATGAACTGGAAGCTCAAATATGAGCCGAACAACCCCACGGCGCTGAGGTTCGCCCGCGCCACCCAACCTTCCCTGAGGATGCTGAACCTGATCAAGGGGTGCCTGACGCGGTTCTCGATCACCGCGAAGGCTGCCAGCACCGCTGCCGAGGCCACGAATCCGGCGATAGTTGCCACAGATCCCCAACCGTTCCCGGGTGCCGCGACGAGTGTGTACACGAGCCCCAGCATGCCGGCGGCGAGTGTGACGGCACCCCAGAGGTCGTGCCCGCTGTCATGATTACTGCCCTCGGCCTTGCTGGCGGCGTTGTCCCGCGGGATGTATTTCAGGCCAAGAATCACGACGGCGACCGCCACCGGTACCGAAACCAGGAAGGTCCAGCGCCAGCTCATCGCAGTCATCAGGCCCCCGACGACCAGACCGAGTGAGAAGCCGCTGGCGCCGAAAGTAGTGAAGATGGACACGGCCCGGTTGCGTTCCCGACCTTCCGCGAAGTTGGTGGTGATGATCGAGAACGCGGCAGGAGCGGTGAACGCGGCAGCTAGGCCCTTGAGGAAGCGGGTGCCGATCAGCAGGGCGGGGTCATCCACCAGGCCGCCGAGCAGGGAAGCTGCGGCGAAGACGCTGAGCGCGATCAAAAAGATGCGCCGCCGCCCGAGCAGATCGGCCATCCGGCCGCCCAGCAGAAGAAGGCTTCCGTAACCGAGCACGTAGGCGGAGACGATCCACTGGAGCGACTCGGTTCCCAGGTGAAGTTCAGTGCCGATTGAAGGCAGTGCCACACCGACCATGGACACGTCCAGCGCATCGAGCGCCAAAACGGTGCACAGGACCAGGAGCAGCATCCACTGCGCACGGCTCCAGCGGACGGGAGCAAGCCGGTCTCCGGCAGGTCTTTGAAGAGTGGAAGTTGAGGTCATGGCACTAATTTATATGACACGTCATTGAATGACAAGGAATATTATGACGTGGACTTTTATTTCGCCATGAACTAGAATTTCGGCATGGCAACACCGCAGGACCGCCAGCTGGTTGAGCAATGGCGCAGCATCCAGACCACGTACTTCCGCACCGCGGCGGCGATCGACCGCGCCCTTGAGTCGCGGTTCAACATCGGCCTGACTGAGTTTGAAATCCTGGATCTCGTGGCCGAAAGCGAAGACGCAGCGTGCCGGATGAAGCAGCTGGGTGAGCGCACCCCCATGACTCAGAGCGCCATGTCCAAGGTGGTGGATCGGCTCGACAAGGCCGGACTCATTTCCCGCCGCTCCTGCCAAGATGACCGGCGCTCACTCTTTCTGGAACTCACCGACGCCGGCCGTGCGCTCCACCGGGAAGCCGCGATCGAACACCGTGCTCTGCTCAAGGAAAACCTCGCCTGAGCCGGCAGAGCCAGGATTTGCCGCGACGCGACCTCGCTTATCACCTCTCCGTGATGCACACCCATAGCCTGCCCGCATGGGTGGATCACCGCTGCCCCGGTGGCTGGACATGCGAGGATCGGGGTATGGAAAACACCCCCGAGGTCCTCCGCTATGCGGCCTTTTCCACGACGCCAAACGGCGGCAACCCCGCCGGACTGGTGCTGGATGCCAGCCATTTGGACGATGCCGGGATGCTGGCGGTGGCGGCCGCCGTCGGGTATGCCGAAACGGCCTTCGTGACGGAGCCGGGCGTCGGCGGGGACCCGCGCCGGAGCCGGGTTCGGTACTTTTCGCCGATCGCGGAGGTGCCATTCTGTGGCCATGCGACGATTGCGCTGGCCGTTGCGCTGAGCGCCCGCGACGGGGCAGGATCCTTCACCTTTGACACTCCTGTCGGCCCCGTCGTCATCGAAACTGCGGGCGACGGCGCCGACATCACCGCCTCGTTCACCGGGGTTGAGCCACAGCTGGCCGCATTCGATGACGACGTGCTGGCTGACCTCCTGGGCCTGCTCGGCGTCGGGCTGGCCGATCTCGATCCCGCCTACCCGCCGCGGATCGCGTATTCGGGGAACTGGCATCCGGTGCTGGTCTTCGCCGACAGCAACCTTTTCGACTCCTTTGGCTTCGATCCTGAGGGGGTGCGCCAGCTCATGGATGCCCAGGGCTGGGCCGCCACGGTAGCCGTCCTGCACCCGGTGGCAGATGGCGAATTCGAAGCCCGGAATCTGTTCCCTGTGGGAGCCATCACGGAGGACCCGGCAACAGGGGCCGCCGCGGCGGCAGTCGGCGCCTACCTGCGCATCCTGGGCCTGGTGGAGCCCCCGTCGAGGGTCCTGATCCACCAGGGACGGCACGTCGGCCGGCCAAGCGTACTCACAGTGGACATTCCCGCTGCCGGCGGAATAGTGGTCAGCGGCAGGGCCGTCCGGATCCCCGCCGCTACCGGCAGCAGCTGACTTGTTTAGCTGTTGCCGGTGTAGACGAGACTGTCGGGGTCGATTTCGTGAGCCGGGGCATCCGCAAGTCCCTGCGGGGACAGATCCATGTCCATAAGCCCGGGTAGTTGATTGTGGGCCGCGGAATGCCCGGTGGTGGATGTGCTGTGGCTGGTCACGGTGTGCCCCTAATACTTTGTTGGATACAGACCCGGGATGATGCTGCCTGTCATGGGCGGGGTATTTCCATCTGGAACCCGCACCGGCACCGCAGAACACGCGTCCGGAGATAGTCGCCCAGAATATCCGGAGTCCCGGCATGAGTGGAAACCGGCCGGTGCGCGCTGCGCCGCTCGGGGTCCACCGCTGACATCGGCTCCTGGCAGTGGCGGTAGGTCTCGTCCCTATGGACGGCGCCGCTGCTGTTCCGATTCGGCCCCGGGATGGCTGCGAGAAAGGCCGCAGTCGTAGCCACCACGTGCGAGCTGCCGCAGTTCGTGCAGCTAATGGCGGCTGCGAGGATTTCCCGCTGCGGATTCATGGTGGTGACGGAGTCCAGGAGGAGGTGCCGGTCGGTGTCGCATGTCGCACACCATGGCCGGCGGCCTCGGGGCTGGTGGGCATCCCGGGGCAGGTACGTGCTTGACGTGATTGTCATCCGGGTCAGACCAGACCCGGGTAGCTGGCCAGGATGTAGTCCGCTGCGGCCGGTCCTTTCATGCGGAGGCCGTTGCGCTTGGGATGGATCTGCTTCTCCTTCATGGCCGCCCAGAAGGAATCTTCCGGGCGGGGTGTGGCCTGGCTCAGGAAGCACCAGCTGGTGTAGAGGCCGTAGAGGCAGTCCCTGCCCAGGGAGTGGTCGGATGCAGGGTCTTGGGTAGTGGCTTCCTGCAGGAATTGGTCGTATTGAGAAGTTGCCATGAGTGGCTCGTTTCCTCGCGGTGCATTTTGTGCCGCCGTGTGGCTACAGCAGCTAAGCGTCAAGGCCGTGCACGGGGCGCTGAAGCGTGATCCCGGACTCTACGTCACCGCAGATCCGGGGCAAAGCGTTGCTGGGATGGCAATCCGCGTGGCCGCGGAAACCAGACAAAACAACTTCTCTACAATGTAGACTGTAGGCGTAGACTACACATTAAGCAACCTGCTTATTGTCTTGGAAATGCGACTTCTCCGCACCGACCCGAACGGAACACCATGTCGCCCGAAGAGCATCCGGCACCCCCAGCGACTCCTGGCAAGAAGGCGCGGCTCAGCCGGGAGCTTGTTCTGTCCGCAGCGCTGGCACTGGTGGACGCCGAAGGACTCGACGCCCTCACCATGCGCAGGCTGGGGCACGAACTCGGGCGGGATCCCATGAGCCTGTACCGCTACGCCGCCAACCGCGCGGCATTGCTGGACGGAGTCTCAGAACTCGTCCTGAATGAACTGGCCATCATTCCCGATGACCCCAACTGGCAGGCCCAACTCCGGCGCATTGCCCACGATCTGCGGCTCCTGGCGCTCCGGCACCCCAACGTAGTGCCCCTCCTCGTGACCCGCCCCCTGTCAACACCGCTGGGCCTCCGGCCGCTGGGGACGCTGCGGCCGCTGGAGCAGATCCTGTCCCTGCTGATCGATGCCGGGTTCGCACCCGACGACGCCCTGCACGTCTACCGCGCCTACTACGGATACCTCTACGGGCACATCCTCAACGAACTGCAGGAATTCGTCGTCGACCCGGACGAAAACGAGGCCCTCCTCCGCCTGGGCCTGCACCGTTTGCCGCCGAAGGACTTCCCCCGCCTCCGCGCCCTCGCCCCCGTCCTCGCCGACTACGACGGGATGGCCGAACTGGACGAAGGAATCACCATCCTGCTCTCGGGCCTCGCAGCCCGCCTTTCACTGCCGGGGGCACCGGCCGGCCCCAGCGATCTCAGCGGGGCTTAGACAGCCGCTCCTTCGCGTGATGGCTTCCTGGCCCGACAGGCACAAGCTCGGTGGCCTGCGCGAGGCCTTCGGTAGGCATCGAGACATACATGCTCTCGGCCCGGCTCACCTGGAATGTCTCATGCCAGATGCCGACGGCGTTGGGGGCCTTTCTTGCCTGGCGGTTGAAAGCAGTCCAGGCTGGCCTGTGCTCGGACTCGGGCGCACTAGCGTAGGCATACAGCTTGTCCAGCGAGTCCCAGTACTGCACGATGACCGGCCCGCCGGCTCCGAGGGCAAATCGAAAACCACGGAGGCCGGACCCCGGCTCCCTGAAGAGTTCTGTCAGCATCCGGGGCATCGCAAGGAAGACCGGCAGCCACAGATCCGGACGCCAGGGACGGTTGATGCGCATGCCGATGAGGAAGACCACCAAATCACCGGAATGGCGGTGCGTGAAACGTCCAGCATTGATGCGTGCCATACTTTTCTCCTAACTAGATACCATCACTCCCCAATATTGGGGAGTACCACTATCTAAGTCAAGGAGAATCTTTGCGCATCTCAGAGCTGGCCGCGGCCACGGAGGTTCCGGTGGCCACCATCAAGTACTACCTTCGGGAGAATTTGCTGCATGACGGCGTGCTGACGTCCGCGACCCAGGCGCGCTACGACGACTCGCATGTCCGGCGGCTGAAGCTCATCCGGGCGCTGATTGGCACCGCCGGGCTCAGCGTCAGCGCCACCCGCGAGGTACTGCTTGGCCTGGAGAATCCGCCAGAGTCCGGCCACGATCTGCTCGGAATCGCGCACCACGCGGTCACCCGGACCGCGCCGGACGACGTCGACCTCTCCTCGGCACAAAAGCTCCTGGACCATTGGGGCTGGGGCGCAGAGACATGCGACCGCGACACCCAGGCTGCCTTGGTGGCGGCCCTGCACGGGCTTTCAGATGCAGGATTCGACGCGCCGGCGGCGCTCTTGGACCGCTACGCCGCGGCAATGCAGGACATCGCGGAGGCCGACGTCGAAAGTGTTCCCACGGATTCGGCCGAGGCCGCGATGCGGCACGTGGTCCTCGGGACACTCCTGATGGAACCCGTACTCCTGGCCATGCGCCGGCTGGCGCAGCAAAGCGCATCCTTCCAGCGGCTTGGCCGGGCGGGGTCCCCCGTGCCGCCCGGCGCGGAATAGCTTGCCGGGGCGAACCCCACTGGCAGGCAGGCTGGAGACGCCTAACTGCTCTGCGGGCGCATCACCGGCGTTCTAGATGATCGGGGAGCGCCGCTCGATCAGCACAGTATCCCGCCATTGACCCGCGCTGGGCCCGTAGCTCATGCGGGCGATGCGGCTACGTCTTCCGACGACGGCGAATCCGTTCGCGAGGTGGAGCTTAAGGCTTGCTGCGTTTTCGGGGAAGATGCTGGCCTGGATAGTCCAGATTCCGCACTGTTCGGTCGACGCTGCCAAGGCCTGAAGCAGTGCGGATCCGACTCCCCTGCCGCGGGCCTCCGCGGCGACGTAGACAGAGTGTTCGACCACGCCGGCATACACGGGCCGCGCGGACACGGCAGAGACAGCCGCCCAGCCAAGAATCTCACCCTCGGGCGCCTCGGCGACCAGACGGTGGCCGGGCAGCCGGGAGTTGGTGAAGCGTTCCCAGTCCGGCACGTCTGCTTCAAAGGTGGCGTGTCCCGTGGCGATTCCTTCGCGGTAGATCCCCAGGACGGCCGGCCAGTCGTCCTCGCGCATGATGCGGACCGTGACCGCAGGCTGTTCTGGCGCGGTCACAGGGTTGCCAGGAGCCCGGCCGTCTCCTCGAGCGCCCCGGGCACCAGGGAGTAGTAGGCCCACGTGCCGCGCTTTTCACGGTGCAACAGCCCGGCTTCGACCAGGATCTTCAGGTGATGGGAGATCGTAGGCTGGCCCAGGTCCAGGGGCCCGGTGAGGTCACAGACGCATGCCTCCCCTGACTCGCCGGCTTTGACGATGGAGAGCAGCCGGAGCCGGTTCGGGTCGGCCAGCGCCTTGAAGACCAGCGCTTTCTGCTTGGCCTCCTCTGCGCCCAGGGCAGGCGTTCCTGACGGCGAGCAGCAGGTTCCGTCCATGGTCGGTTCGAGGATAGGCAGGGCGTTCATGTGTCTATTATGCCCTGATATTGATAATCATCAATATATGAGCCGCAGGCCTCGGGTCGGGAGCGTCCCCGGCGCAGACTCGGTTACGGCGGGCACTGGTCGGCCCGTCGCGTGCCGGCGCAGCTTATGAGCTGGCCGGTTCGGCACTGCGCGGGAGAACGACGTCGTCCGCGATGCGGGCCGCGGCCGGGAACAGCAGGAGGAGCAGGCCAAGTCCCACTGCGGCGCCGAACAGCTGAGCAATAATGAATGGTGGAACGGATCCCGGGGCGATGCCGGCGAAGGTGTCGCTGAAGATCCGCCCCACCGTCACTGCCGGGTTCGCGAACGACGTCGAGGACGTGAACCAGTACGCCGCGCCGATATACGCGCCCACCGCAGGTGCAGCGAGGGCGCCGCGGGACGTGGCCGCAAGGGCGAAGATCAACAGGATGAGCCCAGCAGTGGCGACGACCTCACCGAGCAGATGCCCTGCGGTTGCGCGCTCCTTGGTGGAGACGGACGTGCCCATGTCAAACATGGCGTTCGCGAGAACGCTGCCACCGATAGCGCCGAGCGTCTGCGCCGCCGTGTAGACGCCCAGCTCCGGCAGGGTCAGGCCGGAGCCGCTGCGGCGGCCCAGGAGCCAGTCAACCAGGGACACCGCAGGGTTGAAGTGCGCGCCGCTTACCGGTCCGAACATCAGGATCAGCACCGTCAAACCCAGCACCGTGGCCGTGCTGTTCTGGAGCAGCTGCAGGCCGACGTCACCGGGGGAAAGCTGCTGGGCGGCGATTCCGGAGCCGACGACGATGGATACGAGCAGGCAGGTGCCGAGCAGTTCGGCCACGGCGCGGCGCCACAGCGGCGGCTGGTTTGAAGTCATGGCAACAGCTTGATCCAAAGAACTAACTCAGTCAAAATTGAATCAATGAATATTGAAGGAGTTGACTCGTTCCGAAGACGGGTAGCCAGGCACGCGGCCCTCGCTGATGCCGCGCGGCTGCGCATCGTCGACCTGCTCACCCTCGGGGATTTTTCCCCGACGGAACTGCAAGCAGAGCTGGGCATGCCGTCCAACCTCCTCTCCCACCACCTGCGGACGCTCGAAGATGCCGGCCTGGCAACGCGCAGCCGCTCCGAAGCTGACCGGCGCCGCAGCTACATCCGCCTCGCCGCCGGCGCCCTGGACGGCCTCGTTCCCGGGGCGGAGCACGGTGCCCACCGCGTCCTGTTCGTCTGCACGCACAACAGCGCCCGGTCCCAACTGGCGGCCGCCCTCTGGCAGCAGGTCAGCAACATCCCGTCAACCTCTGCCGGAACCCACCCCGCGGACCGAATCGCCCGGGGAGCCATCGAGGTCGCCCGCCGTCATGGCCTGGACCTTGCGGACCTTCCCCCGCGCACCCTGAACCAGGTGGCAGGCGAGGGCGACTTCATCGTGACCGTCTGCGACAAGGCCCACGAGGAACTGCCCGGACTGGGTGGAATCCACTGGTCGGTGCCGGACCCGCTGCGCCCGGGCACCAAAGAAGCCTTCGACAAGGCGTTCAACGACATCTCCCGCCGCATCAATGACCTTGCACCCCGCATAACCGCCGCCTAGGTCCGTCGCAGAAACCCGCCGAAAGCAAATATTGACATTCATCAATCTATAGCCCGATACTCTCTATATCGATCATCATCAATGTTCGGTTGAGAGCTTCAAACCGGGCGCAAGACTCCAGACTGTATCGCCCACTCACCTCATTGATTCCAGGAGAAACCCCGTGAGCACCGAAACCGCCAAGAAGCCGTCCGTCCTGTTCGTTTGCGTCCACAACGCCGGCCGTTCCCAGATGGCCGCAGCCTTCCTGACCACCCTCGGTGAGGGACGGATCGAGGTCCGTTCCGCCGGTTCGCAGCCCGCCGACAAGGTCAACCCGGCCGCGGTCGAGGCCATGGCCGAGCTCGGCATCGACATGTCCGCCGAGATCCCCAAGATCCTCACCACCGAGGCCGTGCAGGAATCCGACGTCGTGATCACGATGGGTTGCGGCGACGAGTGCCCCTACTTCCCGGGCAAGCGCTACGAGGACTGGGTCCTGGAGGATCCGGCAGGCCAGGGCGTGGAAGCCGTCCGCCCGATCCGCGACGAGATCAAGGGCCGCATCGAGGACCTGATCGAGTCCCTGGCCCCTGCCGCCAAGTAAGGGGCAGCACCACACGTCTGACAGATGACGGAAAGGGGGTGAGCTGAATGAACACCGGATGCTGCGGCGACGGATGCTGCGACGACGAGGATCAGGACTGCTGCTAACCCAACCCCGGCACCTGCCGGCCCACCCCGGCCGGCAGGGCCAACCGAAAACAACCGCAACACCACTACGGATGAAAGAGGACACCAATGGATTCAGCGAAGAACCTTCCCGTTGCCGTGATCGGCGCCGGTCCCGTGGGCCTGGCCGCCGCGGCCCACCTGATCGAACGCGGATTGGAGCCGCTGATCTTCGAAGCCGGCCCCTCCGCGGGTGCCGCCATCGAACAGTGGCGCCACATCCGGCTGTTTTCCCCGTGGCGGTTCAACATCGATGCCGCCGCCGTCCGCCTGCTCGAAGCCGCCGGCTGGGCGCCGCCGCGGCCCACGGCCCTGCCCTACGGCGGGGAACTCATCGACAACTACCTCGGCCCGCTGGCCGCGCTCCCGGCCATCAGCTCGCGGCTGCAGACCGGCGCCAGGGTCATCGCCGTGACCCGCGCCGGCATGGACAAGACCCACACCCGAAACCGCGAGGCCACCCCGTTCGTCGTCCGGGTCGAGCACGAGGACGGAGAAACCCGCGACCACACCGTGGCCGGGGTCATAGACGCTTCTGGCACCTGGTCCACCCGCAACCCGCTGGGTACCTCCGGGCTCCCCGCCGTCGGCGAAGACACCGCCGCGGACCGGATTTCCTCTTCATTGCCGGACGTCACCGGCCGGGACCGCGCCTCGTTCGCCGGCCGCCGTGTCCTGGTCGTCGGTGCCGGCCACTCCGCCGCCAACACGCTGATCAGCCTCGCCGACCTGGCCAAGGACGAACCGAACACCCGGATCCTGTGGGCGGTCCGCGGCGCGTCCGCCGAGAAGGTCTACGGCGGTGGCGACGCCGACGGGCTGCCCGCCCGCGGCCAGCTCGGCGCCCGCCTGCGCCGCCTCGTCGAGGCAGGAACCATCGAACTGCACACCGGATTTGGCATTGGCTCGCTGAAATCCCTCGCCTCGGGAGTAAGCGTCGATTCCGTTGACGGCCGGACCCTGGAGGCCGACGTCGTGGTGCCCTGCACCGGCTTCCGCCCGGACCTGAACATCCTGCGCGAACTCCGGTTGAACCTTGACCCGGCCGTCGAAGCACCCGTGGAGCTCGGCCCGCTGATCGACCCGGAATTCCACTCCTGTGGCACTGTCCCCCCGCACGGCGCAGCACTGCTGGCACACCCGGACAAGGACTTCTACATCGTCGGCATGAAGTCCTACGGCCGGGCGCCGACCTTCCTGCTCGCCACCGGCTACGAACAGGTCCGCTCAGTCGTCGCCGCCCTGGCCGGTGACCGCGAGGCGGCCGACACAGTCCAGCTCGAACTCCCCGAAACCGGTGTCTGCTCCTCTGACGCCGGCACCAGCTGCGACGTCCCAGCACCCGCCACTGCGTCCGAATCCTCATGCTGCGCCGCTCCCGAGCCGGTGCTCGTGGGCTTCCCCACCGGGCTGTCCCACGGACGCTCCGGCGACAGCAACTGATCCGGATTTCCTTTCCGTGAATCACATCCTTGGAGCGCCGAGATGACTGAACCCCACGAAAACCGGTATAAAACCCGCCAGAGGCTGCAGGAGAACACCGAGCTGCTGCAGCGCATCAGCAACCGTCTGGCCGACAAGTTCGCGGGCATCTTCGCCGCCGAAACCGTCGAACGCTACGTCTTCGAGACGTACACGGCCATGGCCCGGACCGCGAAGATCACCACCCACCTTCCTGCCACCACCGAGCACTTCGCCAACGACCGGCTCACTGCGCTGGCCAAATCCAAGGGAGCCGTCGCCTCGGAGGTCCCCGAAGTCTTGTTTGTCTGCGTGCAGAACGCCGGCCGCTCCCAGATGGCCTCCGCGCTGTTGAACGTCGAGGCCAAGGGCCGGATCCGCGTCCGCTCCGCGGGCTCGATGCCGGCGGCGGAACTGGACCCCGGCGTCGTCGCGGCGATGTCCGAAATGGGCCTGGACCTGACCCGGGACTACCCCAAACCCCTCACCGATGATGTGGTCCGTGCCTCGGACGTCGTGATCACGATGGGCTGCGGCGACTCCTGCCCGATCTACCCCGGCAAACGCTACGAGGACTGGGAACTGGCAGACCCGGCCGGACTACCCGTTGCGGCAGTCCGGATCATCCGCGACGAAATTCACGAGCGGGTCAAGGCACTGGCCGCATCACTGCTCAGCAGCCCCAGCTCAGATAAGGAAGAATCCAACGCATGATCGATACCACGAAAACCCCCAGCGTCCTGTTCGTCTGCAGCAAGAACGGCGGAAAATCCCAGCTCGCCGCCGGACTCATGAACCAGCTTGCAGACGGGACCGTCACAGTGCACTCAGCCGGGACCAAGCCCGCCGAATCGCTGAACCCCCAGTCCGTGGAATCCCTGGCAGAACTCGGCATCGACATCACCGGCGAACACCCCAAACCCGTCACCGACGAAGTCCTGGACGGGGCCGACGTCGTTATCGTCCTGGGCAACGAAGCTAAGCTAGAGCCCCGCGAGGGCAAGCGGCTCGAGTTCTGGGATACGGACGAGCCCTCCGAACGCGGCATCGAAGGCATGGAACGCATGAACCTGGTCCGGGACGACATTAGGGCCCGCGTGCAGAAGCTGTATGCGGAGCTCACCGGGGACTAGGCATGCCCGCCCCGGCGTTATCCCGGACACTGGTCGCCGAGGGTGCACCGCGCGGCGGCCTTGCCGCGCTGTGCATCACCCAGACCACCGGATGGGGCGTGCTCTACTACGCGTTGATCGCGGCGGTCCGGCCCATCAGCCAGGACACCGGCTGGGACCCGGTCCAGGTGACGGGAGCCTTTTCCGCCGGCCTGCTGGTCTCCGCGGCGGCGGGGATCGCCGTCGGCAGGATCCTCGATCGGACCGGCCCGCGCATGCTGATGATCGGCGGATCCCTGCTCGGCATGCTTGCCCTGGTCGTGGCGGCGATGGCACCGAACCTGGCAGTGTTCATTGCGGCCTGGCTGCTGGCCGGTACCGCGCAGGCCGCCGTCCTGTACCAGCCAGCCTTCACAGTCATTAGCCGCTGGTACGGCCCGGCGAGGGTGCGGCCGTTGACGATCCTGACCCTTGTCGCCGGGTTCGCGTCCACCATCTTTGCCCCCGCCACCGCAGCCCTGACGTCCGCGTTCGGCTGGCGGGGCGCCTTCATCATCCTCGCCGGGATCATGGGACTCATCGCCGTGCCGCTGCACGCCCGCTACCTGAACCGGAACTGGGCCCCGGCCGCCCCCGGCACCCTTGCGACAGTCCACCGGGCCATGCCGCGTATCGTCCGGCGAAGCCCGGAATTCCTCGGGCTGCAGGCGCTGATGGTCCTGCTCTGCCTGGGGCTTTACACGGTGACGCTGAACATCATGCCGCTGCTCGCGGAGAAAGGCGCCGACTACGCCACGGCCGCGCTCGGTCTCGGTCTCGTGGGCGCCGGTCAGGTCGGTGGCCGGCTACTGTTCGCGGCCATCCCGGCCGGCGCCCGGCTGCAGGTCATCACCGGAACGGCGGCCTGCGCCGCCTTCCTGCTCGCTGCACTGCCCGGCCCGGTGCCGGCGCTGATCGCGGCGGGAATGCTCGCCGGCGCGGTCCGCGGTTGCCAGACCCTGCTGCAGGCCACCATCGTGGCTGACCGCTGGGGAACACAGAATCTTGGCACTTTGCAGGGGCTGTTCGCGGCACCGCTCACAGCCGTTACGGCCGTCGCCCCGGCCGCGGGTCCGCTGCTGGCGGCCTGGCTCGGCACCTACACGGGCATGGCCTACGCCATGGCCGCTGCAGCGGCCACGGCCGCCGTTCTCGCCGCCGCCGGAAGCGTTCGGAAGCTCAGGCCCTCCACGATCGGCTGAGAGATCCTCCGCCCCTGCGGCTGATCTACGCGGGACATAATGAAGGCACGTCGCCATGGATGCGGACCATTTGAGGGCCGCGGCCGGCTGAAGACCGA
Source organism: Arthrobacter sp. P1_B3 (assembly GCF_056406615.1). Taxonomy (NCBI): domain Bacteria; kingdom Bacillati; phylum Actinomycetota; class Actinomycetes; order Micrococcales; family Micrococcaceae; genus Arthrobacter; species Arthrobacter sp. P1_B3. The sequence continues at coordinate 192,312 of NZ_JBFTZV010000001.1, read as the reverse complement.
AGACTACGAAAGGCACATCGTGGACCCGACAAGGGAAGAGATCCTGGCCGGGTACAGCCGCGCCCGCCGCGACCTCGCCGCCTTGCTGCAGAGCGCAGCGCCCGCAGATCTCGACCGCAGGAGCGACGGCACACGCTGGACCAACGAGGAGCTGCTCTTCCACATGGTATTCGGCTACATGGTGGTCCGCGCCCTGCTTCCCCTGGTCCACGTTGTCAGCCGGCTCCCCCGCCCGGTCGGCAGGGCTTTTGCTGGCGTCCTCAACTCGGCCACCGGCCCCTTTGATGTGGTGAATTACTGGGGTTCCCGGGCCGCCGCCCGCGTCTACAACCGGCGAAGGATGAGCCGGAAACTGGACAAGACCATCGCTGCGCTCTCCCGCCGTCTCGGTCGCGAGAGTTCCCGGTCCCTCGCCAGGTCGATGCCGTTCCCCGACAGGTGGGACCCTTTCTTCACTCCGCTAATGACACGCAACGATGTGTACGCCTACCCGACACTTCATTTCGACTTCCACGCCAAGCAGTTGAGTCTTCGGCACCCGGACGCACCGGTCGAGTCCTAACATTCAAGCCGAAATAGCATGGGGTTCAGCAGCGGCCGCCCTGTGCCAGCCAACTGCCCGACGTCGGACGGGCCGCCACCCGAAACACAGAGTGGCGGCCCCAGTTCCCTACACCGAGGCTGCCGCCGGGACCTTCAGGGGCTCGATCTTGCCAAGGATGAACAGATAGTTTGCGGCGCCGATCAGTGAAACGATTCCAATGACCGCGAGCGGCGCCACGAAGGACCCCGTCTGATCCACCAGGACGCCGATCAGGATCGGCGTGAAGATGCCGGCCAGGTTGGAGGCAAAGTTCTGGAGTCCGCCAATGGATCCCACGTGCCGGGAGCTCGGGGCAACATCGGCCGGCAGGGACCAGATGCCGGTGGCGGCGACGGTGAGGCTCGAATACGCCACTGAAAGAAGCGCCAGGGCCATCCACGCCTCCGGCACCACGGCAGCGAACATGATGACCGAACCGCCGATCAGGCCACCGGCGATGGCGGTCTTGCGGACCCGGGTCACCGAGACGCCGCGCTGTACCGCACGGTCGGCGACATAGCCGGCCAACCAGCCGAAAGCGACTGCACAGATGCCCGGAATGGCACCAAAGAACCCGAGCTTGAGCAGGTCGAACCCGCGCTCCTTCACGAGGTAGCTCGGAAAGAACGTGATGAAGAAGTAGATAGCGGCGTAGGCAAAAGAAGCCGAACATCATGCTGAGTATGGTGCGGTACTTGAAGAGTGACCGCCACGGCAGCTTCGCTGCGCCGGCGTCGTCGCTCGCCTCGCTTCGGGCACCACCCTCCTGGATGTAGGACACCTCGGCGGCGTTGGCAGCCGGGTGTTCCTCGGGGCTGCGGTACGTCTTCCACCACACGGCGGCCCAGACCAGACCGGCAATGCCGATGATGATGAAGACCGCGTGCCACGAGGTGAACGCCACGATCAAGGTAACGATGGGCAGGGCGATGACCGCACCCACACGGGAGCCCGAATCCCAGATGCTGGTAGCAAAGGCCCGCTCCCGGACCGGGAACCAAGTGGCCACAACTTTGGCCGCGGTGCTCGGCGCCGGGCTTTCACCCACACCCAACAGGAACCGGGCGGCGAAAAGCGACCAAAAGCTCGTCGACATGGCCGTGATCATGGTGAAGATGGACCACCAAACCGCCGCAAGCGAGAACGATTTCCGCGGCCCCACCTTGTCGACGTACCACCCGGCTGCCAGTTGGCAGAAGTCGTAGGCCCAGAAGAAGGCGGCGAAGATGAGTCCCTGCTGGGTTGCGGAGAGTTCGAAGTCCTTGCCCATGAACGGCAAGGCCACGCTGAGGCTGGACCGGTCCAGATAATTGATGCTCAGCCCAATGAACGCGAGCCAAATAATCATCCAGCGTTTGCGGGTCATGGTGCGGGGCATATTGGGGGATGACTTGGGGGCGAGCTTACTGCCGAGCGCAGTCATGCGGTCTCCTTTGACATAAACATGGCTTCGGGTGCCTGGGCACCGGGATGGTCAGGCGCCAAGAGTGCCAGCACCAGAATCATATAGGAATCGGGTTAATCATATAGAGAATGTGATCCACGACAAGTCCCTTTCCGGAAAATCTTTCAGACCGCCCCCCGGCGCCCTGTGGCTTATGATTCCCACAGCGACTCCCACCACTCCACACAAAGAGGTAAACGCGTGCCCCCACGTCAATCGTCCGATGCATCCAGAGGCAAGGCGGCCGTGAGTGATGTCTACTCGGCCATGCGCGCCTCCATCCTCACGGGCGAAATTGAACCCGGCACGCGGATCAACATCGATGCCGTCGCCCGCAGCATGGGCGTCTCCCAGACTCCGGTCCGCGAAGTGCTTCAGCGACTGGAGGGCGACAACCTGGTGGTCTACACCCCAGGACGCGGCTACAGCACCACTCCCCTGCTGGACCTGGCCGAGTTGCGCTCCCTTTTTGAATTCCGACTCCTGGTCGAGCCATGGGCGGCGCGCTCTGCCGCCGTGGACCGCCTGGCCAACCCGGCCGGAGCCCTGGAAAAGGAGCTGTCGGCCTTCCGGGACCGGATGCAGAACAGCGGGGACCTTCGGCAGGACCTCGTGGCCCATGACACCCGCTTCCATGACACCATCCTCGCGGCGGCGGGGAACCCGGTTGTGCGGCACGCCTTCGCGCAAACCCACTGCCACCTGCACACGTTCCGCCTCTACCCCGCAGACGTCGACGGCGCCATTACGGTAGCCGAGCACTCGGCCGTGCGGGAGGCCATCCGGACATGCCAGCCGGAACGTGCCGAGGAGGCCATGGCCGAGCACATCAGAAACTCCTTCACCCGGTTTGCCCAGGCTTTCAAGGACAACGCGGCCCTCTCTCCACTGGAGGACAGCGGACCCCCACGGCCGCACATCGTCGGCTGAAAAGAAGCCCCGGCCTGCTGGCCGGGGCTTCTTTACTCTCCGGAACACTTGATCTGGATCACCTTTCCTATATGATTATTGGAATTCATATAGGAATCGTGTCCACTCATTGAACTGATCTGAGAGAAGATATCCATGCCTTCCATCATCTCCATCCACACCCAGGACGTGCGCTTCCCCACGTCGCTGGAACTCGATGGCTCCGACGCGGTCAATGTTGACCCCGACTACTCCGCCGCCTATGTCGTCATCCGCACCGATGCGGGAGACGAAGGCCACGGTTTTGTGTTCAGCTGCGGACGCGGCAACGAAATCCTCACGCATGCCATCGACGCCTACGCCCGCCTGCTCGTCGGCCGGGACATCGACGAACTCATCTACGACCTCGGCGGCGCCTCAAAGCGGCTCATCCACGATTCCCAGCTGCGCTGGCTCGGCCCGGAAAAGGGCGTCACGCAGATGGCCTGCGGTGCGCTCGTGAGTGCCCTCTGGGACATCCGCGCCCGGCGTGAAAACAAGCCGCTGTGGCTCCTCCTCAGCGAGATGCCTGCCGAGGAAATTGTCGACGTCGTCGATTTCACCCATATTCGCGACGCCCTGAGCCCGGAGCAGGCGCTGGACATCCTGCGGGCCGGCGAAGCCGGCAAGGCTGCCAGGATCGCGGCCCTCAAAGTGGAGGGATATCCCGCGTACACCACTTCGCCCGGATGGCTCGGCTACAGCGACGAGAAACTGGTCAGGCTGAGCAAGAAGGCAGCCGCCGACGGCTTCTCCATGATCAAGCTGAAGGTGGGCGGTGACCTCAACGATGACCGCCGCCGCATGGCCCTGGCCCGGGCGGCCGTCGGCGACCTCCCGATCGCGATCGACGCCAACCAGCGGTGGGAAGTTTCCGAGGCCATCGAATGGGTCAACCAGCTGGCAGAGTTCAGCCCCTACTGGATCGAGGAGCCCACGAGCACGGACGACATTTTGGGCCATGCCGAGATCCGGAAGGGTGTTGCACCCGTGCGGGTCGCCACCGGCGAGGCGGTAGCGAGCCGCATCGTCTTCAAGCAGCTGCTGCAGGCCGGGGCCATCGACGTTCTCCAGCTGGATTCCACGCGGGTGGGTGGCGTGAACGAGAACATCGCCAACCTCCTGCTCGCCGCCCGCTTCGACGTGCCGGTCTGCCCGCACGCCGGCGGTGTCGGGCTGTGCGAACTTGTCCAGCACTTCTCGTTCTTCGACTACGCGGCCATCAGCGGTACCCAGGACGGACGGATGATCGAGTACGTGGACCATCTTCACGAGCACTTCGCCGAGCCGGTCCGCATCATCAACGGCCGGTACGCCGCCCCGGAACTGCCGGGGACCGGCGCCGAAATGTTCAGCGCCTCCCGCTCCCGCTGGGAGTTCCCCGCCGGGGCAGGATGGGTGGAAGTGGGAAGCCGCGCCGCCGTCACGGGCGCGTCCCTGACCGAAGCCGGGGCGGTCCGATGACAACCGCTCTTGAGGACCTCAACGCGCGTATCGATGCCGCCCAGGCCGCGTTCGAAAAGGGCCGCGCGGCCGATCCCCACACCCGGGCGTCTTGGCTGGAGGCAGCGGCCGCCGGCCTGGAGACTGACGCGGATTCGCTCGTGGAAATCGCCCACCAGGAAACGCATCTGGGCGACGCCCGGCTCCGGGGCGAATTGAAGCGCACCGTCTTCCAGCTCAGGCTCTTCGCGGCGGAAATCCGTCAGGGCGAGCACCTCGACGCCACCATCGACCACGCAGACCCGGACTGGGGCATGGGGCCGCGGCCGGACCTGCGCCGGCTTAACGTGCCGATCGGCGTCGTCGGGGTTTTCGGGGCGTCCAACTTCCCCTTCGCCTTCAGCGTCATGGGCGGTGATAGCGCCTCGGCCCTGGCCGCCGGCTGCGCCGTCGTGCACAAGGCACACGACGGACACCTGAACCTTGCGGTTCGCACGGCCGAAACCGTTATCGCCGCACTTGACGCCGCCGGGGCACCCTCCGGCCTGTTCTCGCTCGTCACCGGCCGGCCCGCGGCGGAGGCCCTGGTGGACCACCCCGCAGTCAAGGCCATCGGGTTTACGGGTTCGACGGCGGGCGGACGGGCCCTGTTTGACCGTGCCGCGGCCCGGCCCGAACCGATTCCGTTCTTCGGCGAACTGGGCGGCATCAATGCTGTTTTCGTGACCGAGGGCGCCTGGGCGGCCCGGCGCGAGGAAATCCTCTGCGGCTACGCCAGCTCCTTCACCATGGGAATGGGCCAGTTCTGCACCAAGCCGGGGCTGCTGTTTGTTCCCCGCGGACAGACCGACCTCGTCCGGCGGGTGCTCAGCGGCGCCCTGGCGGACTTCGCCGCAACTCAGTTGCTGAGCTCGCGGCTGCACGACGGCTACAGGCTGTCTGTGGCCCGCCTGCAGAGCAACGCTGGTGTCGAGGTCCTGGTGGAAGGAGACTTCGCCGAGACGCCGGCGCCGACCGTGCTTCACACGACTGCAGCTGCGGTGCGCAGCGATCCGTCGATCCTCCGGCAGGAAATGTTCGGACCGGCCAGCCTGGTGGTGGAGTACGGCGACGAGTCGGAACTCCCCGCCCTCGCGGAACTTCTTGAGGGACAGCTGACCACCACTGTCCAGGCGGAGCCCGGCGACGACGTCTCCGACCTCGCCGCGCGGTTGACGGACATCAGTGGCCGCGTGCTCTGGAACGGCTGGCCCACGGGGGTCACGGTCAGCTACGCCCAGCACCACGGCGGACCCTACCCCGCCACGACGTCCGCCACCACATCGGTGGGAACGGCCGCCATCCGCCGATTCCTCCGGCCCGTGGCTTACCAGTCGTTCCCGGAAGCGCGGCTGCCCGAACCGCTGCAGGACGCCAACGGCTGGAACGTGCCGCAGCGGGTGGATGGAGTGTGGCGGCGGCCCGTCATCGCAGAGGGACTTCCCGGGAGCGAGGCTCAGCGATGAACGCACCCCTGAACATCGGCGGAGCATCTGTGCTCCCGGACGATGCAGCGCAGGCATTGCTGATCGGCCGTGTCTGGGACGTTGAAACCTCGGGACCGCGGGTGGTCGCGGTCCAGGAGGAGGGGGTGTTCGACCTTCACCAGCTGGCCGGGACGGTCTCTGAGCTCCTCGAACGTCCCGATCTTGTGGCGGACGTGCGTGCTGCGATGGATGCGGCGCGCTGGAAGACCGCCGACGTCGTCGAAGCATCCCTGGCGCAGGACCCAACGCGTCCGCACTTCCTGGCGCCAGTGGACCTGCAAGTCGTTAAGGCCTGCGGCGTCACCTTCGTGGACAGCATGATCGAGCGCGTGATCGAGGAGCGTTGCGGCGGAGACGCCAGCAGGGCCACAGAGATGCGGGAACTGGTGGCCACCGCCCTCGGCGGCAGCATCGGCGCAATCCGCCCGGGCTCCCCGGCGGCGGCCGAGGCCAAAAAAGTCCTGATCGCGGAGGGCCTCTGGTCGCAGTACCTGGAGGTGGGCATCGGACCGGACCCCGAGGTCTTCACGAAGGCCCCGGTCCTGTCCTCGGTGGGGCTCGGCGCGGGAGTCGGGATTCCGTCCTTTTCCGCATGGAACAACCCCGAGCCGGAACTGGTGCTCATCGTCACCTCGGCCGGTCAGGTTGTGGGCGCGACGCTTGGCAACGACGTGAACCTCCGGGATGTGGAGGGCAGGAGCGCCCTGTTGCTGGGAAAGGCGAAGGACAACAATGCCTCCAGCGCTTTGGGCCCACTGATCCGGCTGTTCGATGACGGGTTCAGCCTGGAAACGCTGCGCCAGGAAGAGATCCTGCTGCGTGTCGAGGGCCAGGACGGCTATTCGCTGGAGGGCCGCAACTCCGTGGCCAGGATCAGCCGGCCGTTCGAAGAACTCGTGGCGGCGACTTTCGGGAAGCACCATCAGTACCCGGACGGGTTCGCGTTGTTCACAGGCACGCTGTTCGCCCCGACCCAGGACCGGGATGAGCCGGGGCAGCGGTTCACCCACCACATGGGAGACGTTGTGACGATCCGCAGCAGCCATCTCGGGGCCCTGATCAACCTCGTGGGCGCTGCGGAAGAGTTGCCGGAATGGTCCTTCGGGCTGCGGCAACTGTTCGGCTATCTGCAGTCCCAACAGCATGTTCAAGCCGTATCCCTCGGCGGCCGGTAGCACGTCCCGCCCGTCCGAAAGCCCAGGCTTGACCTGCTAGGAGGGGCCAGCGACGGCGGCCGCGCACCCGGCGCGCGGCCGCCGTCTTGAGAGAGGCGCAGTTATATGTAAGTATCTGCGTATGAATGCAGATAACAAAGCTTGCACCCTCACGGCGGACAGCCAGTACGTTGAACTGGCGGTGGAGGTTTTCGCCATGCTGGCCGACGCCACCCGGGTCAGGCTGATCCTGGCCCTGCGCCACGGCGAGCTGCCCGTCAACGTGCTCGCCGAAAAGGCGGGGAAATCGGCGGCTGCGGTTTCCCAGCATCTGGCCAAGATGCGGCTGGCGCGCATGGTCGCCACCCGGCAGGAAGGCACCAAGGTCTACTACCGCCTGCAGGACGGGCACGCCTGGCAGCTTGTGGCCGACGCGATTCACCAGGCCGAACACACCCTCGGCACAGCTCCGCATCACACCATCGCTCCGCACAGCCTCAAGAGGGAGGCCGGCGCATGAGCCAGCCGATGCATCCCGGCCACGACGTCCACCGGCACACGCACGCTTACTCTGAACACGGCGTTGGCAAGGGCGACCTTCAAGCTCACGACGGCGACCACCACCACGGCCCGCACGGGCATGTTCACGCGACCGGGTTCAAGGGGTGGCTGCAGGAGCTCTTCGTGCCGCACTCCCATGACTCGGCCGACTCGATCGACTCAGCCCTGGAGACCAGCTCCCAGGGCATTCGCGCCGTCAAGGTATCCCTGCTCGGGCTGGGGGCCACGTCGCTGTTCCAGCTGGTCATCGTGCTCGTCAGCGGCTCCGTGGCATTGCTGGCGGACACGGTCCACAATTTTTCCGATGCCCTGACCGCCGTGCCGCTGTGGATCGCTTTTCTGCTCGGACGCCGCCGCGCGACCCGGACGTTTACCTACGGGTTCGGTCGTGCCGAGGACCTCGCAGGGCTGTTCATCGTGGCGATGATCGCACTCTCGGCCGTCGTGGCCGCCGTCGAATCCCTCCGCCGCTTCTTTGAACCCCAGCCGGTCCAGAACCTGGGCTGGGTGCTCGCCGCCGGGCTGGTGGGCTTTGCCGGCAACGAACTCGTCGCGATCTACAGGATCCGCGTGGGACGACGGATCGGCTCCGCCGCGCTCGTGGCCGATGGCATTCACGCCCGCACCGACGGGTTCACCTCACTGGCCGTCGTCGCCGGAGTCATCGGCATATGGCTCGGGTTCCCCCTCGCGGACCCGATCGTGGGCCTGCTCATCTCCGCAGCAATCGCCGTGCTGCTGTGGGGAACCATTCGCGACATCGGGCGCCGGCTCATGGACGGCGTCGACCCGAACCTGACGGACCGCCTGGCAGCAGTTGTCACCGCCCACGCCCCCGAGGGCGCAACGTCCCGGCTGCGCTGGTCCGGCCACCGGCTCCACGTCGAGGTCTCCATCCCCATGACCGCGATCACCGCTTTAGGGGAACTTGCCACTCTCCACGACGAAATCGACCACGCCACCCGCCACGCACTCCCGAACGTGGGATCCGTGACAATGGTGCCCACGTTCACCCAGGCAGGGCCGGTCTAAAGCCTGCACGTCCGGCCCTGCACCCCGGCCGCTCCGAATCACTTTCAGAGACCACGAACAGAAGTGACCGCGGCTTCCCGCGGCTTCGGCCCGTGATCGGGTGCTGATTGATCTGTCCGGCTGGGCGAATCCGCGAAGGGTGCCCGGCTGGATCATTTCAGCGTCGAGGCGATGGCACGGACTGTCGGCCCTGGGTCCGGCGGCGGCCGGCAACCTCCCCACTGTCAGCGAAATACCAGTCGGATGGACCATTGACCGGCGACACTCACCGATATATCGTTAATTATCGCCGAAGGATCGGCGACCATCAGTGAGATTCAAGTGAAGTGGAAGGACGATGTTGTTATGAAAGGCAATCACGACGACAAATTAACGGACGGCGGACCCGCACTGGGACGCTTCGGGCGCGGCAGGAGCTGTCGCGGACCCCACGGACACGGCGGATTCGGGCCGGGCCGCGGGTTTGGGCCGGGTTTCGGGCCAGGATTCGGACCGGGTTTCGGACCGGGATTCGGTCCCGGCGGTTCGCGGCGGGCCAACAGGGGCGATGTTCGCTCCGCGATTCTCTCCCTCTTGGCCGAATCACCGTCCAACGGCTACGGCCTGATCAAGACAATTGCCGACAAGACGTCGGGAGCCTGGCGTCCGAGCCCGGGCTCCGTCTACCCGACGCTCCAGCAGCTCGTTGATGAGGAGCTGATCGCGCCCGTGGGTGACGGACGGCGCACCGAGTTCACCCTCACCGACGCGGGCAAGGCTTACGTGGCCGATCACGCCGAGGAGCTGGGGAACGCGTGGAACACCGATCCCCAAGGATCCGGGCCGGCGTTTCACCAGAGCGTGGGAAAGCTCATGGGAGTCATCCACCAGTTCCGCTTCTCGGCGACCGAGGAACAACGCACTGCCGCCATGGAAGTAATCGATGACACCCGCCGCGCGCTCTACCGCATCCTCGCCGACTAACACCCCCGTTTACGGCCCCGAGTTCCATGCGTTGGCTTCGGGCGCGGCCCCCTGCCAATGGTGCCAATGGCCCCTCCCGCAAATGACCCGGCAACAATATAGTTAGAGCCACACCCCGCAGCGGGAAAAGAGCGATGATGCGCGGAATAGGCAGGCGCCAATCTGGCGGGCGCGGAATAGGTCTGATCGGGACCGTGTATCTGGCCATCGGCGTCGTGGTCGCCGCCACCCACGGCTATCTAGTGGCCTGGAACATTCCCGGCAACATTGTGGAAGGCCTGGCGGCAATTATCCTCTGGCCCCTTGTAGCCATCTTCGGAGTGGATCTGCATACCCTGATCGCTTGATCCTGACAGGTTTCCCAGGGCCGCACGGTGGCCCCGGACCGCCGCAAATGGTGTCGGGTCATCGCCCCCACTTTCGGCACATCTGTCCCTACAATTAACTGTGGCCTCCATGGCATTCACGTCGCGGGGGCGACCAAATAAGGAGGATCATCATGGGCCTGGGTGACAAGATCCACAATGCCGCCGAGAAACTCCACGGCAAAGGCAAAGAGACGGCCGGCAAAGCCACCGGCGACGACAAGATGAAGGCAGAGGGCAAAAGCCATCACGTCAAAGCAGACCTGAAGCAGGCCGGCGAAAAAGTCAAGGACGCCTTCAAGAAACACTGAAAACAGGCCTCCGGAGGGCGGAGGTGCGATCCGTATCGCACCTCCGCCCCGGCCTTTTGACCACACAATCCAAGGACTTTCCCTAACGGAGCAGGTCGAGTGCCTCAAGGAGCCGCCCGACCGAGCCGCCGAGGTTCCACTCTTTGGCGAGACGCTCAAGATCGGCCCGGGAACCGCCGAGGACTGGGTGCAGTTGCGCGCCGGCCTCCTCGAGCGTCGGCAGTTCCAGGTCCCGCACGATCTTCACGACGGCGGGCGCGACCGCGAGGTAGTCCGCCGCCGCGGCGAGCTTCGACCGTACGGATGCGGAGAGCCCGCTTTCTGCGTCAGCGGCAGCCGCGAGCAGCCCGTCAAGCGTGCCGTACTCCCCGAGCAGCGACGCGGCGGTTTTCTCGCCGATGCCGGCGACGCCCGGCAACCCGTCGGAGCTGTCGCCGCGCAGGGTCGCGTAGTCGGCATACTGCCCGGGCAGCACGCGGTACTTGCCGACGACGACGGCGTCGGTCAGGACTTCGAGGTTCTTCATGCCGCGCGCGGTGTAGATCACCTGCACGTGGCGGGCGTCGTCGACGACCTGGAAGAGGTCGCGGTCGCCCGTCACCACGTCGACCGGAAGCTCGGCGTGGCTGGCGTAGGTGCCGATGACATCGTCGGCCTCATGCTCGACAGCCCCGACGACGGCGATGCCGGCGAGCCCGAGCACCCGGCGGATCATCGGAATCTGCGCCTCGAGCGCGTCCGGCACGATCTCCACATCGGGGGCGTCGGCCACCACCTCGGCAACTCGATGCGATTTGTAGCTCGGGATGAGGTCCACCCGCCACTGCGGACGCCAGTCGTCATCCCAGCACGCAATGAGGTGCGTCGCGCCGTAGTCGGTGGTCAGCCGCGCGATCATGTCGAGCAGCCCGCGGACGGCGTTCACCGGGGTGCCGTCGGCACGGCGGATGGTGTCGGGTACCCCGTAGAACGCGCGAAAGTACAGCGACGCGGTGTCGAGCAGCATCAGACGGTCGGTCATAACTGATCCTGACACGGAAACGTCGCGAATCAGGAACGGAGGCGCAGGCCGCGAAGCTTCTTCCCTGCCTTGCGGGCTTTCTTCTCCGTTTTCCGGGCAATGCGTTCTTCCATCTCCAGCAAACCCTGGAAGCCGAGGTCAGTGTCGGCGGTCAGGTCCGGGGTGGCCGCCAGTCTCCCCAGCAGGGCTGTTGCCATGACGCTGTCCTGATGGTCGCCGAGGACTGTCTGGAGCCGTCCAGCGGACTTCGTGAGTTTGACGGCGCGTTTGCCGTGGATTTCCGTGACCGATTCGCCCGCGTGGCGCAGGCGCTTGGCATCCTTTCGCACCTCGTGCAGCGCCGTGTCGCGGGAGGTCCGGCCGGCGGAGCGTTTGACGGCCCTCCGGGAACGCTCCACCCGCTCTGCTGCCCTGTTGACCAGCTTGGCCGTCACTTTGCGCCCTGGCCGGGAGCCTCGGCCTGGCGGCCAGCGCTAACCTGAACCCGGAACGCCGCTTCCCGTCCATGTTCGAACCGGTCCACGGCTCCGCGCCGGATATCGCCGGCAAGGGTATCAGTAACCCGATCGGCGCGATCGCCAGCGCCGCCCTGATGCTGGACCACTTCGGCCTGCACGAGGAAGCCCGCCGCATCGAGGCCGCCATCGAACAGACCACGGCCGCCGGCCACCTGACACGCGACGTCGGCGGCGAAGCCAACACCGATGACGTCACCGACGCCATCATCAAGGCCCTCGCCCACACCCTGGCCGCCGTCTAGCCAGACCACGTTCGGGCGGGCGGCGCCGCGCACCGTCGCCGCCGCCCGCCCGGCCCAGCTCTTTCATTCTTCAAACACCACCGGCAATCACATTCCACAATGAGGTAGGAATCATGGGACCCATCACCACCCCGGGCGCGGCAACGCCGGCCCCCAAGACACGCTGGTACAGGCAGCTGTACTTCTGGGTATTGACCGGAATCGTCCTCGGCATTCTCGTGGGCTGGCTCGCGCCCGCCGCCGGCATCGCCCTGGAACCGATCGGCACCACGTTCGTCAACGCCATGAGGATGCTGATCGGTCCCATCGTGTTCCTGACCATCGTCGGCGGCATCGCCAGCGTCGCGGACCTGAAAAAGGTCGGCATGACCGGCCTGAAGGCCCTGACGTACTTTCAGATCGGCACCATCTTCGCCCTGCTCTTCGGCCTGGTCGCCATCAACATCTTCCGCCTCGGCGAGGGCGTCAACGCCGACGCCAGCGCCATCAAGACCACGGACTCCGCGGCCAAGCTCATCGAAACCGGCGCCCACCAGGAATGGTGGCAGTTCCTGACCCACATCATCCCGACCAGCATCGCCGCGCCCTTCGTGGAGGGCGACATCCTCCAGATCATCTTCATCGCCGTGATCTTCGGCATCGCCCTGAACGCCACGGGCAAAGTCGGGGCGCCCGTCCTGGACGGGGTCCAGCGCCTCACCGGGGTCATGTTCAAGATCCTGGGCTTCATCATGAAAGCCGCCCCGCTGGGCGCGTTCGGCGCGATGGCCTTCGCCGTCGGCAAGTACGGCGTCTCGTCCCTCTCCAGCATGGGCGGGCTGATCGCCCTGTTCTACGCCACGTCGATCCTGTTCGTCGTCGTGGTCCTCGGATCCGTCATGGCCTTCCTGAAGCTGAACATCTTCAAGATGATCCGCCACCTCAAGGAGGAGTACCTGCTCATCCTTGGCACCTCCACCGCCGAACCGGCGCTGCCGGGCCTGATGCGCAAGCTTGAGCACGCAGGGGTCAAGAAGGAAACCGTCGGGCTCGTCGTTCCCACCGGCTACAGCTTCAACCTCGACGGCGCCGCCATCTACCTTTCGCTGGCCGCCGTCTACATCGCCCAGGCCACCAACACCGAGCTGACCATCGGCCAGCAGCTGGGCCTGATCGCGGTCATGCTGCTCACCTCCAAGGGCGCGGCCGGCGTCGCCGGCGGCGGCTTCATCGCCCTGACCGCCACCCTGGCCACCATCGGCACCATCCCGGCCGCCGGCATCATGCTCATCTTCGGCATCGACAAGTTCATGTCCGAATGCCGGGCCCTGGTGAACTTCACCGGCAACGCCGTCGCCACACTGTTCATCGCCTGGTGGGACCGGACGCTGGACGCGGACCGTGTCCGCCGAGTCTTCAACGGCGAAGTGGTTGAGCCCCTGCCCAGCGAGGATCCGACACCCCTCGACGAGTTCACGGACATCGCTGCTGACCTGACCGCCCACGATCCCCGCACGGCCAGTCCCCAGCACGCAGAACCGGCCGATGACGCCCCCGCCTCCAGTGATGACCGGCGCCCTGCCTACTCGAAAAGCATCTGACATGTTCACCACAACCGCCCCGAAACGCGTGCGAGCCCTGATCGCACCCGACAAGTTCAAGGGCAGCCTCACGGCCGGTGAGGTGGCCGATGCCCTGGCAGCAGGACTCCGTTCCGCCTCTGGTTTCACCGGCGCGGCCGGGACGATCCACTGCGAACTGCTTCCACTGGCGGACGGAGGTGACGGCAGCGTCGACGCCGCCGTCGCCTCCGGCTTCACCCGGCGCAGCTACACCGTCTCAGGACCCACCGGCCAGCCCGTCCAGGCCAGCATCGCGTTCGACGGCGCCACCGCCGTCGTCGAGGTGGCCAACACCTGCGGCCTGGGACTCCTGCCCGGCGGAACACTGGATCCGCTGGGTGCCTCCAGCCGCGGCTTCGGCGAAGCTGTCCTGTTCGCCCTCAGCCTGAAACCGGCCAGGATCGTTCTGGCCCTGGGCGGCAGCGCCAGCACGGACGGCGGCATGGGAATGCTCACCGCCCTCGGGTACAGCTTCCGGGACGCCGACGGCCGCCAGCTCTACGGCAGCGGCGGGGCGCTGGCACAGATCCACAGCATCCAGCGGACCGCCCTCCCCGAACTTGCCGACACCGAGCTCGTCGTCGCCAGCGACGTCCACAACCCGCTGCTCGGCGCCCACGGCGCACCGGCGGTCTTCGGCCCCCAAAAAGGCGCCGGACCCGAGGAGATCGCCTCTCTCGACAAGGGCCTCGAACATTTCGTCACCGGGCTCACAGCGGCGGGAATCACCGAGGCGGACCGGCTCGCCCAGCACGACGGCGCCGGCAGCGCCGGAGGAATCGGCTACGCGTGCCTGCTGCTCGGGGCAAAGCAGGTCTCCGGCGCCGACTACTTCCTGGACCTGCTGGACTTCAATGCCCGCAAGGACACCTGTGACGTCGTCGTCACCGGCGAAGGCAGCCTCGACGAGCAGACCCTTGCCGGGAAGCTGCCGGCGGCCGTCGCCCGGCGGTCCGGATCCCGTCCGGTCATCGCCGTCGCCGGCCGCTCCCTCCTGCCCCAGGAACGGTGGTCCGAAATGGACCTGACCCGGGTCTACACTCTGGCCGACTACACGGACCAGGATTCCGCCAATGACCCCGGCCTTTCCGCCGCGCTGCTCCGCCGGATCGGAAAGGACATCGGCTCCAGCCTGCTCTAGGCCTGACACACTGCACCACGCAGAAACGCCCGCCCGGGGCTATCCCGGGCGGGCGTTTCTGGACTCTCCGAAGGGGCGGCAGCTAGCCGATCAGCGCCAGCACGGCCCCGGCCGCAACCACTCCGCCGGCTTCGGTGCGGACGTCAGTGACAGTGCCGTCCCGGTGCGCGGAGACCTGGGTTTCCATCTTCATCGCTTCAAGGACCACAACCGGGTCCCCGGCCGATACCTCGGCGCCCGGCTCGACGAGCCACTTCACCACGGTCCCGGCCATGTCGGCGCGCAGCTCGCCCGGGTCGGCAGCGGAAGCACCGCCGTCGGACGCCGCTTCCACGGACACACCTGCGGGCAGCGGACTGCCAGAGCGTGCCCAGCCGTCCAGCAAGTCGGCCGGAAGGCCGACGGCGAGGCGCCGTCCGTCCACGTCGACGGTGATAGTGCGGCGTTCGCCGTCGGGCGCTGTGGTGCTGTAGTCGGGATCGGCGGGGATGGAGGCACTGTCCGCGAAGTCGGTTTCGATCCAGCGGGTGTGGATGCCCAGCCCGTCCTCGGACGTGAAGTCCGGGGACTCCAGCACTGCCCGGTGGAACGGCAGCACGGTGGCCACCCCGGTGATGCGCATTTCGGCGAGGGCCCGGCGGGCCCGACGCAGGGCCTGCTGGCGGTCCGCGCCGGTGACAATCAGCTTCGCGAGCAGGGAATCGAACTGCGGCGGGACGAAGGAGCCGGAGCGGACGCCGGTGTCGAGCCGGATGCCAGGGCCGGTGGGGCCGGCGAACTCGCCGATGGTCCCGGGCGAGGGCAGGAAGCCGCGGCCCACGTCCTCGGCGTTGAGCCGGAATTCGAAGGCGTGCCCGCGCGGCGCCGGGTCCTCGGCCAGGCGCAGCGGCTCCCCCGCGGCGATCCGAAACTGTTCCTGGACGAGGTCGATCCCCGTGGTTTCCTCGGTGATGGGGTGCTCCACCTGGAGCCGGGTGTTGACCTCGAGGAATGCCACCGTGCCATCCGCCGCGACCAGGAATTCCACCGTGCCGGCGCCGGAGTAGCCGGCCTCCCGGCAGACGGCCTTGGCGGCGTCGTAAATCAGCTTGGTCTGCTCGTCGCTGAGGAACGGCGCGGGAGCCTCCTCCAGGAGCTTCTGGTGCCGGCGCTGCAGTGAGCAGTCGCGGGTTCCGACGACCACGACGTTGCCGTGTGTGTCCGCCAGGACCTGCGCCTCCACGTGGCGCGGACGGTCCAGGTAGCGCTCCACGAAGCACTCGCCCCGGCCGAAGGCGGCCACTGCTTCACGGACGGCGGAGTCGAAGGCTTCCTCGACCTCGTCGATGACCCTGACCACCTTCATGCCGCGGCCGCCACCGCCGAAAGCGGCCTTGATGGCGATCGGCAGGCCGTGCTGTTCGGCGAAGGCCCGGGCTTCGGCAGCCGTGTCGACAGGACCGTCGCTGCCGGCCACCAAGGGGGCGCCGGCCCGGACGGCCGCGTCGCGGGCCGTGATCTTGTTGCCGAGCAGCCGGATTGCGTCCGGCGTCGGACCGATCCAGGTCAGTCCGGCGTCGAGGACGGCCTGGGCAAAGTCGGCGTTCTCGGAGAGGAAGCCGTAGCCGGGGTGGACGGCGTCCGCTCCGGACTCGGCCGCCACGGCGAGGAGCTTGGGGATGTTCAGGTACGTGTCCGCGGGCGAGTTGCCGTCCAGGCTGAAGGCTTCATCGGCGGCGGAGACGTGCAGGGCGTCGGCGTCGATGTCGGCGTAGACGGCGACGGACGCCAACTGCGCGTCGTCGCAGGCCCGGGCTATGCGGACCGCGATTTCTCCACGGTTTGCGATCAGGACCTTGCGCATCAGTTACTCGCTTCTTCTTCGGTGGTGACGTGTTCAGTGGTGCCGTGTTCGGCGCTGCGCTCAGTGGCGCTGTGTTCGGCCCAGCGGAAGCGGATCTTGCCGCCGATGGGGACCTGCGCGGCGAGGTCCAGCTGGGAGTCGACCACCACGGCGATCACGGGGTAGCCGCCGGTGATGGGATGATCGGCCAGGAAGAGCACGGGCAGCCCCTCCGGCGGGACCTGCAGGGCGCCCGCCACGGTGCCTTCGCTGGGCAGTTCGCCCTGGCGGCTGCGCTGCAGCGGGGTCCCATCAAGGCGCATGCCGACCCGGTTGGACTGCGGCAGCACGGACCAGTCCTGGGCGGTGAACGAGTCCAGCGCCGCCTGATCGAACCAGTCGGCGCGGGGACCGGGGACGACGTCGAGGACGGTCACCCCAGTGCCCGGGTAGTCCGGCTGCAGTTCGGGAGCCCCGACGACGCCGGATTCGGCTTCCCCACCGGCGGCCAGCACCTGCCCGGCGGCCAGGGGCGCCGGACCGATCCCGGACATCGTGTCGGTCGAGCGGCTGCCCAGCACCAGGGCTGTGTCCACCCCACCGCGGACCGCGAGATAGCTGCGGAAGCCGCTCTGCGGCGCGCCAAGGCTGAGCGTTTCACCGTCGAGCAGCGCGAACGGGGCGGCCATCGGCACCGCGCGGTGCCACGTTTCACCATCGCTGTCCGGCGCCGACTCGATACTCAGTGCCGACGGTGCGCCAGTGACGGCGAGGACCTGGTCGGCCACGGCCTGGACCTTGAGCCCCCCGGCGACGGTCTCGATGCCGGCCGCGGCGGGGGCGTTGCCGACGAGGCGGTTGGCCCGGCGCAGCGAGGCCCGGTCCAGTGCACCGGCGGCGGAGACGCCCAGGGCAGAGTGGCCATGGCGGCCCAGATCCTGGATCAGGCTCTGCAGACCGGGCGAAACGATCCGGAGTCCGCGGGCGACGTCCCCGGCACCCGGTTCCGGCACGGTGCCGGCATGCTCAGCCGCAGGCGCCGCGGCTGACTCCGCGACTGGCTCCGCGACGAGCACCGCATCCCGGACCGGCCGGAACTGCACCCGGTGACCGGGGGCGGCCAGGGCGGGCTGGTCCCGGTCCAGGTCCCACATCCGGGCGTTGGTGCGCCCGATCAGCTGCCAGCCGCCCGGGGAACGGCGCGGGTACACGGCCGAATAGTTGCCGGCCAGCGCCACGGAACCTGCGGGCACGGCGGTGCGCGGCGAGCTGCGCCGGGGCACCTCCAGCTGCTGGTTCTCCCCCACCATGTATCCGAATCCGGGCGCAAAGCCGGCGAAGGCCACGGTCCAGATCTGGCCGGAGTGGGCGGCGATCACACCCTCCGTTCCGAGGCCGGTGAGCCGCCCGACCTCGGCGAGGTCCTCGCCGTCGTACACGGTGTCGATAACCACCAGTTCGCCGTCGAGCTGCACCGGTGCGGTGAGGTCGAGCTGCAGCAGCCGGGCGGCGATGCGCCGGGCCGAGGCCGGGGAATCGGCCCTGACCAGGACGGTCTCGGCCGCGGCCAGGACGTCCTGCTGGCCCGGCAACGGCTTCTCCAGCAGCAGCGCCTGCAGGGCAAGCACATCCTGCGTGCCGGAGAGCTCGGCCAGGACCGCGCGCGTTCCCACGGCCCGCACGGAGCGGACTCTGTGAACTGTTGCGTTCTCTACCTTCGGGGGTTCCCCTGCTGTCTCAATCACGAGTGCCTCACTCATTGTGCCGGTGCCGGTGGACAGATCCGCTGCATAGGATCCAAAGTGCTCAGGCGTGGGCATCCTGCAGGAGCCGCTCTTCTTCGTCGGTATGCGGGTTGCGCCCGATGGCCAGCCCGATCACCGTCACGATCGAGGCGACCGCGAGGTAGCCAGCGATCAGGAACCAGTTGCCGCTAGCGGCGAAGAGGGCGGTGAAGACCAACGGTGCGATGGCGCCGCCGACCACGCCGGCCAGGGTGTAAGCCAGCGAGCTGCCGGCGTAGCGCAGCCGGGCCGGGAACTGCTCGGTGATGTATGCGGCCTGCGGGCCGTACATGAAGGCGTGGAAGGCCAGCCCGATCACGATGCCGACGGTCAGCGTGACGACCGACTTGTCCTGGATCATGACGAAGAACAGCGGGATGTAAATGGCGGTTCCGACGGCGGCGATGCCGTATACGAGGCGGCGGTTGATGCGGTCCGTGAGGGCGCCCGCCGCGGGGATCAGGACCAGCTGGAAGGCGGAGCCGATCAGGATGGCGGTCAGTACGTTGCTGGTGCTCATGCCCAGTTGCTTGGTGGCGTAGACGGCCATGAAGACGGTAAGCAGGGAGTACAGCACGTCCGGGCTGATGCGGGACAGGGCGGCGGACACGAGGGCGCGCGGCTCCTTGGTGAAGACCTCCTTGATGGGGGCCTTGGGCTGTTCGCCGTGGGCCTGGATGGCCTTGAAGACGGGGGTTTCCTCAAGCTTCAGCCGGATCAGCAGGCCGAAGCCCACCAACAAGGCCGAGGCGAGGAAGGCCACACGCCAGCCCCAGGAGAGGAAGTCTTCGTTGCTGAGGGTCGCGGCGAGCACGGCCAGGACGCCGTTGGCCATCAGGTTGCCGGCGGGCGGGCCGATCTGCGCGGCGGAAGACCAGAAGCCGCGCCGCTTGGCGTCGCCGAATTCGCTCGAGAGCAGGACGGCACCGCCCCATTCGCCGCCGACGCCGATGCCCTGTGCCAGGCGCAGCAACACGAGGATGATGGGAGCGGCTATACCGATGGTGGCGTAGCCCGGGAGCACGCCGATCACCACCGTTGCGATGCCGATCAGCAGCAGGGTGGTCACGAGGACGTGCTTGCGGCCGATCTTGTCACCGAGCCGGCCGAAGATCACGCCGCCGATGGGACGGGCGAGGTAGCCTACCGCAAAGGTCGAGAAGGACAGCAGCAGCCCGACGTATTCGTCGTTGCCCGGGAAGAAGACCTTGGGGAACACCAAGGCCGAGGCCACGGAGTAGATCGCGAAGTCGTAGTACTCCAGCGAAGTGCCGGTGAGGCTCGCGACGTAGGCCTTGAGGGCGCCTGGCGGGATCCTCCTCTTGCCGGCGGCCGGGGTGGCCTGATGCGGTGCTGCAGTCATGGTTTTCCTCCAGGTGTGCGGGTGCTGCCTGTTGCTTGGGTGTGAGTGCGGGTGATCCCGGCGGAACCGGGGATGAAGCAGGTGTTGCTTCGGCTTAGACGAAGGCGGCGGTGGTGATGTCCGCGGCGTTGAGCGCTTCGCGGACAGCGGCGGCCATGGTGACGGCTCCCGGGGAGTCGCCGTGCACGCAGATGCTTTCGGCGCGGATTTTCAGGATGGAGCCGTCGATAGTGCGGACGGCGGAATCGGTGGCCATTCGGAGGACATGCTCAGTGACGAGAGCGGGGTCCTCCAGCACGGCTCCGGGGAGCGTACGGGATACCAGGGTGCCGTCCGGGTTGTAAGCGCGGTCGGCAAAGGCTTCGGTGACCGCGCGGAGGCCGGCGGCCTCGGCGAGGCGCAGCACTTCCGAGCCCGGCAGGCCCAGGATCGGCAGGTTAGGGTCAACGGACTTCACGGCGTCGACGACGGCCTGCGCCTGGGCGGTGTGCGAGACGATGGCGTTGTAGAGGCCGCCGTGCGGCTTCACGTACCTGACCGTGCCGCCCTCGACGGCGGCCAGCGCCTGCAGCGCACCGATCTGGTAGACGACGTCGTCCGCCAGTTCGATCGGGTCGATGTCGAGGAAACGGCGGCCAAACCCGGCGAGATCGCGGTAGCCGACGTGGGCGCCGATCACGACACCCGCAGCCACGGCCTCGCGGCAGGTCCGGCGGATGACGCTGGGATCCCCCGCGTGGAATCCGCAAGCCACGTTGGCGCTGGAGACCGAGCGGAACATCGCCGTGTCGTCGCCTAGGGTCCAGCGTCCGAAAGACTCGCCAACGTCGCTGTTCAGGTCGATGGTTGCCATTTGTGATCCTCGTCTCATGATAGCCCCCTACTAGGATGCATCAATTTCTCCGATTGTTCAACAATCCGACGATTTAAAGTAGGAACAATCGTGTAGATTCGGCACTATGACGACTTCCGAAGCAGCTGCCGGTCCCGCCCTGGCCGCGGCTGCGGCGCGGCTGCGGGTGGCCGTTCCTTCCGTGGCGGACCGGGTGGCAGCCGAACTGCGCCTGCAACTGGCGGAGGGCCTGCTCCTGCCGGGAGCCCGGCTCACGGAATCGACCATCGCCGAAGACCTGGGCGTTTCGCGCAACACGGTCCGCGAGGCGTTCGCCGAACTTGCGGCCGAGCGCCTGGTGGTCCGGCACCCGAACCGGGGTGTCTTTGTGGCCAGTCTGGAGGCGGGCGACATCCACGACGTCTACACGGTGCGCCGCGCTATTGAAGTCAGCGCGATCAGCGGCGGCGGCAGTCCGGAGCGGGTGGCCGCGGTCCGCGCGGCTGTGGAAGAGGGCAAAGCCGCGGCGGCCGCCAACGACGAGGAGGGCCTGGGCAACGCCAACCAGCATTTCCATGGCGCGATCGTTGCCCTGGCCGGAAGCCGGCGGCTGGACACGATCATGTCCCAGGTCCTGGCCGAGATGCGGCTGTTCTTCCACAAGGCCACCGTGGATGCGCATTTCTACCGGGGCTATCTGCCGGACAACGAGGAAATCTGCAGCGCCCTGGAGGCCGGGGACCTGGACCGCGCCGGGGAGCTGCTGCTGGCCTATTTGAACCGGTCAGAGGAGCGCCAGGCCGCCGTCCACGGCGAGTGAGCGCGCCGGACTTGGACGCTCGGCGACGCGCGTTCAGCCTGGCGACGCGCTAATTTCCTCGCGACGCCGGGATTCCCGTGTCGGGAGGAAATTTGCGCGTCGCAGGACATTCTGCGCGTCGAAAGATACCCGCGCAAAAACGAGCGACCCGGGTTGGCCTCCTGAAGGCCAACCCGGGTCGCAGCAGTCTGCGGTATCCCGCGCTAGTTTCCGGCCGGTACCGGGACCGGACGCTCCTCCGCCGGCCTCCCGGCGTCGGCATCCGCCGCGGGCGGGGTTTTCAGCTTGAGGCGCTGAATGATCGAGGCCCCGCCGCCCTTGCCGCTGCGGTTCTTGTTGAAGATGTCGAAGCCGACGGCGAGGAGCAGCACCAGGCCCTTGATGAGCTGCTGGTAGTCGGTGCCGAGGCCCAGGATCGACATGCCGTTGTTGAGGACACCCATGATGAGGCCACCGATCATGGCCCCTGCAACGGTTCCGATGCCGCCTGTGACTGCGGCGCCGCCGATGAACGCCGCCGCGATGGCGTCCAGTTCGAAGCCTGTGCCGCCGGCCGGCTGGGCGGAGTTGAGCCGGGCCGTGAACACGAGGCCGGCCAGTGCGGCAAGGACGCCCATGTTCACGAACAGCCGGAAGGTGACGGCCTTGGTCTTGATGCCGGACAGCTCAGCAGCGTGGAGATTGCCGCCGAGCGCGTAGGTGTGCCGGCCGAAGACGCTGTTGTTCATCAGGGCCGTGTAGACGATCACCAGGACCGCCAGCACGATCAGGACGATCGGGGTGCCCCGGTAGCTGGCGAGCAGGAAGGTGATGGTCAGCATGAGCAGGGCAATGAACGCGGTCTTGGTGGCGAACCAGGCCATTGGCTCGTTCTCGAGTTCGAACTTCTTGCGGATCCGGCGTTCCTTGACGGCCTGGATCACGAGCGCCAAGGTGGCGCCGACGCCAAGGATGACCGTCAGCCACTCCAGAACCGACGTGCCGCCGGAAATGTCCGGCAGGAAGCCGCCGCCCAGCGCCCGCAGTTCGCCCGGGAACGGCGTGATCTGCTGGTTCTTGAGAACGATCAGTGTCAGGCCGCGGAAAATCAGCATCCCGGCGAGGGTGACGATGAAGGCGGGAATGCCGACGTACGCGATCCAGTAGCCCTGCCAGGCACCCACCAGCGCGCCGACCAGCAGGCAGGCCGGGATGGCGAGCCACCAGTCCCATCCCCAGTGCACGATCATGACACCGGCGCAGGCGCCGATGAAGCCGGCGACCGAACCCACGGACAGGTCGATGTGGCCGGCGATGATCACCATCACCATGCCGATGGCCAGGATCAGGATGTAGCTGTTCTGGACCACCAGGTTGGTGACGTTCTGCGGCTGCAGCAGGATCCCGTCCGTCAGGATCTGGAACAGCAGGACGATCAGGATCAGGGCGACAAAGATGCCGACCTGGCGGAGGCGGCTTGCCAGGAAGCCCAGGGATTCTCGGAGGGCGGACATGTTCGCTATTCCTTCTCTTTGGTCATGTAGTGCATGAGGGTTTCCTGCGATGCTTCGGCGATCGGGACCTCGCCGGTGATGTGCCCGGCGGACAGGGCGTAGATCCTGTCGCAGATGCCCAGCAGTTCGGGAAGTTCGGAGGAGATCACAATGACCGCCTTTCCTTCCGCGGCCAGCTTCGCGATGATCGTGTAGATCTCAAACTTCGCGCCGACGTCGATCCCCCGGGTCGGTTCGTCGAGGATCAGCACGTCCGGGTCGGAGAACATCCACTTGCTCAACACGACCTTCTGCTGGTTGCCGCCGGACAACTTGCCCGTGATGGCGGCAACCGACGGAGCCTTGATATTCATGCTCTTCCGGTAGTCGTTGGCCACCACAGTTTCCTGGTTCTTGTCCACCCAGCCGCCCTTGACCAGCTTGCGCAGCGCGGCCATGGAAACGTTGCGTTTGATGTCCTCGATGAGGTTCAGGCCGTAGAGCTTGCGGTCCTCGGTGGCGTAGGCGATGCCGTGCTTGATTGCCTCCGAGACGGTGGAAGTGTTGATTTCCGTGCCGTGCTTGAACACTTTCCCCGACGTTGCGGTGCCGTAGCTGCGCCCGAAGACGCTCATGGCCAGCTCCGTCCTGCCGGCACCCATTAGTCCGGCAAGCCCCACGACTTCCCCCTTGCGGACGTTGAGGCTGGCGTTGTTGACCACCATCCGGCTGTAGTCCTGCGGGTGCCGGACGGACCAGTCCTCGATCCGCAGGACTTCCTCGCCAATCCGTGGTTCCCGGTCCGGATACAGGCTTTCCAGGTCCCGGCCCACCATTGCGCGGATAATGCGTTCCTGGGTGATCTCGCCGTCGCCCAGGCGGAGGGTTTCGATCGTCTTGCCGTCGCGGATGACTGTGACGGCGTCCGCAACTTTGCGGATTTCGTTGAGCTTGTGGCTGATGATGATGCTGGTGACACCCTGGCCCTTCAGGTGCAGGATCAGGTCCAGCAGGTGGCTCGAGTCCTCGTCGTTGAGGGCCGCCGTCGGTTCGTCGAGAATAAGGAGTTTGACCTCCTTCGAGAGTG
The DNA here is from genome assembly GCF_056406615.1 of Arthrobacter sp. P1_B3. Classification (NCBI taxonomy): domain Bacteria; kingdom Bacillati; phylum Actinomycetota; class Actinomycetes; order Micrococcales; family Micrococcaceae; genus Arthrobacter; species Arthrobacter sp. P1_B3. The sequence goes on along the minus strand of NZ_JBFTZV010000001.1, from coordinate 168,279 downwards.
CCTTTGCGATTTCCACGAGCTGCTGCTTGCCCACGCTGATGTGCTGGACGGGGGTGACCGGGTTTTCACTCAGGCCCACCCGGGCCAGGAGTTTCGCGGCTTCCAGGTTGGTCTTGCGCCAGTCCACCCAGCCGCGCTTGGCCTGTTCGTTGCCGAGGTAGATGTTCTCGGCGATCGACAGGTAAGGGCTCAGGGCCAGCTCCTGGTGAATGATCACGATTCCGCGCTTCTCGCTGTCGCTGATGCTGGAGAAGTTGCAGGGTTCGTTTTCGAAGAGAATGTCGCCGTCGAAGGAGCTGTGCGGGTAGACGCCGGACAGCACCTTCATCAGGGTGGATTTGCCGGCGCCGTTTTCACCGCAGATGGCATGGACTTCGCCGCGGTTCACCTGCAGGGTGACGTCCTGGAGGGCCTTCACGCCCGGGAAGGTCTTGGTGATTCCTCGCATTTGAAGAATGGGTGTGTTCATCGCCAATTCTCACTGACTGGTAGTACTTGGGACGTCCTGCGGCTGCAGGGGTCTACGGGAAGGGTGGCGGCCCGGACTCGACGCGGCCCGCCACCCTTCGAGGTGGCTACTTGACGTCGGCCGCGGTGTAGTAACCGGAGTCGATGAGTTCCTTCTTGTAGTTCTCATTCGTGATGATCACGGACTTGAGCAGGTACGCAGGGACTACCTTGACCTTGTTGTCATAGGTCTTGGTGTCGTTGACCTCGGGTTCCTGTCCCTTCAGGAGGGCGTCGACCATCTTCACGGCCTGGGCTCCGAGCTGGCGGGTGTCCTTGAAGATCGTGGAGTACTGCTCGCCGGCGGTGATGGACTTCACCGAACCCTTTTCGGCGTCCTGGCCGGTGACGATCGGCAGGCTTCCCTTGGCGTAGCCGCCGGTGCTGGTCAGGGCCGAGATGATGCCGATGGAGAGGCCGTCATACGGGGAGAGGACGCCGTCGAGCTTGGTGCCGGAGCTGTAGGCGGCCGTGAGGATGTCCTCCATGCGCTTCTGGGCCACGGGGGCCTGCCAGCGCAGGATGGCAGCCTGCTCAAACTTGGTCTGGCCGCTGGGCACCTTCAGGGTTCCGGCGTCCAGGTACGGCTTGAGGGTGTCCATGGCGCCGGTCCAGAAGAAGTTGGCGTTGTTGTCATCCGGGCTGCCGGCGAAGAGCTCCACATTGAACGGGCCCTTGCCTTCGACCTTGTTGCCGCTGGCGTCAACAAGGCCCAGGCCGGTCAGCAGCGAAGTGGCCTGCTGCACGCCCACCGTGTAGTTGTCGAAGGTGGTGTAGAAGTCGACGTTCGGAGTGCCGTTGATGAGCCGGTCGTAGGCGATGACCTTGACGTTCTGTTCTTTCGCCTTGGCGAGGACGTCGGTCAGCGTGGTGCCGTCGATGGCCGCGACGATCAGGGCTTTGGCGCCCTTGGTGAGCATGTTCTCGATCTGGGACACCTGCGTGGGGATGTCGTCATTGGCGTACTGCAGGTCAGCCTTGTACCCTAGCTTCGTCAAGGAGTCCGAGACGTTCTTGCCGTCGGCGATCCACCGTTCCGAAGTCTGCGTCGGCATCGAGATCCCGACGAGGGAACCGGCAGCATCGGCACTGGCGGCCGGGGCGGCCGTGCCGGGCCGGCTGCCGCACCCTGTGGCCCCTACGGTCACAGCGAGGACAACCGCAACGGCGCCCAGGAGTTTCCTGATCTTCACAATTTTCTCCTTCCGCGGACCCATAGTCCGCGAAGTTGCTCCTGATCGCAGTCCTGCACGTCATTGTGCCCCTGCGGGGCTTTAACATCGGGAGGATTGCGGAGGTCTGAATAGAACGGGGATTCAGCCGGTAAGGGAACCGCGGCCGATTGTTATCGCTAACAATATGATCAAAGATAGCTTCTCGAAACATGTGAGTCAACGCACATCCGACGATTTACCCCCTTCGACTGACGGCGTGAGATCTGGCCGTCAGTCGGCAAAGATGCGCCAGGTCGCGTCGTGTGAGGCTCCGGGTTCGAGCCGCACGAGGTCCGTGCCGGTGTTGAAGGCGTCCGGCGGGCAGGTCATGGGTTCCACGGCGAGCCCCAGCCGGTCGGGTATCGGCGGCTGCTTGTCGGCGGTGTGGACCTGCAGCCAGGCGCAGCTGCGATCCCAGGCCAGGCCGACGCCGGCCCCGCCCGGGTCCCGGAGCACAACGTGTGCCTGCCCACCGCCGTCGAACACAATGTCGGTGAAAGCGTGGTCGATCTGGGTCGCACCGATGACGCGGGCGGTGCGGAAGTCGTACTCGTGACCGTCAACGGGCCGGGTGGTGACCGGCAGCAACCGGTCGGGCGTCACCTCAAGGAACGTCCGCGCCGGGACCTCGAGGGTCCATTCGTCCAGCGGAGCCGGTCCTGCCAGCAGGTAGGGGTGCGGACAGACCCCGTAGGGCGCCGCGCGCTCCCCCACATTGGAAGCCGTGATTCTCGTGTGCAGGCCGCCGCCGTCAAGCCGGTAGCGCGCTGTGATCGACAGCGCGAAGGGGTAGCCGGGCACCGGCTCGATGGCGCAGGAGAGCTCCACGGCGGATTCCGTCCGGAACTCCATCTTCCAGTCAAGCTCCGGGGTAAAGCCGTGCAGGGCGCACTGCCGGCCGGGCTCATTGACGGGCACCAGGTAGTCCACGCCGTCGAAGGTGTACCTGCCGTCAGGAATCCGGTTCGGCCACGGCGCAACGACGACGCCGCGGAAGTCCGGGTTGGGCCCGCCCGCCGGGAACGGGACGATCAGGTCCCGTTCCCTGTGCCGCAGTTCCCGCACCGCCGCACCGCGGGCGGTGATGAGCGCGGAGTATTCCCCGTGCCGGAGCCCGAATTCGTCCCCGGTCACAGACCGCCGGCCAGTTTGTAGTAGGCGGCGTTCCAGGCCAGTTCCTTCTTGAATCCCCGGATGGTTGTGCCGTCGTCGATGGTCAGCAGTTCGGTTTGGGCGATCTCGGCGAAGTCCTCGAAGACGTCCATGCCGACGGCGGTGGAGAGGACGGTGTGGTGGGCGGCCCCGGCGGTCAGCCAGGCGGCCGCGGAGGTGGCGAAGTCCGGCTTGGGCGACCAGAGGGCGCGGGCCACCGGCAGGTTGGGCAGCGGCTCCTCGAGGTCCACGACGTCGACGGCGTTGGCCACGAGGCGGAAGCGGTCGCGCATATCGGACAGCGCCACCACGACGCCGGGGCCGGCGTCGGTGTCGAAGACCATGCGGACCGGGTCTTCCTTGCCGCCGATGCCGAGCGGGTGGATTTCCACGCGGGGCGTGGTGGCGGTCAGGGACGGGCAGACCTCGAGCATGTGGGCGCCCAGGATTTTCTCCTGGCCCGGGACCAGATGGTAGGTGTAGTCCTCCATGAGCGAGGCGCCGCCGGGGAGCCCGGCGCCCATGACCTTGGCGGCGCGGACCAGGATGGCGGTTTTCCAGTCGCCCTCGGCGCCGAAGCCGTAGCCGTCGGCCATGAGCCGCTGCACGGCCATGCCCGGCAGCTGGCGGAGTGCGCCGAGGTCTTCGAAAGAGGTGGTGAAGGCCGCGGAGCCGTTGGCCTCGAGGAAGCTGCGCAGGCCCAGTTCGATCCGGGCGCTGTAGCGCAGCGACTCGTGCCGGGCTCCGCCGGCCCGAAGTTCGGGGGCCACGTCGTAGAGCCGCTCGTATTCGGCGACGAGGGTGTCGACGTCGGATTCTTCCGCGCCGTGCACGGCGTCGGCGAGTTCGTTGACGGACCAGGTGTTGACCGAGACGCCGAAGCGCAGCTCGGCCTCGGTCTTGTCCCCTTCGGTGACGGCAACATTGCGCATGTTGTCGCCGAAGCGGGTCAGTTTGAGGGTCCGGACGGCGGCCCAGCCCGCCGAGGCGCGCTGCCAGGATCCGACCTGGCGGGAGACCTCGGGGTTGGACACGTGCCCCACCACGGTCTTGCGGGGAATGCCGAGGCGGGACTGGATGTAGCCGAACTCGCGGTCGCCGTGCGCGGCCTGGTTCAGGTTCATGAAGTCGAAGTCGATGTCCGCCCAGGGCAGTTCGGCGTTGGCCTGGGTGTGCAGGTGCAGCAGCGGTTTGCGGAGCAGGTCCAGGCCCTGGATCCACATCTTGGCCGGGCTGAAGGTGTGCATCCAGGCGGTCACGCCGATCACGGCGTCGTCGGAATTCGCTTCCAGGGCGGTGCGGCGGATGGCATCCGAGTCGGTGAGCACGGGCTTCCAGACGATTTTCACCGGGACATCGGCGGCGGCGTTCAGCGCGTCGGCGATCTCCTGCGACTGGGCGGCGACCTGCTTGAGGACGTCCTCGCCGTAGAGGTGCTGGCTGCCGGTGAGGAACCAGACCTCGTACTGCTCAAGGGACGTGTTGTTGGCGTTGGACATGTTTTCTCCTGACGAAGGCGAAGGGCGACCGCGGTTTCGCGGCCTGGCGGCTTGGGTTTTGGGCCTGGCGGCCTGGTTTATTGGGCCTAGCGGCCGTAGACGTTCTGGTAGCGGGCGTAGAGCGAGTCGATCTGGGCCGGATCGATCGGCAGGGGCTCGCCGAGCTGGCGGGACACGTGGACCGTCTTGGCCACCTCCTCGCACATCACTGCGGCTTTCACGGCGGAGCGGGCATCCTTGCCCACCGTGAAGGGCCCGTGGTTCTGCATCAGCACGGCGGGAGAGGTGGACTGGACCAGAGTGTCCACGATGCCCTGCCCGATCGAGTCGTCCCCGATCAGCGCGAACGGGCCCACCGGGATCGTCCCGCCGAACTCATCCCCCATCATGGTCAGCACGCAGGGGATCGGCTCTCCCCGGGCAGCCCAGGCCGTGGCGTAGGTCGAATGGGTGTGCACCACTCCCCCGACCTCGGGCATATGCCGGTAAACGTAGGCGTGTGCCGCGGTGTCCGAGGACGGCGACAGGGCCGGGTTGCGCCATTCGACGGTCCCGCCGGCGGCGCCGTCTCCGGCGGGAACTGAGCTGACCGGGGTGCCGTGCAGGTCGGTAACCACCATGAGCTCAGGCGTCAGCTCGTCGTAGGAGACGCCCGAAGGCTTGATGACCATGAGCTCGTAACCGGGGATGCGGGCCGAGACATTGCCGGCCGTCCACACCACCAGCCCGTAGCGGGTCAGCTCCGAGTGCAGTGTGCAGACTTCCTGCCGGATGCGGGCAATGGTCTCCAGCAGCGCGCTCATGCCGGCACTCCTTCGGTGAGGAGGGTCTTGGTGACGAGGGGCCGGACAGCATTGCGCTGGATCGCCTTGAGCCGGTGCATGACCTCGTTCGCTCCCCTGCCAAAGTAGTCGTGCAGGGTCCGGTACTCCCGGAAGAGTTCCTCGTAGGCCGCGACGTTCTCCGGGATCGGCGTGTAGACGGCGCCCGGCGCCGAGCCCATCGCGGCCGCAGCCACCCTGATGTTCGGGTACTTTCCGGCAGCGACGGCGGCGTGGATGGCCGAACCCAGGGCCGGCCCCTGCGCCGATCCGATGGTGGAGAGCTGCAGACCTGTGACATCGGCATAGATCTGCATGAGCAGCTCGTTCTTCAAGAGCCCGCCGGCGACGATGAACTCCTTCACCGGCACCCCTGAGTCACGGAAGGCGTCCACGATGGTCCGGGTGCCGAAAGCCGTGGCCTCCAGAAGCGCCCGGTAAACGTCCTCCGGGCGGGTGGCCAGCGTCTGGCCGACAACCAGGGCGGAGAGTTCGTGGTCCACCAGCACGGAACGGTTTCCCGAGTGCCAGTCGAGCGCGATCAGGCCGTGCTGCCCGATCGCCTGGCCGGACGCGAGTTCGGTGAGATATTCGTGGATACCCAGTCCGGCAGCTTTGGCGCCCTGGTGGTATTCCGGCGGAACGCCGTTCCTGGTGAACCAGCCGAAGATGTCCCCCACCCCGCTCTGCCCGGCCTCGTAGCCCCAGAGGCCGTCCACGATCCCGCCGTCGACGACGCCGCACATGCCGGGCACTTCCCGCAGTTCATCGCCGTTCAGAACGTGGCAGGTGGAGGTTCCCATGATGGCCACCAGCTGGCCCGGCTCCACCGCTTTGGCGGCCGGGGCGGTGACGTGCGCGTCCACATTGCCCACCGCGACGGCGATCCCCTCGGGCAGTCCGGTCCAGGCGGCGGCTTCGGCGGTCAGGCGGCCCGCCGCGTCGCCAAGGCGGCCGATGGTGTGCTGGAGTTTAGCGCTAACAAAATCCTTGAATTCCGGGTTCAGGGCGGCCAGGAACTCTTCGGACGGGTAGCGCCCGTCCTGGTAGATCCCCTTGTACCCGGCCGTGCAGGCGTTGCGGACGTAGTCGCCGCAGAGCTGCCAGACGATCCAGTCCGCGGCTTCCACCCAGCGGTCCATCGCGGCGTAGCTCTCCGGGTCTTCCTCGAGCAGCTGCAGTCCTTTGGCGAATTCCCATTCGGAGGAGATCAGCCCGCCGTAGCGCGGCAGCCAGCTTTCGCCCCGTTCGGCGGCGAGGGCGTTGATGCGGTCCGCCTGCGGCTGCGCGGCGTGGTGCCGCCAGAGCTTCACATAGGAGTGCGGCCTGTCCGCAAAGCCCGGCAGTTCACTGAGCGGGGTGCCGTCGGCCTTGACCGGAACCATGGTGCAGGCCGTGAAGTCCGTCGCGATCCCCACGACGGCGGCCGGATCGATGCCGGCGTCGGCGATCGCCGCTGGCACAGCGTGTCGCAGGACCTCCCGGTAGTCATCGGGCACCTGGAGTGCCCATTCGCCCGGAAGCCGGATGCCGGCGACGCCCGCTGTGTCCTCCGGAAGCTCGCCGGTGACCACGGCATGCGGGTAGTCGAAAACTCCGCTGCCCAGTTCCTTGCCGTCCCGGACCCGGACGACGACGGCCCGCCCGGAAAGCGTGCCGTAGTCCACGCCAATGACAAATTTTTCGGTTCCGTCCACTGAGACGTCCATCAAATCCTCCAATAGGTTCCGCAACGTTGCGACCTCCCTTATTGTTAGCGCTAACAAAGATACTGTCAAGAAGTGCTGGCAGGCATAGCCGGAAACGGAGGGCTTCGGCCCTTAGGAGGGCAGGGGCCGCGGCGCGGTGCTGGCGCGCACCACGAGCTCAGGTTTGACCACCAGGGCGCCGCTGGTGGCATCGTCCTCGATCTGGGCGCGTATCAGGTCCATGCAGCGCTTTCCGAGTTCCTCGAAGTCCTGCCGCACGGTAGTCAGCGGCGGCATGAAGTAGGCGGATTCGGGCTGGTCGTCGAAGCCGACCAGGGAGACGTCTTCCGGCACGCGGATGCCCTTTTCGCCGAACGCCCGCAGCAGTCCGAGCGCCATCTGGTCGTTGCTGACAAACACCGCGGTGGCGCTGCGCTGCTCTGCCAGCTGCTGCCCGATCCGGTACCCGCTGCCCGCACTCCAGTCCCCCTCGACCAGAAGTTCGTCGGAGAGGCCGGCTTCCGCCAGCTCCTCGCGCCACCCGTCAACCCGGGCTTTGCCGTCCACCCAGTCCAGCGGTCCGGAGACATGCCCGATCTGCTGGTGGCCCAGGCTGATCAGATGGGCGACGGCCAGCCGCGCCCCCAGCTTCTGGTCGACCATTGCGCCGCTCAGCCGCCCTTCCCCGGTTCCGCCGACGACAATCACCGGAAGATCCAGGTTCAGGTCCTCGAGCACCTGAAGTGTCCCGTCGTGCGGCACGATCACGATCATTCCGTCCGCGCCCTGGTCCGTCAGATGGCGCACAGCATCGGAAATGGCCTTCGCCCCGGCCCCCTTGATCGCGGCAATGCTCACGAAATACCCTGCTTCCCGGGCGGCTTGCTGGACCCCTAGCAGGGTATTCGCAGGGCCGTACTGCCCGAGCTCGGAGGCGAGGACGCCGATGGTCTGGGTGCGCCGGGTCACCAGACTCCGAGCGGCCGTGTTGCGCCGGTAGCCGAGTTCGGCGATCGCTGCCTCGACCCGCGACCTTGTTGCCGTGCTGACGTTCGGGTGGTTGTTGATCACCCGCGACACAGTCTGATGGGAAACCTTGGCCAGCGCTGCGACGTCTTCGAGCCGCGGCTGCCGCCGGTCGTTGCTGTTCCCCATGCGAGGCCCCTTCCGCTCCGATGCGTCCACCGGCTTGAAATCAAACTATAGGAGGGCATTGGACGCCCGCTGGTGGCCCGCCCCCGGATCCTGTTAGCGCTAACGATAGACCATTTGGCCCCTGCCGGCCGCAGGGAAGGACGCCGGGAACAAGTATCGGCGCGGGGCGGAACCTTACCGGGCGGGCGCGGCGGGCACGGGCCCTGGCACGCAGCCGCACGACGCCCGGAGGACCAGGTCCACAGGGAACGTCCTGTTCCGGGTGGGAGACACGCCGTCCGAGTCGATGAGCGCCTCGACGGCGGCCTCGGCCATCGCCTGCACGGGCTGTGCCACGGTGCTCAGCGGTGGCCAGCTGTACTCCGCCTCGGCCGAGCCGTCGAAGGAGAAGACGGCCAGGTCCTCGGGAATCCGCAGGCCGGCCTCCTGCACTGCGCGCAGCAGGCCGACAGCCTGCAGGTCGGAGCTGACAAACACCGCGGTGGGCCGGTCCGCGGCGGCGAGCAGCCGCTGCCCGGCCCGGTAGCCGCCTTGGCGGTCGAAGTCGCAACGCACAATCGGCCCTTCCGGGAGCCCCGCCTCCGCGAGCCCCTGCTGCCAGCCGATCTCGCGCCCGTCCAGATCATTGCCGACGTTCATGCCCATGACCAGCGCGATCTTGCGGTGCCCGTGGCCCACAAGGTGTTCAACGGCGCGCCGGGAGCCTTCCTGCAGTTCCACGCCGACAGAGTTGAAGCCGGGCACCTCGCTGCTGTGGTTCAGCAGCACGGCAGGGATCTCCGAATGCTCAAGCTCTGTCAGGTCGGGTTCGAACAGCACGCTGGAGAGGAAGACGCCGTCCACGCGGCGGCTCGCGAGGTTCCGGACCTGGCGGCGTTCGTTGGCCGCTGATCCGCCCGAGTTGGCCAGCAGCAGCGCGTAGCCGCGCGCCGCTGCGGCTTCCTCCACGGCGTGGGCCAGGGCGGCGAAGAAGGGGTTGGTGGTATCCGCGACCACCATGCCGAGCATTTCACTCGAGCCCAGTTTCAGTGCCCTCGCCGCGGCGTTCGGCCGGTACCCGAGGGCGCTGATGGCCTCACGCACTTTCGCGGCCGTCGCCGGGGAGACCCGTTTGGGGCCATCGTTCACCACATAACTGACGACGGCGGTGCTGACACCTGCCAGCCGGGCCACGTCTTTGCGGGTGATCGTGGGCCTGGCGGGGGCTGGCGAATGTGGCACAGTGACCATGCTACCGCCGGAGTTCCCCGGCAAAGCCTTCCTCGTTGGGTCCCTGTGCGGGCAGCTTGGCCGGGGCGTCGCCGTGGTCCGGCACGGGCAACCGCTCACCGCCGCGGAGGGCGGATTCATGCGCCACGATGCCCGGGAGGGTGTAGCGGGCGGCTTCCCAGGCGTTGACGGGCGGGAGCGTTCCGGTGGCGACGGCTGTGGCGAAGTCGTCCACCAGGAAGTGGTGGCTTCCCTCGTGCCCGTTGTGAAGTCCGCGGAACTCGGCGGGGAGCCTGCCGGCGTCGTGCACGGGTGCCATGCCGGAGGTGAAGGCGTCCCGCAGGGCCGGGGCGACGCCGGCCAGCGAAGGATCGTCGGCAGCGAGCGTGGCCCCGGTGGCCAGTTCCGCGCTGACGTCGGTCACGGACTCCTTGTCCTGCCACACACTGACCGTGGCCAGCTGCTCGAAGCTGGCGTCCGTGCCGAAGTACCGGAAGCGGCTTTCGCGCAGGTGGGAGGGGTAGCCGACGCGGCGCATCTCGTTGATGCGCATGGACCCGCCGGTTGAGAGTTCGAACAGCGCGGTGGCATTGGAGAAGTCGTTGCCGAACATGCTGACGTCCTTGTCGAACACGCCGTCGCCGCGCTCGTCGGAGACGCCAATGCAGCTGACGCTGACGGCATGGCCGCCGATTGCGCCCAGTACGCCGCCGGTGGAGTGGGTCGGATACAGCATGGGCGGGTAGCTGGCGGTGCGCTTCCAGTCCTCCCCGCCGCTGTACTGGTAGGCCTCGTAGAAGCCAAGGTCCATGTCATGGACGTAGTCGCCCTCGGCATAGAAAATGCGACCAAATGCGCCTTCGGCCCTGCGCTTGCGGGCATACACCGTGGCGGGGTTGTAGTAGCTCGTCTCGCCCATCATGTAGGTCAGGCCCGTGTCGCGGACGGCGTCGATGATCTGGGCGATCTCGTCCTCACTGATGGCCATCGGTACTGCCGAGTAGACGTGCTTGCCCGCGCGGAGCGCCTGCAGCACCAGGGGCCCGTGCGTCCAGCGCTGGGTGAAGATCGCCACGGCGTCCAGGCCGCTGTCGAGCATGGCCTCGAAGCTGGGATAGGTCCCGGCCAGGCCCAGCCGCTCCCGGAGGGCCTCGGCCCGTTCCGGCAGGACGTCGGTGACATGGACTTCGGAAATGGCGGGGTGGGCGTCGAAGAGTTTGGCGAAGGCGCCTGCGAATTGTCCGGCGCCAACGATGCCTAGTGAGAACGTCATGCACGCAAGTTTCACACCAGCTTCTACTCGAGTCAATAGCTGATGATGAGCGGAAGTTTCCAGCCCGGAAACATGGAAGAAACTGTTGCGCATTGGAAAGTTACTCGTGTAGATTCATCCCCAGTTGTAATCCACGTCACAGCATCCACGTAACTGCGGAGGAACCACCAATGACCACCACAACTGCCCGCGGAGCCGCCCCGGCCCGCAAGGCGACCGGCACGGGAACGGGCAACGCTGCCCCCCGCCGCCGGCGCCGACCCCGGAGCGACCTGAAGGTTGCCCTTCTCTTCATCGCCCCGGCCCTGCTCGGCTTCGTGGCGTTCTACCTTGTGCCGAGCATCCGCGGCGTCTACCTCAGCTTCACCGAGTACAGCGTCTTGGGGGATCCCACCTGGATCGGGATCAAGAACTACACCGCGATCTTCGCGGACGATCTGTTCTGGAACGCCATGGCCGTCACGGTCCAGTACGTGGCATTGAACATCGGCTTCCAGACGGTGATCGCGCTCGGACTGGCCCTGCTGATGCACAACGTCGCCAAGTCCACGCTTATCCGCGGCGCCCTGCTGCTGCCCTTCCTCGTGGCCAACGTGATCGTCGCGCTGCTGTGGTTCTGGATGCTCGACTACCAGCTGGGAATCGTCAACGAGGTCATCAACTGGCTGGGCCTGCCGCGCATCGCCTTCTTCGGCAGCGAGCAATGGGCCATCCCCACCATCGCCGGCGTCAACGTCTGGCGCCACATGGGATACACGGCCCTGCTGATCTTCGCCGGCCTGCAGTCCATCCCCAACCACGTATACGAGGTCGCCTCGCTCGACGGCGCCTCCCCGACCCGGACCTTCTGGAGCATCACGATGCCGCTCCTGCGCCCCGTGCTGGTGCTGGTCCTGGTGGTCACCGTGATCGGCTCCTTCCAGGTCTTCGACACCGTGGCAGTGACCACGGGTGGCGGCCCGATCAATGCCTCCCGCGTCATCCAGATGTACATCTACCAGAAGGCCTTCGGTGAATCCGACTTCGGCTACGCCTCGGCCCTGTCCGTCATTCTCTTCGTCATTCTCGCTCTTGTGGCCTTCGTCCAGATGAAGTTCCTCAAGGGCAACGAATCGGATCTGGACTAAGGAACCCCAGCCATGACTACCTCCGCCCCTTCCCGCAAGAAACCCGCCGCCACCGTTCCCGCTCCCAGGAAGCCGGTTAACTGGCGCCGCGTCGGCGCCTGGACCCTCGTCGCCATCGCCGTCGTCGTGACGATCGCGCCGTTCCTCTGGATGCTCCGCACCGCACTGTCCAGCAACGCCTCCCTGGCCTCGAACGCCAGCAACCTGCTGCCGGCCGACTTCAGCCTCGGCGCCTTCAAGCGGGTCCTGGGGCTGCAGAGCCCCGAGGAAGCCATCGCCGAGGGCGGCTCCGGCGCCGCCATCAACTTCTGGCTGTACCTGCGGAACTCCGTCATCTTCGCCACCGTCACCACCGCCGGGCAGGTCTTCTTCAGCGCGATGGCCGCCTACGCCTTCTCCCGGCTCCGCTGGCCGGGCCGGAACGTGGTGTTCGGCCTGTTCCTGGCCACCATGATGGTCCCGCCGATCTTCACAGCCCTGCCCAACTTCCTGATGATCAAGAACCTCGGCCTGCTCAACACGTTCGCCGGTCTGGCCCTGCCGTTCCTGTTCATGACCCCCTTCGCCATCTTCTTCCTGCGCCAGTTCTTCCTCTCCATGTCCCGCGAAGTGGAAGAGGCCGCCATGCTCGACGGCGCCAAGCACGTGCGGATCTTCTTCCAGATCGTGCTCCCGAACGCCGCGGCCCCGCTGGCCACCCTGGCGCTGCTAACCTTCATCGGCCAGTGGAACGAGTACTTCTGGCCGCTGCTGGTGGGCCAGGACGAAAGTGTCCGCGTCCTCACCGTGGGTCTGGGCGTCTTCAAGTCCCAGTCCCCGCAGGGCGCCCCCGACTGGTCCGGCCTGATGGCCGCAACACTGATCGCGGCCCTGCCCGTCCTCCTGCTCTTCATCGCCTTCGGCAAGCGGGTGGTCAACTCCATCGGCTTCTCCGGCATCAAGTAACCCCGACCCAACACGCACTGCCCCGTCAACAAGCGTTCCCCTCAAAGAAGCACTTCCATGAAAGGTCCACCATGAAGAAGACCCTCGGCGCCGTCGCTGCCGCCGCAGCCATCGCAATCTCCCTCTCCGCCTGCGGCGGGTCCGCCCCGGCCTCCACCGAGGCCAAGGGCGAAATCAACTACTGGCTGTGGGACGCCAACCAGCTCCCGGCCTACCAGCAGTGCGCGGACGATTTCACCAAGGCCAACCCGGACATCAAGGTCAAGATCACCCAGCGCGGCTGGGACGACTACTGGACCACGCTGACCAACGGCTTCGTCGCCGGCACTGCCCCCGACGTCTTCACCAACCACCTCTCGAAGTACCCCGAGTACGCCGCGAAGAAGCAGCTGCTCTCCCTTGACGACGCAGTGGCCAAGGACGGCATCAAGCTGGAGAGCTACACCAAGGGACTCCCCGAGCTCTGGGTGGGCCAGGACGGCAAGCGCTACGGACTGCCCAAGGACTGGGACACCGTGGGCCTCTTCTACAACACGGCCATGACGGACTCCGCGGGCCTGACCGCCGAGCAGATGGCCAACCTGGACTGGAACCCGCAGGACGGCGGCAGCTACGAGAAGGCAATCGCGCACCTGACCGTGGACAAGAACGGCGTGCGCGGCGACGCGGCAGGTTTCGACAAGAACAAAGTGGCCGTCTACGGCCTCGGTCTCGCCGGCAGCGGCTCCGGGCAGGGCCAGACCGAGTGGAGCTTCCTCAGCGCCACCACCGGCTGGAGCGCCACGGACAAGAACCCCTGGGGCACCAAGTTCAACTACGACGACCCCAAGTTCCAGGAAACCATCGCCTGGTGGGCCGGACTCGTAGAAAAGGGCTACATGCCCAAGCTCGAAACCACCGTCGGCGCCAGCCTGGCGGACAACTTCGGCGCCGGCAAGGCTGCCATCAACACCACCGGTGACTGGCTGATCGGCCAGTACAAGAGCTACAAGGGCGTGAAGACCGCGTTCGCCCCCACCCCGAAGGGCCCCGAGGGCAAGCGCGCCAGCATGTTCAACGGCCTGGCCGACTCCGTCTGGGCCGGCAGCAAGAACCCGGCCGCCTCAGTCAAGTGGGTCGAATACCTCGCCTCCACCGCCTGCCAGGACGTCGTAGCCTCCAAGGGCGTCGTGTTCCCGGCTCTCACCAGCTCCTCCGAGAAGGCAGCCGAAGCATTCAAGGCCAAGGGCACCGACGTCTCCGCCTTCACCACCCACGTCAAGGAAGGAACCACGTTCCTGTTCCCGATCGCGGATAAGGCAGCCAAGGTGGACGGCATCATGAAGCCGGCCATGGACGCCGTCCTCTCCGGCAAGAAGCCTGCCAGCTCCCTCACCGAGGCCAACAACCAGGTCAACGCCCTCTTCAAGTAAGCCTCTGAAGCCATAGCCGCCAGTAACGGCGGCGCCCGGTGCGCGGGATCCCGAGCCGGATCCCGCGCACCAGCACCTGACTTCCGCACAACTGAAAGCGAATCCCATGCACCCCGTGCACCTGCGTTCTGCCGGCACCAGCCTCCTGCTGGCCTTCGATTCCGGCGAGGCCGAGATCGTCCACTGGGGCGCCGACCTCGGCGAACACCTCCCCGACCTGGCGGTCCTCCGCGGGCCCGTCCCCCACTCCGCCCTCGACATCCCCGTCACCGCCGGGCTGCTCCCGCAGGCCTCCTCCGGCTGGGCCGGACGGCCGGGCCTGCGCGGGCACCGGAACGCCGACGGCGGACCCGGCCAGGACTTCTCGCCGGCCCTGCGGGTGGTGTCCGCCCAGATGCAGGAGGGCGGGCACGGGGTACTGATCATCCACCGGGATTCCGAGGCCGGACTGGAAATCAGTTCCGAGCTCACCCTTCACCCCGGCGGCCTCCTGGAGCTGGCGCACACGCTGACCAACAGCGGCACGGCCGAGTACCAGCTCGAGGAACTGGCCGCGGTGCTGCCGGTGCCGCGGGACGCCACGGAACTGCTCGACCTCACCGGCCGCTGGTGCCGCGAAAACCACCCGCAGCGGCACGCCGTCCAGCAGGGAACCTGGGTCCGTACCGGCCGGCACGGCCGGACCGGCCACGATTCCTCGCTGCTGGTGGCTGCCGGGTCCGCCGGCTTCTCCAACCGCCGGGGCCAGGTCTGGGCCACGCATTTCGGCTGGAGCGGCAACCACGAGCAGTACCTCGACAGCCTCACCGACGGCCGGCGCATGCTCGGCGCCGCGGAGCTGCTCGGCTCCGGCGAAGTGGTGCTCCCCCCCGGCGGCAGCTACCGGACGCCGTCGCTCTTTGCCGCCTACTCCGGCCATGGCCTGGACGGCATCACCGAGGCCTTCTATGACTGGTTCCGTGCCCGGCCGCAGCACGTGGACACCACGTCCGGGCGGGTCCGCCCCGTGGTGCTCAACACGTGGGAGGCCGTGTACTTTGACCATCGCCTCGAACCCCTGCTGGAACTCGCCGAATCGGCCGCCGGGCTCGGCGTGGAACGCTTCGTCCTCGACGACGGCTGGTTCCGCGGCCGCCGCGACGACCACGCGGGCCTCGGCGACTGGTACGTAGACGAGGGCCTGTGGCCCAACGGCCTCACCCCGCTGATCGACGCCGTCACCGGCCACGGCATGGAATTCGGCCTGTGGGTGGAGCCGGAGATGGTCAACCTGGACTCCGACGTCGCCCGCGAACACCCGGACTGGATCGTGGGCCCGTCGGCGCTTTCGTACAAGGACGGCGGCCGGCTCGCGCACACCTGGCGCCACCAGCACGTCCTGGACCTCGCCAATCCGGAGGCCTGGCAGTACATCTACGACCGCCTCGACGCCCTGCTGCGCGAAAACACCATCGCCTACCTCAAGTGGGACCAGAACCGCGACCTCACCGAGCACGGCCGCGGCGGCCGCCCGTCCGTCCACGAACAGACGCTGGCCGCCTACCGCCTCTTCGACGCGCTCAAGGCAGCGCACCCGGACGTGGAGATCGAAAGCTGCTCCTCCGGCGGGGCCCGCGTGGACCTCGGCATCCTGCAGCGCACCGACCGCGTGTGGGCCTCGGACTGCAACGACGCCCTGGAACGCCAAACCATCCAGCGCTGGACCCAGGCGATTCTGCCCCCGGAACTCGTCGGAGCGCATATCGGCCCGACCACCTCGCACACCACGGCCCGCACCCACGACATCTCCTTCCGCGCCATCACCGCACTCTTTGGCCACTTCGGCATGGAGTGGGACATCCGCGCGGCCACGAGCGAGGAGCGCGCCACTCTGCGCCGCGTGATTGCGCTGTACAAGCGCCACCGCGCCCTGATCCACTCCGGCAAGCGGGTAAACGCGGACACCGCCGAGCCCACCCTGAGTGTCCACGGTGTGGTTGCCCACGACGCCGGCGAGGCCCTGTTCGCTGCCGTGTCCCTCGCATCCTCTCCGGCTGAGGTCCCCGGGCAGGCCTCGCTGCCGGGCCTTGACCCGAAGCGGACCTACCGTGTCCGGGCCGAACTGCCGACACCCCTCGACGGCGACTACGCGCACACCTTCTCTCAGATCCAGCCGCCGGCCTGGCTCGAAGACGGCGCCGTCGCGTCCGGCGCCTTCCTCCAGCACGTCGGCCTGCCCCTTCCGGTCCTGAACCCGGAGCACGCCCTGCTCCTGCACGTCCAGGCCCTCTGACCGCCCGGTCCCCACCCCTGAAGGAACCCCATGACCAGCATCATCAGCCGCAGCGACGCCCCGGCGTCGTTGTCCGCGGTCACCAGCACACGCCTCGCCGACGGGCGCGAGCTCCTGTATTTCGACGACACCACCCATCCCCGGCAGCGCCCCTCCAGGGACCGCCGCGAACTTCCCGAACGCGGCCCGTCCGGGGAAATCCGGTACGACGCGCTGACCGGGGACTGGGTGGCGGTCGCCGCGCACCGGCAACACCGGACGCACCTGCCGCCGGCGGACGAATGCCCGCTGTGCCCGAGCACGGACGCGCGGCCGTCGGAGATCCCGGCCGCGGATTACGACGTCGCCGTTTTTGAAAACCGCTTCCCGTCGCTCGGCCCGGATTTCGCCGCGGCCCCGGCAGCGCCGGGCTGGGGAAGCCGCGGGCTCGCCGGCGGCCGGTGCGAGGTCGTGGCCTTCACGCCCGAGCACACGGGAACGTTCGCCGCCCTCAGCACCCGGCGCGTGCGCACGGTGATCGACGCCTGGGCCCACCGGACCGAGGCACTGAGCGCCCTGCCCGGCGTGGCGCAGGTGTTCTGCTTCGAGAACCGCGGCCAGGACATCGGCGTGACACTGCACCACCCGCACGGCCAGATCTACGCCTACCCCTATGTCACGCCCCGGGCCGCCGTGATGGCCGCGGCCGCCGGCCGGTTCCATGAGGAAGCGGGAGGGACGGCCACCCTGACCGGAAGCATTGTGGCCAGCGAACGGACCGACGGCGCCCGGATGGTGGTGGAGGGCGAGTTCTTCAGCGCCTACGTGCCGTTCGCGGCGCGCTGGCCGCTGGAAATCCATCTCGTCCCGCACCGCCAGGTTCCTGACCTGGCGGCCTTGAACGGCGCCGAACGCGACGAGCTCGCCGTCCTCTATCCGGACCTGCTGGGCCGGCTGGACGCCCTGTACGGCAGCCCGACGCCGTATATCAGCGCCTGGCACCAGGCCCCCCTTGACCCGGTGCTGCGCCGGTCCGGCTACCTGCACCTGCAGCTCACCTCGCCCCGGCGCGCCGCGGACAAACTCAAGTTCCTCGCCGGCTCCGAGGCCGCCATGGGCGCCTTCATCAACGACACCACGCCCGAAGAGGTCGCCGCCCGGCTCCGGGACGCCAGGACGGGAGCGCGATGACCACCACCGACACCACAAGAACGGGCCCGGCGGACGCGCTGGCCGGCGCCTTCGCCGGCCTCTTCGGCCGGCACCCCGACGGCGTATGGCAGGCACCGGGACGGGTCAACCTGATCGGCGAGCACACGGACTACAACGAGGGACTCGTCCTGCCTTTCGCCATCAACCGCAGCACCACCGTGGCCGTGGCAGCCCGGGACGACCGCACCGTGCGCCTGGCTTCCGGGTTCCCGGGCGCTGAACCCGCAGAATTCGATCTCGACACGTTCACCCCGGACCAGGCTGCGGGCTGGTCCGCTTATCCGGCCGGCGTGGCCTGGGAGCTGGAACGCGCCGGGGTCACGGTGCCGGGCTTTGACCTGTTTGTGTCCTCCGATGTACCAGTAGGGGCCGGGCTGTCCTCCTCCGCAGCCCTGGAGTGCGCCGTCGCCCTGGCCCTGTCCGATCTCACCGGAGCCGGCCTGGGCCGCGCCGAATTGGCGGATATAGGGCGGCGTGCCGAGAACAACGTCGTCGGCGCACCCACCGGCATCATGGACCAGTCTGCCTCGATGCTCGGCACCAAGGATTGCGCCGTCTACCTGGACTGCCGTGACCTCAGCTCCCGCCCGGTACCGCTCGGTCTGGAGGAAGCCGGGCTTCTCTGCCTGGTCATCGACACCAAGGTCTCGCACGCCCACGCCAGCGGCGGGTATGCCGAGCGCCGGGCCTCCTGCGTCCGGGGCGCCCGGGCCATGGGCGTGGGCGCCCTTCGCGACCTCGGCGCCGCCGATCTGCCCAGTGCCGAGCGGATCCTCGACGAGGAGACGTTCCGCCGGGTCCGGCACATCGTCACCGAGAACGCACGGGTCGCCCGGACCGCGGAACTGCTCGGGACCCTTGGGCCGCTGGCCATCGGGGAACTCCTGGACGCCAGCCACCGCTCCATGCGGGACGACTTCGAGATCTCCTGCCCGGAACTGAACCTGGCCGTTGACGCCGCCCGCACCAACGGGGCCATCGGGGCCCGGATGACCGGCGGCGGGTTCGGCGGCTCGGCCATCGCCCTGGTTCCGGTCAACGACGCCGATCGGGCCCGGTCCGCGGTCCTTGCCGGCTTCGCCGCCCGTGGGCTGCCGGCACCGGACGTCTTCGCCGTCCTGCCGGCAGAGGGGGCGCGGCGGCTGTGATCAGCCCGGCGGCCGGGTGGTCAACGTCCGTAGCCGGCGCGTGAGGATGTCCGCCCGTGCAGCGCGGCCGCGGCCCAGGCGGACATCAGCAGTGCCACCAACAGCAGCCCGGCGTCGCCCAGGTCCACGGACCCGAGCCAACTGGTCAGCGGGTCGCCAAGCCCGAACACCTGGTGAAGGGCACCGGCCAGGGTGATGACCGCAATGAAGAGGGCGGAAACAGCAGAAATGCCCGTAATAACGGCATTGAAGCCAAGTTTGCGCCGCGGATCCGTCAGGGCCGAACGGTACATCCGCATCATGGCCACGCCGTTGATGGTGTCGCACAGCGTCATGGCGGCCGCGAAGGCCAGCGGAAGGGCCAGCAGCGCGAGCGGGGAAACGCCGGCCAGGGAGGCCGCCGTCGCCATGACCAGCAGCCCGATGGTTGTGGCGGTATCGAAACCCAGCCCGAAGAGGAATCCGATCACGTAGATGTTCCGGGGATGTTGGACCCGGGCCAGCGGACGCGCGAACAGCCGGGTCACGAAGCCCCTCGCGGCAAGGTCCTCGTGGGAGATCGCGGCACCATTGCGCGCACCGCGGTACACCTTGAGTGTCCGGAGGAAGGCGGAGCCGTTGAAGGCGCCCATGGCCAGCAGGAACAGCCCCGATACGCCGCTGCCGACCAGCCCCAGCAGCAGGTTCCCGGCAGTCCCCTCCACCATGAAGTTCTCCACCAGCGAGGCTCCCGCCACCACGAGCACCCCGGCCAGGATCACCACGGAACTGTGGCCCAGGCTGAAGGCGAAGCCCACGCTGACTGGATCGCGGTGCTCGGCCGCGAACTTCCGGGTGGAGTTATCGATCGCGGCGAGGTGGTCCCAGTCGTAGCTGTGTTTCACCCCCGCCAGGTAGGCCGTCAGGACCAGTCCGATCCCCAGCGGCGGTCCGCCCCCGGCCGCACCGGCCACCAGGAGCACGACGGCGGCGGCGTGCAGTGCGGCCACCGCGCCGAAGGTCACCAGCAGCCGAGTCCTCAGCGGCAGGTGCGCCCGCCGGCGGTAGAGCCGGTACAGCGCCGTCATCTGCCCGATCGCGGCCATCAGTACTTCCTCAGATCCAGCGGATCCTGGCCGTACCAGCGTTTGCGCAGCAGGGCCGTGGCGGCTCCAGCAACGTGCTGGAGTTCCTCCGTGCTGTTGGAGAGCGATCTCAGCACCAGCCCGGCCGTTCCCAGCACGGCGGCCGTGAGCGAAATGCCGGTGTGGGCGCCGAACCCCGCCGTGATCTCGTGGAGTTCGTCGGCGAGGGCCTGGTCCACGCGCGGGTCCACCACGATCAGCGACCCCAGATGGCTGAAGCCCTCCATGAACGCCATACCGGTGACATCGCCCAGGGACGGGCGGAGGAGCACGTTGTCCAGGGCCAGCAGCCCGGCCGCGCCCCCGGACTCGACCCGTATCTCGGTCCGCAACCGCAGCTCCTCGTACCGGAACGAGTCGCCGTCCGGCGACCACCCCGGGGTGATAATTTCGGCCATGATCAGGCTCGACGACGGCCGCACCGTCACGCGGGTATTCTGCCGGTAGCTGGCCTCCCGGTAGGCGATCACCTGGTCCGGGGCGAACTCCAACCGCGCCCCCTCCCCAAGCCGCAGCCTCATCCGCTGCTCGGCGAAGGATCCAGGAGTCCGGTAGATCTTGGTGGCCGACTGCGTCGCGAGCAGCAACTTTGCCCCGTCCGCCACCTCCACATCAATCACATAAAGATCAGCCCCCAAATAGGCCCCACCCGGATTCACAATGACATAACAAACCTGCCCGGAGTCATCCAAGTAGTGCGGCCGCAAAACCCTCAAGGCCCCCCGATGGTACTGACGCGACGCCACAGACTTTCCCGCACGTTCAGTGACGACGAGTTCGAGCTCCCCCATCGGCGACTTAACCACTGAGGCGGCGAGGCCGGATTTTGGGGCCGCGGCGTGGCGGGCACCGCGGGGGGCCCACTGCCGCGAGGGCTCCGACTCGAGCTTGCGAGAGTTGGGAGCGGCTGGGGACGGGCACGGCCCCAAATCCGGCGAAGCCGCCGGACTCCGCACAATCGCCGTCATGACGCCAGGTCGAGCATCAGGACGTCGCGCCGCACCCATTCGATGACGCGCTCCAGCCCTTCGTCGGTCTTTAGGTTCGTGAAGCAGAACGGCTTCTCGCCCCTGAATTCGCGCGAGTCCCGTTCCATGACGGAGAGGTCCGCGCCCACGTGCGGCGCGAGGTCGGTTTTGTTGATGATGAAGAGGTCGGACTTGATCATGCCCTGGCCGGCCTTGCGCGGGATTTTCTCGCCCTGGGCCACGTCGATGATGTAGATGGAGAAGTCCACCAGTTCGGGGCTGAAGGTGGCGGAGAGGTTGTCGCCGCCGGATTCCACAAAGATCACCTGCAGATCCGGGTGCCGCTTCTTCAGCTCCTCGATGGCCGCCGTGTTCATGGAGGTGTCCTCGCGGATGGCGGTGTGCGGGCAGCCGCCGGTTTCGACGCCGATGATCCGGTCCAGCGGGAGGATCCCGTTGGCGGCGAGGATCTTGGCGTCCTCGATCGTGTAGATGTCGTTGGTGATGGCCGCCATGGAGATGTCCCGGCTCATGTGGCGGGTGAGGCGCTCCACCAACTGGGTCTTGCCAGCACCCACCGGGCCGCCGATGCCGATCTTGATGGGCTCAGACATATTCTTCTCCAGACATATTTCTTGAAGCATTTTTCGTACAGGTCAGTTAGCTCATGAACATGCGGGCGCGCTGGCGTTCGTGCCGCATCTGCGAAATTTCGAGTCCGGGGCTGACGGCCCCAAAGTCGTCAGGCGTGAGGTGGCCCGCGCGCTCGGCCGCGGCCGCGACGTCGTCGGCCGCCTTCCGCAGGAGCCGCTGGCCGGCGTTCTGCCCCAGCGGAATTGCCCGCACCGCGTTCTGAGTCAACGACGTGACCGTGGCGAACAAGTACGCGCCCAAGGCCTCGCCCAGCGGGACAGCCAGGGATCGGGCGATCACAGCAAACGCCAACGGCTGGTGCCCGGCGGCACGGCCGGAGGTCACCAGTTCCCGGTACCCGGCCAGTGCAGGGGACGGAAAAATCTCGGCCCCGATCTCCAGCAACCGGTTCCCCATCTTGATGCTGGCCTCGCGCAGCTGCCGCGGCAGCAACTGGGCGGTCAGCAACGCATCCAGTTCACCAACAGCAACACCCTCATACAGGAACCGGATGGCCAGGGCGTCCGAGTAGGTGAGCTGCTGGGAAATGAACGCCGCTAGCCACACCCCAAAGCTCGCCTCACCCCGCACCAGCCCGCGCTCAATATAAGTCTCAAACCCGAGCGAGTGAGCAAACGCCCCGGTAGGCAGCGCCGAATCCGTCAGCTGCTGCAATGCCAACTGGTAGGACGCGGAGCTAGTGGCTGTGTTCGGCATGGCGGAAGGGGACGGGCATCACGCGCTCCTGGCGGTCGTAGGGCGCTCCGACGTGTTTGAGATAGTCCTCCACGGTGTGGTCGTACTGGCAGACCATCACCTCTGCCCCATAGTCCGAGGACGCGTCGAAGAACTGGGCCTGCAAGTGGCGGTTGCCCAGGGAATGCGCCACCACGCCCATCTCATGGATGGAGCGCGGGGCGATAACCAGGACATCTGTAGGCAGCACCGACACCACGATCATGTTGGTTCCGGCCACGTGCAGGATGTCGCCGTCGCGCAGGTCCCCGGAACCGGTGGGGAGGCGGATGCCGAGTTCCTTCCCGTGGTCGGTGGTGACGCGCTGGATGCGCTTGACCAGCTGGGCGCTGGGCAGCACCACTTTTTCCCGGTGAAGCCCTATATACGGGTCCGGGCCGGGAGGGAGGTCGTGGGTGTTGCCGAGGACCTTTTCAATGATCATGGTCGTCTCCTCTGGAAGCCTAGAAAAGGAAGTAGCGCTGCGCCATGGGCAGGACGTCCGACGGTTCGCACGTGACGTCCTCGCCGTCGACCGTCACCTGATACGTTTCCGGGTCCACCTCGATATCCGGGGTGGCGCCGTTGAACTTGAGGTCCGCCTTGGTGAGGCTGCGGATGCCGGACACCGGCCGGATGACTTTCTCCAGTCCGAGCTCCGCCGGAACCCCGGCGTCGATGGCGGCCTGGGAGAGGAAGGTGATAGAGGACTGCTGCAGCGCCTTGCCGTAGGCGGCGAACATCGGGCGCATGGTCCGCGGCTGCGGGGTGGGAATCGAGGCGTTGGCGTCCCCCATGAGGGCGTAGGCAATCTGGCCGCCCTTGAGCACCAGCTCCGGCTTCACCCCGAAGAATGCCGGGTCCCAGAGCACCAGGTCGGCAAACTTTCCGACCTCCACCGAACCGATCGAGTCGGCCATGCCCTGCGCGATGGCCGGGTTGATGGTGTACTTCGCCACGTAGCGCTTGATCCTGAAGTTGTCGCTCTCCGCCCCCAGACCCGCAGCGGCGCCGTGCACACCGGCTGCGGTGTCGCCTGAGCCGTCGGGGTCCTTGAGCACGCCGCGCTGTTTCTTCATCTTGTCGGCCACCTGCCAGGTGCGGATGATCACTTCGCCCACCCGGCCCATGGCCTGGGAGTCCGAGGACGTGATCGCGAAGATGCCCAGGTCCTGCAGGACGTCCTCGGCGGCGATAGTCTCGGCGCGGATGCGGGAGTCCGCGAACGCCACGTCCTCCGGGATGTCCGGGTTCAGGTGGTGGCAGACCAGGAGCATGTCCAGGTGCTCTTCGATCGTGTTCCGCGTGTACGGCAGGGTGGGATTGGTGGATGCCGGCAGGACGTTGGGCAGCCCCGCGATCTTGATGAGGTCCGGGGCGTGCCCGCCGCCGGCGCCCTCGGTGTGGAAGGTGTGGATCACGCGGCCGCCGATGGCCCGGATGGTGTCCTCCACGAAGCCGCACTCGTTCAGGGTGTCGGTGTGGAGGGCCACCTGGACGTCGTATTGATCTGCGACCTGTAGCGCGGTGTCGATGGAGGACGTGGTCGAACCCCAGTCCTCGTGGACTTTCAGCCCGATCGCGCCGGCGCGGATCTGCTCGGCCAGAGGCTCGACGGCGGACGCGTGCCCCTTGCCGAACAGGCCGATGTTGATCGGGAGCCCTTCGGCAGCCTGCAGCATCCGCTGGATGTGCCATTTTCCGGGCGTGACGGTGGTGGCCTTGGTGCCTTCGGCGGGACCGGTGCCACCGCCCACCATGGTGGTCACCCCGCTGCACAGGGCCGCGGGAACCTGGTCCGGGGAGATGAAATGGATGTGGGAGTCCACCCCGCCGGCCGTCAGGATTTTCCGCTCGCCGGCAATGATCTCGGTGCTCGCGCCAATCACGATGTCCACGCCGTCGGTGATCTGCGAGTTGCCGGCCTTGCCGATCCGGAAGATGTGGCCGTCCCGGATCGCGACGTCGGCCTTGTAGATGCCGGTGTAGTCCAGCACCACCACGTTGGTGATCACGGTGTCCGGGATGGTTCCCCCCTGGACGTCACCGTCCCGGGTCAACTGGCCGTTCTGGCCCATGCCGTCGCGGATCACCTTGCCGCCGCCGAACACCACTTCCTCGCCGTAGACGGTGAGGTCTTTCTCGATCTCAAGGAACAGATCGGTGTCGGCCAGGCGGATCGCGTCGCCGGTCGTCGGGCCGTAGAGGTCCGCGTATTGCCTGCGGGACAACTCGAAAGTCACGGTGCGTCACCTATCCGTTCGGAAACGTGGAGTTCGGAAACATGGAGTCCGGTCTTGTGGAGGGCGCCGTTGACAGCGTTGCTGAGGCCGTGCACTTCACGGCTGCCCGCGAGTTCAATCAGCCGGACAGTCCTGCTGTCCCCCGGTTCGAACCGTGCGGCGGTGCCGGCGGGAATGTCCAGGCGCCGGCCGTAGGCGGCTTGCCGGTCAAAATGCAGCGCCGGATTCGCTTCGGCAAAGTGATAGTGCGAGCCCACCTGGACGGGGCGGTCACCGGTGTTGGTCACGGCGACGGTCACCGCCTCGCGGCCGGCGTTGATCACCAGCGCCGTGGCGCTGAGAACGTATTCTCCCGGAATCATGAAAGCCCCCTAGCGGATGGGATCGTGGACGGTGACGAGCTTGGTGCCGTCCGGGAAGGTGGCCTCGACTTGGACGTCGTGGATCATTTCCGGTACGCCCTCCATCACGTCGTCGCGGCTAAGGAGGGTGGTTCCGTAACTCATGAGCTCCGCCACGGTCCGGCCGTCCCGGGCGCCCTCCATCAGTTCGTAGCTGATGACGGCGACGGCCTCGGGGAAGTTCAGTTTCAGTCCGCGGCCCTGGCGGCGGCGGGCGAGGTCCGCGGCGACCACGATCATGAGCTTTTCCTGTTCACGGGGCAAGAGGTGCATGACGGAATCCCTTCAAGAACCGGCCGGCTGGCGGACCGCAGATGCCGCGGTGTGACCAGACTAGGCCGGTGAGATTTCCTGCAGGTTTCCGGGGCTGCCGGCGCTCGAGCCCGCGCGCCCGCCTTCAGGGACCCGGAGCCTGCACTGCAAGGCCTATAACATGAACAAGCTTGGAGCGACTCTGAAGCAGCAGGTGCGAAGGACGCACTGTGAAAGACTTATGTCATGGCGGTGTCAGCAGCATTCGATAACGAGAGCCTCTCGGAAAAGGTCAGAAGGACCATCGTGGACCGCGTCGTCGACGGCACCTACCCTCCCGGCATGCGCCTCGTGGAACTCCAGCTCGCCAAGGAGTTCGGCGTCAGCCAGGCTCCAGTGCGCGAAGCCCTCCGGGAACTGTCCTCCACCAGGCTGGTCGAAAACATCCCCCGCCGCGGAACCTTCGTCAGGTCTGCTTCCCAGGATGACCTTGCGGAGGTTTATTTTGTCCGCCTGGCCTTGGAGGGAACGGCCGCCGCAGCTGCTTATCCGGCCCTGCACGCCGACCCGTCACCACTACGCCAAGCGCTGGCAGGCATGCGCGAAGCCGCTGCAGCGAACGATGCCCATGGCATCGCCAAATACAGCACAGCTTTTCACCGCGCCGTTGTTGTCGCCACCGGGAACCGGCTCATGGCGGAAATCTGGGATTCCCTGTACGTCGAGGCCCGGACCATGGCCACCGTCGTCCGTGGCCACGTGGACCTGCACGCCGCTGCCGAAGCCCATGTCCCGATCCTGGAAGCGTTCGAAAACGGTACGCCGGAACTCTGCACCAGGCTCGTCATCGAGCACCAGCACGAATACTCCGTCCTCCCCCAGGAGTAGACCCTCCCTAAGGGCTAACCCGGATCCAAAGACTGCCGGCGATGGATTCTTGAGCCTTCCCCTTGTGCTGCCGATCACCCTCATGTATCGTCTTATTCATCAATTATCGATAATCGATCAAAGGAGATCACTTTGAAACTCGTAACTTTCCGCCACCAGGGCACCGAGCAGACCGGCGTCCTCAGCGACGACGCCTCGACCGTGACCGCCGTTCCCGGCTCGCAGGATCTGCTCGCACTCATCGACAACTGGGACGACGCCGCAGCGCAGATCGCCGCCGGCACCGGCCCGGCCGTCAACATCACCGACGTGGAACTGCTGGCCCCGATCCCGCTCCCCCGCCGCAACATCTTCTGCGTCGGACGCAACTACGTCGAACACGCCAAGGAATTCGCGAACTCCGGTTACGACGCCACGGCCAGCGCCAGCCACCAGCCGGAATACCCGGTCGTGTTCACCAAGGCCCCCTCCACCGTGATTGGCACCGGCGCCGACATCGACCCCCACACCGGTGTCACCTCCGAACTCGACTACGAAGCCGAGCTCGGGGTCATCATCTGCAAGGGCGGCCGCGGCATCGGCCAGGCCGATGCGCTGGACCACGTCTGGGGCTACACGATCATCAATGACGTCACCGCCCGCGACCTGCAGAAAGACCACAAGCAGTGGTTCCTCGGCAAAAGCCTGGATACCCACGCACCGATGGGCCCCTGGGCCGTCACCCGCGACGAGGTCGGCGACGGCCCGCTGGACCTGCTCTGCACCGTCAACGGCGAAACCCGGCAGAAGGCAACCACGGCCGACCTGATCTTCGACATCCCCACGATCATCGAAACCATCAGCGCCGGCATCACGCTCCAGCCCGGCGACATCATCGCCACCGGCACCCCGGTCGGCGTCGGCATCGGCTTCACCCCGCCGCGGTTCCTGACCACCGGAGACGTCGTCGAGATCAGCATCAGCAAGCTCGGCACCCTGAGCAACCGGGTCGGAGAAGGACGATGAGCACCGCAACCGTCGCCGCCGGCCTGACGGCCGTCGGCACGAAACAGCTCTTCGTCGAAACCACGGGCTCCGGCCCGGACATCGTCCTGGTCCACGGGCTCGGCGGCACCACCAGCTTCTACGAACCCCTTGTCGCCTCGCTGGCCGAACGGTTCCGGGTCACCCGCTATGACTTCAGCGGACACGGACGCTCACCCCGGGCCGGGGGACTCAACCTCGAATCCCTGACCGCCGAACTGGCCCTGGTCATCGAGTCCCAGACTGCCTCCGGACGGGCGCACCTCGTCGGGCACTCGATGGGGACCCTCATCGTCCAGCAGTTGGCATCGACGCGCCCGGACCTGGTCCGGGAAGTCGTCCTGCTCGGCCCGGTCCGCGAACAGGCCCAGGCCGCGAAGGACGCCACCCGTGCACGCGCCGTCCTCGTAAGGGAGAAGGGCATGGCTGCCGTAGCCGACACTGTCGCCAACGCCGCCACCGCCGACCACGCAGCGATCGGGAACCCGCTGGTCCGGCCCTTCGTCCGCGAGCTGCTCCTCGGCCAGGACCCGGAAGCGTACGCCCAGGCCTGCGAGGCCCTCGCCGCCGCGAGAAACCCGGACCTGACCACGATCCTGTCCAAGGTCCTGCTCCTCACCGGCAGCGAGGACAAAGTCAGCACCCCGGCCTCCAACGAGGCCATGGCAGCAGAGCTGGGCAGCGCCGAACTTCTGGTCGCCCCGGGAACCGGCCACTGGACAGTACCCGAGGCGCCGGACTTCGTCACCGCCGCCGTCCTCGACTTCCTCACCAGCACAACGCTCACGCCGTCGACAAAGAATACCTGCGCGTGCAGCAACGCCAGCCCCGGCTGCCAGTCCCGCCGCCAGCAGAACATCACCATGCAGATCCGCAAGGCCCCCTAACAACCGCGCCACCGCCTCCATCTCAAGATAAGGACAACGAAGTCATGTCGAAAACTCTCTTCACCAACGTCAACATCCTCGACAGCACCGGAGCCCAGCCCTTCCTGGGCGAAGTGCTGATCGTCGATGAGCGCATCACCGACGTCCGCGCCGGTTCAGGGAACCTGCCCCGCGAGGGCGTCAAGGTCATTGACGGCCGCGGCCAGACCCTGATGTCGGGCCTGTGCGACGCACACACCCACTTCACCTGGAACGACGGGGACCTCAACGGTCTGGAAACCATGCAGGTCGAAGAACACCTGCTCCACACCGTACAGTCCGCCAAAACCTACATCGACTACGGCTACACCATGTGCTTCGGCGCCGCCAGCGCCAAGAAGCGCCTCGACGTTGTCGTCCGCAACGCCATCAACGCCGGCGACATTCCCGGCCCCCGCTACCTGGCGAACGGCCAGGAAATCGCCACCACTGCCGGCGACCTCGTCCCCGGCATCACCCAGATCGCCGACGGCGTCGAGGAAATGCGCAAGGTCGTCCGCGAAACTATCGGCCTGGGCGTGGATCAGATCAAGCTCAGCATCTCCGGTGAGGAAATCACCGGCTCCAAGGCAGCCACTGACACCTACATCACCGAAGAGGAACTCCAGGTCGCGGTGGACGAGGCCCACCGCCGTCACGTCCGCGTCTGCACCCACGCCCGCAGCCGCGACTCGGTCATCATCTCCCTGAAGACCGGAGTGGACATGATCTACCATGCCTCATACATCGACGACGAAGGCATGGACATGCTCGAAGCCGCCAAGGACCGAGTCTTCGTCGCCCCGGCCATCAACTGGATCGTCGCCACCCTCAACGACGCCGCCGCGTTCGGCTACTCCCACGAAGCCGCCGAAAAAGCCGGCTACGCCCGCGAACTCGAAATCGCCTGCAAAGCCATCCAGGAAATGCGCCGCCGCGGCATCCGCGTCCTTCCCGGCGGAGACTACGGCTTCGCCTGGACACCCCGCGGCACCTACGCCCGCGACCTGGACCACTTCGTCAAGCTCTTCGGCTACACCGAAATGGAGGCCATCATCGCCGCCACCGCCCTCGGCGGGGAACTCTTCGAAAAGCCCAACGAGCTCGGCAAGGTCCTGCCCGGCTTCTACGCCGACCTCATCCTGGTCGACGGCAACCCGCTCGAGGACATCACGATTCTGCAGGACATCACCAAGATCACCGCCGTCATGAAAAACGGCGAATTCCACCGCGCACCGGCCGAACACAGCCCGGCAACCCCGGAAGCAGCACCAGACCTCGCACTGACCCACCTCTAACCCGCCACGGCCCCGGCTTCTGGCCGGGGCCGTGCTCAGTTCATTCCTTTCAAAAGACAATGACGCCATTTTGACCTGAAGGAACACCAAATGAAGCCCCTCGTCACCATCGGAATCACCGCCGGCATCCTCGCCGGACTCTGGACCCAGTTCAGCACCCTCTTCGGCCTCATCACCTGGGTCGGGTTCCTCTCCTGGGCATGCTTCTTCGCCGCCGGAGGCAAACCCGCCGGGCTCCTCAAGACCATCCCCGCCAACCTCTCCGGCATCCTGTGGGGCGCAGCCATCGTCTGGGGAGCGGCGAACCTCCCCATCCCGGGCGCGCTCGGCATCTCCGTCGCCATCGCCGCCTTCGGGATGTGCGTGCAGGCACGCTGGACCGTTCTGGGCTTCATCCCCGGAGCTTTCGCCGGATGTGCCGCGTACTTCGGCACAACCTTCGATGCGGCCGGGACCTGCATGGCCCTGATCGCCGGCGCCGGCCTCGGCTGGCTCTCCGAATACACCGCAAGCCTCCTCACCAACGCCGGCAAGAAGGCCCAGGCACCCGCGCCGCATACAGAAACCCAACCTGTCGGCTAAACGTCAAGAGCGGCCCTTCCATGGCATCCCTACATGTCAGGTGCCACCGGCCAGATTTACGACGCTGGTGGCACCCTGAGCCATCCATCAACTCCCGTAGGCCTCCACGAAAGAGGAACCGCGCCGTCCACAGCAGCACCGGTAGCCAAAGGAGGCACCATGACCATCGTCACCGAACAGCTCAGCACCATCGATCCCACTCATGTCCGGGACGTGATGTCCAAGGTGCCCACCAGCGTCACCGTCGTCGCCGGGCAGCCCGAACTCACCGGTGAACGAGCCGCCATGATCGTCGGATCATTCGTCTTCATTTCCCTGCACCCCTGTCTTGTCGGCTTCTTCGTCAGCCACGAATCCACGAGCTGGCCACAACTCAACAAAGCCACAGTGCTCGGCATCAGCATCCTGGCCTCAACCCAAAAACAGTTCTGCCGCAAACTCGGCAAAAAGGACGCAGACCGCTTCGACGACGAATTCTGGACCCGGGGCAATTTCGGCGCCCCGCTGGCCACAGGCGCTTTGGCATCCATGGAATGCCAGCTCGAGAACGTCACGCCCATGGGTGACCACGCCTTCGTCCTGGCACCCGTCCTCGGCCTCAGCGCGAGTAGCACGACAGACCCCCTTGTCTTCCAAAACCACGAATTCTCAGGCCTCCTCCCCCGCTGACGCCATCTGTGTGCGTATTGGTGTGGAGAACACGATGTCGCGCACGTGCCCCCTGATCTACGGGGCGGCACCGGCACCCGTCAACGGCTCCCGGTTGACCCCTACCCGGGCATCCGCCAGTGGGCCTGGAATTCCGGGTGGTCGGCGTACGGCAGGGCCAACGTATTCAGCGACAGTGTGGTCCATTCAATGACATCCGGAACCCATCCGGCGTCGGCGGAATCCTGGCTGACCAGCGCGGCCAGCACGGACTGGCGGGCGGATTCGATAATGCCGATGAGCAGGCGCTTGGCCTCGCACTCGCGGAGCAGGCGGCGTTCGTACCACTCGCCGGACACGGCCAGCGTGGGGTCGCCGAGCAGCTTCAGGGCGGCAGCTTCGTCTTCCTTTATCCGTGCGGTCAAAAACTCGACGATGTCCACTAACCGAGCCTATGCGCGGCGGCGCTCACGCGGCTACGCCTAGCGTTTCCCCTTTTTCCGGGATCGCGGCACCGGGCGCGCTTGTTAGGGTGGATGAATGAAACGACGTCTCGCCGCCCTTGCCGCTGCCGCCTCGCTGGTCGCCCTGAGCGGCTGTGGCCAAGTGCAGGGCGCTGCCGAAAAAGCCGTCAACGACGGGGCATCCCAGGTTGCCGCGGCGGCCGGCACTGAAGTGAAGAAGCAGGCCTGCGCCCTGGTGGAGGACGGCCTGGTCAGCGTCAAGGACAAAGAACTGCTGGGCGGCCTTGTCGCCGGTGCGGAAACCGCGGGTGCGCCCGCTGAGATCACCACCCCGCTGCGCCAGATCGCTGACTCCGGCGACCAGGTTCCGGCCGAACCCGTCAAGGCCCTTCAGGACGCCTGCGCCAAGTAACCCACGCTGGGAGCGGGCAGCGCCCTAGCGTTTCCCCTTTTTCCGGGATCCCTTGCCTCGGCCCTTGTCCGGGTTTGGTGCGTAACGCTGCGCCACCTTGGGCTTTTTGGCGGCTCCGGTGCCGCGCCGGTCCGGCTTGGGCTCCCGTTTGGGTTTCTCCTGCTGCGCCGAGGGCTGGCGGGAGCTCGCCGCGGTGCGTCCGCGGACAATCCCGATGAATTCCTCGATGACCTCGTCCGTGGTGTCGCTGGGCCAGGCCAGGGCGATCTCCGTTCCGGGCGCACCTGTGAGCTTCCGCGCCACGGTGTCCTTGACGTTGAAATGCCGGGCCACGGACATCGGCAGGATCACCAGCCCGGCACCGGATGCCACCACCTGCAGGGCCATCGCGGCGCCGCCGAGTTCCTGCGCGTCGAGGAAGGTCTCGGCAGACAAGTCCGCCAGGTCCACTTCTTCAAACAAAGAGATCTCATGCCCCTTGGGTGCCACCACCACTGGCTGTTCCTCGTAGAGCGGGATCACGCTGAGGCCCTCGCGTTCCACCGGGAGCCGGACAAAGCTCAGATCCGCGGAACCGTCGCGGAGCACGGATAGCTGCGCGCCGTCGTCGGACATAAAGGAGTGCAGCGGCACGTCCGGCATCCGCTCCTCCCAGCGCCGGATCCATTTTCCCGGTGTCACACCGGCGACGTACGCGAAGCGCAGCTCGCGCCCAACTGCAACGGCTGGGACGACGGCGGTTTCGTCGGGGGTCTGGGGTGCTTCTTCTGCTGCGGACACATGTTCACAGTACCGCCACCGCTGGCGCCGGGGTCCGCCCCGGTGTCGGCACGGTGCCGGAGTTGGTACTGGGTTTCGTGCTGAGCTGGTGCCCTGCGGGCATCCCGCCGGATACCCTTGAACTATGACCTCTGCAAACTCCCAGTCCATGAAGCCGGCCACCGTTGCCAAGAAGCTTGGCATCTACCTGCCGGCGACACCCCAGGAGTTCCAGGATTCGGCCATCACCCGCGCTGATTTCGCCGAGCTCCAGGCCAACCCGCCGGAGTGGCTGGCGGAACTGCGCCGTAACGGCCCGCACCCGCGGCCCGTGGTGGCGCAGAAGCTCAACGTCTCCATCAGCGGCCTGTCCCGCGGTGGTGTTGAGGAAGCGCTGACGACGGCGGAAATCACCGCACTGCTCCAGGC
This sequence comes from Arthrobacter sp. P1_B3, assembly GCF_056406615.1. Lineage (NCBI taxonomy): Bacteria > Bacillati > Actinomycetota > Actinomycetes > Micrococcales > Micrococcaceae > Arthrobacter > Arthrobacter sp. P1_B3. The sequence goes on along the minus strand of NZ_JBFTZV010000001.1, from coordinate 135,902 downwards.
TCCCCCGGCATGGCTTGTCGCCGAACGCGCCACCCATGCCGCCGTCCGTGCCGAGGCCCAGCGGGTCAAGGACGAGTCCGCCAAGAAGGACGCCAAGAAAGCCCGCGCCAGGGCCGAATAGCCGCACGCACTTTCTTCCGGCCCCTATTTTCATCCCGCGGACCCAGGACTATGCTCGCGGAATGAGTCGGGACCGCCGGCCCGATCCCCCTCCGAGTCCCCATCCACCAGCCACCGGCGGATCATCGGGAAGGAAAAGGCCATGGCCTTCAAGATCGGATATTTTGTCGGGAGTCTCTCGAGCAGTTCCATCAACCGCACCTTGTCCAAGGCCCTGATCCGGCTTGCACCCGCGGAACTGGAGTTCACGGAGATCCCCATCAAAGACCTGCCGTTGTACAGCCCCGATTTTGATGCCGCTTTTCCGCCTGAGGGGCAGGCCCTCAAGGATGCCGTCGCAGCTTCCGACGGCATCCTGTTCGTCTCCCCTGAATACAACCGGTCCATCCCCGGAGCGCTAAAGAACGCCATCGACTGGGGATCCCGGCCCTGGGGCACCAACTCCTTCGCCCGCAAGCCCACCGGGATCATCGGCGCCTCCCCGGGCGGCATCGGGACCGCAGTGATGCAGTCCTCGTTCCGCAGCGTGCTGAGCTTCCTCGACGCGCCGCAGCTGAATGCGCCGGAGGCGTACATCCGCTTTGTTCCGGAGGTTTACGGCGAGGACGGCGAGGTCAAGGACGAAGCCACGGCCGGGCTGCTGCGGCACTACATGGAGGAATACGGCTCCTTTGTGGCGCGGGTCCTGGCCGCCAACGCGCCAGGCCATATCGGCGACGAGCACCCGGACAAGGACAAAGTGAGCCGTTAGGCCCCGCGCCTAACCCACGCGGACGTGGCTGGTCCGGTAACTAGTCCTGGTGCAGCTGCACGAAGTTCCCGCACCCGTCATCCATCACCACGCTGGTCCCGGCGGGGCCCTCGGATGGCTCCGCCTGGAACATCACGCCCTTGGCCGCCAGCCGGTCATATTCGGCGCGCACGTCCGGCACGCCAAAGACGATCGCTGGAATTCCGGCATCGTGCAGGCCGTTCATGTAGGCCGCGCCGATCGGGTTGTCACTGGGCTCCAGCAGCAGTCCGGCACCCCCGGCACCGTCCGGATCCTTGACGATGAACAGGTTGTGTTCCGGCATGGCCATCAGGGTCTCGAAGCCCAGCGTGCCGGTGTAGAACTCATGGGCCGAGGCTGGATCCTTGACGTGGATACTGCACATTTTCAGTCGCATGGCCCCTAGGCTACGCCGGGAGGATCCGTGACGGAACCGTGGCTGGGCCTTCGCGCCAGCCTTGGCGGCCTGTGCCGGCGGGCGGCATAGCCCCGGCCGGGCAGGGCATTGACGGCCCCGCCGCCAGGGATTCCAATGGAACTAGCGGAACAGCGCCCGCCCGGGACCGTTCCGGGGAGGTGTGCAATGACGCTTTCACTATCCGGTGCCCTCGCGGCCGGGCAGTTCCTCGCCCTCGCCATCCTGGTTGCCGGGGCGGCGTTCGCCGCGGTCTACTTCGCCCGCAAGCATCTGGCAGCCAAAGACGGACCCTCAGAGGGCGCAGACGGCGCGTTTTGGGACGTTTTCGCCGGACTCGCCGTCGTTGTGCCCGTCATAGTCCTTGCCTCCTCAACCTGGCCCTGGGCCGGTCTGGCGCTCGGGATGCTGGCCGCAGGGGCGGCCTGGGCGGCGCTGGCAGCGGCACCCCGGCTGCTGGCCCGGCAGGATGCCCGCCGGGCCAGCCGGGAGACCCAGCTCAAGAACGAGGCGGCGGCCGCACGGCACCGGAGCGCCCTCGCCCGGTGGCAGCGGTACGAACTGGATCCGGGGTTCTCGATTGACTACCCTGCGATGAGCGATCCCCGGCAGCCGGAAACGGCGGCCCTTATCCGGGCGATCAAGGCCGCCGAGCGCCTCGGCGGCCGCACGGATCGTGCATGCACGGATGCCGCCTACGCCCCGGCTGTGGAGCGCCTGGAAGATGCCCTGGCCGCCGCCGAACGCGCGGCCGGCGTGGGCACCGCCGGGTTCTCTGGTCCGGACCACGCGCACAGCTGATTCCCGGAATTGCCGATCCGGCAGTTCCCGGCAACCTCGGAAAGGTTCCATCATGACTGACATCACGATCATCGGCAGCGGCAACATGGCACGGGCAATCGGCACCCGGGCTGTCGCCGCCGGTCGTTCCGTCCAGGTTCTGGACCGGACTCCGGAGAATGCCGCCAAGCTCGCTGCTGAACTTGGCGGCAACACTAGCCCCGGCGCCCTGAGCGAGGTTCCCGAGGGCGACATCGTCATCCTGGCACTGTACTTCGGCCCGGCCAAGGAAGTTGCCACACACTTCGGCGATACGCTCAGCGGCAAGACCGTGGTGGACATCAGCAATCCCATCGACACCGAGACTTTCGATTCGCTCGTTGTCGCCCCGGGGACGTCGGCGGCCGAGGAAATCGCCGCACTGCTGCCGGGCGCACGGGTGGTGAAAGCCTTCAACACCACCTTCGCCGGCCCACTCGGCTCCGGTACGGCCGGAGGCCCACCGATGGATGTGTTCATCGCCTCGGACTCCGAACAGGCCCGCAACGAGGTCGCGGCCTTCGCCGAAGCCGCCGGGCTGCGTCCGCTCCAAGTGGGCGGACTACGCCACGCCCGTGAACTGGAGGGCTTCATGCTGCTGGTGATGGCGCTGCAGGCCAACCCCGCGTATCCAACCTTCAACTGGGGCACCGGCCTGAAAATCATCGACTAGCGGAAACTCAGCCGTTATGGAGTAGTCCGTTATGCCCGGTCAGGGGAACCCGTGCACCTCAGTGGTGGGGGAACTCTACAGACTCGTTCCCGGAGCTACCCGGGTTGCCGAACCAGGCTGGGGCGGTTCCGGCGAGACCCAGGACGCCAATAGCGATCGCCGCCACAACCGGGAGCGAGCGGATGTGGGCTGACACTAAGGGGCGTCGGGGGAGCCGGTCCCTGTCACGGAGCAGGGCGACGGCAACCAGCAGTGTGCCCAACTCCAGGACGCCGGCAGCAATGTCCGGCATACCGGCCGATTCAGGGGAGCCGGCGGCGGGTCCGAAAGGCAGTCCGACGGTCCGGGAGCACAACCACAGCGCCAGCGGAACAATCGAGACGGCCGCGACAGCCTTGAGCAGGGCACGGTGCCGCCTGCCTAGCGACAACAGGCCAAGGGCAAGCTGGGCTGCAGCGAGAATTGCGAAGAAGACACCGGCTGCGGCCCACTCGCCAAAATGCTCCGGTACGACTGCAGCGTGGATGGCGGCGCTGCCGACCAGCGCTGCAGCTAGAAACAGCCGTCGGTGGTCAATTCCCCTGCCGCGAGCAGTTCGCCGCCGGGTCCTGCTGACGTCCAATCGGCCGCCCCGAATCGCCACAACCCAGCCGACCAGGACGAGGTTGGTGACCAGGAGTATCCCGCTGCCGTAGCCCACAGCGCGCATCTGAAGCCCGAAAGACGCCTGCTGTTGCAGCGCGAGGCAGCTCCCCTCGGCGCAGGTATGGCTCATCGAATCAATCAGCTGCAGCTGATTTGACTGCAGCTGATAATCGTAGGCCGAGTTGAGCGTGATGAATGCGATGCCGGCGGCGGTTCCGGCCGCAACGATCAGCAGTGCCGTCAGAACCGTGCTCGACTTGCGCAGTTCCGGCCCGAATAGATGGAGCGCCAGCGTCATGGCGCCCAGCACTGCGAAGACGAAAACCGGCAGGACCAGGGTGGACTCACGCAGCCAGCTCGCGAATGGCTCCTCCGTGCGTTCAATGGCCCCTACGGCACCGCGCAGCGACATCATCCAGAAGCCGTCAGCGTAGGCCATCACAACAGACAGGGATACAACCGTCAGCCACGGAACAGCTGGCCGGCCCGGGATCGAGCCGCTGCGTTCGATCCCGGCGTTGGCGAGCTTCGTGTTCTCGATCATCTCCCGCAGCGTCATGGTCTGATCTCCCAGCCGAACATCATGGCGTGGTCCTCGTGCGCAAGGTTGTGGCAGTGCGCCACGTACGGCCCCACGAAGTCCCGGAATCCCCGGTAAAGGATCACCGACTCGTTCGGGTCGAGCGCCGCCAGGTCTTCTTTCGAGACGTCGTCGGGATGCCCGGTATCCGGCGTAACAGTCACGTCCTTGCCGTTGCGCATGACGGTTCGGTGTTCCTCCATGTGCAGGTGGAATGGATGCACCCAGCCGCCGCCGCCGTTGCGGACCTCCCAGAGGTTGAAGCTGTTCTTCTTTGGCGCGGCCAGCGGCGTCGCGCCGGCCTTGTTTCTCAGGCTCGTCGCCACCGTCGTCGGGTCGAAGGGTTTGCCGTTGATGAGCCACTCGGTCTCGCCGCCCAGGGCGCCCCGCTTCACCTCGAAGATCAGGCGGTTGTCCAACAGGTTCCGCCAGTTGCTCGGCAGCGGCGGAAGCGGACGCAGAGGAGTCAGAGCCGCCGGGATCCGGCTGTCGTCCGGCGCGCTGTCGCCGATCACGAACTTCAGCAGCGGCACTTTGTAGGCCGGATCGGGGAAGAAGCGGGAGGAGTTGGACCACATCCGCCCGTTGGGCATCTTCATGACGTTGGTGAGGTAGACGACGTCGCCCTTAGTGGTCGGCGTGCCGTCCTGGTACCTGGTGAAATCGACGATGACCTCGCGCCGCTTGGCCGGCCACAGTTCGAACGAGTCCCGCTTGATCGCGAACGGCAGGAGCCCACCGTCCGAGGCGATCTGGGTGAACTTCATGCACTGCTGGGCGTCGGGGATGCGGTACTGGCCCTGGAGCTCGTCGTCGACGTAGCCGAGCGACGCCGACGACTTGGGACCCTGCGTCGAGCTCATCAGCTTGAATTCGTAGATCCTCGAGACCGAGGCGTCCAGGAAGCGGAAGCGGTACTTGCGCCGCTTCACCTCCAGTACCGGGAAGGCCGTTCCGTTGACTGTGCAGATGTCGCCCACAAAACCGTGGTTGGGGAAGTGCTTGTAGAACGTCTTGCCCCACCACTCGGGGTGCTTGGCCGGGTTCTTGGCGTCCGGGAACTCACCCTGCACGTCATGGATGTCCTTGTGCACCGTGTCGCCGTCGTCAAGGCGGAAGTCGGAGAAGGCCAGCGGGATGTCGTACTTGACGTCGAAGGAACCGTCCGAGTTGTTTGTGCGGACGCCGGGAAGCCGGAGGCCCCGCCGCTCGTCCCCCATGTCCAGACCGTTCTTCGGGTCGTAGATGGGGTACAGGCCGACCAGGCCCTTGTAGACGTTCGAGCCGGTGTGATCCATCGTGTGATCGTGGAACCAGAAGAAGCTCTGCTTCTCCCGGTCGTCTCCACCGGCCGGCCAGTTCAGGTACAGGTTGTCGACGAACATCTGCGGCCTGAAGCCAGGGTGCTTCGGCCCGGACACCATCGAGTAGTGCGGGTTGCCGTCGCTCTCGGGCGCGGTGTGACCGTTGTGCAGGTGGGTCAGGAAGGACCAGTCCGGGGCGCCAAAATCCTGGCGGTCGAGGTTGAGCGGGTTCTCGTCCAGGTGGTTCTCGAAGCGGACGAGCGCCGGCCTGCCGTACTCGGCGTTGATCATCGGGCCGGGGAAGGTGCCGTTGAAGCCGTAGATCGTGCTCGGCGGCAATGTGCGTTTCGTGCCGGCCGCGTACGTCCTGCCGGATGAGTCGAACGACTCCGTCGGCTCTCCGTCCGAGTCGATCGGCAGCACTTGCGACGTGGTGAAGGAGTGGGTCCGAAGCTGCACGTCGATCTTGTAGACGATCGGGTCCGGATAGCCGATCTGGCTCGGCCAGATCTGATGCCGTTCGTTGCGCAGCGAGTTCTGCTGGCCCGGTCCGGGCCCCGGCGGCTTCGGCCAGGCGCTGTACACCGACTTCGGCACCGGGGCGAGCGCCTTCGGGATGGGCAGCCGGTCGCTGAACGGCGAGAGGATCAGCGGGCTCGTCGGGAACTTCTCAATGTAGAACAGGGTGTCACCGAGCGCTGCGGACGTGGCGGCGAACGCGCCGTCGGCCGTGAGCAGACCCCTCTGCGCGAGAAACGGCACCCCCAGGCCCTGCGCGGCAACCAGCGCGGCACCGGCACCCCCTGCCGCACCCAGCCTCAAAACGGTTCGACGGGACACCCGGCCTGCGTCGGCAGATTCCTCGCCCATCAGTCCGCGCCCCCTTCGCATGGGGCCGAAAGGCCGCCCTGCGCCCCGGGGCCGCCATCCCAGGCACGTCGTTCCCTAAGTTGAAGAGTGATCACGAGGAAACTCCCTACCCTGTGGGCTCAGCTTCGCTAGGCCCTCCGCCGCTGACCACATCACTATGCGTGGCAGACCTTTGGAAACACTGGGCTTTCCGGAGCGGGACTCCTCCCTTCAGCGGGCCTAAAGCTCGCTCCTTGCGCTTTCGCGGTTCCAACGCAGAAAGGTCCCCCTCCGGACAGCCCATCGGTAAGCGTGGTTGCTTTCCAATGGCTGCCGGACGGAGACCCTCCTGAAACCGTCGGCAGACTCAATGCCCGCGGGTCAGGACCTTACCCCTGAAGAACTCGGGGCGGATCTTGGCCATGACCAGCATGAGCACCACGCCCAGCAGGATGACGCCCATGCCGAGGATGAAGACCAGCCCCAGGCCGCCGATTGACGAACCTGATCCGTACGCGGGATCCATGGAGTCGTAGGCGGTCTTGAAGAACATGACCAGCAAGATGACGCCGCCCAGGAGAGGTGCGAGGAACTTGAAGAAGAACGCCCTCGCTCCGCTGAACGCCTCGGCGCGGAAGAACCAGACACAGGCCAACGCGGTGATGCCGTAGTAGAAGCAGATCATCATGCCCAGTGCCGTGATCGTGTCCCACAGCGCATTCTCCGACGTCGTCCGGGTAATGACATAGAACGCGGCGGCAGCCACTGCCGAGGCGATTGTGGCATAGCTCGGGGACTTGTACGTGGGGCTGATGTTGCCGAATTTCTGCGGCAGGGCCTTGTAGTGACCCATGGACAACAGTGTGCGCGCCGGGGAAACGAACGTGGACTGCAGGGACGCGGCGGAGCTGCTCAGGATGGCCAGGGACATCAGGATGGCGAAGGGGCCCATCACCGGCCCCGCAAGGACCGCGAAAATGCTGCCCTGGTTCTCCGGGTTGCCGGCACCGAGGCCGGTCTCGCCGACGCCGGCGAAGGACAGCGTGGCCAGGGCAACGGTCATGTAAATGATCACGATGACCAGCACCGTGAGTGTGGCGGCACGGCCCGGGGTCTTCTCCGGGTTCTTGGTCTCCTCGTTCATGGTCAGCGTGACGTCCCAGCCCCAGTAAATGAAGATGGACAGCGACACGCCGGCGGCGAAGGCGGAGAAGGATCCCACCGCGAAGGGGTTGAACCACTCCGGGGAGATGGCAGTGGCGTCGAAGGCGGTCCCGTTGGCGACGTGGCTGAACGCAGCCACGGAAAACCAACCGAGGACCAGCAACTGGAAGCCCACAAGCACGTACTGGACGGACTTGGTGGTTTCCATGCCGCGGTAGGAAATCCAGCACGCGAGGGCGATGAACACTAACGTGGTGGCGATGTTCAGCGGCAGGTTTGTGGTGAGGTCGGCGAGCTCGGGATTGCCTGTGAGCTGCGCCAGCATGAGGTAGAAGAAGTCCACTGCGACGGCGGCCAGGTTCGAGAGCACGATGATCGTCGCCGCAATGAGCCCCCACCCACCCATCCAGCCAATCCACGGGCCAAACGCCCGCGAGGCCCACGTGAACGAGGTGCCGGCGTCGGGCATGGCGTTGTTCAGTTCTCGGTAGCCGAACGCCACCAGCAGCATGGGGACAAAGCCCACCAGGAAGATCGCCGGCAGTTGCACGCCGACCTCGGCGACGGTGGGGCCCAGGGCCGCCGTGAGGGTGTATGCCGGGGCGATACAGGAAATACCGATGACGACAGCGCCGATGAGCCCCACGGATCCGGCCTTCAGGCCCTTCTCGCTCAGTCCGTGTTGCTGTTCGCTGAGATGTCCTGTTTGCTGTCCTGTGTGCGATGGCTTGGACATCGCATGGTCTGCGCTCATTGTTGTGCCTCTCCTGGGGTGTCATTCGACGCTGAATGGTTGAGGTGCTTCAGTTCATAGTCACTGGGGACCACGATCATCGGCACCGGCAGGGCGCGCAGAATGCGGTTGGCCGTGCTGCCGAGGAAGATGGACCGGCCCTTGGCAAGCCGGCTGGATCCGATCAGCAGGACCTCGCCGTCTTCCCAGCCCAGGCGGTCCACCGCTTCTTCGATGCTGCGGCCCTGTGCGACGACGACTTCCGACTTCGCCTCTTCCCGGACCTCCTGCCCGCCGCCGGGCAGGGCGGCGGCCAGGTGCTTCGCCGCGTACTCCCGCGCCGCCTCCGCGGCGCCGGCCGCATCGCCGCCGTCGAGCGCCAGGAGCGACACCACCCGCAGCGGAACCTGCCGGTTCACGGCCATGCCGAGGGCAAAATCGAGCAGCTTCTCGGCGCCGGCCCGGGTTCCGAGCCCGCAGCTGATCCGGGTCAGGGCCTCCTGGCGGTGGTAGCCGTGCGGTGCCAGAGCCACCGGAACGGTCGAGGCGTGGAGCAGGGCGCTGGCCACCGACCCGATCGTGAACCGTTTGAAGATCCCGGTGCTGGTTGCGCCGATGATGAGCATGTCCGCGCCCAGTTCCCCGGCCGCCTCGATCAGCGCGTGCGCGTCCGAGTCGCCGGTGCGGATGTGGGCCTGCGCGGGGACACCGGATGGAACCAGCGCCAGGGCCTGGTCGAGCCACTCCTGGGCCTGCTCATTGAGCAGATTTTCGAAGCCAGCCTTCGGCGCGACGGCGTGCCCGGACTGCTGCACTTCGGGCACCACCAGCACAAGGTCCAGGCTCGCTCCACGCCCGAGCGCCAGGGAGACGGCCAGATTGACCGCATCATGGCCTCTGGCATTGGCTGAGTACCCCACTACGTAACGCATCTGGCCGCTCTCCTAACTAGATTGAACTGACTGTTGGGGTTTTCTACGATGCGACGGACGCGCGGTCCGCTGCTGCGACGATCAGGGCGGCCGTGATCTGCCCCATCCGTACGGCGCCGTCGACATGCTGGTAGCCCTCGGCCGCGAGATCGGAGCAAGACCAGTAGATGGGTCCGACCGGCTTCAGCTGGTCCTTCCCGTACCGGTGCAGCCCGCCGAGGTCGTAGCTGGCGGCGTAGGCTCCGCGGGTCCATTCCTCCGAGCCCCAGTCGGACTCGTAGTAGACCTCGGGATCCAGGGCCTTTTCGCCCAAGAAGGACGCAATCGATTCGAGGATGGCGCGGCGGCGGTCCGCGGCACTGAGCTCGAACATCGCGTCGGCCTTCTCGTCCGAGACGAAGCCCACCAGCGTGCCGCGGGGGTCCTCATGGTTCGTGTTGTCGTAAACCTCCTGCACAATGGCGCCGGCGCCGAAGGCGGTCCCGGAGAGCCCGTCCTCGCGCCAGAACGGCGTGCTGTAGACGGCGTGGACCTTGATGACCAGGCCAAGGGACTGGTGCTGGTGCATCTGGTGCTGGCGGCGGGGCAGCGGCGGGTTGAAGGAAACCCGGGAGTAGAGGTTCGGCGGCACGGCCATGATGACGAAGCGGGCGTTCACGGTGGCGCGTTCGGAGACTGCGGTGACGCGGTATCCCCCGCTCGCGTCCTCGGCCCAGTTGATGGTGCGGACCGGGCTGTCGAGGACCACGTCCCCGCCCAGTTCGGCGGCCTGCAGCAGCGAAACCTGCTGCATTCCGCCGACAACCCGCTTGTCCAGGATGAAGTCCTCATCCGTGAGGTTGCTGAAGGACCCGGCGGAGGCAGCCATCAGGACGGCCTGCAGGGCGGAGAAGGCATGGGCAGGTTTGGTCAGCATGCCGCCGGCGATGAACAGGCCGATGTTGTTGCAGGCTTCCTCATCGGTTGAGTTCTGCCGCAGCCAGTGGTGGAAGGAAATGGTGTCCAGCTCGCGGGCCTTGGGGTGTGCCCACGGCTCCTCGGCGCCGATCTCCGCGGCGAGGGAATCGAGCAGCGCCGTGAGCTTGTCCATTTCGGCGGCGGTGGTTTCGCCGACGGGGAACGTGTCACCGGTGTACAGGGTGCGCTTGCCGTCTCCGCCGATGTAAACGGACTCGCCGTCGCGGTAGCGGGAGTAGGTCTGCAATCCGAGCTCATCCAGGAGCCCCAGAAGTGCCGTCTGGTCCGGCGAGACCCACTGGCCGCCGATTTCGAGCATTGCCCCGTCAATCGTGTCGGTCCAGGTCCGGCCGCCCACGCGGTCCCGTGCCTCGAGCACTGCCACGCTCAGTCCGGCCTTCTTCAGTTCGCGGGCGGCGGTCAGCCCGGAGGGGCCGGCCCCTACGATGACGACGTCGCGGTCAAGATTCAGCATGATGTCCTCCCCGTGGCCGCTAGAGTGATGCGGACCACTAAATGAATGCCGTTCATTTAGAATGATAGACCTTTCCAACGCTTCAGGGAAGACCCACTGCCTGGTGAATTTCGCCCGTAAAGTTGGGGGCAGAATGGGCTAAGTCCCGGAACCGACAGCAGAGCTAGAAGAAAGGCCCGGAATGACGGCAGCAACCAGCGTCCCCGCCGATCCGCACAGCCCGGCAGACCAGCACGGCCCCGCCGCCAAGCCCCGCCGCCGCGTGGGCCGGCCCGCCGCGGCCGTGCTGGACCAGGACGGCATCACTGCGGCGGCCCTGCAGCTGATTGGCAAGAGCGGCTACGAAGGCTTCACTATGGCTGCCCTGGCCAGGACCCTCAACGTGGCGCCCTCGGCGCTGTACAACCACGTCTCCTCCAAGCGGGACGTGCTGGTGCTCGTCCAGGACCACTTGACCTCTTTCGTGGACGTCGCCGCGTTCGAGGCCGGGCCCTGGGAGCAAGCGGTGAGGGACTGGGCCTGGAGCTACCGCGATGTCTTCTCCAAGCACACGCCGCTGATCCCGGTCATCGCCGTACTCCCCGTGACGGATGCACCCAAGACGCTGGCCATGTATGAGGCCGTCAGTGCCGGTTTTAGCCGCGCGGGTTTTCCCCAGGAGCGCATCATCCCGGCCATCGTGGCGTTCGAATCGTTTATCTTTGGCTCCGCCTACGACGTCACGGCACCGGCGGACATCTTCGATTCCGGGACCATGGCCGCCTCGACGCCGCATTTCACCTCTGCCGTCCAGCGTCTGGCCGAGGACAGCCATGACAAGCCGGCCGACGTCGCCTTCAGCCTGGGACTTGAGGCACTTCTCGCCGGACTCGGAGCGCTGCGGGCGGCCTAGCGGTCCGTCGCCGGGCAGGCAGTTCGCCGGCAGGCAGATTTCCGCCGCGGGTTCCCCACCTTCAACGGCACGACGCCGCCACAAGCCTGCGGTTCGGTGCAACACGCCGGCCCGAGCCTGCAAAGATGGGGATAGCCCGACGCCGGACTACAGCTGGACGTTAAACAAGGGAACCCCGGTCCGAAGACCGGGGTTCTCTCAATTGCGTGCGCGGGGGATTTGTACCCCTTCGCGGCGTGCCGTTGCAATGGCCGGGGAGGCCTGCGGTCAGCGGGCGAAGTACGCTCCGCTGGTCCGAGTGACGGTCGTATAGCCGAGCCGGGAGCCTGTGACACGGACGGTAATCCTTTTATCCCGGTCGGCCGTCCGGACCTTGTAGGTCGACTCTGTTGCGCCGTAGATCGGGACGCCGTTGCGCAGCCAGCGGTACTTGAAGGCAGTGCCCCAGGTCCAGGTGCCGGGCTTCGCGGTCACCACTGTCCCGGCCTTGACGGTGCCGGCGATCGTCGGCGTGGCCGAGCTCAGCGCCGCAGCAGCCACCTTCGCCGTAGTATCGGTCGTCTGGGTCTTCAGGATCCTGCCGCCCATCGTGGACGTGACCTTGACGGAGATTTTCTTGCCGAAGTCGCCGCCCACCAGTGTGTAGTCCCGGCCGGTGGCCCCGGCGATCGGGACGCCGTCGCGCACCCACTGGCGGGTCTCTGTCATTCCCGGGGCATAGCCGGACCAGGTGCCGGTGGAGACGGTGAGCTTCTCCCTCACTGTCGCGTTGCCCCGGATGGCCGGGGCTTTGGTCTGGGTCGGGTCCGGCGCGGTCACGGGCTTGGGCGCGGTGACCTTTGCCCAGGCGGTGGTGTATCCGGGAGCGGTGGCGGTCGCTATGAGCGTGACCGTCGTCCCAAGCTGGGTCATGTTGGGGGTGAACGTCGGGCCGGTGGCCGATACCTTCCCGTCCGGGGACTGCCAGTAGTAGATGACAGTCAGATTTTCGGCAGGTTCGGACCAGGTGCCGGCCGTCGCCGTCATCGCCGTGCCAATCACGGCGGTACCGGTCAGGACCGGCTTGGTGACGTTCGTCAGCGGCTTCAGCTCAACCTTCGGGGGCTCCGGGGGCGCCGGGGGCGCCGGGATGACCGTGCCCGCGGCCGGGGGGACGGTCACTGAGTTGGAGCTGGCCTCGAGCCCGCCAGATTCGGTCACCAGCTCCAGGGTGTGGCCCTGGTCCTCGGCGGTGATCGTATAGGTCAGTTCGGTAGCGTCGGGAATCCAGATGCCGTCGCGCGTCCACTGGAAGCGGTGCTCATTCCAATCGCTGGTGTTCCGATCGGTGTGGTCAAACCAGCGAAGGTCGACAGCGGTGAGGACGTCCCCCACCTCGGTGCCGCCGGTGACCACAGCGCCGGGCCTCTCGGGGGTGAAGGTGCCGCGGCTGGCTGCGGAGGTCACGGTGACCGGATCGAGGCCGGCGGCGTAGCCGGTGACCCGGAGGCTGAGCAGCCCCGTCGGACCCCACGTTGTCCTATCAAATCTTGGGGCGGTGGCACCCGGGATGGGCGAGCCGTCACGGAGCCACTGATACTGGAACTGGACGCCACTCGGGCCCCAGTCCCCCAGTTGGGCGACGACGACGGGCCAGTATTCACCCTCTTCTGCGCCCAGGGATTCGAAGCCAACATACCCCGCCTTGACCGTCGGAACGGCGCCGGCGGCGTCCGTGACCGGCGGCGTCTTGGTGGACTGGACGGTGGTTGCCTTGTACTCCGGAGCACGGCCCGTGGTCTTGACCCGGATGCCCTTTCCGAGGTCCGACCTGGTCAGCCGGTACGTGGTACCGGTGGCGCCCAGGATCGGTACGTCGTTGCGCAGCCACTGGTGCGTGAGCGTCGCGTTGGACGGATCCCAGGCGCCGTCATAAACGGTGAGGGTGTTGCCGACCAGCAGGGCGCCCCCGATAATCGGCCGCGGGCCGGCAACCGGGCTGTTGACCATCACCGGCTCCTGGCTCCCGTCCGGCCCCGTGCAGAGCTTGACCGAATCAACGATCGGGCCGCAGGACGGCAGGAAGCCTGCGTGCGCCGGAACGGCGAAACCGGCCAGCGACAGGGCGGTAAGGGCCCCGGCGGCGCCGAGACGGATGGCCTTCTTGTTCAATTGTTCCCCCCAGGGTCAGCGGGCCGGTCCCCCCGGCCCTGTTGCTGATAGTAGTGCCCTGCCTGCTGTTTTCGGCGGTCACCGTGGGGGCGGACGACGTCGGCGGACAGATCAATGTCAGGACAAACCCTCACAGGGCGTCAGCCACACCCAGAGCCACGCCGCAACACAACCAATTCCATCATTACCGCCGCACCCCAGTGGTACCGCAACGGAACTCCGATCAAGGGTGCGACATCCCTGGGGTATCAGCCTGTCCCGGCCGATGCCGTGCTTAGCTTCAAGGCCGGCCCCGGCCTCATCCATCCGGCCGTACAGTCCGCGAAAATCGGCCCCGGCACGTTCCCCCTGGTGGCGACGCCCATCATCAAGGGCACACCCAAGCCCGGATCCACCCTGACCGTGCATGTCGGGGGCTGGCAGCCGACGCCCTCCGCCTTCGCCTACCAGTGGTACCGCTCCGGCGTCAGGATTCCGGGCGCTACTGCGAAGTCTTACAAGCTCACCGCCTCCGACGCAGGCAAGACCATCATGGTTAAGGCGACCGGTTCTAGGACCGGCTTCAAGACCACCGTCTTGGCTTCGGTGCGGCCACTCAGGTAACCGGACCGCGGCACGCAGACATGAAGAAGCCCTCCCGCGCAGGTGACAGCCGGTGCGGGAGGGCTTCGGTAGTGGGCGGCCTGTTCGACCGCGGCGCCGGCCAGGACAACCTCGGGGGCACATCGCGGCCCGTGACGGACTGGACCGGCTCGCCGTCAAGCCAGCGCTTGTGCGCAGTCATCGCACTTCTGGTCTTGAGCCAGCCCCGTAGTCGTGTCGCGTGGGCGAAACCTGACGTCGCGTGGGTTAGTCGCCTGGGGTTAAACGAAAGAACCCCGGTCCGAAGACCGGGGTTCTTTCGATTTGCGTGCGCGAGGGGGGATTTGAACCCCCACGCCCTTTCGGACACTGGCACCTGAAGCCAGCGCGTCTGCCGTTCCGCCACTCGCGCGCAACTTCTTCCACTCGGATAGGGCCGGTTTCCCGGACCGCCAACCTCGTAAAAGCAGCGAGATCAAGCATAACGGACAATTGCGCGAAAACACCAATCGAGCCGGACAGGTCCCGGATTGCGGTGTATTCCCGGCCAGTCATACCCGGTCGCCGGACGTCACGTCGGCGCCCGCCGGGCCAGCCGCGGAGGCGATGTCCGCGCACGTCAGGGCGCAGTCGGCGCATATTTCGACGTCGGCCCGGCGGCGTCCGTTGAGGCCATTCCCAGACACGCCCAGTAGTATCTGATGTAGGAGTGTCTGCTGAGCGCGGGCTCGCAAAAGTTGGAAACCGAGTTCCGGAACGAGCGCTGCTCTGCAGCCAACAGGAAAGGAGAAGGACCATGGGATTGCTGGACAAAGTCGAGCGCGGCATCGAAAAGGCCGTCCGCGGAGTCTTCTCCACCGGTTCTCGCGCCCAGGTTGAGCCTGTCGAGATCGCGAGCCGGCTCCGCACCGAGGTCGACAACAAGGCCATCACAATCGCCGCGGGACGCACCCTGGCCCCCAACGTTTTTGACGTCCTTCTTAGCAGCGACGACTTCCAGCGCGCCCAGGAATGGGGCACACCCCTCGCGGAAGAACTGTGCGACGTCGTCATTAACCATGTCCGCAGCCAGGGCTACACCCTTCAGGGGCCGGTCCGGATCAGTTTCCGCCGCGATGAAGAGCACCGCGCCGGGGATTTCGACATCTCCTCGCGGACCGAGAAATCCAACGCCCCTTCCGCCCCTGCGCAGCCGGGAGTTCACGGCAACTTACCGGCGGCCCCGACACGCCAGCCGGCACAGCTTCAACCCGTCCTGGACATCGACGGCCAGCGCTACTCGCTGAACGCGCCGTCGATCGTCCTCGGCCGGTCCTCGGAAGCAGACATCCTCATTGACGACACCGGTGTTTCGCGCCGCCATCTGGAAATCCGGACCGGGCCTGGTACGGCCCAGGCGATCGATCTCGGCTCCACGAACGGCAGCTACGTCAACGGCCAAAAGATCGTGGGCAGTTCGGAACTTGCTGACGGCGCCACGATCATGATGGGACGGACTAAAATCATCTTCCGCCTACTGCCCGCCAACACAGGCGGCCGCGCATGAGCGAACTGACCATCACGGCCCTGCGTTTCGGGTTCCTTATCCTCCTGTGGGTGCTGATCTTCAGCATTGTCTCTGCCATGCGCCGTGATCTGATGATCGGCCGCAAGGCGGCGGCCGGGGCCCCGACGGCACGCCAGGTACGCAAGAATCCGGCCCTCGCCGAGCCCCCGCCCGCCCCCGTCAAACAGCAGGCCCGCCAGCTGATCGTGACCGAGGGACCACTGAAGGGCACCACCATCCCCCTCGCGGCAAGCCCCATCCTCCTTGGCCGGGCACAGGAGGCCACCCTCGTCCTGGAGGACGACTACGCCTCGGGCCGCCACGCCCGCCTGTTCCCGCAGGGCAGCCGCTGGTTCATCGAGGACCTCGGCTCCACTAATGGCACCTATCTGGCAGACCAGCAGCTGACCCGGGCCCTCCCGGTGGAGCTGGGCGTCCCCGTGAGAATCGGCAAGACGGTCATTGAATTGAGGCCGTAGCCGTGGCTGCCCCGGATCGCCCCGCAGACAGGGCCGAAGGCAAAACAACGGCCCCGAAGCGGCCGCTCATCATGCGCTACGCCGCGCGTTCAGACGTCGGGCGCATACGCGCCAAGAATGACGACTCCGCCTACGTGGGCCGGCACCTCGCCGTCGTTGCCGACGGCATGGGTGGCCATGCCGGCGGCGACGTCGCCTCCGCCGCGACCGTCCTGGACATGATCCACCTGGACCATGATGACTACGACGGCGAGGCCGGCACCGTCCTCGCCGACGAAATCCAGACGGCAAACTCCCTGCTGTCCGAGCTGGTCCACATCAATCCCAAGCTCGCCGGGATGGGCACCACGGTCACAGCCCTGCTCCTGGCCGAAGGCAAGCTCCACTTCGCCCACATTGGCGACTCCCGGGCCTACCGGCTGCGCGACGGCGAGTTCGAACAGGTCAGCATCGACCACACCTTTGTCCAGCGGCTCATCGACGAGGGCCGCCTGCGCCCCGAAGAGGCCGAAACGCATCCACACAAAAACGTCCTCATGCGCGTGCTGGGGGACGTCGATGCCAGCCCGGAGTTGGATCTCGACACCCTGGCTGTCCAGGCCGGGGAACGCTGGTTGCTCTGCTCGGACGGCCTGAACTACGTAGCCGGCCACGTCGTTGAGCGCACGGTTCGGGAGACGAAGGATCTGAACGAATGCGCCGAACTGCTGATTGAACTGACGCTGGAGGCCGGCGCCCCGGACAACGTGACGGTGGTGGTGCTCGACATCGCCGAGCCGACTCGCGACGACGTCCGGACCGCCGCCGTCAACGTCGTACCCGCGTCGGCCGCAGGGACCTCGGCGACCGCCGCGGCAGCCGGACGGCTGACCGGCAGCACGATTGGTGCCACGACGTCCGCCGGTGAGTCCGCGAAGAAGGACCACTCCGGCAACGACGCCGGGGCCGCTGCCCGGGCTGTGGCCGGGGATGCGTCAGGCCCGCGGCCCGCCGACCCTGCCCCTGGAGCCCCGGCCGACGGCACGCCGGCCACTGCCGCGCAGAAGACTGCCGGGAGCAAGGAACCCGAGACCACCACCGACCCGCATCTGGGCGAACACCTCTCGGCCGAAGTCCTGCGTGAAGAACTCTCCATGCGCCCCCACGAACTCGTCGGGGCCGCCGCCGCAGCAGCGGAATCAGGGTCCATTCCGTCTATAGCCGGACGCACCGTGGCCCGGCGCGCGGCCACTGTACTCACGCACAAGTCGGAACAGGACCGCGAGGACACCGAGGACTTCAGGCCCACCGGACGGCCGCGCCGCTGGTTCACGGTGTCCATTGCCGCCGCGATCGTCGCGCTGCTCGCCGTGGGCCTGTGGCTTGGCTACGCCTGGACCCAGACGCGCTACTACATCGGCGAGCACGATCAGCATGTGGCCATCTTCAACGGCGTCTCCCAACGCCTCGGGCCCATCCAGCTTTCCACTCTCGAAGCGGTGACCGATATCAAGATGTCCGACCTTCCCGAATTTTCGCAGCAGCGGGTGCATCAGACCGTGCCCGCCCGCGATCTCTACGACGCGCAGCGGATCGTCAAAAATCTGGAACGCACCGGCACCACCGCCCCGGCCGATGAATGCCTCACCCCGTCCCCCGCAGCGACGGCCGCCGGCGCCACCCCCGGCGCAACGGCCAAGCCAGGCTCCACGGCAACGCCAAATGCCACGGCCTCCCCTGGAACGGCCAAGCCGTCACCATCCGCCACCCCGACTACGAATTGCGAGGGGGCCAAATGACACCCATCGACCCCGTGCCCAGGCCACGACGCAACGTGGAGCTGGTCCTCCTGATCCTTGCCCTCGCCGTCGGGATTGGAGCCCAGGCCCTCGTGGGCGTGGACCGGCAAAAAGCGTTCGATACCGACTTCTGGTTCCAATCCAGCCTCCTGGCAGCCGCCGCCCTCGCCTTTCACGTGGTGTTGCGGATCCGCGCAAAATATGCCGACCCGGTAATACTTCCGCTCGTGGTGGCCCTCAACGGGCTGGGCCTTGCCATGATCCACCGGCTGGACAGGGTGGGCGAGGACACCGGCAACAACCAGCTGCGCTGGACGCTGGTGGCCATGGGGGTCGCGATCGCAGTCATTTGGTTCCTCAAGGACCACC
This sequence comes from Arthrobacter sp. P1_B3, assembly GCF_056406615.1. Taxonomy (NCBI): domain Bacteria; kingdom Bacillati; phylum Actinomycetota; class Actinomycetes; order Micrococcales; family Micrococcaceae; genus Arthrobacter; species Arthrobacter sp. P1_B3. Next base: position 117,667 of record NZ_JBFTZV010000001.1, on the reverse strand, counting down.
GCATCCTGCGACGCTTCACCTACATTTCGCTGGCCATCAGCGCCGTGCTCCTCATCCTTCCGCTGGTTCCCGGCGTCTCGGCCGGAGAAATCCTGGGCGCGAGCGTCTGGATCAAGATCGGTTCCATGACGTTCCAGCCGGGTGAAATAGCCAAGATCACACTGGCCATCTTCTTCGCTGGATATTTGTCGTCGAACCGGGACCTGATCCTGCTGGCTGGCCGCAAAATCGGCCCGGTGCAGTTCCCGCGGTTCAAGGACATGGGCCCTATGCTCACCGCCTGGCTCGTGAGCATCGGCGTGCTGATCTTCCAGCGCGACCTCGGCTCCTCGATCCTGTTCTTCGGCCTGTTCCTCGTCATGATCTACGTCGCCACGAGCCGCATCAGCTGGGTGATCATCGGCCTCGTGTTGATTATCGTGGGTGGCTTCATCGCAGCCCGCGTGTTCTCACACGTGGCCCTGCGGATTGACGGCTGGGTCAACGCCTTCACCGATGAGGTCTACGGCCGGCAGTTCGGCGGCAGCCTCCAAATTGTCGAGGGCCTGTTCGGCATGGCCAACGGCGGCCTGGTCGGCACCGGCCTCGGCCAGGGCCGACCCAACCTCGTCCCCTTCGCCAACAGCGACATGATCATCGCCTCATTCGGTGAGGAACTCGGGCTGATCGGCGTCTTCGCGATCGTCCTGATGTATCTGCTGCTGTTTACCCGCGGCTTCCGCGCCGCGCTGGGCACCCGCGACGCGTTCGGAAAGCTGCTCGCCACCGGGCTCTCCTTTGCGATCGCGCTGCAGTGCTTTGTGGTGATCGGCGGCGTCACGCGCCTGATCCCGCTGACCGGACTTACGACGCCGTTCCTCGCCGCTGGCGGGTCCTCCCTCCTGGCGAACTGGATCATTGTGGGCTTGCTGCTCATGATTTCCCACTCCGCCCGCGGTCCAGTGGACACGACGCCGCTGCCGCCCGGCCAGGAACCGGGCGTGAGCCGGAAACTGCCCGCAATGCCGTCCAAGCCGGCCCCGGACCACCCCCGAACCAGTCCCGACGCACCCACCGAGGCGGTGAAACAGCTATGAACCAGGCCATCCGCAATTCCTGGCTCGCCGCGATCGCAATGTTCGTGCTGGTCTTCGGTGCGCTCAGCTACGTGCAGGTGGTTGGCGCCGACGAGCTCAAAGCCAACGCCTGGAACAGGCGCGCCATCCTCCAGAACTACTGCAACGACCGCGGCGCGATCATTGTCGGCGGCAGCCCGGTGGCAGAGTCCGTTCCCGCCACCGAGAGCTGCAAGTTCCAGCGGACGTACTCCCAGCCCGAGCTCTACGCCGGCGTCACGGGGTACTTCTCCAAGAACTACGGGCTCACCGGACTGGAGAAGTCCATGAACGATGTGCTGGCCGGCAGCTCGGACCAGCAGTTCCTGGACCGGGTGGGCCAGTTGTTCCTCGGCAACCAGCCCAAGGGGGCGTCCGTGGAACTGACCCTGGACCCCAAGATCCAGAAGCTTGCCTATGACCTGATCCCGGACGGCCAGCGCGGGTCGATCGTGGTCACCAACCCGAAGACCGGCGCGATCCTGGCCATGGTTTCCAAACCGTCCTATGACCCCAACCTGATTGCCACCCAGGACGCGGCCGCCGAACAGGCCAATTACAACGAGCTGAACCAGATCCCCGGGATCAACCTCAACCAAAATGTCAGCGGACCCACGGGCGAGCTGCTGGCACCAGGTTCGGTGTTCAAGCTCATTGACACGGCGGCGGCGCTCAATTCGGGCAAGTACAACAAGGACAGCGTCCTGCCCAACCCGGCGGAAATGCCCTTCCCCGGCATCGACTACACGCTCCCCAACTACGCGGGAGGCAACTGCTATACCCGTAGCACGGCGTCGTTCGCGTTCGCACTGCAGCAGTCCTGCAACACGCCGTTCGCCAGCATCGCGCTGGATTTGAAGCAGCAGGCCATTGCGGACCAGGCGGAGAAGTTCGGCTTCGGACAGGACTTCGGTGACCAGCTAAAGCTGGACAGCGCCCCGAGCTTCTTCCCGACCGAGCCGCTGGACGACGCCGGCCTGGCGCAGTCCTCGATCGGCCAGCGGGACGTCCGGGCAACCCCGCTCCAGATCAACACGATGACAGCCGCGATCGCCAACGACGGGGTGCAGATGCAGCCGAACCTGATCAAGGCCGTGCGCGCCCCTGACCTGCGGGCGATCAACGAACCGAAACCCCAGGCCCTGCGCACCGCCACGACTCCGGAGATCGCACGGCAGATCAACGAGTGGATGGTCAGCGTCGTCGACGACGGCATCGCCAGCCGTGCGGCTGTGCCCGGTGTCCAGGTGGCCGGCAAGACCGGTACCGCCGAACTCGGCAACGGCCTGAACAACTCATGGTTTACCGGGTTTGCCCCGGCAAATGACCCGCAAGTGGCTGTCACCATCGTCATGGAAGGCGTAGACATCACCACAGGCGCAAACCTAACCAGTCCGAACGCGAAGAAGATTTTTGAGGCGGTGTTGAATAAGTGAGGCCTACTTCGGGAATCACCCTCGGCGGCAGATTCCAGCTGACCACGCGCATTGCGATCGGCGGCATGGGAGAAGTCTGGAAAGCCAAAGACCTGATCCTTGGCCGCATTGTCGCCATTAAGGTGCTCAAGGAGGAATACACCGGTGACCCCGGGTTCCTGCAGCGCTTCCGCGCCGAAGCACGCCATACCGCCCTGCTGAACCACGTGGGCATCGCCAACGTCTTCGATTACGGCGAGGAGGAGGGATCGGCCTACCTGGTCATGGAACTGGTTCCGGGCCAGCCGCTGAGCAGCATCATCGAGCACGAACAGGTGCTTTCCCCGGACCGCACCCTTTCGATGATCGCGCAGACAGCGCGTGCCCTGGCTGTTGCCCACGCGCAGGGCCTCGTGCACCGCGACGTCAAGCCGGGGAACCTGCTCATCACCCCGGACGGCCGCGTCAAGGTCACCGACTTCGGCATTGCGCGCCTGGCCGACCAGGTTCCGCTGACCCAGACCGGCCAGGTGATGGGCACGGCCCAGTACCTGGCACCGGAACAGGCCACGGGGCAGACTGCCACCGGGGCCTCGGACATCTACTCCCTTGGCGTGATCGGCTACGAGTGCCTCACGGGCCACCGGCCGTTCTCCGGGGAATCCCAGATCGCCATCGCGCTGGCCCAGGTCAACGACGCGCCGCCGCCGCTGCCTGACACGCTGCCCAGGCCGGTCCGCGCCCTGCTGATGTCCATGCTGGCCAAGGATCCGAAGAACCGCCCGGCGGACGCCATCAAGCTGTCCGAGGCAGCCGAGGCCATCCGCAACGGTGACATCTCCGCCGCACATGCAGCTGTGCCGGGCATGCTGCTTTTCGAGGCAGCCACCGGGCCCATCACGGCGCCCGTCGACGTCCCCACAGCGGCCACCAGCGTCATTGGCTCCAGCGCCGCGGAGGACAAGTCGACGTCCGCAACATCCGCGCTGCCCGTCGTTGGCGCTGCAGGTGCCGGCGCGGCGGCCGGCCTGGCAGCCGGTGCAGCCGCCGCCAGCGGCTACGGCGCCCGCAACGCGCTCAACCGCGCCGATGCCCTCGCGGCCGAGCGGAGCTGGGTGCAGGAAGAGGAAGCGGAAGATTACGACGAACCGGAGGAAGAGCCGAAGCGCCGCGGACGCAGCCCGTGGACCTGGCCGCTTATTGCGCTGATCCTGCTGGTGGTCTTCGCCCTGGTCGGTCTGGTCGTGAGCCAGGCCGGCAATCTGTTTCCCTCGCAGGCGCCGGCCAGCAACAATGTGACCTCCAGTTCTGCGAAGCCGAGCAGCGCCACCCCCTCGGCGTCGTCCGCGTCCGCGTCCGAGACCCCCACCCCCACGCCCAGCTCCGCGACACCGACCGAGTCCACCCCGGCAGCGGTCAACCTGATCCCGGATGCCTATTTGGGGAGGCCCTTCAACGATGTCCGCAACGAGCTGATCGGCCAGGGGCTGCAAGTCACCGGCGTCGAGGTGGTCAACGACGCGACACCTGGCACCGTCACCAACATTGACCCTTCCGGTCCGGTTCAGCCCGGCACCACCATCACCGTCAGCTACTCCAAGGGACCGGAAATGGTTTCCGTCCCGTCCATCAAGGCAGGCTCAAGCGAGGCCAAGGTCCAGCAGGCCATCCAGGACGCCGGGCTGCGCTGGGCCAAGGGAGCCGACGTCAGTCCCACGAACAAGAACGAAGATCCCGGAACCTTCGTGAGCTCGGAGCCTCCTTCCGGGTCCAAGGTGCCCGCCGGCAGCGTTGTGACCTATCACCTCGCCGAAGCCACCGCCACAACACCTTCACCTACCAAGTCCGGACCCTAAAGAATCATGAGCAATACACCCCGCACTCCGTCGCACAGGGAGGAACGCCCGGCGAACACGCAGCGCGTCCTCAGCGGGCGCTATGAGCTGGGTGAGCTGATCGGCCGTGGCGGCATGGCGGATGTTTTCCGCGGCGTCGATACCCGGCTGGGACGTACAGTGGCCGTCAAGCTGCTTCGCCCTGACCTGGCCAGGGACCCCCAGTTCCAGGCCCGGTTCAAGCGCGAGGCCCAGGCTGTCGCGGCACTCAACCACCCTTCGATTGTGGCTGTCTTCGACACCGGGGACCACGCGGTCCCCGGTGACCACGACGACAGCGTCCGTGTGCCCTACATCGTGATGGAATTCGTTTCCGGCAAGACGATCCGCGATCTGGTGCGGGCCAAGGACGTCACCATCGATCAGGCGATCGACTTCACGCTGGGCGTGCTGTCCGCGCTCGATTACAGTCACAAGGCCGGAATCGTGCACCGCGACATCAAACCCGCCAACGTGATGTTTTGCCCGGATTCGAACAGCGTCAAGGTCATGGACTTCGGGATCGCCCGGGCCATGGCGGACTCCTCGGCCACCATGACGCAGACCCAGGCAGTCGTGGGGACCGCCCAGTACCTGTCCCCCGAACAGGCACGGGGCGAAACCGTCGATGCACGGAGCGATCTCTACTCCGCAGGATGCCTTCTCTATGAGATGCTGGCCGGCCGGCCGCCGTTCATCGGCGACAGCCCAGTCTCCGTGGCCTACCAGCACGTGCGTGAGATCCCGGAGCCCGCCAGCAGCCTCAACCCCGAGGTCTCCGCTGCGCTGGACAGCGTGTTGATGAAGGCCTTGCAAAAGAACCGCGCGGACCGGTTCCAGGACGCGGCCGCCTTCCGCCGTGCCCTGCGGGCCGCGCGCAGCGGCGTTCCGGTGGCAGCACCGGCCGCCAGTGAAGCCCCCACGGACCCCACCAACGCCGTTCCCCGGCATGACCCCCTGGCGCCTACGGCAGCGTTCACGCTGACCGGGGCCAAGTTCCTTGACGATTCCCCGGGCGGCCGGCTGCGGCCCGCTGAAGAAACGCCCGACGACGAGCAGTTGCTGCAGCCCGCAGACACCGAACTTTATGACACGGACGACACCGGCAGCCTGCCCCTGGTGCTGCCGGTCGAACGCGAGCACACGCCGCGCCAGAAGTCGCGCCGCCGCACGTGGATCGCGACCCTGGTGGTCCTCACGATGCTGGTATTGGCCGGGGGCGGTCTGTGGCTCTACAACCTCATGAACCAGGCCCCGCCGCAGGCAACCAAGGTTCTGGTTCCCACGGTGACGTCCCTGACGGAATCAGAGGCCCTGCAAAGGCTGTACAACGCCGGCTTCAAGCCACAGCTCCAACGGCTGCAGCACGAGAGCATCCCCAAGGGCGCAGCCATTGGCACGGTGCCGACGTCGGGAAGTTCCATGGACGCCAACTCGGACATCATCCTCAATATTTCCGAAGGCCCCAGCGCGGTCACCATCCCCACCGACCTCCCGGGCCGGACGGAGGCGGCGGCCCGCGATCTCCTGCACCAAAAGGGACTGACCGGGTCCCTCACCACCAAGATGTCCAACCACCCCACGGTCCCTGTCGGCATTGTCATCACCACCAACCCGGCCCCGGGACAAATTGTGGCCGTCGCGGACACCGTCGAAATCGTCGTCTCCACCGGGAAGGTTGCTGTGCCCCAGCTGATCGGGCTGCCGCTGGCGGAGGCGGAGGCGAAAATGACGGAGCAGGGTCTGAAGCTCAACGTCACCGAAGTGGAGAATTCCCAGGTGGCCCCGGGCAAGGTGACAGGCCAGGCCGATGCCGCGGATTCGCTCGTGGAACAGGGTAAGACCATCACCGTGACCGTGGCCAAGGCGCCAGCGCCGCCCCCCTCACCGACGCCCACGCCCACGCCAACGCCCACCAAAACCACGACAAAGGAGGGCGCGGTCCTGGACGGACTGTTCCCCTAGGCCGGGCGGGACAGCGGGTAAGGGCCAGCTACCGCCGAGCCGGCGCGTGCAGAGCTCGCGCATGCAGTGCGTGCAAGGTCAGGGCAGGAGCATGCTGTACCTAAAGAGTCAGTGCTTGATAAGCGGGCTGAGTTCCGCTGCCCGCTCAGCGGCGCCGGCCATGCCCAGCGACTCGAGCCAGTTGCCCAGCATCTGGTAGCCGCCTTCGGTCAGGACAGATTCCGGGTGGAACTGGACACCGCACAGCGGGGCGGTGCGGTGCTGCAGGCCCATCACAACACCGGTGCCCGTTTCCGCGGTGATCTCCAGGACTTCCGGGATGCTCGCGCGGACGGCGGCCAGAGAGTGGTAGCGGGTGGCCGTGAGCGGGGAGGGCAGCCCGGCAAACACGCTGGTTCCGTGATGTTCGACGAGGGAAGTCTTGCCGTGCATCAGTTCGGGAGCGTGAGTTACGGTTCCGCCGTAGGCCTCCGCCAGCGCCTGGTGGCCCAGGCACACACCCAGCATGGGCTTGTCATGGCTGCCGCACCATTTGATCAGCTCAATGCAGACGCCGGCCCCGGCGGGATTCCCCGGTCCGGGAGAGATGAGGACACCGTCCCGTGCCTCGGCCATTTCGATCGCCTCGGCGAGCGTGACGTCGTCGTTGCGGACCACGGTGGTCTCGGCACCGAGTTCCTGGAGATAGCCGACCAGGGTGTAGACAAAGCTGTCGTAGTTGTCTACGACCAGGATCTTGGTTGTACTCATGGGTGCTTTGCTGAACCAATCGTTGAATCTGTTAACTGGGTGAATTGCGCCAGCCAAGGAAAAAGGAACTGAACCATCAATACCAGTGCTCCGGCCGCCAGCACCAGCGCAGTCGCAATCCTGAGCCACAAGGGACCGGGAAGGTGGCGGAAAAACCAGCCATAAATCCGTCAGCCTTCCCTGGCCGCGCGGGCCGCCTGGATAATTTCAGCCGGCGGCTCTGCGGAAACAGGTTGCCACCTTTCAAGCAGCGTGTAGGCCACAAAGCGTTCCTGGGAGCCAAACCGCGGATTGCAGCTCGTCGGGGTCAGATAGCTCTCCGTCGGCGCGGCGCCCGGCCGCGTCGGCACCGGCTCATCGGTCCGTGAGGGGAGGCCTGTCTGGCTGTTCCGGAACACGTAGACATAGTAGCCCTCGCGGGTCTGGACGTAGATCCAGTCCCCGGGCACTAAGGCGTCGACATGGTCCAGGACCGCGTCGTGAGCCTGCCGGTGTCCGGCCACGGCGAAGTTTCCCGCAGCCCCTGGCATGGCCGTGCCCTGATGGTGCCCGATGCCCATAGTGTCCAACACCGCCGTCGTGGTTGCCTGACCGATGGGGCGGTTGCGGGGTCCACGGTGTGGCCGGAACTACAGCTAGAATTGTGCGAGCAAAAAGAATTCAAACTTGACCAAGAGCGCGTTGGCCGGCGGGGGCTCCTGTCCTGCAGGATATAAAGCCACATTGCCGCTCTTGTTCCAGCCCGCCAAGGAGGATCAGTGCCCGAGTCGAAGCCGCGTAAAAGGACTGCCCGTGTGGCCCCGCAGACTTCTGCTGCGGAGGCCTACAAGCCCAATCCGGTCTGGTTCAAGCCGGTCATGTTTGGCCTGATGATCATTGGCCTGCTGTGGATCATCACGTTCTACATCACCGAGGGCGCCTTCCCGGTGCAGTCATGGGCGTCGTGGAACATTGTCGCCGGATTCGGAATCGCGATCATCGGCTTCCTAATGACCACGCGCTGGCGTTCCTGAACAGGCCCGCGCGGCGCACATCCCTGACGGGCCGGTACACACAGTGTGCCGGCCGTCGTCGTTAATCCCCGGCCCTAATTCCCGGCCCAGCGAAGGAACCCAGATGACTCCGGCAGTGAGCGGCTCAACCATAGGCGACGACGGACTGGCGCGGCCGGCGTGGGCATCCGTGGATCCCATGCTGCGCGAGTACTACGACAACGAGTGGGGCATGCCCGTCCGGGATGAGCAGGGCCTCTACGAACGAATCAGCCTCGAGGGGTTCCAGGCGGGGCTGTCCTGGGCCACGATTCTGCGCAAGCGGCCCGCCTTCCGCGCGGCATTCAAGGACTTCGACCCGGAACTGGTGGCCCTCTTCACGGACACCGATGTGGAGCGTCTCATGCTCGACGCCGGGATCGTCCGGAACCGGCTGAAGATCCAGGCAACCATCACCAATGCCCGGGCTACTCTGGCGTTGAGGGACGACGGCGGCCTGGTTGACTTCGTATGGGGGTTCCAGCCGGTGGCCACACCCCGGCCCAGCTCCCTCGACCAGGTCCCCACCACCTCGGCCGAGTCCATCGCGCTCTCGAAGGCGCTGCGCAAGAAGGGCTTCGCCTTCGTCGGGCCCACCACCATGTTCGCGCTCATGGAGGCTACCGGAATGGTGGACACCCATCTGCTGGACAGCCACCGGCGCGGAACTTCGGGCGTCTGGCCGCACTGACCAGTCGGGCGACACCCTGCCCCAACCTTATCCACAGCTGTGCACAAGTCTGGGGAAACTTATCCACACTGTTTATAAGTTCCCGGGCTAATGGCGCGTTTCGGCCCAGTTTAAAGGCCACTGCCGGGTCCAAGGCCGATGACGGGATCCCCGGGCGGACGCGAATTACAGCCTTGTAAGTTATTAACAGTGTGGATTGTCTGTGGACAAGTACGGCAGGCCCATCAGTCAGACCCCATCAGACCGTGGACGGCACTGCTGCACCCTTAGTGGGCATGGCCAGTCCCGAAATGAAGTCGCCTGGCCGGACAGGCAGGGCACCAGATGAGTTATCCACTTAATAACACCCCACTACCCACAAGTTATCCACAGCTGGGGATAACAGCCCGCGCCCCGGCCCCGCAACCCCTGCTGCGGGGCCATGAGCCGGGTTAGTTCCCACGGAAACTCAGACCATCAAGTTATTAACACTGTGAATAACCCTGTTGAAACACACCGCCGCTGTCCCCGGGTCCCTGCCTCCGCACCGGGCGGACTGTGGCGCTGTGTCGCTGTGTCGCGGCTCATCCGCCTGCGGCGGCGACACCTGGAGGCAGCGGACAGAGACAGCGCGGCAGTGGCCGCATCACAGAGAGCGCGATCGGCCCCGCGTCAGAGCTGGCGCGACCTGGAATGCCGCGTACAGATGCAGTGGAGAGCCGGTGACGGCGTGGCATGGCCTGGAGGGGGCCGGCGCCTGGAAACCGTCGCGGTGCAGGGAGGCACTGCAGGCAATGGTGCCGGCTGGCAGAAGCGTCGGGCCAGCGATCAAAGTTGTCCACTTACGCACAGGGCAACCCACAGAAGTTATCCACAGGTGTGGAGATCAGGCAGGACGCAGCGCCTCTGCGCCGGAAAATCGCCAGCTCAGGCGGTCAGATCCGGGTCGCCACGTTGAACTACACGCTTGTAAGTTATTAACAATGTGGATAACCCTTGTGGAAAACTTTCGAGGCCGCACCTCTGAATTCAGAGGTTGGGGCTCGGCCGGAGTTTGCGCACGGAAAGTCCCCACCTCTGGGCAGCGGGGAGGGGGACCGAAAGGACCGGAGGGCACTGCGGACAGCAAAACCGGGCCGCAACATGCGGCCGGGAACATGGGCTGGAGCGGGCTAGGCGCCGGCGCCGGCCATCCGGACGACGGACGCGACGATCACCAAGGCAAGGACCCCGCCAAGGCCGATGGCCTGCAGCAGGGTCTGCCGGGGGCCGCGCGGGGTATAGGCAATGACTGCGGCGCTCAGGGCGCCGGTGACGAGGCCGCCGAGATGGGCCTGCCACGCGATCTGGGGCACCATGAAACCGATGACCCCGTTGATGGCGATCAGGACCAAGAGTTGGCGGACTTCTCCGCCGCGTTGACGCTGGACCACCAGCAGCGCGCCGAACAGGCCGAAGATGGCGCCGGAGGCGCCCACGAGTCCCACGGGGCCGTTCACGGGATACACCGGGGTCAGCAGGAGAAAGCCGACGGATCCGCCGACGGCCGAGAGCAGGTAGATGGCCAGGAAGCGGGCGTGGCCCAGCAGCGGTTCAAGGATCTGGCCGAAAATCCACAGCGTATACATGTTCAGGACGATGTGGAGCAGGAATCCCTGCGAGTGCAGGAACGCCGAGGTGAGCAGCCGCCATGGTTCAACATCAGTCAGGGCGGGCGCGTAGGCAAGTTGCTGGTAGATCCCGTCGTTGGGAACCATCCACTGCAGGGCATAGACAAGGGCGCACAGCCCGATGATCACGAAAGTGACCACGGGTTTGCCGGCGGTCACGGCACCGCCGTAGACGGTCCTGACTGTCGGCGTCGTGCGTTTGGTTTCGTTGACACAGTCAACACATTGGAATCCGACGGCGGCCGCCCGCTGGCAGTCGGGGCACGCAGGGCGCCCGCACCGCTGGCAGCGCACATAGGCAGGCCTGTCCGGGTGCCTGGGGCATACCGGGACCTCTGCGGACGGCTCTGCCGCCGGAACTCCGTAGCTCATGGTGTGGGGTTAGAGCTTTTCGATGTCAATGCTGTTGATGGTGACATCCTCGACGGGGCGGTCGCCCATGCCGGTGCGGACGCCTTCGATCGCGTCGACGACCTTCTTGGAATCCTCATCGGCGACTTCACCGAAGATGCTGTGCTTGCCCTGCAGCCAGCCGGTGGGGATGGTGGTGATGAAGAACTGCGAACCGTTGGTGCCGCGCCCCATCTGGACACCGGCGTTGGCCATGGCCAGCTTGTACGGCTCGTTGAAAGTCAGTTCCGGGTGGATTTCATCGTCGAACTTGTAGCCCGGTCCACCGGTGCCGCGGCCCAGGGGATCGCCGGCCTGGATCATGAAGTCCTTGATGATGCGGTGGAAGATGGTGCCGTTGTAGAGCGGCGTGCCGGTCTTGTCCTCGCCCGTTTCCGGGTGGGTCCAGGCCTTCTCACCGGTGGCCAGCCCGACGAAGTTGTCGACAGTCTTCGGCGCGTGGTTGCCATAGAGGTTGACGACGATGTCGCCGAGGCTCGTGTGGATAGTGGCTTTTGCGGTTGCGTTGGCAGTCATAGCGCCTATTCTTCCATGACGGCTCCGCCCCCATAGGGCCGCACAGTCAGTTCCGCGCTGGGTGAAATCCACTGGAAATCGGTCTGAAGAATAGCCGGTGCGTTCCTAGACACGTAGGCTAACAGCAGAACCGTCACATTAATCGGGAGGTAGTTGTGAAGAAAACGGATCGTATTGCCCGTGACCTGGAGCAGTCAGTCAGCACCGGAGTAGACAGCGCCAAGGATTGGGCGGCTCCGCGGGTTGAGGCTGCCGTGAACTGGGCTGTTCCCCGCCTGCAGTATGGGCTGGATACCGCCTCTCCCAAAATCCAGGAGGGGCTCAAGTCAGCGGCCCACAATCTGGCCGGTAGCGTTGCCACTGTCACCCCTCGCCTTCAGGATGGCCTGGCCCAGCTTGCACCGAAAATCCACGACGCCGCGGAAAGCGCGACCCCGCGCCTGCACGAGGCTGTGGACAAGGCCTCACCGGTGATCCTCAACGCACGCGACCGGGTGGTTGTCGAGTACCTTCCCAGGCTTTCGGACCAGATCGGACAGGCTTCCGTGGCCGTCCACCGCACGCTGGAAAACGCTCCGGCCCACGTGGACGCCGTCGCACAGAAGCTTGTTGATTCCGGCGTGGTCCACGGCGTCCAGGCACAGGCCCAGACTGCCAAGGGACATGCGAAGAATCACGCGAAGACTGCAGGAAAGAACATCAAGGCGGCCGCCACCGAAGTCAGCAAGACAGCCAATGCCAAGCTCGCCAAGCAGCAGAAGCCCAAGCACCGCGGCCTGCTGATTTTCGGCATCATCGCTGCCGCAGCTGCCGCCGGTGTCGCCGCCTGGAGGGCTTCCAGGCCGGTGGAGGACCCCTGGAAGGTGCCGACGCCGGTAACGCCTGCCCCGACGGCCGCTCCTGCCGGCGAAGCGCTGAAGGACACCGCCGACAAGGCCGGCTCCGCGGCTGTTGCGGCAGCGGACTCTGCGGCCGAGGCTTCCACCGAGGCATCCGGTTCCGTAGCTGCCGCGGCGGACAAAGCGACAGAAGCGGCCAAGGACGTTGCCGACGACACCGCGAAGACTGCCGCCAAGGTTGCCACCGATGCCAAGACGGCCGTCCGCAACATCGCGTCCAACCTGAACAACGGGGCAGACAAGCCGAATAAGTAGCTCCGGCTGTATTCTCCCAAGGAGGGATTCCGCTACGGCGGGATCCCTCCTTTTGTTTCACACGGCGTGTTTCCCGCGGCAGGGTTTGCTCGGACTGGGGAGGCGCGTCGCGCTCCGCCTTCAAACGGCAGGCTAGATGCTAAATTTGTGGTGATGTCACCCCATAGATCACCCCAGGATGCTTTGCTCATTGCTCCGCCACCGGCTGTATCTATTGTGATTCCGGCGTACAACGAGGAAAGCGTCATCCGGCAGTGTCTGATCGCCGCGGTATACCAGTCGGTGCCTGCCCACGAAATCATTGTGGTGGACAACCTGTCCAAGGACCGCACGGCAGAGATCGTGCGGCAGATGCAGCTGGAGTATCCGGAGAGTCCCATCATCCTGCTCAGCCAGGACCGCGATCAGGGGCTCATCCCCACACGCAATTTCGGTCTTGACCACGCCACCGGTGACATCCTGGGCCGGATCGACGCCGATTCCGTGCTGGAACCGGACTGGGTGGAGCAGGTGCAGAAAGCCTTCGCTGACGAGTCGGTGCACGCTGCGACCGGTCCGGTGGTCTATTACGACATGCCCATGCGCCGGTTTGGGCTCAAGGCAGACGACAAAATGCGTCAGCTAATGCTCAGGCTTGCTAAGCACCAGTATCACTTCCTCTTCGGCTCCAACATGGCACTGCGTCGCTCGGCTTGGGAAACCATCCGTGCAGAGGCGTGCCGCGACGAGCGGGACGAGATGCACGAGGACATCGATCTTTCGCTGCATCTGGCCGACCACGAACTCCGGATCCAGTACTGGCCGCAGATGATCTCGGGTATGTCGGCGCGGCGGCTGGAGGACTCGCCGCGGGATTACCGCTACTACGTGACGCGCTTTGACCGCACCTACAAGGCCCACAACGTCAAGAAGATGGCATTGAAGGCACCCATGGTGGTCTTCTTCTCGGTGTATTTCCCCGCGAAATTGCTCCGCGCCATTCACACGGTCAACGTGGCCCAGCCAGCCCGCCGCGGCGGCCAATAGGCCCGGCGAACAGGCGCGGCCGCTCAGAGCGGCCCCGCCGGCTCCTAGTCGGTGCCAAGCTCCGCCAGCCGCTCTGCGCCGGGGCCCTCCGCAGCGCGCCCCTCAGCAGCGCCCCGGGTGGAGCGTGAGCCGCGCTGCCCCAGGACCACGACGGCGAGCCCCACCAGGATCATCACCAGTCCGGCATAGGTCCCGGCCGGGAGCGTCTCGCCCAGGAACGCCGCAGCCAAAAGCGCCGCTCCCGGGATTTCCAGCAAAATGATCATGGACACCAGCAGCGGGCTCATGGTCGCCAGCAGATAGTTGAACGCGGTGTGCCCCACCAGCTGTGCGCACACGGTGATGGCGAGGATCCCCAGCCAGCCGGTGGCTTCGAACCCTGCCAGCGGCGCTCCGGCCACCAGCGCCATCCCCGCCACAATCGCGGCGCACATGCCGTAGCACAGGGTCGTGTAGACGCCGGTGCCCATGCTCTGCCGGGCCTTGCCTCCGGCGAGCGTGTAGACGCCCGCCAGGGCGCCGCCGGCCACGGCCAGGAGATCGCCCACGAGCGCCTCGGGCGAGGTGCCCATATCAAAGCCGGTAATCGTCACTACACCGCCGAAGGCGAGCCCCAGCCCTACCAGGACCGGCCAGCGGAACCGGACTCCCCGGAAGAGTTGGAAGATCGCGATCCAGCCTGACTGAAGGCACACCAGTGCCGTCGCCGCCGCGACCGACGTCAACTGCAGGGAGGTGATGAAGCATGCGAAGTGCAGGGCCAGGGCCACGGCAGCGGCGAGCGACCAGCGGAACTCGGCTCCGGTCACGTGGCTGAACTGACGGGGGTTGCGGACCACAACCGGACCGGCCATCACGACCGCTCCAATGGCGTTGCGCCAGAAAGCAATGGCGAGGGCACTAACCGACGTGGCGCCCAGTGTGGCTGCAATAAGCGGCCCGGACGACGCCACACCCAGCACCCCTACGGCTGCAAGTAAGAAGTTCACGCTCCAACACTAATGGGACGGACCGTGGTGGCCCTTTACAGCCGCTACTCCTTGACCGGTGCATACCGCGGTGCCAACCTTAAACCGCGGTCTCACATCTCGGTCTCGCCATCATCGAAGAAGGAGACCATCATGGCGTCAATGATCCGCAAGAGCCTGGACAATCCCGAAGAAACACGTCCTGTTGCCGAAGGCATGGGCAGGGTGGATCTCGTCAATCTGGACTCCGGCCCGGTTGGACGGGCCACTTTCCTCCCAGGCTGGAAATGGTCAGATCACGTCAAGCCGATCGCCAAAACGGACAGCTGCATGGCCAGCCATACCGGCTACACGATTTCCGGCCGCATCAAAGTCGTCATGGATGACGGCGAAGAACTCGAATTCGGGCCCGGCGACTTCGGCGTCATTCCGCCGGGTCACGACGCCTGGGTACTCGGCGACGAGCCCTACGTGTTTATCGACTGGCAGGGGATGGCGGACTACGCCAAGCCGAAGGAGTGAGTGAGGCACGGGCATGAAAAAAGCCCCGGGCCGCGTTTCCGCGGTCCGGGGCTCATTCTATGGTGGAGGCACGGGGACTCGAACCCCGAACCCCCTGCTTGCAAAGCAGGTGCGCTACCAATTGCGCCATGCCCCCATAAGAAGCAACCCGTCAATCATACCTTAGGTCCGGACAGCTGATTTCCAGCTTCCACTCCCAGGCTCCGGGCTAGTCAACCGTATCGGTTGAATTGCTCCAGATCACTTTCCGGGCTTCGGATTCCTGCACTTTCCTGTAGAGGAGGACGCCTGCGACCGTGGCTGCGATAACCAGCAACTTCTTCACATGCTCCCCGTTCCGGTTCAGTCATCGACGAACCTTCACTAACCTCTGCCAGAACCAGTACTGGTTCCGTGGGCGTACCAGGACTTGAACCTGGGACCTCTTCGTTATCAGCGAAGCGCTCTAACCGCCTGAGCTATACGCCCCGATGCCTCATCGGGCCGAGATATGACTGTACAGCACATCCCGGCCCGATCTCAAATCGAGGCCCTTTCCCGCGGGATTCCGCGGAAAAGTACGGGAATTAGTCGTCCGTGAGGGTCACGCCAATGCCGCCCACGAGCGTCGCCGCAATGTTGTACAGCACCGCCGAAAGCATCGACAGGGCTGTCAGCAGCACCACGTTGATCACGGCGATGATGGTCGCGAACGACGCCACCTGCCCCAGGGACGCCACCTTCTTCAATTCAAAGCCGCCACCCTCAGAACCGGCCAGGGTCCCGAGCAGGCTGTCCACCTGGTCAAAGATCCCGGTAAGGTCCAAAACGGTCCAGAGCACGATCGCCGCCACGACCGTGACGATTCCCAGCGCCACGGAGAGCAGGAAGGCCATTTTCAGCACGGACCAAGGGTCTACCTTGCTGACCAGCAGCCTGGCACGGCGCACCTTGGCCTTCGGAGCCGGCTTGATCAGCCCGGCGGTGCCCTGCCCGCCGGACTGGGCGGCCCGCTGGCCCGGGACTGCGGGGCGCTGGCCGGGGACCGTGGGGCGCTGGCCGGGTGCGGGGGGACGCTGTCCCGTTCCTGCGGCTGCGCCGGACACGCCCGGGCGCTGCTGCGGACGCGAGGGAGCGCCGCTTACGCGCGGCGCGGCGGTGGGCTGCCGCACTCCGCCAGGCACGCCGCTGCTCGGGTTGGGATATGAGTCCGAATTACTCACTCGTTACCTCCGGTGTTTTCTTCGTCCAGCTCGGCATTGCCTGATGACTCATCTGACTCCGGGGCCGGTACTGATTCTGCCGCTGCGGACTCCTCATGCAATCCGCCATCTTCAGCCAACGTTACGTCATCCGGCGTGGAAGCCCGATTTTCGGCGTCCCCGCCGGCATCCCCGCCTGCATATTCGCTGTCGTCTTGACCTTCGGTCGAATCGTCGCTTTCCAGCCCGCGTTCGGTGTTGCGTGCAACGGCGATGATGCGGTCGTTCTTGTCCGGCTTGGCAAAAATAACGCCCATGGTGTCGCGGCCCTTGGCGGGCACGCCGGTGACCGAGGAGCGGACCACCTTGCCGCCCTCCATGACCACCAGGACTTCATCCTCTTCCTGGACAATGAGGGCGCCGACAAGGTGCCCGCGCTCCTCCTGGTACTTGCCGACCTTGATGCCGAGCCCGCCGCGGCCCTGGAGCCGGTATTCCTCCACCGCGGTCCGCTTGGCGAAGCCGCCTTCGGTGACAATGAAGACGTACGATCCGTCCTGAACGACGTCGGCCGCCAGCAGTTCGTCGTCCTCCCGGAACTTCATGCCGGTCACGCCGGAGGTGGCGCGGCCCATCGGGCGCAGTGCATCGTCCGTCGCCGTGAACCGGACGGACTGGCCCTTGCGGGAGACCAACATGAGGTCATCGGTCTCGGAGACCAGCTGGGCCGAGACGAGCTCGTCGCCGTCGCGCAGGTTGATGGCGATCACGCCGGCGGACCGGTTGGTGTCGTAGTCCTCCAGCCGGGTTTTCTTGACCAGGCCGCGCTTGGTGGCGAGCACCAGGTACGGGGCGTGCTGGTAGTCCCGAAGGTCCAGCACCTGGGCGATGTGCTCATCCGGCTGGAAGGCCAGCAGGTTGGCCACGTGCTGGCCCTTGGCGTCACGTCCGGCTTCGGCGAGCTCGTAGGCCTTGGCCCGGTAGACGCGTCCGAGGTTGGTGAAGAAGAGCAGCCAGTGGTGCGTGGTGGTGACGAAGAAGTGCTCCACGACGTCGTCCCCGCGCAGCTGGGCGCCCTTGATGCCCTTGCCGCCGCGCTGCTGGGAGCGGTAGTTGTCGCTGCGGGTGCGCTTGACGTACCCGCCGCGGGTGATGGTGACCACCATCTCCTCTTCAGGGATCAGGTCCTCCATCGACATGTCGCCGTCGAAGCCCATCAGCACCTTGGTGCGGCGGTCATCGCCGTGCTTCGCCACGATTTCGGCCAGTTCCGTGCTGATGATCTCGCGCTGGCGCGCTTCAGAGGCCAGGATCGAGTTGTACTCGGCGATCAGGGCCTCAAGCTCGGCATGGCGGTCCTGGATCCTCTGGCGTTCCAGCGCCGCAAGCCGGCGCAGCTGCATGTCCAGGATGGCCCGGGCCTGCAGCTCGTCGATGTCGAGCAGTTCCATCAGCCCGTCGCGTGCAGCCTCAGTGGTGTTGGAGGCGCGGATGAGGGCGATGACCTCGTCGAGCATGTCCAGCGCTTTGAGCAGGGCGCGGAGGATGTGCGCTTCTTCCTCGGCCTTGCGCAGGCGGTAGCGCGTGCGCCGGGCGATGACGTCCATCTGGTGGGTGACCCAGTGGCGGATGAACGCATCGAGGCTGAGCGTGCGCGGCACACCGTCAACGATGGCGAGCATGTTGGCGGCGAAGTTGTCCTGCAGCTGGGTGTGCTTGTAGAGGTTGTTCAGCACCACCTTGGCCACGGCGTCGCGCTTAAGCACAATCACCAGGCGCTGACCGGTGCGGCCCGAGGTCTCATCGCGGAGGTCGGCGATGCCGGAGATTTTGCCGTCCCTGACCAGTTCGGCGATCTTGATGGCCAGGTTGTCCGGGTTGGCCTGGTACGGCAGCTCGGTGACCACCAGGCACGTGCGGCCCTGGAGTTCCTCGACGCTGACCACCGCACGCATGGTGATGGAACCGCGGCCGGTGCGGTAGGCATCCTCGATGCCCTTGTGGCCGAGGATGGTGGCGCCGGTCGGGAAGTCCGGTCCCTTGATGCGCACCAGGAGCTCTTCGAGCAGTTCCTCCCGGCTGGCGGTCGGGTTCGCGAGGTACCACTGAACGCCGTCGGCGACTTCGCGGAGGTTGTGCGGCGGGATGTTGGTGGCCATGCCGACGGCGATGCCCGAGGAGCCATTGACCAACAGGTTCGGGAACCGGGCCGGCAAGATGGTCGGCTCCTGGTTCTTGCCGTCGTAGTTGTCCTGGAAGTCGACTGTTTCCTCGTCGATGTCCCGGACCATCTCCATGGCGAGCGGCGCCATCTTGGTTTCGGTGTACCGCGGGGCGGCCGCGCCGTCGTTGCCGGGCGAGCCGAAGTTACCCTGGCCGAGCGCCAGCGGGTAGCGCATGGTCCAGTCCTGGATCAGGCGGACCAGGGCATCGTAGATCGCGGTGTCGCCGTGCGGGTGGTACTGGCCCATGACCTCTCCCACCACGCGGGCACACTTGTTGAAGGAGCGGTCCGGGCGGTAGCCGCCGTCGAACATCGCGTAGAGCACGCGGCGGTGGACGGGCTTGAGGCCGTCGCGGACGTCCGGCAGCGCGCGGCCCACGATCACGGCCATGGCGTAGTCGAGGTAGGAGCGCTGCATTTCGGTCTGCAGGTCCACCTGCTCGACCCGGTCAGTCAGTACGTCGCCGTCGAGGATGGCGCCTTCAAGGACGGGCTCGGAGCCGGCCGGCACCTCGGGTGTTTCGTCACTCATAGTCTATATTTTCCGTTTCAGGTATATATCAGTTCTGGAATATTAGGGGCCAGGAAGCCTCTAGATGTCCAGGAACCGAACGTCCTTGGCGTTCTGCTGAATGAAGTTTCGGCGGGATTCAACGTCCTCGCCCATGAGCGTGGAGAAGGTCTGGTCCGCCGCCAGGGCATCATCCATCGTCACCTGCAGCAGGGTCCGGTGGTCCGGGTCCATGGTGGTGTCCCACAGTTCCGTGTAGTCCATCTCGCCGAGGCCCTTGTAGCGCTGGATGCCGTTGTCCTTGGGAATGCGGCGGCCCGCGGCCTGGCCCGAGAGCAGCTTGGCGTCGCGTTCACGGTCGCTGTAGACGTAATCGTGCGGCGCATTGGACCACTTGATCCGGTACAGCGGCGGCTGCGCGAGGTAGACGTAGCCGTTTTCGATCAGCGGGCGCATGTAGCGGAACAGCAGCGTCATCAGCAGCGTCGTGATGTGCTGGCCGTCGACGTCGGCATCGGCCATGAGCACGATCTTGTGGTATCGCAGCTTGGCGATGTCGAAGTCCTCGCCAATACCGGTGCCGAAGGCCGTGATCATGGACTGGACCTCGGCGTTGCCGAGCGCCTTGTCCAGCCGGGCCCGTTCGACGTTCAGGATCTTGCCGCGCAGCGGCAGGATGGCCTGGGTCTCCGGGTTGCGTCCGCGCTTGGCAGAACCGCCGGCCGAGTCACCCTCCACGATGTAGACCTCGCACCTCTCCGGGTTCTTCGAGGAGCAGTCGGACAGCTTACCGGGCATGCCGAAGGATTCCAGCGGGCTCTTGCGGCGGGCGTTGTCCCGGGCCTTCCGCGCGGCCATACGCGCCTGGGCTGCCGAGATGGCCTTGCGGATCACGTCCCGGGCGGGGCCGGGGTTGCGCTCGAGCCAGTCGCCCAGCCCGTCGGTGACCACGCGCTGGACGAAGCCCTTGACCTCGGAGTTGCCGAGCTTGGTTTTGGTCTGGCCCTCGAACTGCGGCTCGGCGAGCTTCACGGAAATGACTGCCGTCAGGCCCTCGCGGATGTCGTCCCCGGTGAGGTTGTCTTCCTTTTCCTTGATGATGTTCTTCTCCCGCGCATAGCGGTTGATGAGCGAGGTCATCGCGGCGCGGAAGCCCTCTTCGTGGGTGCCACCCTCGTGCGTGTTGATCGTGTTGGCGTAGGTGTGGACGCTCTCGGAGTACGCGTTGGTCCACTGCATCGCCATTTCCAGGGCGATGTGCCGTTCCGTGTCCTCGGTCTCGAAGGCGATGACGTCCTCGTGGACCACATCAACCTTCTTGCCGGAGTTCAGGTGCTTGACGTAGTCCAGCAGGCCGTCGTCGTACTGGTAGACCACGGTGTGGAATTCCGCCGGAACTTCGCCTTCGGTGGGGACGGTGTCCAGGTCCAGGTCGTCGTCCTCGGACGGTTCCTCCGGAGCGCGGCGCTCGTCGGTCAGCGTGATGCGCAGTCCCTTGTTGAGGAAGGCCATCTGCTGGAAGCGGGCACGCAGTGTTTCGAAGTCGAAGTAGGTGCTCTCGAAGATGGTGGCATCGGGGTAGAACGTCTGCGTGGTGCCGGTCTCGGCGGCCTCCTCGCCCTGGACCAGGCCGCCCTGCGGCTTGCCGCCGTCGGCGAAGGACATCCGCCAGACGTGTCCCTGGCGGCGGACCTCGGTGTCGACGCGGCTGGAGAGCGCGTTAACCACCGAAATGCCGACGCCGTGGAGGCCGCCGGAAACGGCGTAACCGCCGCCGCCGAACTTGCCGCCGGCGTGCAGGATCGTCATGACGACTTCCACGGTGGGCTTGTGCTCGGTGGGGTGCATGTCCACGGGGATGCCGCGGCCGTTGTCGACCACCCTGACCCCGCCGTCGGCCTGCAGCACGATTTCGATGTGCGTGCAGTAGCCGGCCAGAGCCTCGTCCACCGAGTTATCCACCACCTCGTAGACCAGGTGGTGCAAACCGCGGGGTCCGGTGGAGCCGATGTACATGCCGGGACGTTTCCGGACAGCTTCCAGGCCTTCAAGTACGGTGATGTCGCTGGCGCCGTATTCGCGCGATGTCGCGGTTCCCGACGACGACGCCGCTGCCGCCGCCACTTGCACTACCGCTTCCGCTACGTCTTCCACTGCCGGGATCTCTGCATTGTCGTTAGCCACAGGCGCTTTCGACTCCTCTATGTTCGTTGAAGGCCGGCCGTTGCCTCTTCCGTGGAAAAGGCTCCTGCCAACAGGCACGTCACTGACGACGCCGGGTGTTCCGCTGACTTGGGATCCCGTCCGCCGCACGCTGAAATTGCGTCGGAAACGGACTCAGTCAACGCTTCACCGGCGCCCAGTTATCTCCACCGATTCTATCGTGTTATAGGAGCCAAACCCGCATTCCAGGGCGCCAAACGGTCGGGAAAGTGCCGCTGAGAGGCCGCTGGCTCCCCCTGCAAGGCTTTCGGGGTCCGGCCCTAGGGTGCCTATACGACTCCGGGTCGTTCGAGCGCCCTACACGCCGCTTGCGGATTTTTCAAGGGTTTTTGCAAGAAGTGCTTCACATCCGGAGGCGCGTGGGGTCCCGGGGCTATCCATATGTGTCGCGGGGTCCGCGGCCATTGACCGTCCGGAGGCCCTTGCGCCAGCTCGGGGCGGCGGGTCCAAGCACCTGGATGCTGGTGACGACGCCGTCGCCAAGCTCGGTGCGGAATTTTTCCAGCAGGCTGTTGCTCAGCAGCCGCAGCTGGGTCGCCCACGCCGTGGAATCGGTGCGCACATGCAAGGTGGTGTCGGTAAAACTCTCGGGGGTGCAGTGCGCCGAAATCTCCGGGCCCACCAGCACGGCCCACTGTGCCATGACAGAGCCGACGGCCACCGGCGAGCTCCAGCCGCGTTCGGCAACGAGGCGTCCCACAACCTTTCCCAGGCCCAGCGGATCCCGGCCGGTGCCATGGAACTGGGAGAACCCGCGGGTTCCCCGCGCGGCGCGGGCAGGTTTCTGGGCCCCGGCACCGGAGCGCGGGAGCGCCCGGCGGATTTCGCCCCGGGCCGCGGCGGCGTCGCGCATTCTGTTCAGTGCCGCCTGCGCGGCATCGATGTCGTCGGGATCCCGGCCCGGTTGCAGGCCGCCGTCGGTATCCTTATTCATCGATTTTCCTGCTCATCGATTCCTCCCGGGATGACCTTCACCCGCCGTCCGGTCAGTTCCGCCGGGATATCGTCCTCGACGGCGGCAGTGACCAGCACCTGTTCGGCGCCGGATACTATTGCCGCCAGTTTACGCCGCCGCTGGACGTCGAGTTCGGCAAAAACGTCGTCAAGGATCAGGATCGGGGGCGACCCGCCGGTGCGGGCATCGTCGAGCATGACGTAGTAGGAGGCCAGGCGCAGGGACAGGCACATGGACCAGGTTTCGCCGTGTGAGGCGTAGCCCTTGGCCGGAGCCGATCCAAGCACGAGCTCAAGCTCATCCCGGTGCGGTCCGACCAGCGAGATGCCCCGTTCCAGTTCCTTGCGGCGGGATGCGGCAAAGGCCTGGATGTAGCGGTCGGTGAGCTGCTCGACGGAGAGCAGGCGCAGATCCTCCGCCAGGAGGGAGGTGGCATCGGCGCCGGCCGCATCCGTTTCGGTTTCCGCGGCGGTGGCGCCGCCCGCAGGTCTGGTCCCAGAACTGGCCCCAGCGCCGTCGTCATCCAGGCTGTCCTGCAGCGTGGAACGGTAAACCGCGGCGGCCTCCTTGGAGCCGTCGGTCAGTTGCGCATAGGCGTTTTTCAGGTGCGGTTGCAGGCGGTCCACCAGCTCGAGGCGCGCATGCAGCAGTTCGGCCCCGGCCCGGGCCATGTGCTGGTCCCAGACATCCAGCGTTGCCTCATGCCCGGAGCTGAACTTTCCGGCCCGGGCTGACTTGAGCAGTGCGTTGCGCTGCTTCAGGACCCGGTCGTAGTCACTCCTGGTCGCGGCGTGGCGCGGCATGAGGCTGACCAGAAGCTCGTCCAGGAACCGGCGGCGGCTGGAGGGATCGCCCTTGACCAGCGCCAGGTCTTCCGGAGCGAAGAGCACGGTCTGGCAGATGCCAAGCAGGTCCCTGGCCCGGACCGGATTGCTCCGGTTGATCCGTCCGCGGTTGGCCCGCGCGGCGTTGATTTCCAGTTCCAGTACGGTCGACTGCTCACCGCGGACCAGCTTGGCCCGGATCATCGCCCGTTCGGCACCAAAGCGCAGCAGCGGTGCGTCCGTGCTGACCCGGTGCGAGTTGAGCGTGGCCAGATACCCGATCGCTTCCATCAGGTTGGTCTTGCCGATGCCGTTGGAGCCCACCAGGACGGTGACCCCCGGCTCAAGGCTTAGATCGACCTGGGCGTAGCTGCGGAAATCTGTGAGTGAGAGTTTTTCTAGGTACACGCGGGATTCAGGACTTCACAGGCTGGGTTGCTTGGCTGGGCAGGATTACTTGGCCGGCCGGGTCGCGTGGCCGCCGAACTGGTGGCGCAGGGCGGACACCATCTTCATGGCCGGCGAGTTGTCCTCGCGGGAGGAGAACCTGGCGAACAGCGCAGCCGTGATCGCCGGTGCCGGCACAGCGTTGGCAATTGCCTCCTCGACGGTCCAGCGGCCCTCGCCCGAATCCTCGACGTAGTCGGAGATCGATTCCAGTCCGGGGTCCTCGTCAAGGGCCTTGACCATGAGGTCCAGGAGCCAGGAGCGCACAACCGTCCCTTTTTGCCAGGCCCGGAAAGTCCCGGGGAGATCGGCGACGATCTCCTTGGCGGCCAGGAGTTCGTACCCCTCGGCGTAGGCCTGCATCAGGCCGTATTCGATCCCGTTGTGGACCATCTTGGCGTAGTGGCCGGCACCAACACCGCCGACGTGCACAAAGCTGTCGGCCCGCTCGCCTGCGGGACGGAGCGCGTCAAAGACGGGAAGGGCCCGTTCGATATCGGCGGCATCGCCGCCCGCCATGAGGCCGTAGCCGTTCTGGAGGCCCCAGACCCCGCCGGACACGCCGCAGTCCGCAAAGCGGATTCCCTTTTCGGCCAGCGTTGCACCGTGCTTCTGGTCTTCCGTGAACCGGGAGTTGCCGCCGTCGATCACGAGGTCACCGGCGTCGAGCTTGGTGCCCAGTTCGGTGATCACGGCGTCGGTGATCTCGCCCGAGGGGACCATGACCCAGATGAGGCGCGGCGCCGGGACGGCGGCGATGAGTTCGTCCAAGGTGGCGACGTCGGCAACGTCGGGGTTGCGGTCAAAACCGGTGACCTCGATCCCGCCGTTGCGCAGACGTTCGCGCATGTTGAAGCCCATTTTTCCAAGGCCGATTAGTCCGATGTGCACGGGATGAACTCTTTTCTGCGCTGGGGTGCTTCGTTGGGGACCGTCACCCAGGTCACTGGCAGTTGTGGCCGTTTTGTGGGGTCAAAACGGCGCACATCTGTCAGCTAGTTGGGCAGCCTCACGGGCATGACGAGGTAGCGGTAGTCACCCTGGTCCTCGCCCTCGGCGTCCTGCTGGGCTGTGATCATGGCCGGCTTGGGTGCGGTGGTGAAGGAGAACCGCACGAACTTGGTTTCGATGACGCTCAGGCCCTCGATCAGGTAGTGCGGGTTGAAGGCCACGGTGATGTCCTCGCCGGACAACTGGGCTTCGAGCTCTTCGGAGGCCTGGGCGTCCTCGCCGGTGCCGGCGTCCAGGTGCAGCTGGCCCTGGGTGAAGGCGAGCCGGACCGGGGTGTTGCGTTCGGCCACGAGCGAGACGCGGCGCACGGCTTCGACCAGTTCCTGGGTCTGCACGGTGGCGTGGATGGGTGTGGAGTCCGGGAACAACGAGCGGATTTTGGGGTAGTCGCCGTCCACCAGCAGCGAAGTGGTGGTCCTGCCGCCGCTTTCGAAACCGATCAGCCGGCTGTCGTCGTCGGCGAGGGCGATGTTGATGTCGCCGCTGCTGCCCAGCGTTTTTGCCACTTCGTTGAGGGTCTTGGCCTTGACCAGGGCGCTCGTGGAGATGCCGGGAGTCGCAGGCTTCCACGGAACTTCCCGCATGGCCAGGCGGTAACGGTCGGTGGCAAGGAGGGTGATGAGATCGTCCTCGATTTCCATCCGAACGCCGGTCAGGATCGGCAGGGTGTCGTCCTTGCTGGCCGCGATGATCACCTGGGACACCGCCTGGGCGAACGAATCGCCGGGAACGGTGCCGCTGATCGTGGGGAGGGCCGGCAGCGGCGGGTATTCGGCCTCGGGCATCGTGGCCAGGTGGAAGCTGCTTCGGCGACATGTGAGAGTCACCTTGTTGCCGTCGGTTTCGACCTCGACGGGGGCGGACGGCAGGCTGCGGCAGATGTCCGCGAGCAGGCGGCCCGATACCAGGATGGTGCCTTCGGTGCTGATGTCAGCAGGGATTTCGAGCCTCGCGGAGGTCTCGTAATCGAAGCTCGAGAGGCTGACGGTACCGGCTTCAGCCTTCAGGAGCAGGCCTGAAAGTACGGGAACGGGCGGCCGCGGAGACAACGACCGGGCGGTCCATGTCACGGCTTCTGCCAGGACGTCCCGTTCGACTCTGAACTTCACGGAAGGGTGCCGCCTTTCATTGCTGCTGTTGGTGCTGAATTCGCTACGACTGCTCA
The DNA here is from genome assembly GCF_056406615.1 of Arthrobacter sp. P1_B3. NCBI lineage: Bacteria > Bacillati > Actinomycetota > Actinomycetes > Micrococcales > Micrococcaceae > Arthrobacter > Arthrobacter sp. P1_B3. Next base: position 92,060 of record NZ_JBFTZV010000001.1, on the reverse strand, counting down.
GGCTGCCGCGGACCTCGGCAGGGATGCCGAACTCCGTCAACAAGGGAATCGTCCGCCCTCCCCGGGCCTCATGGCCCGGTAGGGAACCACAAAAGATGTCCGGGACGGACGCACTGCTGACAGCTTAGCCCCAAGGTGAGCGTTTCTCCCATCCCCGGGTTACAAGAGTGTTGTTCGCGGGGCCGGTCTCCTGTGCCGGTCCGGAACGGGCCTGGGCACTGCTCGGGGGGCGGAAGGAGATTGTTGTTTGAGGGAAATTCATTTTCTTGGGATTAGCAGTGTTAATAACTGCTGTGGAAACTGTGGATAACTCGATCCTGCCGTGCGAATCCGCGGTTAAGCCCTGTTCATGGACTGTGGGCGGAGCAGGTTTTAAACAGGGTGTGGATGGGGACAAGTTTTTTGGCCGATTCGCCGATCCACAGGAGCCTTAAGGGTTTTAAGCCCATTAACCGCGGTTGTCCCCTTAAGTATCCACAGGGTTGTCCACAGGGCCCTGTTAATAAGGTAAGAGTGCGCCGGCCGAGGGCTCAGGAATTACGCTGCTGCTGCTTGATCCGGTTGGTCAGCTCGGTCACCTGGTTGTAGATGACCCGGCGCTCAGCCATGAGTTCGCGGATTTTGCGGTCGGCGTGGATCACGGTGGTGTGGTCGCGGCCGCCCAACTCCTGCCCGATCTTGGGCAGGGACATGTCCGTGAGCTCCCGGCACAGGTACATGGCAATCTGCCGTGCGGTCACCAGCGTGCGGGTGCGCGACTTGCTGCAGAGTTCCTCCATGCTGAGCTTGAAGTAGTCGGCCGTCTGCGTGAGGATCTGGGCCGAGGTGATTTCCTGGGCACCGTCGTCGGTGATGAGGTCCTTGAGCACCATTTCGGCCAGGGCCACATCCACCGGCTGCCGGTTCAGGCTGGCGAAGGCCGTGACGCGGATGAGGGCACCCTCAAGCTCGCGGATGTTGCTGGAAATCTTCGAGGCGATGTATTCGAGGGCATCATCCGGGGCGGAGAGGCCTTCGCTGAGCGCCTTCTTCCGGAGGATCGCGATGCGGGTCTCCAGTTCGGGCGGCTGGATGTCGGTCAGCAGGCCCCACTCGAAGCGCGACTTCATGCGGTCCTCGAAGCCGGCGAGCAGCTTCGGCGGCTGGTCCGAGGTGATGACCACCTGCTTGTTGTTGTTGTGCAGGGCGTTGAACGTGTGGAAGAACTCCTCCAGCGTCCTGTCCTTGCCGGCCAGGAACTGGATGTCGTCGATCAGCAGCACGTCCACGTTGCGGTACGTGGTCTTGAAGCTGGTGCCTTCGTCGTCGCGGATGGAGTTGATGAAGTCGTTGGTGAATTCCTCGGAATTGACGTAGCGGACCCGGATCCCGCTGTAGAGCCGGCGCGCATAGTGGCCGATCGCGTGAAGCAGGTGGGTTTTGCCGAGGCCGGAGTCGCCGTAGATGAACAGCGGGTTGTAGGCCTTCGCCGGCGCCTCCGCCACAGCCACGGCGGCTGCGTGGGCGAACCGGTTGGAGGAACCGATCACGAACGTGTCGAAGACGTACTTCGGGTTGAGGCGGCCGAATTCGTGCGAGGTGCTCGGCAGCATCGGCTGCGGCTTTAACTCCACGGTCGGGTCAGCGGCCAGGGAAAGTTCGACGGCGGGTTCGGGCTCTGTGTGCAGGGGCACCAGGTCAGTGTCGACGTCGATCGCGCAGCGGATTTCGTCGGAAAACACGCTGCGGAGGGCGTCGTCGAGGGCTTCCTTGACCTGGGTCTGCAGCACTTCGCGGGTGAGCTCGTTGGGGACGGCCACCAGAAGGGTGGAACCGATCAGGCCCTGGGCCTGGGCCAGGATGACGAAGCCGCGCTGCCGGGGAGAGACACGGTGGTCGTTCTCCAGGAGGCTCACAACCCGCCGCCAGGAACTTCCGACAGTGTTGGCTTGGTTGGCTTCGTCTACTGTCATCAATCAGTTCCTCAAACTTGCTGGCCTGCATTACGTGCATCCACGCGGTCCGGAGCTGTCCACCGGCCGGCTCAATCCACAGGGTTATGCACAGTCCGTGGACAAGGGGTTACTGAGACACTGTAGGGGATCAAAACGCTAGAAGATAGCTGGGTTCAGTCCTGTGGATAATTACACCGTTGTGGTTCTCAAAAGGGGCCTGTGACCGGGCTCATCCACAGGCTGACGGACGGGTTAGCCACAGCTGGGGAAAGGTTGAGAAGCAACCCCCGGTTTGACTCGGGAGGTCGGCAAGCCCTAACGTTGTGAAGTCCCATGTGTACGCTTTTCGCCTCATCTGAATCTTTCCCGACGCCCCGCGTCGTGCGAGTTACGAGGGAAGCGGCACATCCAAAACTTAGCGTCGGCCAGTTCTTCCCCTTGATCGGGTGGGCGCACCTTTGATCCACTGGAGTAACTAACGTGAGCAAGCGGACTTTTCAGCCGAATAACCGCCGTCGAGCCAAGAAGCACGGCTTCCGCCTTCGTATGCGTACCCGTGCCGGCCGTGCCATCCTGGCAGCCCGTCGTGGCAAGGGCCGCACCGAACTGTCGGCCTAAATAACTGACTCGTCGGTCTACATCCCTGTGCGAGTTGAACGGTGCTAGCCACCAGGAACCGTCTGCGGACATCAACCGATTTTTCAACAACTGTACGTTCCGGTGTCCGCAATGGACGCCGGAACGTAGTGTTATATACGGCAGCTCTCGCTGCCGATGAACCAAGCCGGATCGGATTCATCGTTTCCAAGAGTGTCGGGAACGCTGTTGTCAGGAACCTCGTTAAGAGGAGACTGAGAGAAGCCGGTGCATTGTCGTTGCAGAAATACGGCAGCGGGTTCGCCATCGTGGTCCGGGCACTGCCCGCTGCGGCGGGGGCCAGCTGGGACCAGCTGCTCGCCGACTATGACGCCGCTTTGGAGACGACCATGAAACGGCTGGGCGATCGCCTTCCAGAGGCTGCTTCACCAGGTTCTTACAAGACGACACAGGAAGGGACCCCGCGTGCGTAACTCAACTGCCGCCGTCGTCCCTCCTGCAAAATCCGCAGCAGCATGGTTGGGCCGGGCAGTCTGGAACTTGCCCCGCAATGTCCTCATTCTGTTGCTTCAGGCGTACCGCAAGGTGATCTCACCGCTGTACGGCCAGGTTTGCCGCTTCTTTCCCAGCTGCTCGGCCTATGCCCTTGAGGCGATTACGGTCCACGGCGCGGTGAAAGGAAGCTGGCTGGCGGCGAGGCGCCTGTCGCGCTGCCATCCCTGGAACGCCGGTGGCGTGGACCATGTCCCCGCCGGCAAATGCGAGTGGCCCGCAGACCGCACCCCCACAATTGTTGTGCTGAACAATCCGGACAAGTACCTGGCTGCTCAGACTGATGGAGAAGGCCGCTCTGCGGCCTAACGAATAGGGATATCGTATGGACTTCTTTGAAACAATCATGTTTCCGTTCAAGTGGCTGGTCTCAGCCATCATGGTGGTCTTCCACGATGGCCTGAGCGCCATCGGCATGCCCGCTGCCAGTGGCTGGACGTGGACCCTGTCCATCATCGGGCTGGTGCTGGTGATCCGTGCCGCCCTGATTCCCGTGTTCGTCAAGCAGATCAAGGCCCAGCGAGGCATGCAGCTGCTGCAGCCGGATCTGAAGAAGCTGCAGGACAAGTACAAGGGCAAGACCGACCAGCTGTCCCGCCAGGCCATGGCGCAGGAACAGATGGCCCTGTACAAGAAGCACGGCACCAACCCGTTCTCTGCCTGCTTGCCCATGCTGATCCAGATGCCCTTCTTCTTTGCCCTCTTCCAGGTCCTCTCCGGCATTACGGCCGCGGCCACCAGCGGGAAGAGCATCGGGGCGATGAGCCACGAACAGGTCGTGCAGTTCGATCAGTCGACCATTTTCGGTGCCCCGCTCTCCGCGACGCTGCTCCACGGCACCCCCGAGGGCGGCAACGTCGTTGCGGTGTGGGTCCTCTCCATCGTGATGATCCTGGCCATGACGGCCTCGCAGTTCATCACGCAGAAGCAGATCATGGCCAAGAACATGTCCGAAGAGGCCCTGGCGAGCCCGTTCATGCGCCAGCAGAAAATGATGCTCTACATCCTGCCGGTCGTCTTCGGTGTGGGTGGCATCAACTTCCCCATCGGCGTCCTGATCTACTGGACCACCACGAACCTTTGGACCATGGGGCAGCAGTTCTTCGTGATCCGCCGGATGCCTACGCCGGGTTCCCCCGCCGCCAAGGCTCTCGCCGAGCGCCGGGCAGCCAAGGGCCTGCCCGCACTGCCCCTCCTGGGCGGCAAGAAGGTCGACGCCGAGGCAGCCGAGGCCTCCGCCGCGGCCGCCGTGGAAGCCAAGACCCAGCGCGTCCAGCCGCAACGTAAGAACAGGAAGAGGAAGTAATGTCTGCCGAGAGCACCGAACACGCTATTTCCGCCGAGTTTGACGAGGACCGGGACGACGCCCAGGATGCGGCCCAGGACTCGTCGCAGGACGACGCCCAGGGAGCACAGGCCGGCACCGGCAAGAGTGTTTCCGCAAGCCGCCTCGAAGAAGAAGGCGACGTCGCTGCGGACTACCTTGAGGAGCTGCTGGACATCGCGGACATCGATGGCGACATCGACATCGAGGTCCGCAACGGTCGCACGTATATCTCGATCGTCGCCGAAGAAGAATCGGCCGGGCTGGAAAGCCTTGTGGGCCGTGACGGCGAAGTCCTTGAGGCGCTCCAGGAACTGACGCGGCTCGCCGTGCTCTCCGCGACGGAGAACCGGTCCCGCCTGGTCCTGGATATCAACGGGTACCGTGCGGAGCGTGCCGGCGACCTGCAGAAGATCGCTGAAGACGCCGTCGCCGCGGTCAAGGATTCCGGCGAGGCCGTTGCCCTGGCTCCGATGAGCGCCTACGAGCGCAAGATCGTGCACGACGCCGTCGCCGATTTGGGGCTCGTCAGCGAGTCCGAAGGCGAAGGCGCCGACCGGCACATCGTTGTCTCCGCAGACTGAACCGTTGACTAGCTTGATGGTTGAAATTACCGCCCATGAACTCAAGGCAGCAGAGTCCATCTTCGGTGACCGCCTGGAACTGGCGACGCGCTACGTCGAGCACCTGGCGACGTCCGGGACCGAACGGGGCCTGATCGGGCCCCGGGAAGTGCCCCGGCTGTGGAGCCGGCACGTGCTCAACTGCGCCGTCATCGAGAGCCAGATTGCCCACGGAAGCCATGTCGCCGACGTCGGCAGCGGCGCCGGCCTACCCGGCCTGTGCCTGGCCATCGCCCGGCCGGACCTGGAGCTGACGCTGATCGAACCGTTGGAGCGCCGCGTCATCTGGCTCCAGGAGGTGGTGGATGACCTTGGCCTCGAGAACGTCACGATCATGCGCACCCGCGCGGAACTCGCAGTGGGACTCGTGAACGCCGACGTCGTTACGGCCCGCGCGGTATCCGCGTTGTCCAATCTCGCCGGACTGACCATTCCGCTCCTGGCCGGCAAGGGCGAAGTCGTTGCCATTAAGGGACGCAGCGCCGGCGAAGAAATCGAAAAGGCGGCCAAGATTATTCGCAAGCTGGGCGGCACTAAGACGTCCGTGGTGGTGGTGGGCGAGGACCTGCTCGAGGAACCCACCACTGTTGTGCGAATCGTAGTGAACAAGCCTCAAAAGATTACCTAGCACCGGCCCCGGTGCCCGGGGAGTCTGAGGGGAAGAGGTTAGGCTAGTAACCGGCAGTAAAAGCCGAATGAGAGTGAGCGTGTCATAGTGAGCAGTAGCGAAGCTTCCACACAGCGGATCCCGCCGTTTGTGTCCCTGGGGTCCGCACGGGCGTTTACGGCTCCTGCAGTAGCTTTTGACTACTCCGGAAATCACACGGCTTCGGTTGCCAAGGCTGTCGGGATGGCCGGTGTTTCACGTGAAACCTCTCTTCCGCACACCGGGAACGTGCTGGACTCCATCGACGATTCCAGCCCCATCGCCCGGGAACTCGCGCATGAGAACAAGCGCCGCGAACGGCTGCTCGGCCGGCAACTGCCCAAACCGGAAAAAACCCGGGTCTTCACCGTTTCCAACCAGAAGGGCGGCGTCGGCAAAACGACGACGACCGTCAATATCGCCGCCGCGCTGGCGGCGGCAGGCCTGAAAGTGCTCGTGATCGACATCGATCCGCAGGGCAACGCCTCCACAGCCCTGGGAATCGAGCACCACGCCGACGTCGACAGCATCTACGATGTCCTGATTAACGATGTCCCGCTGAAGGACGTTGTGGCCCCGTGCCCCGACATCGATAACCTGATCTGTGCGCCCGCCACCATCCACCTTGCCGGCGCCGAGATTGAACTCGTCAGCCTGGTGGCCCGCGAGCAGCGGCTGCGCCGCGCCATCGATGTGTACTCCAAGGAGCGCGCCAAGAATGGCGAGGATCGGCTGGACTACATCTTCATTGACTGCCCGCCCAGCCTCGGACTGCTGACAGTCAATGCCTTCTGTGCGGCCAGCGAAGTCCTCATCCCGATCCAGTGCGAGTACTACGCCCTTGAAGGCCTCAGCCAGCTCCTGAAGAACATCGAGATGATTCAGAAGCACCTGAACGCCGATCTGGTTGTCTCCACAATTCTGCTGACCATGTATGACGGCCGCACCAATCTCGCTGCCCAAGTGGCAGCCGAGGTCCGGGAGCACTTCCCGAAGCAGGTGCTCGGTGCCGTGGTGCCGAGGTCGGTGCGTATTTCCGAAGCACCGAGCTACCAGCAAACTGTCATGACGTATGATCCCTCTTCCAGCGGCGCCCTGTCCTACCTGGAAGCCGCAGCGGAAATCGCGGAACGTTAGAATCTTTTCAAGAATTGCACTAGCCAGAGCCAGGTGAATCCCGGCTCTTCCACTGGAGGGATTTATCCATGAGCGATAAGCGACGCGGCCTCGGCCGTGGACTTGGCGCACTCATTCCAAGTTCCGCCGCGGCTAACGCCTCCGGAAACGGCGCTGCCCCATCCCGGCCCGTGGACCTCTTCTTTCCCGAAGCCCGAAAAAAGATTTCCGACGCCGACTCGGTCCCGGACGTCAACGCCGCCCAGGCCAAGGCGCCGGAGTCCGCCCCCGCCAAGACCGGGGATCCTGTTGATCTCACAGCTGCCGGCACTGATGCCAGCGCAGCTGCCGACGTCGACGCAGCTGCCGGCGCTGCCGGCTCTGGGTCCAAGAAAACTCCCGCCCGGAAGACGGCTCTGCCGAAGTCCTCGCCTGCTGCTGCCAAGCCGGCCGCGGCCGACGCCGGCGAGCAGTTGGCCTTCGAGTCCACCTCGGAGCAGGGCGATGAGCGATCGGTTGAGCTTGTAGAGGTGCCCGGTGTCAGGTTTGCCGAAATTCCGGTCACTGATATCCATCCCAACCGCAAACAGCCCCGCTCGGTCTTCGATGAGGACGACATGGCGGAGCTGGTGCACTCCGTACGGGAAATCGGCGTCCTCCAGCCAATTGTGGTCCGTACCTCAACCGAAGAGGGTGGCGAACCCTACGAGCTCGTCATGGGTGAACGGCGGTGGCGTGCAGTACAGGCCGCGGGCCTGGAAACTATCCCCGCGATTGTCCGTGACACCACCGATGACGACCTCCTTCGCGATGCGCTGCTGGAGAACCTGCACCGTAGCCAGCTGAATCCGCTTGAAGAGGCTGCGGCCTACCAGCAGCTCCTCGAGGACTTCGGAACTACCCACGAGCAGCTGGCGGACAGGATAGGCCGTTCGAGGCCCCAGGTGTCCAACACCCTGCGGCTGCTGAAGCTTCCCCCGCTGGTCCAGCGGCGGGTTGCCGCAAACGTTATCTCGGCAGGTCACGCCCGTGCGTTGCTGGCACTCCCGGACGCCGCGGCCATGGAACGACTGGCGCAGAAAATTGTGTCGGAGGGCATGTCGGTCCGGGCGACAGAAGAAGCCGTCACCTTGTACCAGAGCCCCGCCTCGCCGGCCAAGAACAACATCCCGCGCCCCGGAGCCCGCCACGAACGGCTGGACTACCTGGCGTCGTCGCTGTCTGACCGCCTTGATACCAACGTCAAGATTTCGCTCGGTGCCCGTAAGGGTCGCGTCAGCATTGAGTTCGCGAGCGTCGAGGACCTGAACCGCATCATGGACGTCCTGACGCCTGGAGCGTCCAGCTAGGTCGCCTCTCGCTGAGCGTTTCCCGGAGGGTCTGTTTCACGTGAAACAGACCCTCCTTTTTTGTCGATGCCGGTGCCCTTTGCAAATGCCGGCGCTGCTCGTGCCGGGGATTTCTGCCGGGTGGGATTCCACTATCCTTCGGCCGGGCCCGGGGCCGGGCCTGGGCCGGCCGCGGATTGAGGGCTCGGGTCGTGGGAGCGGTACGTCACCGTGTTTAGTGGCGGAGTCTTTGGGGCGGAGTCTTTGGGGCGCTTCACCGCGGGTAAGGCGGCATTCGCCCCTACCGCCGGAATAGTGAACTGGCCTGATGAATACTGTTGGTTCTCAGCGTAGGTGCACGCGGAATGCGCAGTGTACGGTCCAGACCTTGTGCCGGCGTCCGCGAAATGGGTAACACATCGCCGTACGGGGCGTGAGCGGGGAGGTATGCCGCGGGGCTCTTGGAGTCGCTGAACGGATCTCGTGCGTTCCTAATGACCCTGCAGAGTCCATGCCGCCGCGACCACGTCTCTCCGAAGCCGCCATTACCGTCCCTTTCTGTGCCCATAGGAGAACCTGTTCCGGAGCTGCGGATCAATGTTTCACGTGAAACAGGGCCAGCAAATCCATGCCACAGCACTCACCGAGCCCTCAGGCCTATCCCGTAGGCCAGGCAGTGGACGATGGACGATAGCCGATCAGAGCGGATGGGGCGTTAGTACCGGCTCGAAGACCGGACGTCCGTCGCCCCGGCGGTCAACATCGCCGGGGACTCGGCATTCCGACGGTGCGAGTTCAACGGGGCCGTGCGACTGCAATAGAGCTGGGAATCGGGGGTGGCCCTGGGCCGGGGGTCGACCTCCTGGAGATGATCCACGAGATGTCCGCGGGCTGAATATCGAAGGTTGAGCCGCCCAAAGGAAGGTGTCCATCCCTGGTTGTTCAAACTCCCGGCCTCCGCGTCCGGCCCGGATGTTGGTGCGGGCAGTCGATCACATCGCTCCATCTTCGCCACCAGCAGCAGGCAGGAACAGCCTTCGAGGCATGGCCAGCTCCCGGGTCCGCCGTTAGCCCACGGTAAGAGCTGACGACTTTCGAGTTCGGCGGCAACGTACCTCGCTGCGCGAACTGTGGACGTGCAGCCTGTTGTGGCGGCCTTGAAAGCAGTGTCGGGTCCCGTTGCAGCGCTGCATGGGGGGCAATAGTCGAATGAATGCAGAGCGGGCTGGCGTGCCGCTGAAGTTCCGATCGGTCGGTTTATCGTGGGTTGGGGTCTTCCTGCTGTCGCGGGAATTCGAAAGAGTGCCTGTACCCTCTGATTCCGATGTCTAGTCGTTGAGGCGTCCTCTGGAAGGCAACCGCGGAGATTCGAATGTCACGCTTTGATCAGGCAATGTCGCTGCCACAAAGTCCCTGAGCATGGGTTCCCCGGCGATGTGGCGTGGCCTATGTTTTCGACGCGCTCCCTCCACCGCCGACGGTCCCGGGACCCAGGGCCGAGCGGCACTGTTTCGTGAAGGCGGAGCGGCGGGATTGGCCTGTTGGGCTTGGGCTCCTTGGCGGCCTGTGGGCCGCAACGTGGGCCTCGATATGGAGTTGATGTGGCGCCGACGCCGCAGGAGTACCCGACCTCGCAGCGATGCGACGGAGCACTCCTCTTGGGATGCTGGACAGAATTGCCTGGCATCACGGAGTTCCAAGCCCTCCGGGTCCCTACTCGCTGGCCTTACCGTATTCGACAGCATGCCCGTGATCCCATCCCCTCCTCCAGTAACCGTTCGGGCCGCGCATGTCAGCTTGCTGCGGCACCCCGGCACCCCGGCACCTCGGCACCTCGGCACCTCGGCACGCCGGCACCCCGGGCGCCGTATTCCGGCACCGCGGCACCCCGGGACGCCGTATTCCGGCACCGCGGCACGCCGGCACCCCGGGCGCCGTACGCCGGCACCGTGGCGCGGCGGTACCCAGGCACCCCGGACGCCGCAAGCCGGGCGTCGTACTCCGGGCCGTACTCCGGCACCGTGGCACGCGGGTACCCGGCTCCCCCACCGAGTTCGCAGAGTATGCCGTGCCCGTCAGCCTGTCATTACGGACTATACGAGAGTGCAGCGACATTGATCCGTCACGGGACGCCAGCCACCCTCACTCCCGGCAGGCCTCGGGAGCCCCTGCTGCCAGGAGCCGCGGTGCGTGGGGCTCCCGATACGGAATGCCGGCGAATCGTATCCGGAGGACGCGTCAGTGCCCTGTCGATTCAGAATATTGGACGGTCTCGCCTGCAGCAGCGTCGGTCTGGGCGGGATCGCCCGAGGTGATGAGTCCGCCAGCTGCCACGGTCGGGGATGCGCCCCAGCGTCTTCACGTTCAGATGGACGAGTCCCCTGTGCTTGCGCGTTCGTAGCGGTTAGCCGTGGTCAGGGTAGACGAATCGGAACTTCAATCTGCGGATCACAATCCATGCGCCGTGCGATCCCCGTACGCTGTAGGCTCCGGCCCACTCTTTGCGCCGGCACCCGACGAGGGTCGCGACCCGCCGGGGTTCCAGCGTAATGACCGTCGGCGTCCCGGATGGCCTGTTCACCTTCGGCACCTGAGCCAGTGAGTTGAGCGTTGGTCTGCGCCGGCTCATGCCGTTCGGAAGTCCGGCCACTCGCCCGTCCCAGGACTTCCCGACCCATGGACATGAGGCTCGGTCGGCCCGGGACTTTCCGACATATCGACGTGCGGCTCGGCCGGAACACGTTTGGCTCCGACGCAATACGAGCGGCCGGCCGCCACGCGGTCGACCATCAGGCAGCTTCCATGAGCCGTCCAAACGGCGGCGGGTGGGAGACGAGGACCTCCGAGTGACAAGTGCGTGAACGGATCGGCTCCACTAACCCCGGCGGTCGTCCTCGCTTTCAGGCCCCACGTGTCGACGACGTGCCGTCGCCGTAGACCCGGTCCGCGGCAGCCGGTCCGCGCAAGATGATAATTCGACTTGGCCCCATGGCGAATTGCCGAAGCCGGGTGATCAGACGGGGAGCGGCGGCGCTCCCCGGGTGCTTCTCAACATTCGTGCACGCGCTGGACGCTCTGCCCTAAGTGGTGGGTGGTGTATGTGGGTGAATGGTCTGGTCGTTCGAAGTGACGTGGTTCGGCCAACAGCATTGGTTCCCTGCGAGGTGAGGGACACCCCTTCCAGGCGCTGCGGTGCGGCAGCTGAACGGTGTCAGGAGGAGCGCTCTCGGAGCCGTCCATGGCTACTGGTTCCGGCCAGTGCCCGGTGGATAGAACGGTGGATAGAGCAGTGGATATTGCTGTGGATAACTTTGTGGATTAGTTTCGGACTGAAGCTCCGTGGGAGCGGCTGAATGGGACACCAGCTGCGGTCGTACCGTATGCCTTGATGCTTTGATGGATGCTCGTGATCCGTTTCACGTGAAACATGATCATTCACGGCGGGAACGGGGCCGGAAGCATTGGTGAAGATGTATTAAATCTCCGCTCTAGGGTTAATTTTTCAGGGTACTTGGCTTCTTTTTCCGTCCGGATCCCCAGGGCTTGAATGATTCTTCGCGGCAGAACCAAGGCACCGCGAGTAGCCGGTCAATAGGTCATGGCCTGAGAACCTAGCGACGCTTCTCGGAGCGTCAGTACGTGGGTGTGAATAGTCTCTCAGGGCCTGTGGATAACTGTGTGAATAACTTCTGTGGAGAACGCGGTGGATATCGCGGACGCGACGGTTCCTGCGGGCCAGTGCACGTGCTGGGCGCGCATGAATCGGGAGTGCTTTTGACCTCTATTTGTCGACGCGGACAGCCGCTTAGATGGCGGATACTGTGACGGTGGGTCCTCAAGGCGGTGTCGTCAGAGCAGTGTCGAAAAGCTCAAGGACACGGAGGGATCGAGGATCTCCTTCCGCGGGAGGCGGCAGTGACTACAGTCGGTAGCTCCAGGAGATCCGGAAGCGAAGGGGACGTTGCCCACCTGCCGACCGCTACAACAATACGACTAGTAGCGCACTGACACGAACCTGCGGTTCGGGAGAACGCGCATTCCCTCCTGTCCCCCGCGTGAATAGTCTGCGGACAATCGGCGGGAACAGAACCACTGCCTACCGGTCCCCTCTTCAGCAGACAAGGTGGTGCGGGTTGCCACTAGCCCGGGTAGTTGGAGCGTCGCCAAGGGCTTGAGGGGAGCTCTCGATGGAGCCTGGCCGGAGATGGGCAGCCCGGTTCAGCAGGCGTTGGGCGAGCTGCGACGTACGGACCGGAGACTGCAATGTGACTTAGACGAGGCGGCGACGTACGGACGAATGTCTGAGCCTGCCCGTTGCTGGACCGCCGGTACGAGGGATCACTGGCTGGGGCAAGACGGCGAATAATCGAGAGTCTTCATAGGCCGGCTGACGGGATCCGCCAGGAGCGGGAGCCGATTGCGGACCCGGCGCGGCGAGAAATATCGTCGCCGTACTCGGGGTGGCCAGCCATTGCCAGTGGCAGGGGGCTCCGTCCCTTGCCTTCAATAGGTCGTTGAGTTGTCTTCTATGCGCCTGCCGTGGACTGAACGTGGAGACCTCTTGCCGTGGCCTACTGACGACCCAACCCGGAATTCGACCGCCCATGTTCGGCGCGGGCCATAAATCAGACAACATGGGCCGTCGAGATATCAGTGTGCCTTGGAGATCCTGTTGGCCTTCTCCCCCGCCGGACCGCGTGCAGTCGAACCGCGATTGACCGTGTGGGGCCGGCCCCAGCAGCACGCCCTCCGCCTGTCGAGCAGGTTCCTAGGCTCTCGGACAGTTGCCTGTGGGCTGCCATGCCGCGGTGTTATGGAGTCTGTCCAGCTCACCCGATGACGGGAGTCTGCCCGGTTACGCTTTCCAATCAGACCTGCCGATTGGTCGCGCGGCTGGTGGGAGCTGGAAGGGGTTCCATCCCCCGTCAGGAACCATATTGCCCTGGTGACGGCCTCCCCTCGGATGGCGCGCAATCCGTTGCCTTGTTTCACGTGAAACCTGGCGATGCTGGAGCTGGGCCAGGTCCCGTTGGGGCCTAGGTGGGGATGGAGATGGAGCGTGGGACATGGAAGGAATTGGGCCCGCAGTCAGCCGAACGATACTGCAGGGAGTGGCAGGCTAGGCGCTATGCCGCGGCGCCCCTCCGCCTGTGGCTAGTTGCTGCCTCGACGCGGTCGGTGCTCAGGAGGCTATGGATGACGACGCAGGCCGGGAGGGGCAACATTTGGCGTCACTGTTTGGATCCCCCGGTGAACGGTAAAGGGGATGTCAGCGCCGTGTCCAAACTAATATCCGAGAGCCAACTGTCGGATCGCCATTTTTCGGCCGTCGTCGATGCCCGGCGTAGGTTCGGTTTCACGTGAAACACCATGACGGCGGCCTACTCGCCCGACTCCACGCGTGGGCAGCGCCGGCATGTTTCACGTGAAACATCTGGTGGACGGGGCTGAGGCCTGCGTGTGATTGGCGGCCGCCAAGAATGACCGGGAACCAAACGTAGAGCTAGATGACGCCAGGGATTGGAACGGCCGCTCTCGTGAATTTCAAGGGTCGACACGTCAGCGCCTGCCAGACTGTTTTCGCCACTAGCTTGGCTCTCGATTCTGTGGAGGAGCCGCGGGGGAAAATCACGTATACCGGCAGTGGCGGAATAGCTACCCCACGTCGAAACTTTGATCCGTTGCTGTGCAGGGCGAGATTCAGTCAAAATGCCCGCGCGGAATGCAGTCAGGACCCTTTGGTGACGCCCCAACCTGCCACCATAGGTCATTCGAGGCGTTGGCTGTGTGTGAGTTGCCCAATAAAGCATCGAATGCCGCCAGCACCACTTCGCCTATAGCCCGGCGATCTGGAACCGTCACCCGGATTCAACGTTTCACGTGAAACCGCTGGGTGCGGCGCGCTAACGACCCTTCGGGGCACCAAGTCACCATAAATCTCCGGCGACAGTGAAGGCTGCGGGTAGCCACGACTAGCACCATGGCCGCAGCGGCAAGAGGGAGGCCGGTTTCCCGAAACTTCTCGTGGCCGCAGAACGGCTGGCATGGACTGCAGAAGCGCGCATGAGCGTCCTGATCCTCATGTTTCACGTGAAACATGGGCATTATGTGAACGCGACAACCAGTGCACCGGCAAACCGTCGCTACAGTACTATTCGCGCACTGGAGCGCCCCCGATAGCAGGCGGAAGCGTCCCTTCTGGGGCAGGAATCGAGAAATACAGCGAGAGTGGCCAGCCGACAGAAAACTGCATCAGCGGGCAACCCCTGAAACTTGCCTTATCAGTTCGAAAGACGTCGCCGTGACCCGGGCAGCCCCTACTACCCTCTGTCAGTCCCCACTCCCCCTCTGTGGACCCTGGACCACAACAAAAAAGGGCCCCCGCCAGAAGGCGGGGGCCACTTTCAGTGAGCTTAGGACAGGACGTCCGCAAATTCCTTCTCAAAGAACTGCTTGGGCCGGGCACCGATAACGGTGCTCTTGACCTCGCCGCCCTGGAACAGGTAGACGGCCGGGATGGAGGTGATGCCGTACTCGGCTGCGATGGCCGGGTTGTCGTCAACATTGACCTTGACCACATCAACCTTCTCGCTGTATTCGACCGAAATCTCGTCAAGAATCGGTCCCAGCTTGCGGCAGGGGCCGCACCACTCGGCCCAGAAATCGACGATGACCGGCTTATCGGAGGCCAGTACATCAGTGCTGAAGCTGGCGTCCGTTACGTCTTTTGCGTTGCTCATAACCTTTGTCTCTCTTCCGTTGGTTGCTGCGCGCCGTTTAGGCGTGGAAATCTGCGAGGTAGTGCTCGACGTCGAGGGCGGCCACACAGCCGGAACCGGACGCGGTGATCGCCTGGCGGTAAGTCGGATCGATCACGTCGCCGGCGGCGAAAACACCCTGGACGCTGGTCTTTGACGTGCGGCCGTCCACCGCGATGGTTCCCTCTGCGGTCAGTTCGAGCTTGCCCTTGACCAGATCGGTGCGAGGATCATTGCCGATTGCAACGAACACTCCGGTCACGGCCAGTTCGGATTCCGCGCCGTCAAGCAGGTTCTTCAACCGCAATCCGGTGACTTTGTCCTGACCCAAAACGTCCTCCACGCCGCTGTTCCACACGAAGTTGATCTTCTCGTGGGCCAAGGCGCGGTCGGCCATGATTTTTGAAGCGCGGAGAGTGTCGCGGCGGTGCACAACGGTGACGGACTTGGCGAACTTGGTGAGGAACAGGGCCTCCTCCATGGCGGAGTCGCCGCCGCCGATTACTGCGATGTCCTGATCCTTGAAGAAGAAACCGTCGCAGGTTGCACACCAGCTGACACCGTGGCCTGAAAGCCGCTTCTCGTTCGGCAGGCCGAGCTCACGGTAGGCCGAGCCGGTGGAAAGAATGATGGACCGGGCCTTGAAGGTCTCCCCTGTGCCGATGGTGACGGTCTTGACGTCGCCGTCGAGGTCCATCTCGGTGACGTCTTCGAACTGGATCTCCGTGCCGAAGCGCGCGGCCTGCTTCTCGAAGTTCTCCATGAGGTCCGGGCCCATGATGCCGTCCGGGAACCCAGGGTAGTTCTCCACGTCCGTGGTGTTCATCAGTTCGCCGCCGGCCGTGACCGAGCCTGCCAGGAGCAGCGGCTTCAAGTTCGCGCGCGCCGTGTACACCGCTGCGGTGTAGCCCGCCGGGCCGGAGCCGACGATGATGACATCACGTACTTCGGAGGCAGTGTTTTCTGCGTTGCTCACTGAACGGTGAACCTCTTCCTTTGTCGAGCGCCCGCCTCGATGGCCGGCCACATGGCACAACTATTGCCGGGCATTGAATATTCCGGCCGAAATGGGCGTCACGAAGCAACACCATTACTCAGGGTACCGGTTTGCCGCGGCCGGGGCCGGAGGCGGCCCCGGATTACAGGGCCGCAACTACACAGGGCCCCTTACCGCCCAGGGCCCCTTATTGCCCAGGGTCGGCTACTGCCCAGGGTCCGCTACTGTACCTTGATCTCGGCAAGGCGCAGGCCGTACCCGTAGCGGGTCTTGGGAGCGGCCAGCTTGGGAAGCGTCTTGATGGACACGATCACGTATTGCGCCGTAACAGGTTCGGACAGCGGCATCGTGAGGTCCGGCGACGTAAAGCTGTTGCTGCCAATCTGCTTCGCGCCGTCCAGGGACGGGCTGTCATTGGTGAAGACGCTGATGCTGCCGCCGGAGGCGCCGAGCTGGCTCAGGGTGACGGAGGAGACTTTGGAGGGGTCCTTCAGCTTGACGACGAGCGGGACCTCGGAGGCAAGTCCGCCCCAGTCCTCCGTGGCGAATTCCATGTCGGACCAGAAGCTCGCGCCGTTCCCGTCAAACGTCTTGGCGAGGTCGGTGTCGTAATTTCCGGCGAAATCGAAGTTGCCGACTCGCGTCACGTCCTCGATGACGGGCGGCCCGGCGGCCGGTGCCTCGCTGGCGGTCGACGACGGTTGCCCCGTGGACTGTTCCGGCGTGCTGGACGACGCGGACGGTGCGGCGGTGGTCTGCGGGCTGCTCTTAAAGAGGCTGCCAAGGTTGGTGACCGCGAAGATGAGGCCCACCACCAATACGGCAGCCAGGAGCCCGCCCACCAGCCAGCGCATGGAGCGCGGTTCCCGGCTGGGCTCGTCTTCGTACTCGTACTCATCCTCGTCGATGGCGGCACGGGCGGAGGCGGGGAAGTTGCCCGGAGCCCGATCCGCAGTGTCGAAACCGGCTCCGGCCAGTCCGGCGGCCGCTGCGGCGCCGCCGTGGTGCTCGGCACCACGCTGGTCATCGCCGGTGTAGTCGTCGTCGGACCACAAGGAAACTTTAGGTGCAGCGGCGGTTGCCGGCTGCTGCGCTGCCGGGTCGGTCTGGCGGGACGCCGTGCCGCCCTGGGCGGGCTGCGGCGCCGTCGTATGTGCCGCGGTCTCTTGCGGTGCGGTTGTGGGGGCTTTGGGGGCCCTGGCGGCTGCTGCTGCAGCCCCGGCTGCCGCAGCAGCGCCAGTCGCGGCGGCGGGCGCCGACGTCGGCCGGGACGGTACTCCGGCGGGAGGTGCCGCGGGGGAAACCGGCGGGTGTCCGGCTGCGGCCTGGGTCTGCCCATAGTTGATGTACCCGGCGTCGACTTCCTCGTCGTCGTAGAGTCCGTCGTAGGTTTCGGGTTCGTGGGAGCGGGCCTGCCCAAAGATTTCGCTGCCCAGGGTGTCCGTGAAGAAAGGTTCCACGTACGGCGGGTTGGACGACACCACAAGATCCAGAAGGTCCGCGGCCGAGGTGTGGTTGGTGATCAGATACGTGGTGGAATCGCTGACGCCGAGGTCAAGGATCTGCACACTGCCGGGACGTTCGCCCGTGGCCACTTCACGGGCACTCTGGGCCACCTGATCGGCGTTGCCCGGGCCGGCGACAAGGATACTCACGGGACGGTTGAGCACCTGGTCCACACCGTCCAGCACCAGATCCTGGTCATGTGAGGTCAGTACGGTGGCAGTGACCTTGTAGCGGCCACCGAGTACTGATCCGACATCGATCGGGTGGGACACGGGCTCCTCCTAGACTGTCCGGGACCTGCCGACGTGGTCACTCTGAGAGCGACCGTGTGCCCTCCGGTAAGCCGGTTGACCGCTGGTCCGCAACTTCCCTTGTTAGTCTTCGATCCTAGCCGATGCTCTGTCCGGGCCGCGTGAGCACGGCGGTTCGAAACGGGGCCGGCTCATTTTTTCTTTTTCCGACTAAACGGGAAATAGGGGTTGTGACCGGCCGGGCCCTGGTAGGTCCGCCGGCCCGGCAAGGGAACATCGCCCCGGCCCAGACCGCCCTGCGCGGTGCTGGGGAGGTCCTCGGCCGGCAGATATCCGCCCTCCGGACCGGACGGACGCCCGTAAGGGAACGAGTCCTCTTCCCGGATGTCGGGGCCTGCTCGGAACGACTCGGCGTCGAACCCGCCGGAAATTCGCGGAATCAGGCCTGTATCCACCGAGGTGGTGGCCCGCTCCGGCGCCCTTCGCACCTCCGGTGCGCCACTTGCCTGCGGCTCGGGGGCGCGGCGCCGGAGCCGCCCCAGCAGCGGCTGCAGGAGATCCTGCAGCTCGGTCACCCGGAAGAGCTTCAGCAGCACGAAGTAGGCGGCCAGCATGACGGGACCGACGACGACGATCGTCACCAGAGCGGCGATCCGGTCGCTCCAGGCGTAGCCGTCCGGGTTGTAGCTGCCCAGCATCCACAGCGCCACGGCTCCGGCCAGAGCCGAACCCAGGGCCGCGTAGCCCATACGGATGTAGGAGCTTGCGATGCGGGGTCCGTCCAGGTGGCCCAGGAGCCGGCGCAGGAAGATCGCGCTGACGATCACGGAGAGGATATTGCCGCCGGTGTAGAGGATGGCGATGGCGAAGATGATCTGGTCGAACGGCAGGAACTGGATCGCGAACGCGGCCGCCACGTTGACCAGCGCCAGGACCAGCTGGATGAAGAACGGCGTCCGGGCGTCCTCGTTGGCGTAGAACACCCTCGACATCATGAAGTTGGCGCTCATGAACGGGGTGCTGAGGGCCAGGATGGTGAGGGTCTGGGCCAGCATGACGCCGTCCTGGCGCACGTTGCCGGAGAAGAACATGCCCAGCGGCCCGGCCAGCGCGAAGAGCGCCAGCGCGCCGAAGACGGTGGCCACGGCCATGGTCCGCAGCCCGTGGGAGAGCGCGCTGCGCAGCCCGGCCCGGTCGCCGTCCTGCGATGCCCGGGTCATCCGGTTGAACAGCACGGTGGCCAGGGACAGGGCAATGATGGAGTGCGGGAGCAGGTACAGCTGGCTGGCCACCTCCAGCACTGCGTTGCCCGGAATGGTGGCCGCCGCGGGGTCCCCCGCTTGTTGGAGGCGCGCCCGTTCCGCGCCCGGGATCGTGGCGATGCGCATGACGTAAAGGAATGCCAGCTGCCCCACGGCGGCCGTCGCCAGGGTCCAGACGCTCAGCTTTGCGGCATGGCCCAGCCCGACGCCGCGCCAGCCGAAGCGCGGCCGCAGCCCCAGCCGGAGCCTAAACACGGGAATGAGCAGGACGGCAGTCTGGGCGACGACGCCGATCGTGGAGAACCCGGCCACGAGAATGGTCTGGGCGGACCCCCAGTTGTCGATCGTGTGGGGATTGGCGGCATTGGCGCCCATGATGGCGATGAACATGCCCAGCCCGGCGATCGCCACGACGTTGTTGACGATCGGCGCCCACATCGCGGGCCCGAAGGCCCCGTGGGCGTTCAGGACCTGGGTCAGCAGGGCGTACAGGCCGTAGAAGAAAATCTGCGGAAGGCACCAGAACGCGAACGACACCGCGAGGGCCTTCTGTTGCGGCGAGTAGCCCTGGGTGGTCAGTTGAATGACCGTAGGCGCCAGCAGCGTGACCAGCAGTGTGAGCACCAGCAGCACCAGGACCGCCAGCGTCAGCAGCCGGCTGATGTAATCCGCACCCTTGTCCGGCGCCTTGCTGGCCTTGATGATCTGCGGTACCAGAACAGCATTGAACACCCCGCCCGCCACCAGCAGGAAGATCAGGTTGGGGAGGTTGTTGGCGTTGATGAACGTGTCATTGACGGAGGAGCCCAAGCCCAGGGCGGCCGCCAGCATCCAAGTCTTGGCGAAGCCCAGGAAACGCGAAACGAGGGTTCCGGCGGCCATGATGGCGCTGGAACGGGCTTCACCGGACTGGACAGCTTTGGAATCGGCGGGGCCGGAGGGTACGGGGGCGGGTTTGGCAGATGACATCGTCTTCATCGTCTCACCCGTGCGGGGCATTAGTCGCTATCGGTGGCCGGGACCGGCCGCTCCTGCGGCCCTTAGCGGTCTTCCGGGAGGACTTCCTTGGCCAGATCCGCGATGCGGCGCTCATTCGGGAAGGACAGCTTGCGGGCCAGCTCCTGGATAGGAACCCACGCGACGTCGACTGCTTCCTTGTCCGGATCGTTCTCGATGGTGAGTTCTCCGCCCGTGGCCCGCAACAAGTAGTGGTGCACGGTCTTATGGACGCGGTGCCCGCTAACGGTGAACCAGTAGTCGATGCTTCCCAGCGGTGCCAGGATCCGGCCTTCGATCCCGGTTTCCTCGGCGATCTCGCGGACGGCAGCTTCCTCGTTGCTTTCCTTGCCTTCCGGGTGCCCTTTCGGCAGGCACCACTCTAGACGGCCGCCGCGGTTGAGGCGCGCGATGATCGCTACCCGCAGGTCGGAGTCGGACATGTCCACCACGACGCCCCCGGCGGAGATTTCCTCCACGGTGGGCAGGGAAGCGTGGCCCGTGTGCTGGACAGGCGCGACATTGGCACCTATTGCCGACGGCAACGGTGCGTTTGTCCTCCTGCCGGGAGCGCTCGGTACGGGATGGGCCATGAGGTCCACTCTAACGACTCTTGCCCGCTGTTGATGACCTAAACATGGCCCTAAAGTGGACGGCCGGGAAAGTCGGCCCGCAGCAGTTCGTACGCAATCGTGACGAACCGGCCGGATCCTCGTGGGTTCCGGTGTGGTGCTGGCGCGGTTTTCTGACAAGCTTAAGTAACTATGGCGCACGCACATCACAAGACTGACTCCCACACCGTTTCTTTCCAGGTGGATCCGGTGGTTCTGGAGCTCGGGCAGCGCTTCGTCGACGCCGGCCACGAGCTGTCCCTCGTGGGCGGGCCCGTCCGTGACCTGTTTCTTGGCCGGATCTCGCCCGACCTCGACTTCACCACTGACGCCACGCCGGACCAGACCGTTGCCCTGATCAAGAAGTGGGCGGATAACTACTGGGAGATCGGGCGCGCCTTCGGCACCATCGGGATGCGCAAGGGCGAGTTCCAGATCGAAATCACCACGTACCGGGCCGACGCCTACGATCCGGAGTCCCGCAAGCCGATAGTGGCCTTCGGAACATCCCTCACGGATGACCTGCTGCGGCGGGACTTCACGATCAACGCCATGGCACTGCGGCTGCCCATGCTGGAGCTCGTCGATCCTTTCGGCGGCGTCCGCGACCTGCACGCCTCGATCCTCAACACGCCGGGACCGCCGGAAACGTCCTTCTCCGATGACCCCCTGCGCATGATGCGCGCGGCGAGGTTCGCGGCCCAACTGGGGGTGTCGGTGCACGCCGAAGTCCGCGAGGCGATGGTCCGGATGGCGGAACGGATCAGCATCATCTCGGCCGAACGTGTGCGCGATGAACTGATCAAGCTCATATGCGCCGCGCAGCCGCGGGCCGGCGTGGACCTGCTGGTCGATACCGGACTCGCGGACCTGGTGCTGCCTGAAGTCTCGGCCCTGCGACTCGAATCCGATGAACACCACCGCCACAAGGACGTATACCAGCACTCGCTCCAGGTCCTGGAACAGGCCGCGGCCCTGGAATCGAAGGCGGACGGCCCGGTTCCCGGCCCGGACTTTGTTTTGCGGTTCGCGGCGCTGATGCACGACGTCGGCAAGCCGGCCACGCGACGGTTTGAACCGGGCGGTGCGGTGAGCTTCCGCCACCACGACATGGTGGGCGCCAAGCTGACCGCGAAGCGCATGAAGGCGCTCCGCTTCGACAACGACACCATCAAGGCCGTGGCCAGGCTCGTGGAGCTGCACATGCGCTTCTACGGTTACGGTGAGGCCGGCTGGAGCGATTCCGCGGTCCGCCGCTACATCACCGACGCCGGGCCCCTCCTGGAGCGTCTGCACCGGCTCACCCGCTCCGACGTCACCACGCGGAACCAGCGCAAGGCGGACAGGCTGTCCTTCGCCTACGACGACCTCGAGGACAGGATCGCGGCCCTGCGGGAGCAGGAATCCCTCGACGCCGTCCGCCCGGACCTTGACGGCGGCCAGATCATGGCCCTGCTCGGTCTCAAGCCCGGTCCCGTGGTGGGCCGCGCCTACAAATTCCTGCTCGAAGAACGCATGGAGCACGGTCCGCTCGATCCCGCCGTCGCCGAATCCCGCTTGCGGGACTGGTGGGCGGCCCAGCCCGAGGCGGCGCCCGCCGGCGCCGAACTTTCCACCACTGAGGAGTCCTAAGTGACTGCACCATCCAACGGCCCCCGCCCCCAACTGTGGATCCTGCGGCACGGCGAAACAGAGTGGTCCAAGAGCGGGCAGTACACCGGGCTCACCGACATGCCCCTCACGGTCGAAGGCGAGCAGCAGGCCGTGGAGGCGCGCAGGGTGCTCGAGACTGTCGACTTCGACCTCGTGCTGACCTCGCCCCTGCGCCGCGCCCGCCGGACCGCCGAACTCGCCGGCTACCCCGACGCCCAACTGGAACCGCTGGCGGTGGAATGGGACTACGGCGACTATGAGGGCATCAGCTCAGACCTCATCCGCAAGGACAACCCGGAATACCTGATCTGGACGCACGGCGTGCCCAACGGTGAGGCGCTCGACGACGTCGCCGCCCGTGCGGACAAGATCGTGGCGCGGGTACTGGAATCGGGCCTGGACAATGTGCTGATCGTCGCGCACGGACATTTCTCCCGCATCCTGACCGCCCGGTGGCTTGGACTCGACCCCCGCGAGGGCCGGCATTTCGTGTTGGGGACGGCCAAAGTCTGCACGCTGGGATGGGATAAGAAGACACCGGCAATCGTGCGCTGGGGACTCTAAAACCGGTTTTAGAACAAAGTCAAAGAAAGTTTATGAATTCGGTAGGCAACTGCCGCATTCATAGTGTATTTTTATTTCTGACCCCAGAGCGACTTGCCGGGGTCACGGCGCACGTCGCCCGGCCAGTCAGCCGGAGCCACGGCAGGACAGAAAAGGAGGTTGGGGAAATGATGATTACTTTGACTAGCGGATGGATGTACTGCACCACCGCCACCCCGGCCTCGTTCGCTGAGCCGCGCCCAAATGTCGGACTGACTGTTTCCTGACCGCTTTCCCGTCCCAGGTAATGCAAGCTGGGACGGGCGGCAGCTGGCTTCCTCAACGGAACGCCTGGTGACAGCAGCCTGAACACGCGGAACCACGCGGTTGCGCAGCCTCCCATAGTTCGGAACCCAGTTTCTTGTTGGGGTTTCAGCGCTGCTGCGTCCTGGGGCCACTCTCCATCGAATAAATTCCCCGTATCCGGAATTCCGGCTTAATTTACAGCCCTAGAATTTCGCGCCTAATTGTCGCGCCCGGAATCGGCTGTTCGAATTCATCGCACCTATGGCTTTATTTGCCGTGCCCAAAATCTGCCGTCCGTTTCACCCGGCCATTCCCCACTAAGTCGCACCGAACCGGTCTGCAAATCCCCCACCAATGAAAGGGCCCCGTGGCTACCGCAACCACCGCTTCAACCCACCGCACCGCCGTACCCGCCGCCAAGACGCACCGATCCAGCCACCGAGGGGAGGTAAAAACCATGATGAACAAGCTCTATACGGTCCTGTTCAGGAAACTGGCGCACAGGGAGTCAACCCGCTTCAACGGCCAACTCCTGGACCAAAGACGAAACGAAACCTTCCTCGCCATGTATCAGGCCGGCCTGATTCGCTGAAC
The DNA here is from genome assembly GCF_056406615.1 of Arthrobacter sp. P1_B3. Lineage (NCBI taxonomy): Bacteria > Bacillati > Actinomycetota > Actinomycetes > Micrococcales > Micrococcaceae > Arthrobacter > Arthrobacter sp. P1_B3. The sequence goes on along the minus strand of NZ_JBFTZV010000001.1, from coordinate 68,463 downwards.
CCCTGATCTGCTGACTGCCGGACACTTCCGCCACTGGTGCATGGACCAATCCCGTGCAGGAACGAAGCCCGTTACCGGCAGGACTGTTCGCAGCGAAGGAGAACCTGTGACTGACATCGGAACCGATCCCAGAGGAGCCCGTGCGGCGACGCACGGGCTCCTCCTTTTAAGCCCCGTTCGTCTCCCCCGTTGCCGTGGGGCGGGCGATCCGACGTGCCAGGAACTCCGCAGCGCGGCGTGGGGCAACGGCCCCCGGTAAGCTCGAGGGCATGCAGGAGACAAAGCCGCCGGAGCGCAAACGGGTCCGATTGGTCATCCCGAGCCGCAGCGACCCTTTTCTCCGAAACTTCACGGAACTGGTAGGTGGTCCGTTGGGCCAGCGCTCGGCGCCCGGGATCGTTTCGCCAGGATTCTTCACGGTGGAGCGTGTTCTGGTGATCCTCACAGTCCTCGCCGCCCTGGCCGGGATTCTGCTCAAGAACTTCTGCCGCACCAACGGCTGGGAAACGCCCGGGCAGTTCTACGCCACGTGCTACTCGGACTTTCCGGAACTGTTCCGCAACCGCGGCCTCGGCGATGGCGCCTTCCCCTTCATCACCCAGGGAAGCCTCTTTGAGTACCCCGTGCTGATGGGGCTCATCGCGGGCGCCACGGCACTTCTGGTGCCCGGTGCCGGCACCGGAGACCCCCGTGTCCTTGGCTACTTCGACGTCAATGCCACCCTGATCGCCGCGGTCTGGATTATCACCGTGCTGGCCACAGCACGGACGGACCGGCGGCGGTCCTGGGACGCGGCGATGGTTGCCCTCGCCCCGGGCATCGTCCTCGCCGGCGTCATTAACTGGGACATGTGGGCCGTGTGCATGCTGGCTCTTGGGATGTACTTCTTTTCGCGAAACAAGCTGGTCCTCGCCGGAATCTTCATCGGCCTGGGCACGGCCACCAAGCTCTACCCCCTGTTGATCCTCGGTGCCGTCCTGCTGCTGGCGCTCCGGAGCGGGCGCATCCGGGCGCTCCTGATCACCGCTGGTGCCGCAACCGCGGCCTGGCTGGCGGTCAATGTCCCGGCAGCCGCGGCAAATCCGGACGGCTGGAAGTACTTCTACCAGTTCACGCAGGAGCGGCCGGCGGGCTACAGCTCACCCTGGTTCGCCTACAACCTGGTGGCTGGCCGGCTGGGCTTGAACCCGCTTCAGGCCGAAGCCATCAACTCCCTCGCACTGGACCTGTTCCTCCTGGCCTGCATCCTGATTGCGGTCCTCGCACTGACAGCACCCCGGCGCCCGAGGATCGCGCAGTTGGTCTTCCTGATCGTGGCCGCATTCATCCTGACCAACAAGGTGTACTCGCCCCAGTTCGTGCTGTGGCTGATCCCCCTCATCGCCCTCGCCCGGCCCCGCTGGCGTGACTTCCTCATCTGGCAGGCCATCGAAGCACTGCACTGGGGCGCCGTCTGGATGTACCTCGGGCAGGCGACCAGCGGCGGTTCGACCCAGCACAACATCGATATGCCCTACTACGTCCTGGCAGTGGTGGCCCACATGCTCGCCACCGCCTACCTGATGGCGCGCGTCGCCTGGGACATCTGGGATCCGTCCCACGACGTGATCCGCGGGCACCGGATCGATGATCCGCATGGCGGCCCCTTCGACGGTGCCCCGGACTGGCTGCGGATTGATCTCCGCCGGCCTGCGGCGTCCGTAGTGCCGTGGCGGAAGAGTGCCGTGGCGGAAGGCCACCGCCCATGACTGACGTCGCCGTCGTCGGCTCCGGCCCCAACGGGCTGGCCGCGGCGGCGACCATGGCGCGGGCCGGACTCAAAGTCCACGTGTTCGAGGCGGCTGCCACCCCCGGCGGCGGACTCCGCACCGCCGAACTGATGGAACCGGGCCACTTCCACGACGTCTGTTCAGCCGTGCACCCCATGATTCTGGCCTCACCTTTCTTCCGCCGGTTCGAGCTGGCCCGGCGCGTGCCCCTGGAAGTGCCGGAGCTCTCGTACGGATCCCCGCTCGACGGCGGCCGTGCGGCGCTGGCCTACCGCTCCCTGGACCGCACTGTTGCGGAACTCGGGCGGGACGGCGCCGCCTACCGCCGGCTTATGGAGCCCCTGGTGCGGCGGGTGGAGGGAGTCGCAGACCTGACCCTGAACCAGCTGCTGCGGATTCCGGGAGATCCTCTGGCAGCCGCTGCATTCGGTCTCCGGGCGCTCGAACAGGGCTCGCCGCTGTGGAATGCGAGGTTCAGTCAGGACCTGGCTCCCGCACTGCTGAGCGGGGTCGCCGCGCATACCGTGGCGCCCCTGCCCTCGGTCACCTCGGCCGGCGCCGGCCTCATGCTGGGCGCCCTGGCGCATGCCGGCGGCTGGCCTGTTCCGCGCGGCGGATCGGCCGCGATTGCCCGGGCGCTGACCGCCGATATCGAAGCCCATGGCGGCGTGATCGAGACCGGGAGGCGGATCGCTTCACTCGCGGAGCTGCCGCCGGCCCGGGCCACCCTGCTGGATGTGGCGGCCCCCGCGCTGCTTCACCTGGCGGAGGGCAGGCTCCCGGCACGCTACCGGAGCGCCCTGGCGTCCTTCCGCTTCGGGAACGCGGTCTGCAAGGTCGACTTCATCCTCTCCGGACCGGTGCCGTGGGCGGCGGCCAGCCTCGCCGATGCCGGGACTGTGCACGTAGGCGGCACCAGGGCGGAAAGCGCCGAAGCGGAGCGCCAGGTGGCATCGGGACGGCATCCGGACCGGCCCTACGTACTGGTCTCCCAGCCCTCGCGTTTCGATGCCGGCCGCGCCCCGGCCGGCCGGCACATCCTGTGGACCTATTGCCATGTTCCGGCCGGCTCTGCCGTGGATATGAGCGACGCGGTCATGGCGCAACTGGAGCGCTTCGCACCCGGCTTCCGGGACCTGGTGGTCCAGTTCAAGGTGACGACGGCCGCCGGGCTGGCGGCGTACGACGAGAACTACGTCGGCGGGGACTTCGGCGCCGGCCGCATGGACCTTTGGGGCATACTGCGGCGCCCGGTGCTGAGCCCCGTTCCATGGCGGACGCCGCTGCCCGGCGTGTACCTGTGTTCCTCGTCCACCCCGCCGGGTCCCGGCGTCACCGGGATGCCCGGCTTCCACGCCGCCAGGTATGCCCTCCAGGACATGTTCGGGCTCGGCGTACCTGACCTCGGGAACCGGGTCCCCTAACCCAACCGCGGGGCCCCGAAGCCCGTGTCCGCCGCCGCCGACGCGGCCGGCGTCGCCACCATGGAGGACAGCCGTCCGTCGCGCATGCTCGCCACGGCGTCAGTGATCGGGACGAAGTCGGTGTCGTGGGTGACCATGACGGTTGCCACGCTGAATTCGTCCGTGACCTGCCGCAGCAACCGGACGATCGCCTCGCTGCGGTGGTGGTCAAGAGCCGCCGTCGGCTCGTCCACGAGCAGCACGGCAGGATTTCCCATGAGTGCCCGGGCAATGTTGACACGCTGCCGCTGCCCGCCGGAGAGCTGGTGGGGCCGCTTGGCCAAGGCGTGGCCGAGACCCACGAGGTCCAGCAGACCGGCCGCGCGTTCCCCGGCCGCGCGGGCGGCCCCGCCGCGCAGACGCTGGGTGATCACCAGCTGCTCCATCGCCGTGAGGGAGGGCAGGAGGTTGGGCTGCTGGAAGATGATCCCGATCTTGTCCCGGCGCAGTGCGGTGCGCCCGGCGTCGGGGAGTCCGCCGGCGTCCTGGCCGTCGATCACCACCAGGCCGGCGGAGGGCCGGACGAGGGTGGCGGCGACGGCCAGCAGGGACGACTTTCCGGACCCCGACGGGCCGATGAGGGACACAAACTCCCCGGGGTGAACTTTGAGGCTCACGTCGTCCAGGGCTTTGAGGGTGCCGTCTCCGTCCGGGTACTCCAGGGTGACGTTGACAAGGTTCAGGGCAGCGTTGTTCAGGGCGGACTTGTTTACGATGGACTTGTTCAGTGCGGAATTCACGAGATATGCCTTTCGAAGAATATACGGGACCGGGCCTGGGGCCGGTCAGTTGCCGCCGAGGGCGATCAGCGGATCGACGCGCGCAACGCTGCGGACCGCGAGGGCTGCCCCGGCCAGGCCCAGGAGCACGATCCCGGCGATGGGCAGCAGCGTTGTCCAGGGCGTGATGAGGAACGGCGCCGCCTGGGACGCGAGGACCCCGCCGGCCACGCCGGCCAGCCCGCCTGCCGCGGCGCCGGCCAGCAGGACCACGGCTGCCTGCGCCATGGCGTCCCGGAGGATGTAGCGGGCGGACCCGCCGAGTGCCTTCAGAACGGCGATGTCCCGGGTGCGTTGGACCGTCCAGACCGTCAGGAAGGCGACAATCACGAGGGCCGAGATGCCATAGAGGAATGCCTGCATGAGCAGCAGCGAGCCGTTCTCGCTCTTGTAGGAGCCGAGGGCCTGGAAAGATCCGTCGACGGTGGTGCTGACGGTTCCCGCGGCTGCATTGGCGGCATCGGTATCCACCCCGGGTCCGGCCGTGGAGTCAAAGGTCACGGCCAGCACCGTCGCGGCGCCCGCGTCCGGCAGGTGTGCCAGCTTCTGCCAATCGGCCAACGTGGTCCACACGACTCCGGTGTGTGAATACCACTGCTCCGGAACCACGGCCGTCACAACGAGGCCGGTGCCGCCCACCGAGACGCGGCTGCCGGTGCTGAGCTCCAGGTCCTTCGCCAGTCCCGCTCCGACAGCGATGGTTCCCTCTGTCAGCGGGGCGGGGGCCAGTGGCGTGCCGGTCTCGGTGCCGAAGACCGCAACGCTTGCCGTGCGTGCCGGGACGCCTCCGTCGCCGAGGGCCTGGAAGCGGCTCTGGCTGATCCCTAAGGCATCGGCCCGGGCGACGCCGTCGCGTGCCGACCACTGCGACTGTTGGGCGCGCGAGACTTCGGATTCCGTGAACGAGGCCTTGGGCGTGCTCCCTGCCGGGGCGCCGAAGACCAGTTGGTCGGCCGGGAGGGCAGCAAGGGCCGACGTCGACTGGTTGCCGAGTCCGGCCGTCAGCCCGGAAAGCATGACGAGCAGGAGGGTGATGAGCGCGACGACCGCGCCCATCAGGGCGAACCGGCCCTTGGCAAAGCGGATATCGCGGATGGCGAGATACATGGTTGTCCTTTTTCGTGACGTTTGTGGCGTTGCTTCCAGCCTTCCCTCCGCCAGTCCCAGGGGCATCGGCCGCCCGGTTGGATCGCGGGCACCGCAAGGACTGCCCTGCGATCAACCAAAAGGTTGATTCCGCCGGTGGCGGGCCGATTTCCGCAGTTGCCCCTGCCCCGCCGGCACTACGCTGGAAGCATGGAGGGCAACGCCGGCAACACGGTCCACGAGGGCATTGGACACGAGGGCACACGACACGCCGGCACACCCCACGGGGCCACGGGGCACGCGGGCACGGAGCCCACCGGGGCGGCCGTCATTCTGCGCGTCCTTCGCGTGAGCCTTCACGTCGGCTTCGCGGTACTTCTCCTGGTGGCGCTGGTCCGGCTCGTGGCCGGCGGAATCACGGGTCAGGGCTGGGTCACCCTGCTGCTGGCCCTGCTGCTCGCCGCCTTCTACCTCGCTGGCACCGTTCTGGAGAAAAGGCATGCAGCCCACAGGACCCGGTTCGATCCGCGGCCCTACTCGGCCTGGTGGCTGGGCGGCGTCAGCGTCCTGTGGCTGCTGCTGATCTGGACCAGCGCCGACTTCGTCTGGCTGGCCTTCCCGCTGTTCTTCCTGGAGTTGCACGTGCTCCGGCGCCGGCTGGCGCTGCCCGCGATCGCACTCAGCACCCTTTTTGTCATTGGGGCGCTCTGGTTCCACAACGGCGGTATCGCACCGCCGGAGCTGCCCATGGTGCTCGGGCCCGCGTTCGGCGCAGCCTTCGCTGTGGTCACAGGGCTGGCCTACCGGGCGCTGTTCCTGGAGGCGGAAAACCAGCGGCTGGCGGCCGAAGAGCTCCGCCGCACCCGTGCCGAACTCGCCCGAACCCAGCACAATGCCGGCACCCTGGCCGAGCGCACCCGGCTGGCCCGCGAAATCCATGACACCCTCGCCCAGGGCCTGTCCAGCATTGTGCTGATGGGGCGCGCGGCCGAGAAAGCCCTGGACGACGGCGAACCCGCCGTGGCACGGGAAAGGCTCCGCATCGTCCGGGACACGGCCGCCGCGAATCTTGCAGAGGCCCGCAACTTCGTCCGGGCGCTCCAGTCCCCCGACCTCGAGGACGGCTCCCTCGTGGCCGGCCTCCTCCGGCTGTGTGAAAAGACCGAAGCGGAGACCGCCGCGCGCGGTACCGGGCTGCGCTGCCGCCTCGACGTCGAAGGCGTGCCCGTGGAACTCCCCGCGGCCCACCAGACCGCCCTGCTCCGGGCCGCACAGGCGAGCCTGGCCAACGTCCGGATTCACGCGCAGGCGAGCACCGCCGTCGTCACCCTTTCCTTCTTGGGCCCGGAAGTGGCCATGGACATCTACGACGACGGCACCGGGTTCGACCCCGCCGCCTTGCCGGCCCGTCCGGACGGTTCCGGTTATGGGCTGACGTCGCTGCGGGAACGTGTGGCCGCCCTCCACGGCCAGCTGGACATCGAGTCTGCCCCGGGTGAGGGGACCGTGGTGGCCATCCGGCTGCCACTGGGCGACGAGCCCGGCACCGCGCCCGGTTCCAATGCCGTGCCGGCGCAAGCCAGCGGGGACCGGCAATGAACAACATCCGGGTGTTCCTGGTGGACGACCACCCGGTGGTCCGGGCCGGGCTGCGGGCGATGCTGGGTGATCTGCAGGGCATCACAGTGGTGGCCGAGGCGGCCGACGGCGGCGCCGCCCTGGCCGGACTGGCCAAGCTCCATACCCTGGGCGAGCCTGCGGACGTGGTGCTCATGGACCTGCAGATGGGCGCGGGAATGGACGGCGTCACCGCGACCGGCCGGATCAAAGCGGGAGAGGCCGGGCAGCCGGCGCCTCCGGTGCTCATCCTCACCACCTTTGACTCCGACGCCGACATCCTCGCTGCCGTCGAGGCCGGCGCCAGCGGCTACATGCTCAAGGATGCCCCGCCGGAGCAGATCCGCCAGGCGGTGCTCTCCGCCGCGGCCGGCGGTACGGCGCTGGCACCCGAGGTCGCGGCCAGGCTGATGGGCCGGATCAGGAACCCGGAGCCGGCCCTGTCCGTCCGCGAGATCCAGTTGCTCGAACTGCTGGCCACCGGGATGGGAAACCGGGCGATCGCCAAGCAGCTGTTCATTTCCGAGGCCACGGTCAAGACCCATCTGGTGCATATCTACGGCAAGCTCGGCGTGGACAACCGCACTGCCGCGATCGCCGTTGCCGCACAGCGCAGGATCATCCGGCGGCCCTAGGCGTTCCGGGCACGGGAAGTCCGTGCCTGTGTCACGTGCCGCCGCTTTGTGACACGGGGGTTGTCAGTGGTCCGGGGCATAATGTCGCAATGGGGAACTCATCAAAACTTGCACTGGCCCTTGTGGGTCTGGTTCTTGGCGCCTCGCTGGTCGCCTGCGGAGACGGCCGGGACGGCGCGGAAGGCGCCGCCCAGCAGCTCGCCAGCGCGGTGTCCGCGCTCGACGTCGGATCCGTCGCCTTCGAGGGGAAGGAGTCGGGCGCCGCCAACGACCAGCTCAAGGAAATTTTCCAGGGACTGGACCCGGACAAACCAGCCGTGCAGGCCGGCCAGCTGACCTTCGAGTCGGACACGGCCACGTTTCCGCTGAACTACACCTGGAAAGTCGGCGCGGAGGAATGGAAATACACCGTTTCCGCACAGCTGAAGAAATCCGGGGACAAGTGGCTCACGGTGTGGAAGCCGGCCATGCTGGTTCCCGACCTCGCTGACGGGGAGATCATCACCCGGGCCACCCAGACGCCGCAGAGGGCCTCCATCCTGGGCGCCGGCGGGGCCCCGCTGGTCACGTACCGGCCCGTTGTCAACGTTGGCATCGACAAGCCAGCGCTCGGCGGCGCGGACCCCTCCGACTCCGCCACCAAGCTTGCCCAACTGGTCGGCGTGGACCCGGCAGCCTACGCCCAGCAGGTCGCGGCGGCCGGTCCGGACGCCTTCGTCCCGGCCATCACCTTCCGCGAGGACGGTTCCCGGACCATCACCGACGAGCAGATCTCCGCCATCCCCGGCGGCCGCGCCGTCCCGGACAGCCTGCCGCTGGCACCCACCCGCACGTTTGCGCGGGCACTTCTGGGTACAGTCTCCGAGGCGAACGCGGAGCAAATCGAGAAGTCCGGCGGCGCGCTCAAGCCCGGGGACACCACCGGCGCCGGGGGCCTGCAGCAGCAGTACGACGCGCAGCTGCGCGGAACCGACGGGATCGTGATCCGGGCACAGAAAGCCGGACTCACCACCGCGGAAATCCAGGCGGCGTCTCCCGACCCGAGGCGGGTGCTGTTCGAGACCGGCATCAAACCCGGAACCCCGCTGAAAACCACCCTGGACCCGAAGCTGCAGCAACTCGCGGAAGACGTGCTCGGCAAGGTCGGCCCTGCGTCGGCCATCGTGGCGCTCCGGCCCTCCAGCGGCGCCGTCCTGGCCGCCGCGTCCGGGCCGGGCAGCAACGGCTACGACACCGCAATGCTGGGACAGTATGCCCCCGGATCGATCTTCAAGATGGTCGATTCCCTGGCCATGTTCCGCAACGGGATGACCCCCGATTCCAAGGTGGACTGCCCGGCGACCCTCACGGTGGACGGCCGCACCTTCAAGAACGCCGAGGGATACCCCGAGTCCTCCCTGGGCTCCGTGACGCTGCGCGACGCCTTTGCGCACTCCTGCAACACCGCCTTCATCAACGCCCGCGACACCGTCAGCCAGGCGCAACTCGAATCTGCCGCGACCTCGCTGGGCGTGGCAGTCGAAGCGCCCGCGCTCGGCGCCGCAGCGTTCCTCGGCTCCGTCCCCGGGGAAGCCGCAGGAACCGAACACGCCGCCTCCATGATCGGCCAAGGCAAAGTGCTCCTGTCCCCGCTGGCCGCCGCCATCATGGCCGGCTCGGTAGCCAAGGGAGCCCCGGTGGCCGCCCAGCTGGTCTTGAATCCGAATGAGGGCGTCACTTCACCGGGCGCCGAGAGCACGCCCACTGCCGGCACCGGAACAGGCACGGCGCCTGCCGCCCCGCCCTCCGGTGACGCGTCGGCGTCGGCGTCGGCCGCGGCACCGGCTACGGCGGCCGAAACGCCGGTAACGGCAGCGGAAGCCGCGGCGTTGGCTGACATGATGCGTGCCGTCGTGACCAGCGGGCATGCCGGGTTCCTGGCCGCCGTCCCGGGCGAGCCCGTCGGCGCGAAGACCGGAACGGCTGAGTTCGGCAACGACACCCCGCCCAAGACCCACGCCTGGATCGTGGCGGCGCACGGTGACCTCGCCGTCGCCGTCTTCGTGGAGGACGGCGGCCTTGGAGCCACCACGTCCGGACCGCTGCTCAAGGAGTTCCTCACCCGGGCCAGCTGAGACGCCGGACCGGAAAAGTCCGAGTCGCCGGAGATTCTGCGCCGAAATGGCGGATGCTCCCCCGCGTTGTTATGCGGGGGAGCATCCGTCGTTCGGGTGTCAATAGTGCGGGAGCGCCTCAGGCGGCGAAGCCGTCCGCAATGTCCAACACGGCGTCCAGTACGGCCAAGCCCTTTTGGGTGTCTTCCACGCTGGTGTTGCACGGCGGGACAACATGGATTCGGTTGAAGTTCGCGAACGGGAGCAGCCCGCGGGACTTGCAGGCCGCCACCAGCTGGTTCATTTCCGGGCTTGAGCCGCCGTACGGGGCCATGGGCTCGCGGGTCTTCCGGTCCTTGACGAGTTCGATCGCCCAGAAGACGCCCTTGCCGCGGACTTCACCAACGGAGCGGTGGCGCTCGGTGAATCCACGGAGGGCCGGTCCGATCACCGTCTCGCCGAGGGCTGCCGCGTGCTGGACGATCTGTTCGTTCTCCATCGCGTTGATGGTCGCCACGGCGGCAGCCGCCGCGAGCGGGTGGCCCGAATAGGTCAGGCCGCCGGGGTAGACACGCTTGCCGAACGTGGCTGCGATCTCCGGGCTGATTGCCACCCCGCCCATCGGAACATAGCCGGAATTCACGCCCTTGGCGAAGGTCAGCAGGTCCGGAACGACGTCGAAGTGCTCGACGGCGAACCAGGTTCCGGTGCGGCCGAAGCCGGACATGACTTCGTCGGCGATGAAGATGATGCCGTGCCGGGTGCAGAGCTCGCGGACGCCCTGCAAGTATCCCGGGGGCGGCACGTAGATCCCGGCCGTGCCCGGGATGCTTTCCAGGATGAGGGCGGCGATGGTGGAGGGGCCTTCGAAGCTGATCAGCTGTTCCAGGTGTTCGAGGGCGCGCTGGCTTTCCTCCTCCTCGGTGGTGGAGTGGAAGGCGGTGCGGTACAGGTACGGCGGGAAGAAGTGGACGGTGCCGGTGCTGGCGGTGTCGCTGGGCCAGCGCCGGGGGTCGCCGGTGACGTTGATGGCCAGCTGGGTGCCGCCGTGGTACGAACGGTAGGCGGAGAGCACCTTGTGGCGGCCCGTGTGCAGACGGGCCATGCGGATGGCGTGCTCGTTGGCGTCCGCCCCGCCGTTGGTGAAGAAGATCTTGTCCAGTCCGCCGGGCGTGCGCCCGGCAATCAGGCGTGCAGCTTCGGAGCGCGCGTCGTTGACGTAACTCGGGGCAATCGTGCACAGCTTGGTGGCCTGTGCTGCGATGGCGGATACGACGGCGGGGTGCTGGTGGCCGATATTGGTGTTGACCAGCTGCGAGGAGAAGTCCAGGTACTTGTTGCCGTCGCCGTCCCAGACGTGGGAGCCCTCGGCCGCGGAGATGACCATGGGGTCGATGAGGTCCTGGGCGGACCAGGAGTGGAAGACGTGCTTGCGGTCCAGTTCGTAGGCGCGGCGGGCGCCCTCGGCGGCCTCCTGCTGCGGGAGGGTTTCGTTTTCAAGGGTCGAGGTCATGACAGCTGCCTTTCGGATACGGGTGGCTTAGGCGTTCTGCGGGAAGCCGAGGTTGATGCCGCCGTGGCTTGGATCCAGCCAGCGGGAGGTGACGGCCTTGCCGCGGGTGAAGAAACCGACGCCCTCGGTGCCGTGGGCGTGGGTATCCCCGAACAGCGAGTTCTTCCAGCCGCCGAAGGAGTAGTAGGCCATGGGGACCGGAACGGGGACGTTGATGCCCACCATGCCCACCTCCACTTCGTTCTCGAAGCGCCGCGCCGCGCCGCCGTCGTTGGTGAAGATGGCGGTGCCGTTGCCGTATGGGTTGCCGTTGATCATCTCGAGCGCCTCGTCGTAGCTGTCAACGCGGAGCACGGACAGGACCGGTCCAAAGATCTCGTCCTGATAGATGGACATGTCCGGAGTCACCTTGTCGAAAAGCGTGGGTCCGACGAAGAAGCCGTCACCTTCCGCGTCGGCGGCGATGTTGCGGCCGTCGACGACGAGTTGGGCACCGGCAGCTTCGCCGGCATCAATGTAGCCGGCAACCTTGTCCCGGTGCTGGGCCGTCACCAGCGGGCCCATGTCGCAGCCGCGCAGCCCGTCGCCGGTGCGCAGGGAAGCCGCACGCTGGGCAATCTTGTCCACCAGTTCATCGGCGATTTCGCCCACCGCGAGCAGGGCAGAGATGGCCATGCAACGTTCGCCCGCCGATCCGAATCCGGCATTGATGGCGGCGTCGGCGGCCAGGTCCAGATCGGCGTCGGGCAGCACGATCATGTGGTTCTTGGCTCCGCCAAGGGCCTGGACGCGCTTTCCGTTGGCCGTCGCGGTCTGATAGACGTACTTGGCGATCGGGGTGGAGCCGACGAAGGAGACGGCTTTGATGTCCGGGTGGTTGAGCAAGGCGTCGACGGCCACCTTGTCGCCGTGCAGGACGTTGAACACGCCGTCCGGCAGGCCGGCTTCTTTCCAGAGTTCGGCCATCCAGTTCACCGCCGTGGGGTCCTTTTCGCTGGGCTTGACGACGACCGTGTTGCCGGCGGCGATGGCAAGCGGGAAGAACCACATCGGCACCATGGCCGGGAAGTTGAACGGGCTGATGACTGCGACCGGACCCAGGGCCTGGCGGATGGAGTGGACGTCCACGTTGGTGGACGCGTTCTCGGTGTAGCTGCCTTTGAGCAGATGGGGGATGCCGCAGGCGAACTCGACGACTTCCTGGCCCCGGGTGACTTCCCCGAGGGCATCGTCCAGGACTTTTCCGTGCTCGGAGGTGATGATGGCGGCGAGTTCGCCTTTGCGGGAGTTGAGCAGTTCGCGAAAGGCGAAGAGGATCTGGGTGCGGCGGGCAATCGAGGTGTCGCGCCATGCGGGGAATGCGGCCTTGGCCGCGGCAATGGCGGCGTGGCTCTCGTCCCGGCTCGCGAGCGAAACCTGGCCGGTGACCTTGCCCGTGGCCGGGTTGGTCACCGGGGCCGTGCGCGCGCCGGCGGGAACGTAGCTGCCGTTGATCCAGTGCTCGATGATGTTCAAGGTTTCTCCTCATGCGGTATTCGGGGTGCGTTGAGTCCAGTGTCCCTACCGGGAGACGGCACCATAAGTGCCAGTGTGTAAGGAGAATCACAGCTTGGTTTACACTGTGTAAATGTTGCCCACCGTCGGCTCGATCCTTGACCTTCCCGTTCTCCGCGAGGCCGCGCCGCTCCTGCTCGGCGGCGCCGGGGCCCTCGACAACCCCGTGCGCTGGGTCCACGTGAGCGAATTGCTCGACATTTCCGGGCTGCTGTCTGGCGGGGAGCTGGTGCTTACCACCGGACTGGAGCTGGAAAAGGAACCCGGGCTTACGGCGTCGTTCATCAGGTCCCTGGAGCAGGCGGCGGCGTCCGGCCTGATTGTTGAACTCGTCGGCGACAGGAAGCCCAGTTTGGATGCGCTGCGCGCGGCCGCGCTGGCCACGGCCATGCCCGTGATCGTGGTGGAGCGCCGCGTGCGGTTCGTGCAGGTCACCGAAATCGTGCACCGGATCATCGTCGCCGAACAGCTGGAGCGGGTGGAACGCGCCCGCGACGTCCACGAGGCCTTCACGGTGCTGAGCCTGGAAAGCGCAGGGACTGGGCAGGTGGTGGACCAGGCAGCCGCCATGATCGGCGCCCCGGTGGTCCTGGAGGACCTCTCGCACCTCGTCCTCGCGTACTCGGCCGGGCAGCTGCGGACCATCGAACTGCTGGAGGACTGGGAGCGGCGGTCCAGGACCACGCCGGCGCCGCCCGGGACGGGCCGCACCGGGCCCGAGGCCTGGCTGCAGACGCCGGTTGGCGTGCGCGGGAACGTCTGGGGGCGGCTGGTGGTGCCGGTCCCCCTCGACGACGACGACGCGGCGGCCATGGTGCTGGAACGCGCGGCCCAGACCCTGGCGATCAACCGGCTCGCCGAACGGGACCGGCGGGAGCTGAGCCACCAGGCGCAGGCGGGGCTTCTCAACGCCCTCCGTCAGCCCCGCGGGCTGGGCGAGGACGAGGCGCAGGCCCGCGCCGCGGCGCTGGGACTCAGGCGGTCGCCGCACTACCTGCCAATTGTGTTCCGGAGCGGCGGAGCAGCCTATGGTCCCTCAGCAGGGGCAGGGGCAGGGGCAGGGGCAGGGGCAGCGGGAGCCGGAATCGATCCACTCGCTGGGCAACAGGAGGAACGTGCCCTGCTGGAGCAGCTCGCCCGGGCCCTCAAAACCGTGTCAGGCAGCGCTTTGACCGCGAGCATCCGGTCCGGATCGGTCGGCATGATCCTGGCCGTTCCTGCGAAGCAATTGGAGGACCCGACCCTCCAGCGTCTCGCCGATGCCCTCGCGGGCAGCGACACGCCACCCGGCCCACCCGTCCGCGGAGCCCGGCCCGGCAGAGGTCTGCCCGGCGGAGGCTGGGCCGGCAATCCGGCGGAGGCGACATGGAGCATCGGCGTGGGGCACCTGAGGGGTTCCTTGCTCGAAGCGGCGGCGGGCATTGACGAAGCCGCCCACGTCGCCGAAACCGCGGCGACGCTGCGGGGTGATCGGAAGCCGTTCTACCGGGCGACGGACGTCCGGCTTCGGGGGCTGCTGGCCCTGCTGCGCAAGGATCCGCGGGTGCAGCAGTTCGCGGAGTCAGAACTGGAGGGTGTCCTGCAGGCCGACGCCCGGGACGGCGGCGGGCAGCTGGAACTGCTGGGCCGCTACCTCGAGTCCGGCGGCAACAAAGCGGCTCTGGCCCGCACCGGCTATCTCAGCCGCCCGACACTGTACGCGCGGCTGGCCCGCCTTGAAGAGCTCCTCGGCGTGGACCTCGACGACGCGGAGTCCCGGACGTCGCTGCACGTCGCCCTACTCCTGCACCGGCTCCGGGGCCTGTGACCGCGCGGATCCGCGCAGAATGCGAGCATTGACGAATGGCGAAGCCCTTTACCTTGACCCAGCTGCGGTATTTCGCGGTGGTGGCCGAGCTCGAAAACATGACTGCGGCGGCCGAAAGGCTGCTCGTGACCCAGTCCACCCTGTCCACCGCCATGGCCCAGCTTGAAGCAAGTTTGTCGACGCAGCTGTTTGTCCGGCTCAGGACGCGCGGCCTGCGCCTGACGCCGTCCGGCCGGCAGCTGGCCCAGGACATCAAGGTGCTGCTGGAGCATGCGGACTCGCTGTACGAGTCAGCCCGCGGGCTTGCGACAAGCCTGGTCGGAGAGCTCAAAGTGGGCGTGTTTTCGCCCCTGGCGCCCTTCAGGCTTCCCGCAATCCTGCAGACCTTCGAAGTTCAGCATCCGGGAGTCGAGGTCTCCTTCCTGGAAGCCGATCTGGCGAGCCTGCAGACGGCCCTCCTCGAAGGGCAGTGCGATGTCGCGCTGATGTACGGTCTCGGCCTGGGCCGGGGCTTCACACACACGGTGCTCGAGCGCGTGCCCCCTCATGTGCTGGTCCATGCTGAACACCCCGCGGCGTCCCGGCCCGAGCGAAGCATCGCACTGAAGGATCTCGACGGCGAACCCGCGGTGGTGCTGGATCTGCCGCACAGCCGGGAATACTACGAGCAGCTGTACGCGATCGCGGGGGTGCTTCCCAATGTCCGGCACCGCTTTGCCGGGTATGAGACGGTGCGCTCGTTTGTGGCGAAGGGCCACGGCTACGCCATGCTGAACCAGCGGCTCCACAGCGACATGACGTATTCCGGCGGCAGGGTGGTTGCCCTGACCCTGACGGATGACTTCCCGCCAATCGAGGTGATGCTGGTCCGGCCCGAGGGAGTGCAACCCACCCGCCGGGCACTGGCCTTTGAGGAGACCTGCATCCGGCTCTACGGTGCCGCCCGGCACTAGCCCGGCGGATTCCCCGTGCCCACCGACTGTGACTGCGAAAATCCGCAGCGATTGGCATCGATGAAATCGATTGATTTGGCCAAAACAATCAATTGGACAGATGTGAACCGGATCACACAAAGTTGGTCCAGTGCGGTGGTGCCGGCGGGAGTCCAACGGCAAATCCCGCGCAATGACGGCCCTTGGCCGAGTCCCGAAGCGCGACAACCATGTTGATCAAAGGAGATTCAATGGTTCCGATTCACGCCCCAGGTGTCCGACTTATGTCCGGACCGTGGCTTGCCGGCAACACAGCGGCAACATCAGCAGATTTCATTTCCCGGGCCCGTAACACGGCAGGGAACTTCGGAAACACGGCGCCTCTAGCGTGGCTGTCATGACGATCAACGACATCAAGGACCAGCCGGTGTCCGCTTCCCAGACCACACCGTCCGCCCCGGCCCTGGACAAGGACGCTCCGCGGTCCGGACCTCTCGGCATCACCAAGATGCAGAAGCGGGTCCTCGCAGGCGGCAGCATCGGGCAGTTCATCGAATTCTACGATTTCACGCTCTACGGCCTCACCGCCGTCATCTTCTCCCAACTGTTTTTCCCCGGCAGCAACCCGGTCACGGCCATGCTTGCCACGTTCGCCACCTTCGGCGTCGCCTTCGTGGTCCGTCCCATCGGCGGCCTGTTCTTCGGCGCGCTCGGCGACCGGATCGGCCGCCGCCGGGTCCTGACCATCACGCTCGTCGCCATCGGCGGGGCCACCGCCTTGATGGGGCTGCTGCCGACCTACGGCCAGATCGGCGCCTGGGCACCGGTGTTGCTGGTCCTCTGCCGGCTGATCCAGGGCTTCTCCGCCGGCGGCGAATCCGTGGGAGCACCCTCGTTTGTCTTCGAGCACGCCCCGGTCAGCCGCCGCGGGTTCTGGCTCAACATCACCATCGCCGCCACTGCGCTGCCCTCTGTCGTCGCCGGTTCGATGATCCTCATCCTGAGCCAGTCAATGCCCAACGAGGCCTTCATGGCGTGGGGCTGGCGCCTGCCGTTCCTGCTGGCACTGCCGCTCGCCCTGTTCGGCGTCTGGATCCGCAGCCGGACGGTGGAAAGCGATGCGTTCAATGAGGCCAAGGCTGCCCGGACCAAGGAATTCAGCCCGGTCCGCGAAGCCTTCCGCGAAAACCGGCTCCGTATGGTCCAGGTCATCTTCGTCATGGGCCTGACCGCAATGGGCTTCTACTTCCTCTCGGCCTATTTCGTCTCCTATGTCCAGACCACGGGCCACCTGAGCCGTGAACAGTCCCTCCTGGTCAACGCCGCCGCTCTCGCGCTCTACGCCGTCCTGCTTCCTTTCGGTGGCCGGCTGGGCGACCGCTTCGGCCGCAAACCGATGCTCATTGCCGGTTCAGCCGCGCTGGCCCTGCTTTCAGTGCCGAGCTTCATGCTGGTGACCAGCGGAAGCCTCCCTCTTGCCCTCCTGGGCCAGTCCCTCTTCGTGGTGGCGCTCTGCATCTACGGCGGAGGCTGCTACACCTTCTTCGTTGAAATCTTCACCACCCGCACCCGCTTCACGTCGGCGGCAATCAGCTACAACGGCGCCTACGCGCTCTTCGGCGGCACAGCACCGTTCATCGGGACCGCCCTGGTCGGCGGCACCGGAGTGCCTCACGCGCCCGGCTTCTACATGGCCGCGGCCGCCGCCGTCGTGCTCCTGCTGGTGCTCTTCACCAAGGTTCCCGAGACGCGCGGCCGCATGGGCTAAGCCCGCCGCCCCACCCTCTCCACCGCAACCTACAAAGGATTTCCCATGACTTCAGCAGCTTTCCTCGAAGACTTCCACCACGTGGCCACCATCGGCGCCACCCCCGACAACGGCGTCGACCGCCAGGCGGCAACCCCGGAGGATGCGCAGACACGCCACTGGTTCGCCGGGTGGGTGCGTGACGCCGGATGGGAACTCCGGGTGGACGGGATCGGCAACATGTTCGGGCTGCTGGAGTGGACGCCGGGGGCGCCCTATGTGCTGATCGGATCCCACCTGGACAGCCAGCCGCTCGGGGGCCGGTTCGACGGCGCGTACGGTGTCGTCGCCGCCCTGCACGCGGCCCGGCGTCTGGACGCCGAGGTTGCGGAGGGCGGGCCCGCGCCGCGGTTCAACCTGGCCGTAGTGAACTGGTTCAACGAGGAGGGCGGCCGGTTCGCGCCGAGCATCATGGGAAGTTCGGTGTTTGCGGGACTCCTGCAGCGGGAACAGATGCTGGATGTGGCGGACCTGCAAGGCGTCACAGTCCGTGAGGCGCTGGATGGCATCGGGTACCTCGGCACCTCTGACGGGCCCGAGGCCGCCGGCTACGCCGAGATCCACATCGAGCAGGGCAGGATCCTGGAACGCGAGGGCATCTCCATCGGCCTGGTGGACAGCAGCTGGTACACCCAGAAACTGGACATCGAAGTGCTCGGCGAACAGTCGCACACCGGAGCGACGGCCATGGCCGACCGGCACGACGCCCTGGTGGCAGCCTCCAAGATCATTCTTATGGTGCACGACGTCACGGCTGAGTTCGCCGAGGAGGCCCTCGTCTCATCCGTGGGCCAGCTGACCCTCGAACCGAACTCGCCCATTGTGGTGGCCCGTAGGGTCCACCTCGTCGCCGACCTCCGCTCCGGCGATCCGGACATCGTCAAGGCGGCCCGCGCCAAACTCATCGAGGACATCGATGCGCTGGCACGCGAGCACGACATCAAAGTCAATGTGAAGGACTTCGACATCCGGCCGATCCGCCGCTTCCCCGAAGGCGGGATCGAACTCGCGGACAAGGTGGCTGCAGACCTGGGCCTTTCCGCGCGGCGGATCCAGACCATGGCCGGCCACGATTCCGTTGCCATGAACACAGTGGCGCCGTCGGTCATGCTCTTCATCCCCAGCGTGGACGGCGTCTCGCACTGCGAACGGGAGTTCAGCACCGACGAGGACATGGTTGCCGGCGTGGACATGCTCACTGGGGTGGCCCGGGACCTGGTTGCCGGCGCCCTGGCCGAAGCCTCCTCCGAGCCGGCAGCGGCCTTGGCATGACCGAGCTGCACTACCTCGACGCCGGCACGGCCCTGCGGCTTTTCCGCTCCCGGGAGCTCTCGCCGGTGGAGCTCATGG
Source organism: Arthrobacter sp. P1_B3 (assembly GCF_056406615.1). Taxonomy (NCBI): domain Bacteria; kingdom Bacillati; phylum Actinomycetota; class Actinomycetes; order Micrococcales; family Micrococcaceae; genus Arthrobacter; species Arthrobacter sp. P1_B3. The sequence continues at coordinate 50,058 of NZ_JBFTZV010000001.1, read as the reverse complement.
AAGCGGTGATCACCAGGACCGAGGCCGTCAACGGCGGCATCAACGCCCTGACGGAGACCCTGTTCGAAGAGGCGCTCCCGGCAGCACGGCAGGCCGCTGCCCGGTATGCGCGGGGCAGGGACCTCACACCCCTGCTGGGGCTGCCGGTGGCCGCCAAGGAAAAGCACGGGCTCCGGGGACGCACCCTTTCGCAGGGGCTCGTAGCCCGCAAGGGGGAGCTCGCGCACGCGGACCATCCCGTCATCGACCGAATCCGGCGTGCCGGCGGCATCATCCATGCCCGCACCACCACGCCCGAATACAGCTGCGCCACCGTCACCCACAGTCCCCTGTGGGGAGTCACGCGCAATCCCTGGAACCGGCAGTATTCCCCGGGCGGCTCCTCCGGCGGTTCCGGGGCGGCACTGGCCGCCGGGCTGGCGCCGCTGGCCACCGCCTCCGACATCGCGGGTTCAACCCGCCTGCCGGCGTCGTTCACCGGGACCGTCGGCTACAAGGCGCCCTACGGAAGGATTCCCGGCCTGGCCCCGCTCTCCGCGGACCACTACCGCGGCGACGGCCCGATGGCACGGACCGTGGCGGACGCAGCCTTGCTGGCGAACGTCATGGCGGGCCGTCATCCGGGCGACCACACCTCCCTCGCCGGGAGTCCGGCGTTGTCCTGCCCGCCGGGTGCTGACACCGCCTCGGCAGTGGCCGGCATGCGCATCGCTCTCTGCATCCGGCTGGGGAACTATCCCGTCGCCGCGGATGTTGAGGCCAATACGCGCGGCGTGGCAACGGCCCTGCGTGATGCCGGCGCCGTGGTGGAAGAGATCGAGCTGCCCTGGACCACCGAGGACATCAGCCGGACAATGTTCACACATTTCGGCTACCTCCTCGGTCCGGCCATGGAGGACGAGACCTCGGAGTCTCCCGAGCTGCTGGCCCCGTACACACGGCGGTTCATGGCGGACGCCCGGAAAGCCGCCGCGGAAAACCGGTTCGTCGACGGCATCCGGGCGGAAACCAGAATCCAGGCCGAGCTTGCCGCGGCGATGTCCGGCTTCGACGCCCTTCTCTGCCCGGCCTCGGCCGTGGCCGCCCTGGACGCGGACGGCATGTACCTTGACGGGATCGACGCCGGGGGCGAGCGGCTCGGGCACTACTGGCAGGGGCACATGACGGCGCCCTTCAACATCAGCAACCGCTGCCCCGTCCTGGCCGTGCCGAGCGGCATGGCCGACTGCGGCATCCCCACGGGTGTGCAGATCGTGGGCCATCCATTCGAGGACGCCACAGTCTTCACGGTGGGTGCCGCCGTGGAGGCGGTGCGGCCCTGGGCAGGACGCCGTCCGGAGCTCCTGGTGAACAGCTAGGCGCCCGGGCCCCGGCCGGTCCGTCCGTCCATGGGAAGATTGAACGCGTGGCTCATATTGACGTTTCCGGCATCGACTACTTCCTCTCCGACGGCACCCAGCTGCTCAACGGCGTGACGTTCAAGGTCCCCGACGGCACCAAGACGGCGCTGATCGGGCCCAACGGAACCGGCAAGACCACGCTGTTCCGGATCATTTCCGGCGACCTCGTTGCGGATGAAGGCGTGATCGGCCGCTCCGGCAACATGGGGATCATGCGCCAGTTCGTGGGCCAGGTCCGGGATGAGTCCACCGTCCGCGACCTCCTGGTCTCCGCCGCCCCGCCCGCCCTGGCCGCCGCCGCGCGCACCGTCGACGAGGCAGAACTCGCCATGCTGGAGCACGACGACGAGCCCACCCAGATGGCCTATGCCCAGGCCATCGTGGACTGGGGAGACGCCGGCGGCTACGACGTCGAGACCGTCTGGGACGAGGTCTGCATGGCCGCCCTCGGCCTGCCGTTTGACCGGGCGCAGCACCGCCCGGCGTCGAGCCTCTCCGGCGGCGAGCAGAAGCGGCTGGTGCTCGAGGCTCTCTTCGCCGGCCCGGACGAACTGCTGCTCCTGGACGAGCCGGACAACTACCTCGACGTCCCGGGCAAGCGCTGGCTCGAGGCCAAGCTGAACGAGTCGAAGAAGACCGTGTTCTTCATCAGCCACGACCGTGAACTGCTCAACAACGCCGCCGGCCGCATCGTCACGCTGGAACCGGGCATCAACGGCGCCGGGGCCTGGATCCACGGCGGCGGTTTCGGTTCCTACGTGGATGCCCGGGCCGACCGGAACGCGCGCTTCGAGGAGCTGCGCAAGCGTTGGGACGAGGAGCACGTAAAGCTCAAGGAACTCGTCAACATGTACAAGAACAAGGCCGCTTTCCGTTCCGACATGGCCAACCGCTATCACGCGGCCCAGACCCGGCTCGCGAAGTTCCTCGAGGCCGGTCCGCCCGAGGCCCTGCCGATCGAGCAGAATGTGCAGATGCGGCTCAAGGGCGGGCGCACCGCCAAGCGCGCCGTCGTGGCGGAGAAACTGGAACTGACGGGCCTGATGAAGCCGTTCTCCACCGAGATCTGGTTCGGCGACCGGGTGGGCGTCCTTGGTTCCAACGGTTCGGGCAAGAGCCACTTCCTGCGCCTGCTCGCCACCGGCGGCACGGATCCGGAACGGGAGCACCTGCCGGTGTCCGACGTCGAGATCGCGGAGGTGCCGCATGAGGGCACCGTGAAACTCGGCGCCCGGATCCGGCCCGGCTTCTTCGCCCAGACCCACGTCCGGCCCGACCTGCTGGGCAAGACCCTGCTCGAAATCCTGCACCGGGGCGACGAGCACCGCTCCGGCATGGGCCGCGAAGCCGCCGCCGGGGCGCTGGACGGCTACGGGCTGGCAGCGCAGTCCGAGCAGAAGTACGAGTCCCTCTCCGGCGGCCAGCAGGCGCGGTTCCAGATCCTGTTGCTGCAGCTCTCCGGCGCCACGCTGCTGCTGCTTGACGAACCCACGGACAACCTCGACCTGCACTCGGCCGAGGCCCTGGAACGGGCGATCGACCACTTCGAAGGCACCGTCCTGGCAGTCACCCACGACCGCTGGTTCGCCCGCACTTTCGACCGCTTCCTGGTCTTCGGCTCCGACGGCAGGGTCTACGAGTCCGCCGAACCGGTCTGGGACGAAAAGCGCGTCGAGCGCGCCCGCTAAGCCAACAAGCAACGCGGCGTCACTTAACGCCCATCCCCGAGGGGTTTCTGGGGCGCCAAGTGACCCCGCGTTTGCTCTTTGGGTCGCGCAACAAATGATTAAATGATCACAAACCGTTAGCATTTGATCATGAACACTGATGAGCGGCACCGCCTGATCGGCGGACTGCTTCGCAACCGCGAGCAGGTGACGGTGGACGACCTGATGGCCGCCTGCGGCGCCTCCGGTGCCACCATCCGGCGCGACCTCGACATCCTGGCCCTGCACGGCGTGCTGCGGAGGGTCCACGGCGGAGCCAAGAGCCTGGTTTTCGGCGGTGAAAACCCCCAATACGGGCAGCGCGAGCTGGAGGACCACACCGCCAAGGTGAGGATCGCCGCCGGTGTGGCGGCCATGCTCCAGGACCGGAGTCACGTCTGGCTGGACAGCGGCACCACCGCTACGGAGATCGCCCGCCAGTTGCGCCAGCGCGAGATGACGATCATGCCGATGTCGTTGCGAGCCGTCACCGCGCTGTCCCTGGACGATGTGCCTGCCGGCCGCCGCCCCGAGCTCCTGATGCCGGGCGGCAGCCTCGTTCCCGGTGAACTGTCTTTCCGCGGGCCCATGACGGAATCCAACATCCGCTCGCTGCGCTTCGACGCCGCCGTGGTCACGCCCTGCGCCCTGAACCTCAAGGACGGGCTGTTGGCCCACGATCTCGACGACGCCGCCGTCAAGCGCGCTGGCCTGGAATCCGCGGCCCGGGTGATCGTCGCCTGCGCCGGATCCAAATGGAACGCCAGCGCCGTCGCCCTCGTCGCATCCCTGGACGCCGTCGATGCCGTCGTGACCGACCGGCAGCTCAGCCTGGAAGAACTTGACCAACTCTCACAACGCTCGGTGGAAGCAGTGATCGTATGACCAGTACCGCAACCGTCCCGCAACTGAAGGCTGCCACCGGGGCGACTTTCCTTGTCTTCGGGATCAACGGATTAGTCTTCGCCAGTTGGGCTGCCCGCATCCCCGCGGTGACAGAGATCCTGCACATCACCGCGGGCCAGATGGGAACGCTGCTGCTGTGCCTGGCGGTCGGCTCGCTGATCGCCCTGCCCACGGCCGGGTTTGTCGTCGGCCGGATCGGCACCGCCAACACCGTCCGGAGCGCCGGACTTGTGGCCGCGGCGGCCGGCGTCGGCGTCGCGCTGTCCCTGATGGCGGCCTCCGTCCCGGGGACGGCGATTGCCCTGTTCTTCTTCGGGATCGGCGTCGGGCTCTGGGATGTTTCGCAGAACATTGAAGGTGCCGACGTCGAGCACCGGCTCGGGCGCACCATCATGCCGCAGTTCCACGCGGCCTTCAGCGGCGGCGCATTCATCGGGGCCCTGATCGGCGCCGGCCTGTCCACCCTGGGGGTCGGGCTCCCGGAGCATCTGCTGGTCATAGCCGCCGTCGTCGCCGTCCTGACCACGGTGGCCCCGCGGTACTTCCTGCCCCATCTGCCCGCCGCGGCGCCCGCCGCGGGGGACCCGGACCACGGCAAGGGCGGGTCGGCCTGGCGGGACGGGCGCACGCTGCTGATCGGCGTCGTCGTTCTCGGCGCCACCCTGACTGAAGGCGCCGGCAATGACTGGATTGCCAAGGCCGCGGTTGACGGCCTGGGCGCTGAACAATCCACGGGGGCGCTGCTGTTCGCCGCCTTTGTGCTGGCAATGACCGCCATGCGCTTCTTCGGCGGCCGCGCGATCGACGTCTACGGCCGCGTGGCTGTGCTGCGCGCCAGCATGGCCGCGGCAGCCGCGGGCCTCTGCCTCTTCGTGTTCGCCGGCACCATCTGGCTGGCCGCTGCCGGCGCCGTGCTCTGGGGCGTGGGCGCCGCCCTCGCATTTCCGATCGGGATGTCCGCCGCGGCGGATGACCCCCGGAAGGCGGCCGCCCGGGTGTCCGTCGTGTCCACGCTGGGCTACATTGCCTTCCTCGCCGGGCCGCCGCTGCTGGGCTACCTGGGCGATGTCACCGGTATCAGGGCCGCCCTGCTGGCGATCGGGATTCCGATTCTGGTGGCCCTGGTGCTCGCCGGCGCCGCGAAGCCCTTGCGCGCGAGGTAGGTGCCCGCCGCGCCCTTGCCTCCGGCGGGCCGTCCGGCAGTATGGTGGTCAAATGCGAACCATGCTGAGGAAGGCCCCCGGCCGCCTGTCGAAATTCGACCTCAAACTGGTGCGCGCCGTCTCCAATCTGCCGGGCGGAGGCCATGACGAGTTCTTCCGCCGTCTCTCCGCCGCCGCCAACAAAGGCAAACTCTGGTTCGGCGTCGCCGGAGCCATGGCCCTGGTGCCCGGAAGGACGCGCCGGGCAGCCTTGCATGGGCTCTTGGCCCAAGGCGTGGCCTCGGCAGTCACGAACGTGGTGTTCAAGACCCTCCTGCCCCGGACGCGGCCCCTGCCCGAACACCTTCCGGTCTTCCGCTTCGTCAATCCGCAGCCGACGAGTTCGTCGATGCCCTCGGGCCATTCGGCCTCCGCGGTGGCCTTCGCGCTCGGAGTCGGCATGGTCCGGCCGGCACTCGGTGCGGCGCTGGCCCCCGTCGCGGCCGGGGTGGCCTACTCCCGGGTCCACACCGGGGCCCACTGGCCCTCGGATGTGCTGTTCGGTTCCGCGATCGGCGCCGGCGCGGCCATGGTGACGCGGAAGTGGTGGCCCGTCCGGCCGCCCTTCCCGGAAACCCGCCGTGGCGCCGTCCGGGCCGCGGAACTCCCGGACGGACAGGGTCTCTGCATCGCCGTCAACACCCTCGGCGGGTCCTATGCCGACGAGACCGTTGACGCCCTGCAAAAAACATTCCCCAAAGCGTATATAAAGAAAATTGGGCATGATGAGGCCGTTGACGCGGGCATCGCCGAGGTCGCGACGCGGCCGGGCATTGCGGCCCTGGGCGTCTGGGGCGGCGACGGAACCGTGGGCGCCGCGGCGGCCGCCGCCGTCGAACGCTCCCTCCCGCTGCTGGTGCTCCCCGGCGGAACGCTCAACCACTTTGCCCGCGACGCCGGGACGCCCACGCTGGGGGCGGCGGTGCAGGCGGCCTCGCACGGCGAGGCCGCAGTGGCCGACATCGGCCACGTGAGTGTCGAACGCGGGCTCCCCGACAGCCCGGAGCACCTCGAACTGATCATGCTCAACACGGCCAGCATCGGTCTCTACCCGAACCTGGTCCGCCGGCGCGAACAGCTCCAGCCGGCTCTGGGAAAACCCCTGGCCGGAGTGGTGGCCATGTTCCGGACCTTCGCGGCCGGTACCCCCACCACCCTGATCGTCAACGGGGTGCGGCACCGGCTGTGGATCCTGTATATCGGCCGCGGCCGCTACTACCCCAGCGACCACGCGCCGCTGGTGCGCCCCGTGCTGGCGGACGGGGTCCTGGACCTGCGGATGATTACTGCCGATGAGCCGTTTGCCCGGCTGCGGCTGCTCTGGGCCGTGCTCACGGGCACCGTGGCCACTTCCGGGATCACCCACCTCAGCGAAACGGACCGGATCACGGTGGAACCCGGGAACGGGCCCATGGTCCTCGCCGTCGACGGGGAGGTCATGCCAGGAGTGCGGAGCGTGGAGTTCACGGTCCGCCGCGACGCCCTGACCTACTACTCGCCCCTCGACTGAGCCTGTCATCCTCCCGGACTACCCTGATTGGCCCCTGAATCATCCCTGAGACCGGCGAAATACGCCGCCGGCCTCGGTAGCGTGGTGTGCAGACGGGCCCGTGACTGCGGAGCCCCGGATAATCTCCCGCTACGCAAAGGAAAGCTTCCATGATCGAAGCACGAGGCCTGACCAAGGTTTACGGCGACAAGACCGCCGTCGCCGGCGTCAACTTCACCGTCGAAGCCGGCCGGGTCACCGGCTTCCTGGGTCCGAATGGGGCCGGAAAATCCACCACCATGCGCATGATCATGGGACTGGACCGGCCGACGTCGGGCTCAGTGACCGTCAACGGGTCGCCGCTGACCGGGCACGCCGCGCCGCTGCGCGATGTCGGCGCGCTGCTCGACGCCAAGGCCGTCCACACGAGCCGCTCCGCCTACAACCACCTGCTGGCCATGGCCGCGACCCACAGCATCCCCAAGAAGCGGGTCCACGAAGTCATTGAAATGACCGGGCTGGCCGAGGTGGCCCGCAAGAAGGTCGGCGGCTTCTCACTGGGCATGGGCCAGCGGCTGGGCATCGCCGCCGCGCTCCTGGGCGACCCGCAGACCGTCATCCTGGACGAGCCCGTCAACGGTCTCGACCCGGAAGGGGTGGTGTGGGTCCGGAACCTGGTGAAGTATCTGGCCTCCGAGGGCCGCACGGTCTTCCTCTCCAGCCACCTCATGAGTGAAATGGCCGTCACGGCGGACCATCTGATCGTGATTGGCCGCGGGAGGATCATTGCGGACGCCCCGATCCAGGAAATCATCACCGGCAAGGGCCAGGGCCGCACGCGGGTCCGCACAGACCAGCCGGACCGGCTCATGCAGTTGCTGGCCGGAACCGGCGTCTCCGTGGAGGCCCAGGAGCGCGAGCTCCTCGAAGTCACAGGCCTGGACCCGCGGCAGATCGCCACCGCAGCGCTGGAGAACCACGTCATGATCTACGAACTCACCCCGCTGCAGGCCAGCCTCGAGGAGGCCTATATGGAGCTGACCAAGGATGAGGTCGAATACCACTCGCTGATCACCACGGGCGCCGTTCCCGTCGAAGCCGGAGGCAACTAAGCCATGAGCTCCACAACCGTTGAATCCACGCCATCGCCCCGCGGCGCCGAATCCCGCGCGCAGCGGTCCGGAAACGGCAGCAGTTCCGGCCCCGGCCCCAGCTTCCTGCGGGTCCTCAACTCCGAATTCATCAAGTTCCGCACCCTGCTCTCCACGCTGATCCTGCTCGGCTCCACAGTGGTCGTCATGGTCGGGTTCGGGGCCCTTTCGGCCTGGGGGACCGGCCAGTTCTCCGAGGCGGCGGCCCAGGACCCTGAGGTGGCCGCCAGGCTCGCGGCGCAGGGCGGCGACATCGCCGTCAGCGTGCCGACTTCCGGCATCGCGTTTGCCCAGCTGATCCTGGGCTCCCTCGGTGTGCTGCTGATGAGCTCCGAGTTCACCACGGGCATGGCCCGGTCCACGTTCGCGGCAGTGCCCAAACGGATTCCGGCGTTCGCGGCCAAGCTCGTGGTGGTAGTGCTGACCTCCTTCGTCATCACCGGCGCCTCCACCCTGGTGGCCGGGTTGGTGTCGGTGCCGATCCTGGATAACTACGGCCTCGGCCTGGACCTGGGCAGCTCGCAGTCGGTCAAGCTGCTCGTTGTCAACAGCATCTATGTGGCGGCGGTCGCGGCGATCGGCATGGCGCTGGGCACCCTGATCCGCAACTCGGCGGGCGGCATCATGAGCCTGGTCGGCCTGTTCTTCGTGGCGCCCATCGCCTTCCAACTCATTCCGGGCGACTTCTTCGTGGAGGCCCGCAAGTACCTGCCCGGCAACACCGTGGATCCCCTGACCGCCGTGGAGCACGTCCCGGACACGCTCGAGGCCTGGCAGGCCGGCCTGGTGCTGGGCGCCTGGGTTGTGGTCCCGGTGCTCCTGGCCGCCATCCTGCTCAAGAAGCGGGACGTCTAAGCCGGGCCCACAGGCCCAGCGTCTAGGCTCAGAGCATGATCGATGCAGTACCTGTGAGGGACGCGTCGGCCGGACCGGCCGACGCGTCCCTCGCCGAACTCACCGCCCGCCGCCGCGGCCGGCTCCGGCGCTACCTGCTGGCCAATCCGCGAGTCATGGATGTCCTGGTGGTGCTCTGCTACCTGGTCCTGGTCACGCCGACGGCCATCGAGTCGATCCTGCATGGCGACTGGCCGGTGGCCGTCCTGCTCGCCGCGGCCGCGCCCGTCCTGCTCTTCCGGCGGGCCTATCCCGTGCGGGTGGCTGCCGCCGTGGCGGCACTGGAACTGGCCGTCACCTTCCTGCATCCGTGGGGATCCAATGTCTCCGCCGGGCTCTGGTTTTCGCTGTACGCCGTCGCCGTCGTCCGCACGCGGCGGTTCGCCCTTGCAACACTGGCCCTGACCACCGCCCCGCTCCTGCTCCTGTACTTCCTGCTGGCCGTTGGTCCGCTGGACGGGCGGCTCCCGGACATGGCGGTCCGCACGCCGGAGAATTTCCAGCTGCTCACGGGCATCGCGGCGGGCATCGGCATCACGCTCTCCAACGTGATCGCCACGGGGATCGGGATCTCGGTGCGGCAGCGTCGCGAGCACGAGTACGAGATCGCCGCATGGGCCGCCCGGGCCCAGCAGCTCGGTTCGGTCACGGAACGGAACCGGATCGCGCGCGAAATGCACGACGTCGTGGCGCACTCGCTGACGGTCATGATCAGCCTTTCGGACGGCGCCGCCGTCGTGGTCAAGAAGGATCCGGCGCGCGCCGCCGGCGTCCTGGCCGAACTCTCCCGGACGGGACGCACCGCGCTGGCCGACATGCGCCGCGTGCTCGGCGTGCTGCGCGAGGACGCCGCCACAGGACACGCCCCGCGCGAGCCGCTGGTGGCCGGAGGCAGCCTGGCCACACTGCTCGAGGGTTTCCGCACCGCGGGACTGCCGCTGCACTACACGCACACCGGCCCGTCCCTGCCCTCCGATGCGGCGTTCCAGCTGACCGTTTACAGGATTGTGCAGGAGTCGCTGACCAATGTGCTGCGCTACGGCCGTGCGCTCAGCCGCGTGGACGTCAGCATTGTCCGCAACGGTTCCCGCGTCACCATCGAAGTGGTCGACGACGGCAGGGGCACCGTTGACCCCGGCAGTGCCGGGGCCGCCGCGCAGGCGAAGCCCGACTCACTGGATACCTTCGGCACCGGGCATGGAATCGCCGGGATGCGGGAGCGGGCCAGGATTTACGCAGGCACTGTACACGCCGGGCGCACTGGTGAGCGCGGCTGGCGCGTGCACGCGGAACTGAACTGCAATGGCGAGAATGCCACGGATACAGGGGGGAACAATGCTCGACAAAGGACCGGTACGCGTTCTGCTGGTGGATGACCAGCCGCTGCTTCGGATGGGCTTCCGGCTCATCCTGGAGGGCGAAGATGATTTGTGCACCGTGGGCGAGGCATCCAATGGTGCCGAAGCGGTCAGCCACGTCCGGGAGCTCGCGCCCGACGTCGTCCTGATGGACGTGCGGATGCCGGTGCTGGACGGGATCGAGGCCACCCGGGCCATCGCGGCCTCGGATTCGGACGCCAAGATCATCATCCTGACCACCTTTGACCTCGATGAATACGCCTTTGCCGGGCTGCGGGCCGGGGCCTCGGCCTTTCTGCTCAAGGACGTGGCGCCGGCGGAACTGATCAGCGCGGTGCGGGTGGTGGCCAGCGGCGACGCAGTGGTGGCCCCGCGCGTTACGCAGCGGCTGCTGGAGACCTACGTCCGCGGCGCCGGAGCCGGCATGGATCCCGCCGGGGCGGACGGCGGCGGACAGCGCGCCGGCAGCCCGGCACGCCCGGCGAGGGATCCGTTGCTGGCGGACCTGACGCCCCGCGAAAACGAGATGCTCGGGGCGATGGCGGAGGGGCTCTCCAACGCCGAAATCGCGCACAGGTACTTCCTGTCCGAGGCCACCGTCAAGACGCACGTGCGCCGGATCCTGACCAAGCTCCACCTCCGCGACCGTGTCCAGGCCGTCGTGTACGCGTACGAGACCGGCCTCGTGGTGCCGAGCAACGCAGACTACTGACGGGAACGGCCCGCCGGCCGTGGGAGCCGGCTACCGGCGGGTAGGCCTGAAGCAGTGGTTTCAGGCACATTGCCGAGTTGCCTATGAGGCAACTTTAGTTACGCTGATGGCCTCCCTGTTGGGGGATGGCCCGGTCTCGCGGGCCGTCATTTGTGGGACTGCACAAGACGGGGCCTGTGCCGCGCGGTCTAGTGTGAAACGACATTGTGGTCCGCCGCACAGCAGGGATTCGATTCCGTGCCGGCAAAGAGCGGGCCTGAACCCCCACGAAGGACGGCGCTTCCATGCCCGCTGACCAGCAGCTCTCAAAATCCCTGAAACCCAGGCATCTGTCCATGATCGCCATCGCCGGCGTGATCGGCGCCGGACTGTTTGTCGGTTCCGGTGCGGCGATCCAGCAGGCCGGCCCGGGCATCCTGGTTGCCTACGCCGCGGCGGGACTCGTCGTCATCCTCGTGATGCGGATGCTGGGCGAGATGGCTGCGGCCAACCCGGAGACCGGCTCATTCTCCACCTACGCGGACAAGGCCCTGGGCCGCTGGGCCGGGTTCAGCATCGGCTGGCTCTACGCATGGTTCTGGATCATTGTCCTCGGCATCGAGGCCACGGCCGGGGCCGCGATCATGCACCGCTGGGTCCCCGGCATCGACCAGTGGGTGTGGGCGCTTGCCCTGATGGTACTGCTGACGCTGACGAACCTCGGGTCCGTGAAGTCGTACGGCGAGTTCGAGTTCTGGTTCGCTTCCATCAAGGTGGCGGCAATCGTGCTCTTCCTGCTCTTTGGCGCCGCCGCGATCCTCGGCCTCATCCCCGGCGTTCCGGCACCCGGTCTGGACAACCTGATCGGCAACGGCGGGTTCATGCCCAACGGTCCCGGCGCCGTCCTGGCCGGCATCCTCGTGGTCGTGTTCTCGTTCTTCGGCGCGGAGATCGCCACCATCGCCGCCGGTGAATCCGAAAACCCGGTCGACGCCGTCAAGAAGGCCGTGAAGTCCACTGTCTGGCGCATCCTCGTCTTCTACATCGGCTCCATCGCCATTGTGGTCACCCTGCTGCCCTGGAACTCCGCCTCGGTCGCCAAGAGCCCCTATGTTGCGGTCATCGAGCTGTTCGGCATCCCCGGCGCCGGAACCATCATGGACATTGTGGTGCTGACCTCTGTGCTCTCCTGCCTGAACTCGGGCCTCTACACCGCCAGCCGCATGCTGTTCTCGCTCTCCCGCCGCGGCGATGCCCCCAAGTCATGGATGCGGATTTCCAAGCGCGGCGTGCCTTCTTCCGCGGTACTGGCCTCCACGGTGGTCGGCTTCATCACCGTCGGCCTGAACTACATCGCCCCGGACACCGTCTTCCTGTTCCTGGTCAACACTTCCGGCGCTATCGCCCTGTTCGTGTGGCTCGTGATCGCCGCCTCCCAGCTGATCCTGCGCCGCCGCATGGGCGCCGCCGCCAAGGATCTCCAGCTGAAAATGTGGCTCTTCCCGTACCTGACCTGGGTGTCGATCGTCAGCATCGTGGCCCTGCTGATCGGCATGGTGATCCTGGAATCCACGCGGGAATCACTCCTGCTCTCGCTGGCTCTCGCCGCCGTCGTGGTGGGGATCGGGGTCTTCCGCTACCGCAGGAACGGCTCCAAGGCCACCGTTCCCGCAGCAGGTGTCGCCGAGGCTCCTGCCGGGAGCGCCGAAGCTGCTGAGGCCCAGGCTGAAGCTGCCGAGGACGCCACTGTGGCTCGTGCCGAGGACGCCACGGTGGGCGCCCGACCGGGGGCATAGCTTCCAGGACTCGCTCGGCGGCCCCGGACCACCGGACATGCCCTCCCCCGGCGCCAACCAGCGGACATAGTGGCATTATGTCCATGCCTTGGCCCGAGGGGAGGGCATGCCCATGCCTGCCGCGGGGACATGTCCATTCCCCTGGCGGAGGGGAGGGCATGTCCGGCGGTACCGAGAAGGGACATGTCCGATCTTGGCCGTGGTCAGAGAGCCTTTTCTGAGGTCTGAAATCCGGACATGCCCTCCCTCTGCTCCCACGAGTGGACATAGCGCCACCATGTCCACTGCTCGGCCCGAGGGGAGGGCATGCCCATGCCTGCCCCGGGGACATGTCCATTCCCCGGCCCGAAGGGAGGGCATGTCCAGCCGCGGCACAGCCGTTTCACAGGAAGGGACTAGCCAGCCCATAGCGCTGCCGGGTTCGATGGGGTTATGACAAATAGGCCCCAGCCCCCGCACGAGCCGCACCCCAACCATGACCGCGGCCTGGAATTCGATCTCTCCACCCTCGTGAGCCGCCGATCCCTGGGCATGTTCCTCGGCGCGGGCACGGCCGCCGCCCTGGCGGCCTGCACCCCTGGCGGCACCAGCGGCAGTTCGACGTCGGCCCCGGCCGCAGCGACTTCGGCGGCAGCAGCGCCCGCGACAGCAACGACGTCGGCCGCGGCAGCGGCGTCCGCCTCGTCATCGGCCACACCGGCCCTGACCCGTGCGATCGCCGAATGCGGCATTGAAATCCCGCAGGAAACCGCCGGCCCCTACCCCGGTGACGGATCCAACGGGCCCAACGTCCTCGAGGCTTCCGGCGTGGTCCGCCAGGACATGACGTCCAGCTTCGGGACCTCCACCAGTACGGCCGAGGGCATTCCGCTGACCGTCACGCTGACCCTGCTGGACAACGCCAACGGCTGCACCGCGCTGGCCGGCGCCGCCGTTTACGCCTGGCACTGTGACCGCGAGGGCAGATACTCCATGTACGATTCCGGGCTCCAGAACGAGAACTACCTCCGCGGCGTCCAGGAGGCCGACGCCAACGGGCAGGTCACGTTCACGACCATCTACCCCGGCGCCTACAGCGGCCGTTGGCCGCACATCCACTTCGAAGTGTTCGAGTCCATGAACAAGGCGACGGCGGCCGGCCGGGTTCTGGCGGTGTCGCAGATCGCGCTGACCGAGGCAGCCTGCAAGGAGGTCTACGCGTCGGCCGGCTATGAATCCAGTGCACAGAATTTCCCCCGCACCACGCTGAAATCCGACAACGTCTTCGGCAACGACGGCGGTATCTACCAGCTGGCCACGATGAGCGGCTCGGTAGCCGCGGGCTACGCCGCCGGCCTCAACGTCACCGTCTAGGCAAGGCGGCGCCCGGCACGCCCGGCACGCCCGGGGCCCTGTGCGTGCCGGGCTAGACTCGGAGCCATGCCAACACCGAGCACTGCCGTAGAGCACATCCAGGACCTCGGCGCGTACGTCAGCGCGTCGCCGTCGAGCTTCCACGCCGTCCACGAAGCCGCGCGCCGGCTGGAGGCGGCGGGCTTCACGGGCCTGGAAGAACTGCAGGCCTGGCCGGAGCCGCAAGCCGCCGCTGCCGGCAAGTTCTATGTGATCCGCGACGGCGCCCTCATCGCCTGGGTGGTGCCGTCAGGCGCCGGACCGATCACGGGCTTCAACATCCTCGGCGCCCACACGGACTCGCCGTCCTTCAAACTCAAGCCGAAACCCACTACGGGCAAGTTCGGCTGGCTGCAGGCCGGCGTCGAGGTCTACGGCGGGCCCCTCCTGAACTCCTGGCTGGACCGCGAACTCCAGCTCGCCGGCCGGCTCGTCATGCGCGACGGCAGACAGCACCTCACGGCCACAGGCCCGCTGCTGCGCTTCCCGCAGCTCGCCATCCACCTTGACCGGGCCGTAAATGAAGGCCTCGCCCTGGACAAGCAGCAGCACATGAACCCGGTCTTTGGCCTGGGCGATCCCGCCGGCGAGGACCTGCTCGGGCTCCTCGCGGACAGGGTCAGCGATGCCGCGGTGGATCCGGCGCAGATCGGCGGGTACGACGTCGTCATTGCGGACACCCAGGCCCCGGCGGTGTTCGGCGCGCGGGGTGAATTCTTCGCCTCCGGCCGGCTCGACAACCTCTCAGCGACCCATGCCGGACTCACGGCGTTGATCGCGCACGCCGCCACGCCGCTGCCAAACGGTGCGCCGATCGCCGTGCTGGCCGCCTTCGACCATGAGGAAATCGGATCAGCGTCCCGATCCGGCGCGTGCGGGCCCCTCCTCGAAGACGTCCTCGTGCGGATATCCGACGGACTCGGAGCCTCGGCGAGCCAGCGGCGGCAGGCGTTCGCGGCGTCGTTCTGCGTTTCGGCGGACGCCGGCCATGCCGTGCACCCGAACTATCCGGAGCGGCACGATCCCGCCAACCGGCCGGTCCTCAACGGCGGGCCGCTGCTAAAGATCAATGCCAACCAGCGCTACGCGACCGACGCCGCCGGGGCCGCCCTCTGGGCGCGGCTGTGCACGGACGCCGGGATTCCGTACCAGGAATTCGTCTCCAATAACGTGATGCCGTGCGGCTCGACGATCGGTCCGCTGACGGCCACCCGGCTGGGAATCCGGACGGTCGACGTCGGCGTGCCCCTGCTGTCGATGCACTCGGCGCGCGAGCTCTGCGGAGTCCAGGACCCGCACTGGCTGGCCACGGTCACCCGGACGTTTTTCCGGACGGCGGCGTAACCGCGGGTCAATGAGGGGTTGAGGCGCCATGGCCGGCCCTAGACGGCCCTGAACGGGCCTAGCGGCCCTAGACGGTCAGCCCAACCACAAGGTTGAGTGTGGCGGCCAGGATGATGGTCCCGAAAATATACGACAGCAGGCTGTGCTTGAGCGCCTCGGCCCGCACGCCATGGTTTTCCAGGGCGGTGTCAGAGACCTGGTACGTCATTCCCAGGCTCGTGGCCAGGTAGGCGAAATCCGTGTACTGCGGGGGGCCGGCCTGGTTGAAGTTGATCCCGCCAACCGCCGCCCCCGCATGGGCGTCGGTGCTGTAGTAAAGCTCGGCATAGCGCAGCGTGAACAGGGTCTGGACCAGCAGCCAGGACAGCGCCACCGAGGACAGCACCAAAAGCCCGCCGCCGAAGCGCGCCCAGGTGTCGGTGCTGTGCGAATCGATAACGACGGCGGCCACCGCGACGAGGCTCGCCGCATTCGTGGCCAGGATCAGCAGGTCGGTGACGCTGCGGGACGGGTCCTCCGCCGTGGCATGGGCCATGGTTTCGATGGGGTCCAGCCGGCCGATCACCAGCCAGACCCAGATCACGTAGCATGCCGCGGCGCAGGACCAGCCGACCGCCGGGGCCTCCACCCAGTACCCTGCCAGCCCGGTGACCGTCGCAGCGAGCACGCCGACCAGCATCATGACCGCAAAGCGCAGGCGGCTGCGGCGGATCGGTGGGGGCACGGCGGTGGCATCGGTGTCGGTGTCCATTTTCAGATCATGGCACAGAGCGCACGCCGGCTCCCCGACCGCCGGCCGTGCGGCGGTTTTCCACATCAGCGCCCTGCCCAGTTCCGCCCCCGGCAAGCCCGGGCTAGCGTGGCCCCATCAGGAATCGCCGAAACCAGCCCCAATGCACTAAGATATTGAAGTCTGTGCTGCGCCCTGCCACTGTTCCGGCGGCCGGGCATTGCATGACACCGCAAATGAACCTCCTGTTACGGAAATGCCGTAACCGCTTAGCCCAAAGGAGGTGGGTTCACATATGCGTCCTTACGAATTGATGGTAATCATCGACCCCGAGGTCGAAGAGCGTGCCGTTGAGCCGTCGCTTCAGAAGTTCCTGAACGTCATCACCAACGATGGTGGAACCATCGAAAAGGTTGACATCTGGGGCCGTCGTCGCCTGGCTTACGAAATCCAGAAGAAGTCCGAAGGTATCTACGCCGTGGTGAACTTCACCTCTGAGCCGGCTACCGCCAAGGAACTTGACCGCCAGCTGAGTCTCAACGAGACCATCATGCGCACCAAGATCACCCGCCCCGAAGAGCAGAAAGTTGTTGCTGAGTAATTCAGCAGCCAACCTTCAATCTTCATCCCCGCAGGAACGCACAAGGAGGCAGTAGATGGCAGGCGAAACCACTATCACGGTTGTCGGTAACCTCACCAATGACCCCGAACTCAGGTTCACACCGTCCGGTTCGGCCGTAGCGAATTTCACCATCGCGTCTACTCCCCGCACCTTCGACCGGCAGTCCAATGAGTGGAAGGACGGGGAAACCCTGTTCCTCCGCGCGTCGGTCTGGCGCGAAGCAGCCGAAAACGTCGCCGAATCCCTGACCAAGGGCATGCGCGTGATCGTCTCCGGCCGCCTGAAGAGCCGTTCCTACGAAACAAAAGAAGGCGAGAAGCGCACCGTTATCGAGCTTGAGGTCGATGAAATCGGCCCGAGCCTGCGCTACGCCAATGCCAAGGTCAACCGCACCCAGCGCTCCGGCGGTCAGGGTGGACAGGGTGGCTTCGGCGGCGGCAACAGCGGCGGTGGCTTCGGTGGCGGCCAGGGTGCAAACCAGGGCGGCAACACCGGTGGAACATGGGGCGGCAACCAGCCCGCCGCGCAGGAAGACCCGTGGGCCACGCCCGGGGTCAGCAATGCCGGTGGCGGCTGGGGCAACGGCCCGGATTCCGAACCTCCCTTCTAAACAACATCTAAGGTCCGGCAACGAAAACCGCCTGGACGCCGCAAGGCGGCCGGGTGCAGACCGCGCCGGATCACCACCATCCCGTGGATCAATATCCACGGGCTCCATCGAATAGGAGCTCCACGATGGCTAAGGCTGAACTCCGTAAGCCCAAACCAAAGTCCAACCCCTTGAAGGCCGCTGACATCACTGTCATCGACTACAAGGACGTAGCATTGCTGCGCAAGTTCATCTCCGACCGCGGAAAGATCCGCGCCCGTCGCGTCACTGGCGTCACGGTGCAGGAACAGCGCAAGATCGCCCAGGCAATCAAGAACGCCCGCGAAGTTGCTCTGCTGCCTTACTCCGGCGCTGGCCGCGGCTAAGGAAGGGATTAACTAACATGGCAAAGCTCATTCTGACCCACGAAGTAACCGGTCTCGGTGCTGCTGGCGATGTTGTCGAGGTCAAGGACGGTTACGCACGTAACTACCTGCTGCCCCGCAACTTCGCCCTGACCTGGTCCAAGGGTGGCGAGAAGCAGGTTGAGTCCATCAAGGCTGCCCGCGTTGCCCGCGAGCACGCTTCCCTGGAAGACGCTCAGAAGCAGGCCGCTGCACTCTCCGCCAAGCCGGTCAAGCTGATCGTCAAGGCCGGCGCAACCGGTCGCCTGTTCGGCACCGTCAAGCAGGGCGACGTCGCCGACGCTGTTGAGGCCGCTGGCCTGGGCCGCATCGACAAGCGCAAGGTTGAACTGCCGGCACACATCAAGTCGACCGGTTCCTACCAGGCAAACGTCCGTCTGCACGACGACGTTTCCGCTGTGATCGAACTCGACGTAATCGCAGGCAAGTAGCCCTCACCGGCTGCAGTCCTGAACTGCGGGAAGGCCCCCGCCTCCGGTTCCCTCTGAGGGACCGAAGGCGGGGGCCTTCTGCTTTAAAAAACTAGGCGTGGTGCAGCATCGTGGTGACATGCCGGTAGCCGAGCCGGATCAGTTCCGCCAGCACGGCCTCGTCGACGTCGTCGAGCTTGTTGACGTACAGGCAGCCGGCGCCGACCTTGTGCTTGCCCAGCCTGCCGAGCAGTTCGGCGGCCTCCGGTCCGTACGTGAGGCCGTAGAGCGACAGGCTGGATTTCCTGGGGGAGAATCCGACCGCCGCGGCGTCGCCCTCCCGGCCGCTCGCGTACTTGTAGTGGTAGCGGCCGAACCCCACAATTGTCGGACCCCACATCTGCGCCGGTTCCCCCGTGATTCCGGACATCAGCGCCAGCAGGCGGAACCCGTCGCCGCGCCGGCCAGGAACTCCTCCACCGAGGCGCCGGTGGCCTGCGTTTTGTTTTCAGCCATGAGGGCAGTCTGGCAGAGCGCGGCACTCCTGTCAGGCAAGGCGTGTGTCCGGGAATAAATCCAGGCATCCACCGCTTCTAGAGGTAGATGCAAACGCATGTAACAGCGTTGCTACCAGGATTCAACTTAGGAGCACTCCGTGGAAACCCGCCGTATCACCGTTATCTCCGCCGGACTCGGCGTCCCCTCCTCGAGCCGCCTGCTGGCGGACCAGCTGGCGGCGTCGGCTGAACGGCAGCTCGCCGCGGCCGGCTACGCCGTGGACATCGACGTCGTGGAGCTGCGGGACCTGGCCGTGGACATCGCCAACAACTTCGTGACCGGCTACGCGGCTCCGCGGCTGGCCGAAGTGATCGCCGGCGTCGAGGCCTCCGACGGTGTGATCGCCGTCAGCCCTGTGTTCAGCGCCTCCTACAGCGGGCTTTTCAAGTCCTTCATCGACGTGCTCGATCCCAAGGCACTGGAAGGCAAGGCCGTTCTGCTCGGGGCCACCGCCGGCACGGACCGGCACCAGATGGTGCTGGACTTCGCGATGCGGCCGCTCTTCACCTACCTGCGCACCCGGATCGCCGCCACCGCGGTCTTCGCCGGACCGCAGGACTGGGGAAACAACGACGACGACGGCGGCTCGCCGCTCTCGGTGCGCGTGGACCGTGCGGCGGGGGAGTTTGTCGGCCTGCTGCAGGACTCAGGGCCGCAGCAGAAGCCGGCCGCGCTGGAATCCCTGCCGTTTGAGCAGCTGCTCGCCGGGATCACCGGCCAGCGGTAGGCTCTGCACACCGGGCCGCCCGAACCTTTTCGGCGGCCCGCTCGTTGTCCGGGACATGAAGTGTCCCGTGGATTCTATTGACCTGATCATGAGTGAACGCAGCGGTGTGGAGATCGATTACTGCCCCAAATGCAGGGGAGTGTGGCTGGACCGGGGGGAGCTGGACAAGATCATCGACCGTGCGGCGGAGTCCCTGGGCCCGGCAGCAGCCGTCCCCGCCGCGCCGCTGCCGCCGACTGCGCTCCCGCCTGCTGCGTTCCCACCTACGGCGCCTGGCCACATTCCGCCGCCGCTGTACAACTTCGACCCGCGCCGGGATGACCGGCGCCCGGATGACCGCCGCTATGACGACCGCAGGTACGATGAGCGCCGCGACCGTCCGCGCCCAGATCAGTCGCGCCCAGATCAGTCGCGGTATGAGCAGCCGCGTTACGACGACCGCCGCCGTCCCAAGAAAAAGGAAAGCTGGCTGGGGGACCTGTTCGATTTCTAGGCCTGGGAAACTACCTGCCAGCGCGGAACCTACCGGGTAGGACCAGCGGGATGGATGAACGGGGCCCGGGCCCTATGGCTCTCAGTCGCCCAGCAATGCAATAAATTCCCTGGCCTGCTTCATGGAAATATCCGAGTGGCGGGTCAGGGCTGTCGCTGCGGCCTCGGTGTCGCCGCTCTTGGCCAGGGTGCGGATCCTCCCGTAGATCTCATCATTGAGCATGTTGCTGCTCACCTCGCGTGTGACATCACCCTTGCTGGCGATCGCCCGGTAGCGGTACGCGAACCGCTGCGGCACGTCGTCCTCGTCCGGAACGGCCTCCGGCGCGGGCTCCGGGGCGCGGAACGGCTGGGGGTGCGCCGCCAGCGCCGCGACGGCGTCGCGGGACGCCCGCAGGCCCTCGCCTGTGGCCTCGAGGTACACCTTGATGGCGGCCATCGCCTGCCCCTGCGCGATCAGAGCGTATAGCCGCCGGTGCTGCTCCTGGGTGAGCCTGGCGGCCGCCGCACGCGCCAGCTCCGCCGAGCCGGGGTCCTGCTGTGGCATGGGTGCCGGCCTGGAGCGTTCGCCGCGGCGGCTCCAGGCGCGGACCGCGATCAGCACGCCGGCGGCCACGAGCACCAGGATCAGTACGGGAATGAGCAGGGAGTCCATGTGCTACAGCCGTTCTACGTAATTCTTTGCGGTCTTGAAGTCCGAGTGGGTCGACTGCCGCAGGAGCCGGGCGGCCTTCGTCTTCTGGCCGTCGCGGGCCAGTGACTGGAGTTGCAGGAGGAGTTGGGGACTCAGGTGTCCGACGGCGAGCAGGGCGTCCTCGTGGCCGTGGCGGCTCCGCGAGGGGGCGGAGCCGATCTTGGCCAGCAGGGCGGAGCGGGCATTGTCGGCCTGCTGCGTCTGCTGCTGGGAGTTCTGGCTGGGGCGCGTGGTGGCTTCAACCCGGGCGCGGGCAGCCTCGGCAGCCTGGACCTGTGCCGCGTAGTGGGCCAGGGACTTTACCGCCAGTTCCCGCTGATAGCGCTCGGCGTCGGAGATGCCGAAATTCCGCGGCTTCAGGGCTGTGGTCACCGCCCACAGCACCGCCGCCAGAATGAGGGCAGGCAACATGACTATCAGTACATCGCCCATGTTTAGAGCTTATGCCAGATTGCGGTTATCCACAGCATGTTCCGCACCGCGCGTACAGTGCGCTGCGGCTGGCGTCAATTCGGTGCGGCGGCATGAGTCCGGTCACAAAATGTGCACATTGGGCGGCAAATGTGGCCTCCGGCGCCGCAGTGTATCCCCAGCTGCAAGGTGCAGGCTGTGGATGAAGCTTGGCGAAAAATGTTTTGTGTCCACAAGATGAATCCAATGTTTCCGCAGGTCAAGTACGGATTTCGGGCTTAACTTTCTTTCTATCCACAGCTCTACCCACAGACTGTGCACAAGCATCTGGCACTAGTGCACAGGTTATCCACAGGGGAGCGGGGCTGCCGGGTTGGTGCCTGACCGATCGGCGGATAACGTTGCAGGATATCGGGCCTGGGAAGCGGAAATCCTGCGGTAGCCAGGTGATGCCAACCGGGGCCCCGTCCCCGGATCCCGGTGGCACACAAGCCGCACCAACGCTGTGGATAACGGCGGTGTCGGATCGGCGCGAACTGTCGGAGCTGACTGATAAGAATTGAGCGGCCGGCATGTGCCGGGCTTTGCCGCTGGGCATCACAGCATCGGGAATCACAGCAGTTGGGCAACACGGCTGTTGGGCATCACGGCTGTTGGGCATCACGGCTGTTGGGCATCAAGGCGCAGGGCATTAAGGCACTGGGCACACGCGCTGCGGCGAACGGATATCCGCCACGGCACACAATGAAGGACGGCAGTTTTGTCAGTTACGCATCTGGACTCAGTCGAGGGTACGCGGGGAGGCGAGGGCAGCCGCAAGCCCCCGCAGGACATCCCCGCGGAGCAGTCAGTCCTGGGCGGCATGATGCTGTCCAAGGACGCCATCGCCGACGTCGTCGAGATCCTGCGTGGCCAGGACTTCTACCGTCCGGCCCACGAAACCATTTACGAGGCCATCATCGACCTCTACGGCCGGGGCGAACCGGCTGACGCCGTGACGGTCTCGGACGAGCTGACCAAGCGCGGCGAAATCAACAGGATCGGCGGCCCCGCCTACCTGCACGAACTCATCCAGACCGTCCCCACGGCCGCGAACGCCGGTTATTACGCCGAAATCGTGGGCGAACGCGCGGTCCTGCGCCGCCTCGTCAATGCCGGCACCAAGATTGTCCAGCTCGGCTACGGACAGGACGGCGAGGTCGAAGACCTGGTCAACCAGGCCCAGGCCGAGGTCTACGCCGTCGCCGAACGCCGGACCGCCGAGGACTATGTGGTCCTCAAGGACGTCATGGAATCCACCGTTGACGAGATCGAGGCCTCGGGCCACCGGGGCGAGGGCATGGTGGGCGTCCCCACCGGCTTCTATGAGCTCGACGAACTGACCCACGGCCTGCATCCGGGCCAGATGATCGTTATCGCCGCCCGCCCGGCAGTCGGCAAATCCACGTTCGCGCTGGACTTCGCCCGCTCGGCAGCCATCAAGAACAACCTCGCAACCGTCATGTTTTCCCTCGAAATGGGCCGCAACGAGATCGCCATGCGCCTGCTGTCCGCCGAGGCAACCATTGGTCTCCAGGACCTCCGCAAGGGCACCATCAAAGACGAGCAGTGGTCCAAGATCGCCACCACCATGGGCCGCATGAACGATGCCCCGCTGTTCATCGATGACAGCCCCAACATGTCGCTGATGGAAATCCGGGCCAAATGCCGGCGCCTGAAGCAGCAGCATGATCTCAAGCTCGTGATCCTGGACTACCTGCAGCTCATGAGCTCGGGCAAGAAGGTGGAATCCCGCCAGCAGGAAGTCTCCGAGTTCTCCCGCGCCCTCAAGCTCCTGGCCAAGGAACTCCAGGTGCCGGTGATCGCGCTGTCGCAGCTGAACCGTGGCTCCGAGCAGCGCCAGGACAAGCGGCCCATGGTCTCGGACCTGCGCGAATCCGGCTCAATCGAGCAGGATGCCGACATGGTGATTCTGCTGCACCGCGAAGACGTCTATGACAAGGAGTCCCCCCGCGCCGGCGAGGCGGACATCCTGATCGCCAAGCACCGTAACGGCCCCACAAAGGACATTGTGGTGGCCTTCCAGGGCCACTACTCGCGGTTTGCCAACATGGCGGCCGACGCCGGCGGTGGCGGCGGCTTCTAGCCGGCCCTAGGCCCCGCCTGCCGCGAGCAGGTGGTTGGGCAGCCGGTTTCCCGGCGCCCGGCCGCGGATTTCCAGCAGTTCGCGGGCATGGGCGTGGAGCCGGACGTCTTCCCCGGACACCGGTACCCACTGCGGAATCGGGACCGAGGTGCCGGTCTCGTCGCGGGCGACCATGACTGTCAGGCAGTAGGTGGTGAGGTTCAGCTCGCGCCCCTTGGGATCTCCGGACCGGACATGGACAGCGATGTGCATGCCCTTGGTGCCGGTGTAGACCAGCCGGGCCTCGACCTCCACGACGTGGCCGATCAGCAGCGGCCGGTAGAACCGCACGCCGCCGGAGAACACGGCCACGGTGTCCTTCCCGCAGTAGCGGGACGCGCAGACGTAAGCGGCCTCGTCGATCCACTTCATGACGATGCCGCCGTGGACCTTGCCGCCCCAGTTCACGTCCGTGGGCGCCGCCATGAACCGCAGCACCACCCGCTCGGCCGTGCCGGCGTCGGTATATTCCTGTCCGCTCATGGCCTGGACGATGTCCTCGCGGACCTTGATCCGGGCCAGAGCGTCGTCCCGCTGCTCGATTTCTTCCGGCGTCACGGGTTCAAACTGAGGCACCGGGATGGGCTTGCCGTCTGCGCCCACTGCCACGAAGATCACGATGCACTGGCTGCGCATGGTGGCAGCTCCGCCCTTGGGGTCCCCTGAGGACACCACGGTGCGGATATGCATCGAAGAGCGCCCGGTGTACACGATCGTGGCCTCGACCTCCACCATGTCGCCGCTGTTGACCGGGTCCGCGAAGTGGATGTTTCCCACGTAGGCCGTCACGCAGTACGACTTTGCCCAGCCGACGGCGGCGGCATAGGCCGCCTTGTCCACCCACTCGAGCACGGTGCCGGCGTCGACCGAGCCACTGTGGCCGACATCGGTGGGGGCCGCCAGGAAGCGCAGGGTCACGGAATTGGGCGCGTTCTCGCTCATGCTGCGAGTTTACTGAAAGGCCCGGCAGGAGCCGCCGGCAGGCGACACAATCGCTGTCCGGGACGCCATAACCGGGACAGTGTCAGGCGGTGGCACGAACGACGGCGGGCAGTCACCAAGGGTGACTGCCCGCCGTCGTTCGCTGATTGCCTTTGGCGAAGCCTTAGGCGAGGACGCTGAGCTTCGAGTTGCTGCGGCCGAAGAGGGCCCGGTCAGCGGAGAGCTTGCCCGCGCCGACAAGGGCCACGGCCAGGGCGGCGGCGGCCAGGATCAGGACCAGCTCGTAGCCGCCGGTGGCGACAAAGACGCCGGCGGAGGCGTGGACCAGGAACAGGGCGCCGAGCATGTCCAGCGCAAGGAGGGCGGCGAAGACCCGGGTGAGGACGCCCAGGATCAGTGCGACCCCGCCGACGAGTTCGAGGGTGGCGACGAAGGGGGCCACCGCCTGGGCTGCCGGGACGCCCATCTGGGAGAAAGCCGCCTGGGTGCCGGCGATGGTGAATTCGTTGAACTTCTGCCAGCCGTGGGCGGCGAACAGGAAGCCCGTGATGACGCGCAGGATGGTCCGGGCGGAGGTGGTCAGTGCGGGCTGGTTCATTACGTGCCTTTTCTAGAGTCTGGGTGCTGCGGCGGGCGGGCCGCAGCAGCGCAAAAGTTGTATGTTCAACTCTTATGGTTCCGTCATTTACTTGAAATGTCAACCAAATGACGTTCTGTGGCTATTCTTGTGCCCGGCTAGGGTTAAGCCGTGCATCCTTCCCCGCCGCTGTCCACGACCCTGCCGCCGGCTACAGGGCACCGGCGGGAAATCCTGCGCCTGGCCGTGCCGGCCTTCGGCGCGCTGATCGCCGAGCCGTTGTTCCTGCTCGCGGATTCGGCAATTGTGGGCCATCTCGGCGTGGCCGAGCTGGCCGGCGTGGGGCTGGCATCGGCGGTCCTTCACACGGCAGTTGGACTCATGGTGTTCCTGGCATACTCCACGACGCCGGCCGTGGCGCGGGCCATCGGCAACGGCCAGCTGGCGAAAGCCCTCGCCGTTGGACGCGACGGCGTCTGGCTGGCGCTCCTGCTGGGATTCGTCCTGGCGGCCGCCGGGTTCCTGGCCGCCGGGCCGCTCCTGGACCTGATGGGCGCCCGCGGTGAGGTGCATGGGTTTGCCGTGGACTACCTGCGCGGGTCCATGCCGGGCCTCGTGGCGATGCTGCTCATCTTCGCGGGCACCGGGGTGCTGCGCGGACTCCAGGACACCCGGACCCCGCTGATCGTCGCCGCCGCCGGTTTCACACTGAACATCGCGCTGAACCTGGTCCTCGTCTACGGGATGGGCTGGTCCGTGACCGGCTCGGCCGTGGGCACGAGCATCGCGCAGTGGGCCATGGCAACCGTCTATGTGCTGATCGTCCGGCGCAACGCCCGCAACAACGGGGTGTCCCTGCGGCCGGACTGGCGCGGCATCCGGGCCCTGACCAGGGTGGGCTCCTGGCTGATGCTGCGCACGCTCAGCCTTCGCATCGCGATTCTCGCCACGGTGGTGGTGGTCACCGCCCAGGGTCCCGTCAATCTCGCCGCGCACCAACTGGCCATGACCATCTTCACGTTCTTCGCCTTCGCGCTGGACGCCCTCGCGATCGCCGCCCAGGCCCTGATCGGCAAGGAACTCGGTGCGGCCCGGCCGGTGGCGGCACGCGCGCTGACGCGCACCATGACGCGGTGGGGGCTCGGCTTCGGCGCACTGACCGGGATCCTCCTGGCTGCCGCGGCGCCATGGGCAGGCGCCCTCTTCACGTCCGACGCCGACGTCCGGGCGGCGCTGACCCTCGCCCTTTGGGTGCTCGCCGCCGGGCAGCCGCTGGCCGGTTACGTCTTTGTCCTCGACGGCGTCCTCATCGGCGCGGGCGACGCCCGCTATCTGGCGATCGCCGGCGTCGTCAATCTCGCGGCCTACCTGCCGCTGCTGCTGGCCGTCGGGTATTCCGGCGCCGGCGCCGGCGCGGGATTGCTCTGGCTGTGGGCCGCCTTCTCCCTGGGCTACATGGCGGCGCGGGCGCTGACGCTCGGCCTCCGGGCCCGGACGGAGAAGTGGATGGTCCTCGGCGCGCGCTGAGTGCGCTGAGCAGGAACCGCGGGCGGGCGCACTGAGCCGGCCCGGCCAGCAGACGCGCGGGCAGTGGCGGCTTCGCACTAAACTGGACGGGTGACTCTTCCCGCAGCGCCTGACGCGACCCCTGCCATCCGCGCCGCGGCCGACCTCTGGAAGCCCGTGCTTCTCAGGGCGGCCGTTGCGCTCGTGTTTGGTGCCGTGACCGTGTTCTGGGCCGCGCCGTCCGAGGCCGGCATGGGCTGGGCCGGCGGCCTCTACCTGCTGGCCACCGGTGTGGTCATGATCTGGGGCCTGCCCAAGACCGGGTTCCGCCCCCGGGAAGGCGCCGGCAGGATCCTCTCCGCCGGCGGAGCAGCCCTGGCCGGAGCCGGCGCGGCCGTGGCCCTGATCCCCGCCCCACTCGTCTTCGGAACGATCGCGGCCCTTGGCCTGGGCGTGGCCGGCGCCGCGGAACTGTCCGCGGGCATTCTCGCCCGCGGCCGGTCCGTACTGGCCCGCGACTGGATCGCCTCCGGCGTGATCGGGCTGGGCACCGCGATCGCGCTGCCGTTCTTCATCGGCCTCGGCCCGCACGCACTCCTCGGCGTTGCGGGCGGCGGGGCCATCATCAGCGGCGTCCTGTGGATGCTGTCCGGCCTGACCCTGCGGCATGATGCTCCGGGCGATTCCGCGGAGGCCGTAAACTAGTACCGACAGGTTCTACCCGGCGTAGAACAATTGCGGTAACAAGACAGCCACGCTTCCCCGCGCGGGCTGCAGGAGGAAAACACCTTGGCACAGCAGAAACCCGGAGCGCCCCGCAGCCTGCGGAACTCGGTCAAGGGGCCGCTCATGTTCTCCGCGTTCTGGGCCGTGGTGATGTTCTTTGGCGTCCTGATCTTCGCCTCGGGCGGCAGCGCCCGCTCACCCCGGTTCGACCTCGCGTTCATCGGCGCCGGGATCGCCTTCATTGTGATCCTGGTGGTGGCCGCCATGCTCGCGATGAGCCACAAGGACAACCCCGAGGACCTGGGCAAGGGCTCCGGCGTCAACCTCAGTTCCAAGCACCCGTCCTCCGGCCACGGCGGCCCGTCAGCGCGGCCCCGCCCCGAGGCCGGCCCCGGCGATTCCCGTGATGGCGGCCCGCAGGCCTAACACCACAGGCCTCACAGCGCAGGCCTGACGGCGCAGTTTTAACAGAAGGCCACGGCCCGCGGCCGTCGCCGTCAGGACGCGGCTTTCCGGGCCCGGTACGCGGCCACGTGGGCGCGGTTGGCACAGTTGCCCGTGTCGCAGTAGCGCTTCGAGCGGTTGCGGCTCAGATCCAGCACGACGGCGTCGCAGTCGTCCGCGGCGCACACCAGCAGGCGGTCCATTTCCTTGCTGCGGATCACGTCAACGATCGCCATGGCCGCCTCCGTACTCATCCGGTCGGCCAGCGGAGCCTCCGGGGTGGTGGCGTGCAAGTGCCAGTCCCACGGAACATGCTTGACCAGCTGGGGCAGCGCCCTGGCCTCCCGGAGCAACCGGTTCACGGTCTCGGCGGCAGTGGCCTCGTCCGCCAGCCAGAGCTCGGCGAGCTCGCCGCGCAGGTACCGCACGCTTGCCAGCTCGGCCTCATCCCGGGTCCGGGAACCGGTGAAGCCCTCGGCCTCCAGGAAGTCGTCCAGATCCTTGGCGGTGGCCAGATGTTCCTCACCGTTGGCCGCCGTGTTGATGAGGTTGACCACAGAACGCAGGGCAACTTCCGTGTCAGGGGCAAAAACCATCTTGACTCCTTACCTTGTCCGGGCGTAATGTCATGAGCATAACCCTATTTTACTCCTGACAGGAGATTGCCGTGTCTGCCCCCCAACGCCCCGTCGCCGCCCCGGTACGAGACCTTGCCGCCCAGCGGCCTGCCTCCGAACCGGGCAGCGCCGCGCAGGGCGCGAGCCAGGGTGCCACACAGGCTGCCAATCGGACCGGAGCGGCATCAGGCTTCATGGCCTCCGGCCTGGGCGTCGCCCTGTTTTCGTCCGCGGTGTTCGGGCTCTCCGGATCATTCGCCAAGGCGCTCCTGGAAACGGGCTGGACACCCGGCGCGGCCGTCACGGCCCGGCTCACGGGCGCGGCCCTGATTCTGGCCATCCCCGCCATTCCCGCCCTGCGCGGGCGGTGGCACCAGCTCCGGGACAACTGGCTGACCGTCGTGCTGTTTGGATTCATCGGCGTCGCGGCATGCCAGCTGTTTTACTTCAACGCAGTGTCCCGGCTCTCGGTCGGCGTCGCCCTGCTGCTGGAGTACCTCGCGCCGGTCCTGATCGTGCTCTGGCTGTGGGCCGTCAGCCGGAAACGGCCGCGGCCACTGACCATTGCCGGCACGCTCCTGTCCCTCGGCGGGCTGGTCCTGGTCCTGGACCTCACGGGAGCCGTGAAGGTCGACTTCATCGGCGTGCTGTGGGGGATCGCGGCCGCCGTCTGCCTCGCCATCTACTTCTTCATCACCGCCAAGGAAAACGACACCCTCCCGCCCATCGTCCTGGCCTCCGGCGGGCTCATGGTGGGCGCCATTGTCATGTGGCTGACCGCGGCAACCGGGCTGCTGCCGATGGCCTTCAGCACCGCCGACACCCGCCTGGGACCCTGGGTCACCCCGTGGTGGGTGGCGCTGGGCGGCCTCGTCGTCCTGGCCACGGTGGTGGCGTACGTGTCCGGAATTGTCGCCGCGCGGGCGCTCGGGTCGAAAGTCGCGTCCTTTGTCTCGCTCACCGAAGTGCTGTTCGCCGTCATCTGGGCGTGGCTGCTGCTGGGCGAACTGCCCGGACCCATCCAGCTCCTGGGCGGGCTCCTGATCGTCGGGGGCGTGGTCCTGGTCCGTCTGGACGAGCTCCGGGCACCGGCCGGCACCGGTGCGGCGGCACTGGATCACGCGAACGACTGCGAGCCCGTGCCGTAAGCCACCACCAGCGTTACCTCTCAGGTGCCTGCCGGGTGCCAGCATTCACGCCGGGGTCCTCGTTCCCGGGCCCGAAGGCACCTAGCATGGAGATATGTGCCGAAACATCCGGACCCTCCACAATTTTGAGCCCCACGCGACCACCGCCGAGGTGGAGGCCGCAGCGCTGCAATACGTGCGCAAGATCAGTGGCAGCACGAAGCCGTCCAAAGCCAACGAAGAGGCCTTCAACCGGGCTGTGCATGAGGTTGCCCACGCGACGCAGCACCTGCTCGACTCCCTCGTGACCCACGCCCCCGCAAAGGACCGCGGGGAGGAAGCCGCCAAGGCCAAAGCCCGCGCTGCCGTCCGCTACGGCGCGGCCTGAGGCAGTGGCGCCAGGGGCGGGACCGGCTTAGCGGCCGAAGCTGCGCAGCCGCAGCGAGTTGGCCACCACCAGCACCGAACTGGCGGCCATTGCGGCGCCGGCGATCATCGGGTTGAGCAGGCCCAGGGCTGCCACCGGAATGCCCACGGCGTTGTAGAAGAACGCCCAGAAAAGGTTCGTCTTGATGGTGCCCAGCGTTCGGCGGGAGAGCTCGATCGCCTGCGCCACCTGCCCGAGGTCGTTGCCCATCACCGTCAGATCGGCGGCCTCGATGGCGACGTCGGTGCCGGAGCCCATAGCGATGCCCAGGTCCGCCTGCGCTAGCGCCGCGGCGTCGTTGACGCCGTCCCCGGCCATCGCCACAGTGGCGCCCGCCGCTTGCAGCTTCCGCACGGCGTCGACCTTGCCCTCCGGGAGTACACCCGCGAAGACGTCGTCCGGGCTGATCCCGACGGCGGCCGCCACCTGCGCGGCCACGGCGGCGTTGTCACCGGTCAGCAGGATCGGCCGGAGCCCGAGTTCCCGGAACCGGGCGACCGCGGCTGCGGAGCCGGGCTTGAGGGTGTCCCGCAGGCGGATGATGCCGGCGGGTTCGCCGTCAACGGCAACCCAGATGGCCGTGGCGCCCGAGTCTTCGGCAGTGCCCAGCGCCTCCCGCTGCGCCGGGGCCGGGGCGATGCCGAGCTCCAGCAGCCAGCCGGTGCGCCCCGCGGTTACCCGCCGTCCGTCCACGGTGCCCTGGACGCCGCCGCCGGGCGCGGAACGGAAGCCGGCGACGGCGGGGTGGCCGGCGCCGTCGTTGTTCAAGCCCTCCGCGGTCAAAGCCGCAGCGGCGATGGCCCGGGCGATCGGGTGCTCGGAGGCGKTTTCCACTGCCCCCGCGAGGCGCAGGACCTCGGCTTCGCTGTGCGGTCCGAAGCTGTGGATGCCGTCCACGGCGAGCCGGCCGGTGGTGACGGTTCCGGTCTTGTCCAGCAGGATCGTGTCCACCGTCCGGGTGTCCTCGAGGACCTGCGGCCCCTTGATCAGGATGCCGAGCTGGGCGCCGCGGCCGGTTCCCGTGAGCAGCCCCACCGGTGTGGCCAGCCCCAGGGCGCAGGGGCAGGCGATGACCAGCACAGCGACGGCGGCGGTGAAGGCGGCCCGGACCTCGTCGGGGCCCATGGCCGGTGCGGCCGCCATCAGCCAGGCCCCGAAGGTGAGGGCGGCGATGGCCAGGACGACCGGTACGAAGACGGCGCTGATGCGGTCTGCGAGCCGGGCGATGGGTGCTTTTCCGGTCTGCGCCGCAGAGACGAGGCGCCCCATTTGGGCCAGCGTGGTTTCGGACCCGACGCGGGTGGCGCGGACCAGCAACCGGCCGGAGGTGTTGATGGTGGCCCCGGTGACTTGGCTGTCCGGGCCAACTTCCACCGGTACGGACTCGCCGGTCACAAGGGAGGCGTCCACGGCCGAGGAGCCGTCGATGACCACGCCGTCGGTGGCGATCTTCTCGCCGGGGCGGACCACCATCACATCTCCGACGGCCAGCTGGTCGGCCGGGATCTTGTGCTCGGTGCCGTGGCGCAGGATCGTCGCGTCCTTTGCCCCCAGGTCCAGCAGGGCCCTGAGGGCGTCGCCGGCCTTCCGTTTGGCATTGGCCTCGAGGTAGCGGCCAAGGAGCAGGAACGTGGTGACCACGGATGCGACCTCGAAATACAGGCCGCCGGAGCCCATGCCCTCCGCTGCCGGGTGTGCGGTCATGCGCGGGTCGGCTAGGAGCTGGCCGGCCGAGAACGCGTAGGCAGCAATCACGCCGATTGATACCAGGGTGTCCATGGTCGAGGCCAGGTGCCGGGCGTTGGCTGCCGCGGCGCGGTGAAACGGCCACGCCGCCCAGGTGACCACCGGCAGGGCAAGGACGGCGGCCGTCCAGCCCCAGTTCGGGAACTGCAGCGCCGGGATCATCGAGATCGCGAACACCGGCACGGTGAGCGCGGCTGCCGCGGCGAGCCGCGGGCGGAGTGAGGGTGCGGCTGAGCCAGTCGGACCCCCGGTGGTGGCCGGGAGTTCTGCGGGCTCAACCGGTGTGCCCGGGTACTTGGGGGACCGGATCGTGGCCTTGTAGCCAGCGGCCGCGACCGTGGCGGTGATTTGGTCGTCGGTAATGTCCGCCGGGACGCTGACACGGGCGGACTCGAGGGGCAGGTTGACGCTGGCCTCGACGCCGTCGAGCTTTCCGAGCCTGCGCTCGACCCGGTTGACGCAGGAGGCGCAGGTCATGCCCTCGATATCGAGGTCAATGACCCGGCTTCCGGCTTGGTCCAACAACTGCTCGCTGCTCACGGCGCCCTTCTTTTCCCGTCGATGCCCTGTCTGCCGTTGGCCGGCGTCTGCCGTCCGCCGGCGCGAACGTCACTCAGGCTTCGCTGGCGACCATGAGGTAGCCGGCCTCGGCGACGGCCTCGCCGATCTCGGAGGACGACAGTGTCTCGCTGGAGGTGATCGTGACGGTGGAGATGCCCCCGGCCTTGAGATCGACGTCGACCTTTTCGACGCCGGAGAGCGCCTCAAGTTCTTCGCTGACGGAGGACACGCAGTGGCCGCAGGTCATGCCGGAAACGTTGACGGTGGTGGAAACGGTGGCCATGGCGTGCTCCTTGTCGCTGGGCAGGTGGTGGTTCCCCGGCCCGGTGGTGTGGTGGGTGGTGCAGGTCCTAGCGCAGGAGGCGTCCGATTGCATCGGTGGCTTCCTTGACTTTGAAATCGATGGCCTCGGCCCGAAGCTCCGGATCCGGCTCGGCGGCGGCGCCGACAACGCAGTGCCCGATGTGCTCCTCGACGAGCCCCAGGCTCACCGCGTGCAGGGCCTTGGTGACGGCGGCGACCTGAGTGAGGATGTCGATGCAGTACTTGTCCTCGTCAACCATCCGGGCGATGCCGCGGACCTGCCCTTCGATCCGCTTGAGCCGGCGAAGGTAGGCATCCTTGTTGGCCGTGTAGCCGTGCTGCTCGTGGGGCGCTGTGTCCAAGCTCAACGGGTCCAAGCTCAACGGGTCCGGGCGCGCCGTGCCGGGGACTTCTGACTCGCTCATGCCCCCAACATATACCCCCTAGGGGTATGTTTCAAGCCTGCGTGCGGGCTTGCGGGGAATCTGGAACGTTGCGCAAATTAAAGAGCTCCGGAGTGCGTTATTGGGGGATACGCACTCCGGAGCAGCTATAGGGTAGGCGGTTCGTCCCGCCTACACATCGAGCTTACTTGGCGGTAGTGGGATAACACCAGCACTCCGAATAAGTACTTTCGCTTTATTTTCTACCCGCCGGAACGATGAGGATCGGACGTTCCTGATGGTGGCTCAGCCATGCCGCCACAGAGCCGTTGAGCGCCGCGGAAATGCGGTGGCCGATGCCGCGTTCGGGGGTCCCCACCACAATCATGCGCGCGTTGGCGTCCGCGGCCAGCCTGCCGATCGCCCGGGCGGGGTCCCCGGCCAGGGTGCGCAGTGTCCAGTCGATCCCCAGGCCTGCGCAGTGTGCCTCAATGGCCGAACGCAACTCCTGGGTGGTCTCCCGGATCCGGGCGTCGTCCGCGTCCGGATGCAGCGACAGGCGGTGCGCGGACCGCGCCGGATCCCACTCCACGAGGTAGCTTGCCTCATCCACGTAGGCGCAGATCATGGGCGCGGCCAGGGTCTTCGCAAGGGATGCCGCCAGCTGCAGCACCTCGGGATGCTGCCCCGGAACCACGCCCACCACGAGGGGCGCCGGGCCGTCGGCGGAGTCGTCAGACATACTTCATTCTGGCGCCGGGGTGCCGCCCTGAACAGGGGCTTACTTCCCGTTCCCGCAGCTCGGGACGGCGCTGGCGCAGTTTGCCGGGGAATCCCTTGAACAGCCCGGGGACGGGGCCTACGGTTGAAGAACACAGGAGGAGGTGGCCGCCGTGGAGATCTACATGTGGTGGTTGGATCTGGATTTGGCGAGCAAAGAATGGCTTCGGGAAAATCTCCGGACCGTCGAACTGCCCGAGGCCGTGCAGCGGGGGATAGCCGCCGCCGGCGGCCCCAGTCCCGCTGAATCGTCCGCCGGCGGCGCCGCAGTTTTGACGGCTGCGGACTGGGACTTCATCGAGACGCAGTCGGAGTTCGTCGACTGACACGCGCCACGGTACCCCCGTCGGCGCCGGGAGAAAACCATTGCGGCCTTCCGGCGGGGATGGTTGCATGGGACGCATGGCTACTGCAGAGAGTTATGTCCTGGCGATCGGGACCAAGAAGGGCCTTTGGCTGGCGACCAGCCCGGACCGGAGGCACTGGTCCTTGTCCGGGCCGCATTTTCTGATGAGTGAGGTGCCCAGCATCGGCATCGATACCCGCGATGGCAGGACCCGGATCCTGGTGGGGGTCCGCTCCGAGCACT
Source organism: Arthrobacter sp. P1_B3 (assembly GCF_056406615.1). Taxonomy (NCBI): domain Bacteria; kingdom Bacillati; phylum Actinomycetota; class Actinomycetes; order Micrococcales; family Micrococcaceae; genus Arthrobacter; species Arthrobacter sp. P1_B3. The sequence goes on along the minus strand of NZ_JBFTZV010000001.1, from coordinate 16,158 downwards.
GGGGTCCCACGGTTTTTCACTCCGATGACCTGGGCGGAACTTGGAGCGAACCCGAAAATGGCGCCATCACGTTCCCCGACGGCACCGAGGCCGCCTTGGAACGGATCTGGCAGATCCACCCGGACGCCGACTCCCGCCCGGGCGTCGTGTGGGCGGGATGTGAACCGATCTCCGTCTGGAAATCGACCGACGGCGGCGAGCATTTCGAGCTCAACCGCGGCCTCTGGGACCATCCGCACCGCAGCGAATGGGGCGCAGGCTACGGCGGCGCCGCGGCGCACTCGATCGTCGTTGACCCCACGGGCGAGAAAGTCCACGTTGCCATGAGCACGGGAGGGGTCTACCGCTCGCTCGACGGCGGCACCTCCTGGGAGCCGCGCAACAAGGGGATTTCCGCCTACTTCATGCCGGATCCCAATCCGGAATTCGGCCAGTGCGTCCACAAGATCGCGGCCGACGCCGCCGTCGACGGCCGGCTGTACGCGCAAAACCACCACGGCGTGTACCGCAGCGACGACGACGCCGAATCGTGGGAGTCGATCGCCGAGGGGCTGCCGGCTGACTTCGGTTTTGTGATGCTGACGCATCCGCGCCGGGCCGGTACGGCCTGGGTGATCCCGCTGAAGGCTGACGGCGAACGGATTCCGCCGGACGGGAAGTTGGCCGTGCACCGGACGGATGACGCCGGCGCCAGCTGGAAACGGCTCGACGCCGGGCTTCCGGAAGCTGAGTACAACGCCGTGCTGCGAGATGCCGCCAGCGTCGATGGCGCGGAGCCCGCGGGCGTCTACTTCGGGACGCGGGGCGGCAGTGTCTACGCCAGCGCCGACGAGGGCGAACACTTCACCGAAATCGCCTCGCACCTGCCGGACGTGCTGTGCGTGCGGGCGGCCGTGGTTTCCGCGGCTTTGGTGCCGGCGCAGCCGTGAGGGGACGAACAAGCGCATGAACGGCGCCATGGTCGACGGCGACTCCATGCCGGCCGAGTCCGCGATCAGTGTGGTCCTGCCCAGCGCGCTCCAGCCGCTCGCTGGCGGGCAGTCCATCCTGACTACGCCCGCTGAGGCTACGGTGACGGTGGAGTGGTTGCTGGATACGGTGACCGGGGACTACCCGGCTCTGTCGCGGCGGTTGCGGGACGAGACCGGAAGCGTTCGCCGTTACGTGAATATATACGTCAACGGGAATGAAATCCGGCGGCTGCAGGGCCTGGTGACTGCCGTGGCACCAGGCCAGGAAGTCCTCATCATCCAGTCAGTGGCGGGAGGCTGAGCCTCAGGCGACCCGCCAGACGGTGCATTCGTCCGCGTTGATGGCCTTGCGCATGCCCGATTGGCGGTCCATGATCCAGACGACGCCGATTCCGGGGGCCGTTTCCTGGACGCTGCCGCGGCGGATCACGACGTCGTCGTAGTTCGGGCCCACGCTCAGGTGGGCCTCGATCTCATCGCCGCGGTGCAGCTGGTCGAGGGCGCGGATACGGGTTACATGGGCTTTGGCTTCCTTCAACATGGCGGGGCCTCCTGACTGGAGCTGGTGCCTGCTCTTGCCGGCACTTCCAGTGTCCTGCGCCAATGTTGCGTCCGCGTTTCAGCACGGTAAGGGGCCGGTTAGTTTTCGACGGCGCGGCGGTTACCGGCCCTCTTTTTCGCCGGCCCCCTTAGTTTGCCGGCCGCCGCACTGCCGGCGGGCGCGCTCAGGGGAGTTGTCGTTCCCCCGGGCGCTGGACCCGGAACCACCGGTATCCGTAGCGGTCCAGCGGAAGCTCGAAGGCGCCGTCGTCGGAGAGCGGGATGTCCTCGCCGCCGAGCAGGTCCCGGAGCACGGCCCCGGCGTACGACCGCACCTCGCCGCCCGTCGCGTCCGGACCCGCTGGCCCGCTTTCCTCGCCCTCCTGCGGCGATGCCGCCGCCATCGCGCCCGTCACGGACACCGGCTCCGCGCCGAAGTTGTGGGCGACAATCACCGTGGAACCGTCCCACGTGCAGCGCTGCAGCAGCACCGCCGGCGAGCCCTGCTTGATGAGTTCGAACCTGCCCCAGCCGAGCTCGGGACATTCCCGGTAGCGCTGGATCAGCGTCGCGACGAAGTTCCACAGCGAATCGGGATCCGGTTTCGCGGCCGCGGCGTTGATATGTGCCGGGCCGAAGGGTCCCTCCACCGGCTGGGCCACGAGGTCCCCGGACGGGGCGGTCGAGAAGCCGCCGTTCGTGGTGTTGTCCCACTGCATGGGGGAGCGGACGGCCGAGCGGCCCTTCGCCCGCAGGTCCTCGCCCATCCCGATCTCTTCGCCGTAGAAGAGCACCGGGGTGCCCGGCAGCGAGAACATCAGGGAGTAGACCATGCGGATCCTGGCCGGGTCGCCGCCGAGCATGGTGGGCAGCCGCCGCCGCAGTCCGCGGCCGTACATCTGCATGTCGGGATCTGGGCCGAAGGCTGCGAAGACCTCGTCGCGTTCGGCATCGCTGAGTTTGTCCAGCGTGAGTTCATCGTGGTTCCGGACGAACATGGCCCATTGGTTGTCAGGATTGATTTTCGGACGGCTGCTCAGCGTCCGGGCCAGCGGCCGGGCGTCCTGCCGGGCCAGTGACAGGTACATGTTCTGCATCGAGAGAAAATCAAACTGCATGTTCAGCTCGTTGCCGGCCGGGCCGCCGAAGTACTTCAGCTGTTCCTTGTACGGGAGATTGACCTCGCCGAGCAGCACGGCACTGCCCTGGCGGCGGTTGAGGAAGCTGCGCAGGGCGCTCAGGTATTGGTGCGGATCGATTCTCGCGGCCTCGTCCTTGGGCTCGCCGAGCAACTCCAGAAAGAAGGGCACCGCATCCAGCCGGAAGCCGTCCAGGCCCAGCTGCAGCCAGAATCCCATGGACTTCGCGATCTCGTCCCGCACCTTGGAATTCATCACGTTCAAGTCCGGCTGGTGTTTGGCGAACATGTGCAGATACCACTCACCGGTGGCCTTGTCCTGGGTCCAGATGGAGGTCTCCTCGCCGGGAAACACCACCTGGTCCGAGGTGTCCGGCGGCGTGTCCTTCCGCCAGACGTAGTAGTCGCGGTACGGGTTGTCCACGGACTTCCGGGCCTGGACGAACCACGGGTGCCGGTCGGAGGTGTGGTTGATGACAAAGTCCGCGATCACCCGGATGCCGCGATCGTTGGCGGTGCGGATGAATTCCACCAGGTCCCCCGGGCTCCCCAGCCGGGGGTCCACGCCGTACATGTCGGTGACATCGTAGCCGTCGTCCCGGTCCGGGGAGGGGTAGAAGGGCATGAGCCAGATGCAGGTAATTCCGAGCGCGGCAAGATAGTCAACGCGCTGGATCAGCCCGCCGAAGTCTCCGGTGCCGTCGCCGTCGCCGTCGAAGAAAGTCTCCGGGTCCAGGCAGTAGATCACCGCGTTTTTCCACCAGAGGTCAGAGGTTTCGGCGATTCTCACAGCGCACCGTCCGGTCCGGTCAGGGCTTGTCCGGCCGGGCGGAGCTGGGGGAGGACGTGTTCGGCGAAGACGTCGATAAACGGAGCCTGCTCCTGGCCCACGAAGTGCAGGTACAGCTCGTCGAATCCGAGGTCCAGATAGGACGCGAGCCATTGGGCGTGCTGCCCGGCATCGGCGGAAACGTTGACGGCCGCCCGCACCTGGTCCTCCTGGACACCGGCGCTGACGCCGTCGAAATGGGCCGCCGTGGGCAGGTCCCAGGGAATCGGCGGCGCAAAGACGTTGGTGCGCCACTGGTCCATAGCGATCGCGACGGCCTCGGCCTCTGTCGGTGCCCAGGACAGGTGGACCTGGAGGGCAGCGTTCCCGCGGCCACCGGCGTCCCGGTAGGCCGCCAGCATGTCCTTCAGCTTTTCCGGCGGCTGGTTCACGGTGACGAGTCCGTCCGCCCAGGCCGCCGCCCGGCGCGCTGTTTTCACGCTCACGGCCGGGGCAATGAGCGGCGGCTTGGTCTCCGGGACGTCCCAGATCCGGGCTTGCTCCACCGTGACGAGGCCGTGGTGCGTGACCACGTCGCCGGCGTGGAGCCGGCGGATGATGTCGACGCACTCCTCCAGCCGGCGCTGCCGCGTCTCCTTCTGCGGCCAGTGCTCGCCGGTGACGTGCTCGTTCATGTACTCACCGCTGCCCGGCGCCATCCAGAAGCGGCCGGGAAACATGTCCGCCAAGGTGGCCGAGGCGTGCGCGATGATCGCCGGGTGGTAGCGCTGCCCGGGCGCCGTCACCACCCCGAAACGCAGCCCGGTGGTGGCCAGCGCGGCCCCGAGCCAGGACCAGGCGAAGCCGGAGTGGCCCTGCCGGGCGGACCACGGCTCAATATGGTCCGAGCACATCGCGGCATCGAAGCCGGCCTGCTCGGCCAGCTGCACGTCCTTGAGGAGGCGGCCGGGGCTGATCTGTTCATGCGAGGCGTGGAACCCAATGGTAGCCATCACCCATGTCTACCGTGGGGGCGGGGCCGTGTCGAGGAAACCCTCGTTGGGGAAAGCCCTGCGGCGGGGCTGGCGGTGCCGGGTCCGCGGCGCAAGAATGGGCGCTATGCGACTGCCGTTGATGCCACCCATTGCGCCCATGCTGGCCAAAGCACTCCCTGCCCTGCCGGTGCCGGACACTGGAAAGGGCTGGCTCTTTGAACCGAAGTGGGACGGGTTCCGCTCCATCATCTTCCGCGACGGCGACGAGGTGGAGATCGGCAGCCGGAACGGCAAGCCGATGACGCGCTACTTCCCCGAGCTCGTCGAGGCGCTGAAGACGGAGCTGCCGGAACGCTGCGTGGTGGACGGCGAGATCATCCTGGTGGCGGCCTCGGGGGACCGGCTCGACTTCGATGCGCTCCAGCAGCGCATCCATCCGGCCGCCAGCCGGGTGAAGCTGCTCGCGGGACAGACCCCGGCGCGTTTCGTGGCGTTCGACCTGCTCGCCCTCGGCGACGAGGACCTCACCGGAAAACCCTTCGCCGAGCGCCGGCGGGAGCTCGAACGCGCACTCGCGGCCAGCGCGGCCCCGGTCCACCTGACGGCCGCGACTTCCGACCGGGACACGGCGCAGCGCTGGTTCCGGCAGTTCGAGGGCGCCGGACTTGACGGCATCGTGGCCAAGACGCTGGAGGGCACCTACCAGCCGGACAAGCGCGCGATGGTCAAGGTCAAGCATGAGCGGACGGCGGACTGCGTGCTCGCCGGATACCGCGTGCACACCTCCGGTCCGGACCGGATCGGCTCGCTGTTGCTGGGGCTCTACGACGACGCCGGGGTGCTGGCGAATGTCGGCGTGGTGGGCGCCTTCCCGATGGCACGGCGCCAGGAGCTGTTTGCCGAGCTGCAGGAGCTGGTCACCGGTTTCGAGGACCACCCCTGGGCCTGGGCCCGGCAGGAGGAGGGGGCGCGGACCCCGCGGAATGCCCAGGGAAGCCGGTGGAGCGGCGGCAAGGACCTGTCCTTCACCCCGCTCCGGCCCGAGCGCGTGGTGGAAGTGAAGTACGACCACATGGAGGGCGAACGGTTCCGACACACTGCCCAGTTCGTGCGCTGGCGTCCGGACCGGGATCCGCACTCCTGCACCTATGACCAGCTGGAGGAGCCGGTGAAGTTCGATCTCGCCGCGGTGCTGGGCGCCGTACGCTAAGGCCCAAACCTAACCTGAGACAACGCAATAGCGCCTTTAACGACGCGGCCCGCCCCCAGAAGGGACGGGCCGCCGTCGTGCGGTGCGGAACTGCCGGCTGAGCGCCGGGCGGGAACCTAGTGCTGCTGGCCGAGCTCCCGGGTGGGGACCTTGAACGTCTCCTTGGCCGTCAGTGCCGCGACGGTGGCGATCAGGCAGATGATGCCGGTGAAGATGCTGATCTGGACCCAGCCGCCGGACTGGATGCCGCCCATGGCCGCGACGATCGCCGGGGCGAAACCGGCCATCAGGAAGCCAAGCTGCGTACCGATCGCGAGGCCGGAGAAGCGGACGTTGGTGGTGAACATCTCGGCGTAGAAGGAGGGCCAGACCGCGTTGGCCGCAGCGTAGCCGAACGAGAAGAACCCGATTGCCGCGAGGAACATCAGAGGGACACTGCCGGATTCGAGGCTCAGCAGGAAGACCGGGGTCAGGACCGCGCTGGACAGTGCGCCATAGATGAAGACCGGTTTGCGGCCGATCTTGTCCGCGAGCATGCCGAACAGCGGCTGGGTGCCCAGGGCCATGAAGTTGGCGCCCACCACGAGCCAGAGGGTGGTGGTGCCGTCCACGCCGGCGACGTTCTTGGCGTAGCTGATGGCCAGGGTGCCGAAGACGGTGGACACGGCGGCGATGAAGGCGCAGGCGATGACGCGGAGGACATCGCGCCAGTGGTCCTTGAGGAGGTCGGCCACCGGGAGCTTGGAGATCTGCTTGGTCTTCTGGGCTTCCTCGAACGCCGGGGGCTCGTGCAGGGTGCGGCGGATGAAGAACGCGATCAGCACAACCACGGCGCTGAGCCAGAACGGGATGCGCCAGCCGATGGTGTATTTGATCTCATCGGGCAGGGCCAGTACGGGGATGAAGACGAGGGCGGCGAGGATCTGGCCGCCCTGGGTTCCGGTCAGGGTCCAGGAGGTGAAGAACGAGCGGCGGTTGTCCGGGGCGTGCTCGAGCGTCATGGAGGAGGCGCCGGCCTGCTCGCCGGCTGCGGACAGGCCCTGGCAGAGCCGTGCCAGCACCAGAAGTGCCGGGGCCCACCAGCCGACCGTGTCGAAGTCCGGGAGACAGCCGATAACGAAAGTGGCGGCACCCATCAGCAGCAGCGTGAACATGAGGACCTTCCGGCGTCCAATCCTGTCGCCGAAGTGGCCGAGGATGACCGCGCCGACCGGACGGGCCACGTAGGCGAAGCCGAAGGTCGCGAAGGACATGATGGCCGCATTGGTGTCCGCATCGGGGAAGAAAACGTGCGGGAAGATCAGTGCCGCTGCGGAACCGAAGATGAAGAAGTCGTAATACTCGACGGCGCTGCCCAGGAAGCTGGCAAGGGCCGCCTTCTTCGGCGTCCCTCCTGTGACGGTACCCGGCGTCGTGGACGGGACAGTGTGGCTCATGGTGTTCCTTTGGTGTGACGACGTTGTCGCGGATGGATCAGGAAGGTCTCGACTGCCGCTTGCTTAAGTGTGGTGCAGCCGGAGGTCCGAGGAAAGACCAGGATTAGTAGCCACATGGTGGAAGCTACTTTTGCGATATAGCAATCATGACTGTGAGCACAGTCACCTGTCAAGAAAAATAATCACCATCTAGAAATAGCTCTCACTATGTGGGAATATCAGTACATGAGTGTGAATCAAGCCACAGATACGCCCGCCGCTTCCGGGTATCCCGGGGAAGCCCCTGCAAAGCCGGCCAAAGCCGCCAGGGAGGACTCGCGGACGGACATGGTGGGCAAGGCGCTGGGCCTGCTGGTCCTCCTGGGCGACGAGCCGCGCGGCGCCAGTGCCGCGGACATTTCCCGCCGGGCGGATCTGCCGTTCAGCACCACCTATCGCCTGCTCGGGTCCCTGACGCGGGACGGCTTCGTGGACTATGAGCCGGACGGCCGCCGCTACCACCTGGGGCTGCGGGTGTTCCAGCTCGGCCAGCGCGTTTCCAACCATCACGGCTTCGCGGGTACGGCCCTGCCCATCCTGCGGCGGGTCACCGAGGAAACGGGCGAGGCGACCATCCTCTCCGTGCGCGACGGCCTCCACCACCTGACGGTGAACAAGGTGGACGGCCCGCAGACCTTCCGGGTCACGAGCGACCCCGGGCATCTCGGGGCCCTGCACACCACCTCGGTGGGCAAGGCGCTGGTGGCGTTCGCCGATGACGCCACCCGCGTCCAGCTCGTCGACGAGCTGCCCCTGGAACCACTGACGGCGCTCTCCATCACCGACCGCGAGGCTTTCCGGGCGGAAATCGAGCAGGTCCGGCGCCAGGGCTACGCGACCATGGACGAGGAAAACGAGCTCGGCATGCGCGCCGTCGCCGTCCCGGTCTTCAACGCCCAGGGGCACGCCTTCGCCTCCCTTGCCACGGCAGTTCCGGTGTTCCGCCTCAGCATGGAGTCCCTGGTGGCCCTTGTGCCGTTGCTTCAGGCGGCGGCCGCCGAGCTGTCGGCCCGGCTGCCCCAGCGGTGACGGCCCGACGCCGGAGCCACCGCCGTAACAATAAGTTCGTCATTCGAACAACAGTGCAACATGTGAACAAAGTCTGTAATGTAATCCCTGTCACCCGGGCCGCCGGAGATGCCGCAAGCGTCCCAGCCCGCCGAGTGCCGTTGTCAAAGGAGCTAACCGGATGAGCAATCGAGCAGAGTCCTTCCTCGTGGGCCTCGTGGGAGACGGCGTCATGCCCTCCCTCACGCCCTACATGCACGAACGCGAAGGCGACGTGCAGGGCCTCCGGTACCTCTACCGCCCGATCGACCTCACCGAACTCGGCCTGCCCGGCCAGGCCGTGGGGGAGCTGCTCGCCGGCGCCCGGAGCCTCGGGTTCAACGGATTGAACATCACGCACCCCTGCAAGCAGCTCGTGCTCGACTACCTGGACGAAGTCTCCGCAGACGCCCGGCGCCTCGGCGCCGTCAACACCGTGGTCATCCGCGAGGGCCGCTTCATCGGCTACAACACCGACTTTTCCGGCTTCGCGGCGGCGCTGGCCTCCGGGCTCCCCGGCGCCACCCTGGACCGCGTGGTGCAGCTGGGCGCCGGCGGCGCCGGTTCCGCCGTCGCCTACGCCTTGCTCACCGCGGGGGTCCGCGAACTGGACCTCGTGGACACCGACGCGGCGCGCTGCGCCGCCCGGGCGGCCGAGCTCGCCGGATTCTTCCCGGACCGGACCGTCACTGCCCGGACGACGGCGGAGCTCCCGCAGCTCATGCCGCAGGCCGACGGCCTGGTGCACTGCACCCCCGTGGGCATGGCCGCCCACCCGGGCGTTCCGCTGGACATGTCCCTCGTGGAGTCCCGGCACTGGGTGGCCGACATCGTGTACCGGCCGATCGAAACCGAGCTTGTCCGCGAGGCGCGCGCCAAGGGCTGCGACGTGCTCGACGGCGGCCGGATGGCCGTGGGCCAGGCGGCGGACGCCTTCCGGATCTTCACCGGGCGCCAGGCCGATGCCGACCGCATGCGCTCCCACTTCCTGGAACTTGTGGCCGCGGAAGAAGTGGCCGCCTGATGCGCACCGGAATCGCCACCGTCTGCCTCGCCGGCACCCTGCGGGAAAAAATGCAGGCCTGCGCCATGGCCGGCTTCGACGGGATCGAAATCTTCGAACAGGACCTCGTGACGTCCCCGCTGAGCCCGGAGGACGTCCGGAAACTGGCCGCCGACCTCGGCCTGAACCTGGACCTCTACCAGCCCTTCCGCGACTTCGACAGTGTTCCCGAGGACTTGCTCGCCGCCAACCTTCGCCGCGCGGATGCCAAGTTCAGGCTCATGTCCCGCCTGGGCATGGACACCATGCTGCTCTGTTCCAACGTCGGCACGGCCACGATCGACGACGACGATCTCCGGGCAACCCAGCTCTCCCGGCTCGCGCACCTCGCGGGTGAACACGGCGTCAAGGTCGCCTATGAGGCCCTCGCCTGGGGCAAGTACGTCAACGACTACGAGCACGCCCACCGGCTGGTCGACATGGTGGACCACCCCAACCTGGGCACCTGCCTGGACTCCTTCCACATCCTCTCCCGGGACTGGGACACCGCGCCGATCGAGGCCTTCAACCCGGAGAAGATCTTCTTCGTGCAGGTCGCCGATGCCCCCAAGCTGTCCATGGACGTGCTGTCCTGGAGCCGGCACTACCGGGTGTTTCCGGGTGAGGGCCAGTTCGAGCTCGCCAAGTTCATGGGCCACGTGGTCCGCGCCGGCTACACCGGGCCGGTGTCGCTGGAGGTGTTCAACGACGTCTTCCGCCAGTCCGACGTCGAACGCACCGCCGTCGATGCCATGCGGTCGCTGATCTGGCTCGAAGAGCAAAGCGCCGCCTGGCTAGAGGCAAACCCGGCCCCCGCCGAAGGCGAGGAGGCCAGCAAGGCGGCCGGCCCCGCGGCCCGGCGCCGCTACCCCATGGAGCTCGCCACGCTACCCCGGGTGGCCGAGCCCGCCGGCTTCAACTTCGCCGAGGTCCGCGCAGGGGACACCGCCGGCCTGGAAACCCTGCTCGGCCAGCTGGGGTTTGCGTTTAACGGGCGGCATCGGACCAAGGACGTGCAATTGTGGACCATGGGCCACGCCCGCGTGATCATCACTGAAGAACCGGCCACCGCCGCCGGTGCTGCCCTCCAGCAGGCTCCCGCCGCCGCTGCCATTTCCGCTGCCATTTCTGCCGTGGGCTTTGACGTCGACTCTCCCGTCATCGCCGCCGCCCGCGCCCAGCAGCTCAAGGCTCCCGCGGTGCCGCGCAAGAGCCAGGCCAACGAGGAAGTCTTCCAGGGCTTCGCCGCGCCGGACTCCACCGAAATCTTCCTCTGCCAGGGCAGCCCGGACGGCACCGCCGCGTGGACCCGGGAATTCGGCGACGGACTGGGCGTCCCCGCGGAGGATCGGGCCGGCAACCCGGGCGCCGTGATCGACCACGTCAACCTCGCCCAGCCGTGGCAGCACTTCGACGAGGCCGTGCTCTTCTACACCAGCGCGCTTGCGCTGGAGCCGCAGCCGTTCGCCGAGGTGGCCAGCCCCACCGGGCTGGTCCGGTCCCAGGTGATGCTCACGCAGGACCGGGGCGTCCGCCTGGTGCTGAACCTGGCGCCGCTGCTGCAGCAGGAGGGCCCCGCCGGCGCGTCCGGGACCGGCCACCGCCGCACCTACCAGGAGCACGTGGCGTTCGCCGTGGATGACCTCGTGGCCACTGCCCGGGCCGCACGGGACCGCGGACTGGACTTTCTGCGGATCCCGGCGAACTACTACGAGGACCTCGATGCCCGGTTCGAGCTGGAGCCGGAATTCCTGGCCACGCTCCGCGAGCTCAACCTGCTCTATGACCGCGATGCCGACGGCGAATTCCTGCATTTCTACACGGCCACGGTGGGCAGCGTGTTCTTCGAAATGGTGGAACGCCGCGGCGCCTACGACGGCTACGGCGCCCCGAACGCCCCGGTGCGGCACGCCGTCCAGTACGACCATCTGCACCACCTGACCCGCACTTCCTGACCCCATCCGAACAACAAACACACCAAGGAAAGGAGGCTGCTGTGCCTGAAGAAATCAACCTCGACATCTTCAATGCCGACCCGATCACCGAGGACGTGTCCGACGAAGCCACGGAGGCCGCACCAAAGACGTATGCGCCGCTCGACGCCGCCGCTGAGTCGCAGGCGGACCTCAGCGCCGAGATGAAGGCGATCGGCGAGGCCTACGCGCAGGCCCTCAAAAACGGAGCCCCGGCCGAAACCCAGCCGCGGCTCGACTACGCGCCGTACCGCAGCAGCGTCCTGCGCCACCCCACCAAGGACCTGCACCACGCGGACCCGGAAACCATCGAACTCTACTCGCCAGCGTTCGGGCACATGGACGTCCACGCGCTGGAAGCGGACCTGACCATCGCGCACAACGGCGAGCCGCTGGGCGAACGCATCGTGGTCTCCGGCCGCGTGCTCGACGGCGACGGCCGCCCCGTGGCCGGCCAGCTTGTGGAGATTTGGCAGGCGAACTCCGCCGGCCGCTACATCCACAAGCGGGACCAGCACCCGGCACCGCTGGACCCCAACTTCACCGGCGTCGGCCGCTGCATCACGGGCGCCGACGGCTCCTACAGCTTCACCACCATCAAGCCCGGCGCCTACCCGTGGAAGAACCACCTCAATGCCTGGCGCCCGGCCCACATTCACTTCTCCCTGTTCGGGCAGGAGTTCACCCAGCGGATCGTCACCCAGATGTACTTCCCCGGTGACCAGCTGTTCCCGCTGGACCCGATCTACCAGTCGATCGTGGACCAGGATGCCCGCGACCGGCTCGTGGCCACCTACAACCACGAGCAGACCAAACCCGAATGGGCTCTGGCCTACAACTGGGACATTGTCCTGACCGGGTCCAAGCGGACCTGGACAGAAAACGAGGCATTGGGCGCAGGAGGCGACGAGAATGAATAGGAGCGCCATGAGTAAACTCACCCCGACACCGGGCCAGACGGTGGGGCCGTTCTATGGCTACGCCCTGCCCTACGCCAAGGACCGCGAGCTCCTGGCCCCCGGCTCCCCGGGCTCCATCCGGCTCCAGGGCACCGTCTATGACGGCGCCGGGCACCCGATCCCGGACGCGATCCTGGAGATCTGGCAGGCCGACGCGGACGGCAACGTTCCGCACCGCACGGGCTCCCTGGTCCGCGACGGCTACACCTTCACCGGCTTCGGCCGGAGCGCCGTGGGCAACACCGGCGTCTTCACCTTCACCACGGTGAATCCCGGCCCCACCGAGGAGGGCGCGGCGCCGTTCATCGCCGTCGCCGTCTTTGCCCGGGGCCTGATGAACCGCCTGTTCACCCGCGTCTACCTGCCGGAGGACGAGGAAGCCCTGGCCAAGGATCCGCTGCTCAGCTCGCTCGAGCCGGACCGCCGCCGGTCCCTGATCGCGCGCCGGGATCCCGACGGCGGACTGACCTGGGACATCCGCCTCCAGGGCGAGGGCGAGACGGTGTTCCTGGATTTCAACGACGCCGAGGGTGCCTCGAAGTGACCTTCTTCGAGACCCACGGTGACGCCGGCCTGCACGGCGACGTTGGCCTGCTGAATCCCGTGTCGGCGTCGCCGCTTGTGGCGGCGCTGACCGGGGACCGTGCAGTGCTCGCCGCCATCCTGCAGGTCGAGGCGGGCTGGGCGGCCGTCCTGGACGAGGCGGGCCTCGCCCCGGCCGGGTCCGCCGCCGTGGTGGCCGCAGCAGCGGACGTGCAGCGGTACGACGTCGCGGGCATCGCCGTGCGCGCGCAGGGCGGCGGCAACCCCGTCATCCCGCTGCTCGCCGACCTCCGGGAACAGGTCCGGGCCCTGGACACCGGGGGTCTCGGCGCGGTACAGGCCGTTCATACCTCGCTGACCAGCCAGGACGTGCTCGACTCGGCACTGATGGTGCTGGCTGCCGGGGCCGTGCGCGAGCTGAAGGCCGAGCTCAAGACCGCGACGTCCGCCCTCGCCGGCCTCGCTGAAGCCCATGCGGCCACGCTTTGTGTTGCCCGCAGCCTGACCCAGCACTCGCTGCCCTACAGCTTCGGGCTGCGGGCCGCGCAGTGGTTCAACGGGCTCGCGGCCGCGGCCAGCCGGCTTGAGGCCCTTGACCTGCCGGTCCAGACCGGCGGCGCTGCCGGAACTCTCGCCGCCGGCACAGCACTGACTTCCGCCGGCGGGCCGCTCTCCCCGTTTGACCTCGCCGACCGGCTCGCCGCCCGCCTGGGTCTCGCCACGGTTCCTGCCCCCTGGCACACCAACCGGTTGGCCGTGACCGGGCTCGGCGACGCGCTGGCGGCCGTGACGGACGCGGCCGGAAAGATGGCCGCCGACATCCTGTTCCTGAGCCGGCCGGAAGTGGCCGAGCTCGCCGAACCGCGCGTCGCGGGACGGGGCGTGTCCTCGGCCATGCCGCAAAAGCAGAACCCCGTGCTCTCCGTGCTGATCCGCAGCGCCGCCCTGCAGGCTCCGGCCCTGGCCGCACAGCTGCACCTCGCGGCCGCCAATTTCAACGACGAACGCCCCGACGGCGCCTGGCACAGCGAATGGGTGGCCCTGCGCCAGCTGCTGCGTCTGGCCCTCGGCGCCGCGGCGCAGATGCGCGAATTGGCCGAAGGGCTGCAGGTCTTCCCCGCAGCGATGCGCCGCAACCTGGACCTCGCCGGCCCGCTGCTGCTCTCTGAAGCCGTCAACGCCGCCGTCGCGCCGCTTTTGGACGTGCGCAGCGCCGAGACGGGATCGGGCCGGACCGGGAAGCAGCGCCTGCAGGGCGTCGTGGACGAAACGCTCCGGGCCCCGGCCGCGGAGCAGGCGGCCACCTACCGGACACTGCTCCGCGCGGCCGTCCCGGAATATCTGCTCACCGACGCCCGGCTTGAGGAGCTTTTGGACCCGGCCAACTACCTCGGCCAGGCCGTTGAGATCTCCCGCCGCATCCTCGCGGCGTACCCGGAATACGCCACCGCCCACGCCGCCGCCCCGGCCGGCGCCACCGCTCACCAACTGCAGAATGGAACCTCCCGTGGCTAGACCCACCGTCAAAGCAGTCCTGCTTTCGCCCCAGCGCGCGCTGGGCGACAAGCCCCTCCTCATCGTGGGCCCATCGCTCGGAACATCCTCCCTCGTGTGGAGCCAGGCCGGCGCCCTGCTGGGCGACGACGTCGACGTCGTCGCCTGGGACCTGCCCGGGCACGGCGTCTCGCCCGCAGCGCAGGAGACCTTCACGGTCGCCGACCTCGCGGACGCCGTGATCGGCCTGGTCGATTCGATCGCCCCGGGTGCGCGCTTCCACTACGCCGGCGTGTCCCTCGGCGGGGCCACCGGCCTGCAGCTCGCCATCAAACACGGCGACCGGCTCAAGAGCCTGTCCGTGCAGTGCTCCGGCGCGAAGCTCGGCACCCCCGAGGGCTGGCTGGAGCGCGCCGAAACCGTCCGCACACAGGGAACCCCGGTGATGATCCAAGGCTCGGCGCAGCGCTGGTTCGCCCCGGGATTCATGGAGAGCCAGCCCGAACTCAGCAGCCGGCTCCTGCACACCCTCCGGGACGCCGACCGCCTCAGCTACGCCTTCTGCTGCGAGGCCCTGGCCGGCTTCGACGTGCGGGACCAGCTCGGCACCATCCGCGTCCCCACGCAGGTTGTTGCCGGCGTCCTGGACGCCGTCGCCCCGCCGTCCATGGCCGAGGAAGTCGCCGCGGGCATCACCTCCGGCGGCGGCACGGCCACGGCCGTCAGCCTGGAGGGCGTGGCACACCTGGCGCCCTTCGAGGCGCCGGGGCACATCGCCGAGTTGCTGAAAAGCCTCATCACCTGGACCGAGACCCAAGGAGCGGGCGAATGACCGGACACCAACTCAACAGCCCCGAACGAAACGGCGTAGTCCAGCCCGGCGCGACAAGCCAGGAAATCTACGACGGCGGCATGAAAGTCCGCCGCGAGGTCCTCGGCGCCGCGCACGTGGACCGCGCCAACGCGAACAAGGATTCCTTCACCGAGGACTTCCAGGACATGATCACCCGGATCGCCTGGGGCGGCATCTGGACCCGGCCCGGGATCAGCCGCCAGATGCGCTCGGCCGTCACCCTTACCGCCATGGTGGCGCACGGGCACTGGGAAGAACTGGCCATGCACATCCGTGCCGCCATCACCAACGGCCTGAGCCGGGATGAGATCAAGGAAATCCTGCTCCAGACCGCCATCTACTGCGGGGTCCCCTCCGCCAACACGGCCTTCAAGACCGCCCAGCAGGTGTTCCAATCCATGGACAACACAGAAATGGACCAGACAGCATGAACCAGGCTTTCATTTACGATGCCGTGAGGACGCCCTTCGGGAAGTTCGGATCCGGCCTGGCCGCCGTCCGTCCGGATGATCTTGCCGCGCACGTGATCCGGGAAGCGGTGAAGCGCGCCCCCGGGCTGGACGTGGAGCGGGTCGATGAGGTGGTGTTCGGCAACGCCAACGGCGCGGGCGAGGAAAACCGCAACATCGCCCGGATGGGCACCCTGCTGGCCGGGCTGCCGGTCTCGGTCCCGGGCACCACGGTCAACCGGCTCTGCGGCTCCTCGCTGGACGCGACGATCATCGCGTCCCGGCAGATCAACACCGGCGATGCCGAGCTGATGCTGGTCGGTGGCGCCGAATCGATGTCCCGCGCCCCGTGGGTGCTGCCCAAGACCGAGAAGCCGTACCCGGCCGGGGACCTCACCCTGGCCTCCACTACGTTGGGCTGGCGGCTGGTGAACCAGGCCATGCCGACGGAGTGGACCATTTCCCTGGGCGAGGCCACCGAACGGCTGGCCGGGAAGTACGGTGTGGGCCGCCAGGCGCAGGACGAGTTCTCCGCCAGCTCGCACAACCTGGCCGCCGCGGCGTGGGACGAGGGCTTCTACGACAACCTCGTCGTCCCGGTCCCGGGCACTGACCTGGTCCGCGACGAGGGCATCCGGGCCGGGTCCTCGGCGGAGAAGCTCGCCGGGCTCAAGACCGTGTTCCGCGCGGAGAACGGCAC